>CAZIRP010000012.1:69336-102253 GCA_964541665.1 uncultured Caldilineaceae bacterium | reverse complement strand
GGGCTGACGGTGCCTGCCGTGGCGCTGTTGCTCAGGCTGGCACAGCGGCCAAAGCTATCGCAGGCGCTGACCGTGGCTTCCAGCGTCGGCGTGGTTGACCAAAGTGTGTAGGAGATGGCCAGGCCGGTGCGCAGGGCCAGATCCGGGAAGAGATTGGCCAGGGCCGATGTGTCATCAAACGAGCGCACTGGTTCGGCCAGCCCCTGCCCAGGACAGCTGAACGACGCTTCGGCCAGGTTGCGATCCTGCGCCGCGCAGACAAAACGCATCTGATAGCGCAACTCCCCGCTCGCGGCATCGCGATAGGTGACACCGGTGGCCGCAGCACTCATCACCAGGCGGGGGTCGAGCGTGTCGATATGGCCGCGCCACACGTTGGCGGAAACCCGCTGGTTCCCCAGGCTGTCGCTCGCTCGCAGGTCGATCTGATATTCGCCTTCCAGGCCCGCGGGCACCTGGGCGCTCCAGGTGGTGACGCCTGCACCGATCTGCGCCAGGGTGGCGGGTAACCAGATGCGCCCCGCTGCATCCAGCAATGGCTGAGCCTGTTCGTTGCTGACATCGACTGGCAGGGCCGCGATATCCTTAACCGCGACAAAAGCGATCTCCACTTGTTGCACGCCCGCTGGGCCCGTATCAGTGATGACACCGCCTATTGTCACAGTGTCGGTGATGAGTGAGCGGATCTTGCCAGCATCTGCGAGTTGATTCATATTCCTGGCCGCCATCACCTGGCTGGCCCCGCTGCCCATCGTATTGAGGGCCGCACTCGGGGCCGTGCTATCCAGTTTCAGGATGCCAGTGGCGGCATTGTCTGGCGTCTGGTTGCCCACTCGGTCGGCGGCACGCACGGAAACCGTATAGACGCCAGTCGGGTCGGGTAAGCCTTCGGCGAACAGATAATCGATGCGCCACACGTTGCCGTTGAGGGTCGCAGCCTGCCAGCCATTGCCTTGCGCATCATCGTTGCCGGGTTGCGCCACCAGCCGCACCTCGAGCGAACTGGGCACCACACCGCTACCCGGCTGCCCACCACTTGCTGGATCGCTAACTGTACCGCTGAGCGTAGCTGACCACAAACCAGCCGCATTGCGGGCGGGAAGCGTCGGGGTTGTCGGCAGCACATTGAGCGTGAGATTGGGCGGCGTGCCATCGGCAATCACGGTGATGCTGCTGGGTGCGCCGACATTCCCGGCCACGTCAGTAGCCCGGCTGTGGATGGTGATTGGGCCTTCGCGATGGTTGACTGCCAGATTGTAGGCCCAAACCCCCGCGCCTCGGGCAGGCTGGAAGGCACCATCATCCACGCGCACTTCCACCCCCGCTACCCCAGAGGTGGCATCATTGGCGTAGCCCCCAATGGTGACAATTTCCAGGCTGGGAATGTACTGATTATTTGTCAGCCCGAAACGGGTGGTCGGCGCGTCTCCGTCGATGGTCAGCCGTAATTCGGCGGTGGCCGTTAGCTTGCCACCACGCACATCTGGCGTCGATACAGCGAGCTTGGTCCAATCATAGGCACCCTGATGGTACTTGGTGCCAATACAGTAAGCTTGCAGCGAGCGTGTATAGAGATCGCGGATTGTATTGCCGCTCAATGCCGCGGTATACAATTGTACCTGATCGAGCTCGATTGGTGTGCCGCCATTCTGGATTGAGATCGGATTATAGTGATCAGGCGCATTGGAGCCTACTCGGGAGGCAATGGCATTCTCGTTGCCATCCAGATAGATGGCGAGATCTCCGTTGGCATTGCGAGTGGCAACGACAAAATGCCATTGCCCATCGTTGAGCTTGGTATTCACCGTTAGGCTTGTGCCACCGGAGAGAAACTCAACATAAGGCATACTATTCCAGATATACAAAGTAAAGCCGCCACCATGAATGGAGAAAGGATCTGGTTCGCTGGCGATGTCCGCCGCCTTGTACCAAAAAGCAATGCTAAAAGTCTGGTTGACGGGGTTCGGGAAGGTGAGACTGTCGGTAGTCCCGTTTAAGCGGATCGCATAATCGGAGGCGGGCGTGCCAACGGCGTTACCGAGGAGATCCACAGCGCCGGGGAGTGCCGCCGCTGGGCAAGTGTCGAAAAATTCACCGCAAGTGGCGTGGTTGCCTCGGCCAGAACTATCGAGAAAGGTTGTCGCGCCGGGCCGTTCCTCAAAGCGTAATTCGACCACCGGTGTGCTGGAAGCCAGTGGACAGGCGAGCGCGGTGGTATCAAAGTTCGTTACGGGCAGCAGTGGCAGCAACTGATCGGGAACAAGCCGCCCAGATAGATCGGGGTGCCAGAGACTGTACACGATGCCCCCTAAAACCGGTGCCCGTACCGCGCCAATTAACCAACCACCTGCCATGGGGTTGTAACTTGCATTGGGGGTCGTTATGGAGCCCATAGGGAGCGATACGTTTTCCTGGTATAGATAATCATCGGCAAGTACTGGGGTGAGATCCAAACCAGTAAAAAGTATACGGCGCAATCCACTACCGACGTCTTGATATAACAGCAAAGTCTGATTGTGCTGTGGATTGTAGGCCAGTCTGGGGCCGCTGGTGGTTGGTGCAGCCTGGGTGCTGACCACTGTCCACCCGGTGCCGAGTGCATTGCCCGATGGATCAAAATCTCGCACTGTAATTGTTTGGGGTGCATTAAACGGGCGGATGAATTTGCGTGCGACTCGATAGCGGTTGCCAATCCAGGCGACATCCAATGCGACACTGTTCTCTGTAAACGGTGCTATACGCGGGAGTTCGATCTGATCGAGCGTCGGCTGCCCAAGCAGATTACCGTCGGCGTCCAGACTTCGTATATCTAGAAAGGTACGCGTTGAGCCGAGTTCTTCGGCCAATTCGCTGACAACCAGGAAGTTGTAACCATCGCTGGCCACGACCGGGCGGAAATTGTGCGCCCTTGCAGTTCCCGAGAGCCACGTGGGAAGCTCAAAGGAGGAGCGCAACACGTTGCCCGTCGGCCCGACCAGGGCACCGCGTACTCTGTCCAGGTTCTTGCGCGGCATCGACACGTTGAGGGTGACCTCTGACGTGACGCCGGGGTCCTGGAAAACTGGTATCGTTGTCGCCTGATCGATAAAAGTGTTATCTGGGCCGTTGGGCTGGGTACTGCCGATCCGATCCAGATTGCTCGGGTCATGCTGGTTGATTGTCTCGGTGTCTGCTTCGTAGACATCGATCCGGCCATCCCCACAGACAGTAACTGAGAGGGGGAAGCCATTCGCATTAGGCCCGACCCGTTCTCCGCTGTTTAGATTGAGGCTGTCATTATCATAAGGATTCCACAACAATTCGTAGCCACCATCTGCCGGATTGGTGTCGTTGTAGTCAGTGACCCAGTAGATCACCGGCTCAATGCCGCCGCTTTGATCATTGGCGACGATGACGTCAAGATAATGGATGGTGTAGGTGTTACATGGCTCGCGTTCTTCCCAAACCACCATACAGGTACCCAGGCTATTACAGGCAATATCAGCTGCGGATTCGCCGCGCACGGTAGCCTCGCCGCCGCTGTTGTTGGCATCATTTGCCAGGTAACCAGACTCGCCACCGGGAATGGCATTGGTCTGGATGAAGCCAGTGCCGCCCCGTAACGGCGTGTCCGAGAGCAGCGCACTGGTGATAAATGCGTCGGTTCGATCCGGCAGCGATGCAGTCGCGGCTCCAAAGCGTACAGGCTGGGCCGCCGCGCCGAGCGGCTGGGGAACGAGTGGTTCCCAGCCTAAGGTGGCCGGGCCGGTCTCCATCAGCCGAGCACGCACGCTGCTGTCGATCAGCACCGGCTGCGTGGTCAGGTCAGGCTGCGCTGTCAGCACCATCTGGTGGGTGACGGTCTGCGAACCGCTAAAGGCGAGCGGATCAAAGTTGAGCAGCGCGGGCGCGGGGGCTGGGCCAAAGACCTCTGACGGGGATACATCAAGAATGCTGGGAACAATTTCAACATTTGCCACCACGGTGTTGGTGTAGATGATGCTGCCGCCGGGGCGCACATAGTGCTTGTCGGTGCGCGGGTAAATCCTGATGGGCGAGCTGTTGAAGATACCGGGATGATAGGGGCGCTGCTCATCGTCCACCCGTTTGGTGGGGTCGGCGTGCTGGGCCAATTGGCGCTCGGCCAGATCATCAATCCCATCGCCGTCGCTGTCGGCGCGCAACGGGTTGGAGGTGACACGAATCGTGAAAGGTGTGCTGGCGTTGATTTCGATCTCCCAGCCGCCGGCCCAGGCTGCTGTTGGCTGACAGGAAGCGGTGTCATAAACCTGGTGCCAGACTTCCTCGCTGTCGAGCAGCCCGTCGTTATCACTGTCAGGATTAGCTGGGTTGGTGCCCAGGCGTGCTTCCTGCTGATCGGTCAGCCCGTCGCCGTCGCTGTCACACTGGATGGGCGAGAAGGCGAAACCCGCGGATTGGCGTTCCATCTCGTAGGCATCGGTCAACCCATCCCGATCGGTGTCCCAGCCAAAGGCGTTCGGATCATCGTTGGGGTCAAGCCCCCCATGAGCGCTGGCGCGCAGCCCATCGCCATCGGCATCCGCAATTGAGGAGAAGCGGCTATCCCAACCGAGGCCATAGCCCCCGTCGGGCTTGGTGATGATTTGCGTAAACTCGGCAAAGTTGGCTGGGAAGATGTCATAATGCAAGGTGTCGATCCTGGTCGAATTCCTGCCAGAAAAGGTGCGTGTATAGCAGACCGGGGCGGAAATGATCCCCAGCACGGGCACTACCCAGCATTCGTAGGCGGGCAGCGCATAGCCGATGTTGAGGTAAAATTCCGGCGTTTGATTGAGCCCCGCGGGCAGGTTGATGCCGGTGAGGGGGGCGGGCGTTGTGTCGGCGTGACCGCCATACATGGTGGTGGCCGCATACCTGTAGTGGCCGCGCACATTGCGCCAGGTGCCACTCATGGTATTGAGACCGGCGTTCAAGTTCTGCCGGTCGAATTGCGACAAACTATAGTTGAACGTGGTGGAACGCAGGTTGCTCGCGGAGAAGAAATAAAGGTAGGCATTGATCATCAGCCCATTGGCTGCGTCGGGGCTCTTGTGCGAGATGTTGGTCGTGATCGGGATGCTGATCGAAAGCTCGTTGCCGGTCACAAACCCCCGGCTGGGCTCGGCCAGCTCGGTCTGCGGCGCGCCAGGCGAGATCAGGTCGCGGCGCTCCGTGTTGATCATCACATCGTAGTTGTAGAGCAGATAGGCAATCGCTTTGATCGCCAGCGTACCCAGGGTGAAACAGGCCCCGCCCAGCCCCGGGACTTTCCGCAGATCGTCCACCCCGAGTTCGCAGATGGCCGTTAGAATGGCATCGATCACCGCAACGATGCCGACCAGAATCAGCCCGATGATGGTCATCGAAATCAGCGCCAGGACGATCAGATAGATGGTCGCGGCAATGGTTTCGGTCAATGCCCGGTTAAATTCTGGGCTAAAAGGTGTGACGTTACTGGCGGCCATGCTGTAGATAAAGAAGCCCCAGACCACGGCGCTGGAGATGACTGAGCCGACGATCAGGCTGGTCCGCGAGATGTTAATAAACTCTGTCATGTAGGCCAGGGACACGCCATAGCTGGACATGCGAACAAAGGTCAGCACTGGATCGATGAGGGCCAGGAAGATCTGCAACCCGAGCACAATGGCGCGCAGCGCTATCCTGGTATCGTGCTCTCCGCCCAGCGCACCAGCGGCAATAATGGTGGCAGTCAGCACCCCGGCGACCACCAATACCTTTAACGCCAGGACGACCACACCGGCGCGAAACTCACCGCCATTCGCTAATTCCTGAAAGGCCTGAATATTGCCGCGCGTATTTTGGACGATATTGTTATACCATTTTCCCACCTGAGCCACGAACGGCCTGTTATTGAAGTTGGCCAGCGCGGCCTGATTGGTCAGGAAGACCACACCAATGCGGCCCATGCCGAGTGCCCCCCGGACGGTGCTGGCAATTGATGGATCGTCCTTGAGTGAATAGGTAGCCGGGATCAGGGTGTTGCCCTGCTGGACGGTGTTGTGTATCCCCTGGCGCAGGGCAAGCGTATAGAGCTGGGTTAATGCCAGCCGCCCCGCTTGCAGATCGGGGTCAGCCGGGTCGCCGGGCAAATGTTCGTTCCCATAACGCTGGTGCAGGACGTCCCAATACATTTCGGTCGGGCAGATGGTCCAATGGGTGCTGGCCTCTGTGCGGCAGTAATGGCTCCATTTGATCCCGGCCACAGTGACTGGCTCAATCGCTGGCTGGCTCGCTGGCTCGAAATCAACAACCAGGTTGGTTTGGCTGAGGGTAAGATTGGCCTGGTCGGAGCCAGCCAGGAGCGCGTCCAGACTCAGCGCGCGCGCGTGCTGTTCGTAGGCATAGAGCAGCGTTGGCATGAGGGCCTGGTCGCGCTCCCAGTAAGCATCGAACTCACTCTCCAGCAGCGAGAGGGTGCCGGTCATCGTCATAGAGGCCGCGGCCTGGTCGAAAGTCGGATAGCTATCGTGCGCCACCTTGAGGGTGCTCGGAAGCCCCCATTGCGCCAGCAAGGGGTTCAGGTTATGGACAATCGTCCCGATGGTGACATCCCGTTGGGCGTCGTTGTCTTGGTCGCGGGCAGCCAGGAAGGTTTCGTCGAAGGCGTGGGTCAGCGCAAACAGCGCGCTATCATCGTGGTGATTGTCATCGAGCGCCGGGTCTTCGTAGATGATCGCGGTCGTGGTCCCATGTTGCTCGCTGACATTGAGCCCCGTGAGCGTCCAGTCGTCATAATAGCTCTGCACAACCTGGGGCACGTTGTGAATATAGCCATCCGCGGTGCAGCCCGCGGCTTTCTGTTGTGGATCCTCAGGATTACAGGCCAGATCGACCAGTACCTGCACCACCCAGGCCAGGCGCACTTCGTGTGCAGTGGGCCACTGATCGCTGGGTAGATAGCGCATCCGCCCCGAAAAGGCGACGCGCTGGCCCGTCTGGTCATCGGTCACCAGACTGAGCGGCACATAGGCCACTTGCTGGCTGCCATCTTCGGTCAAATTGTTGACTGTGATCCCATAGGGCGTGAGGTCGCGCTGCGGCGGCAGATTTGCCCCCTGCGCGGGCAGGCGGATCTCCAGCATTGGGATCAACTTCATATCGCCGTCAGATTCATTGGCTATGGCCGCGCGGCCTTCCGCGGTTGCCAGGTCCGCATAGGTGCCCCCCTCAACATCCATGACTTGCCCCTGATCGTCACGCGGCCAATCCAACACATTGAAGGCAAACCAGAGATGTCTTTCATCCGTGGGGCGCAATTGAAAATCCACAAAGGTGGGCTTGTGGGGCGTCAGATTGTTGATCGTTACATTAAAAGGTGTGTGCTCGCTGAGGATGTTGGGTGCCTGGACAAAAGGCGAAAGGTCCAGCCGGTCGGGGACACCATCGCCATCATTGTCAGGATCAAACAGGTCGGGGATGCCGTCGTTGTCGGTGTCCAACGGAATTGCGCGCAGGGAGCCGTCGGGATTGCGGCCCCACTCGGTGCCATCGGGGATGCCGTCATCGTTGCTATCCATGGCCAGCGGATCGCTATACCATTGTTTGCCAGCATAGAAAAAGCCTTTGACTTCCACTCCATCGGGCAGGCCATCTTCATCACTGTCGGCGATGCTGGCGTAGGTGCCAACACGTGCCTCGGCAAAATCGCTCAGGCCGTCGTTGTCGCTGTCAGTGCCATCGTCGGTGGTTTGGAGGGTGGGGGATTGAAGCGCAGCGCCTGAGGGACTGGAGACCGGAGACTGGACGCCAATCTCTAGTCTCCAATCTCCAGCCTCTAAAGGATTGGCCTGCGGGTTAAACTCGGGCCGGTCACCCAAGGTATGGAGCGATTGCTGCAGCTCGTTGCTGGCTTGTTGATCCTCCTGGGCCGCGGCTTTGGCCGTTTGGGCCGCGTAGAACGCATCTGCCTGGAACGTGCTGAGCAGCGGCGTGATGATCAGGCTAGCGATGACCGTCGACGCCACCGCGACTTGCACGGGGCGCGCTCGACGATGGCGCAGCATCAACACCGCGCTGATCAGCAACGAAAAGGTGAGCAGTAAGGGCGTCGGGGCGGGCAGGCTGGCGGGGATGGCTGCCACAAGCCCGGCCAAATCTCCCGCCTGTGCGAGGTCAGTCAGGCTTGCCCGCGGCTGACCAAAGCGGTAGAAATCGACCACGATCTGCGCGTTGACAAATTCAGCTTGCTGTTCGGGGAAGGTGAGGTTGAGGATCTGGCGCAAGGGTAAGCCATCTTCGCGCACCCACAATTCTCCGTCGCCACTCATCTGGCGATAATAATCCGCTGCTGCAAGGCGCATCCCGGGTGGTAATTCACCCTTGGCCCGCAGCGCGTCTTCCAGTTGGTCGCGCATAAAATTGGCAAAGGCGGGGCCATCAAGCGCAAAGGTGTAGCGGGTAAAGTGGATCGCCTGGCCGGGTAGGGTGCGGGTTTCGGGTGCATGGGCCTGCACATCGCGCACCGCTGCCAGGTAGGCCAGAAAATCACCTTGAGGGGCAAATCCATCGATGCCACTCTCCACCACTTGCCACTCTCCCCCCCCATCGGCTGCTGGCTGGCGCACAAACGTTTGGCCCTGTTCGAGCTTGACGGCCAGGCCACTCTCGGCCTGAAGCACATTCCCGCGGTCGGACCAGAGTTGCAGCGTCAATATTTCCTGGCGCAGATCGGCCTGGCCGGTCAGATGCAGGGTCTGCGTCCGGCTGCTACGCCCGATGTTGGTCACGGTGGGGCTGGGAATGGTGACCTGGGTGACGTTGCTGTCAAAGTGGTAAGAACCCGCGGCGCGGGCTTTCTCCCAGGCCGCGATCACGGGGTCTGTAGTGGCCGCTGCTAAACGTGGCCAAAGCAAAAGGCCCAAGAGTAAGAATAGCGTCAGGACAATGAGGGCATACGTCCGAACACGCTGATTGGTGTACTGAAGTAACATATGATCTCCCGGAGGGTCACTAAATGCCAGGATGATCATGGTGAAGGCGGTGGCGTGACTGGCATGTTGACAATCTATATGAGCCAGACCAATTGGGGGACGGTTGCTGGCAACGATCTGGCTCTCTACTGGCCTGTCAGTGAAACTCATAGAGAAATTAAATAGAGATCGCACAAATAGCGAGCAAGTAGGTGCGGTTTTTAACCGCATATTCTGGCCCTAGCCTACCTGTGCGGTTTCTAACCGCACCTACGATTTATGCGATATTTATCTGGTTTCTCTATCAGAACCCCGTTCAAAAGCCCATCTGTAGCTTTAGCCTCTGTGGATTGCCAGGCAGGTTCTGGGGTTTACTTACAACTATATAAGATTGAACACGAAAAAAGGGGCGCTGTCATCGTATAACTCTACGATTTACTGACGGCCTAGGGCTAACTTGCGCGCCGCGTGCATCGATCAGCGAGCCAGGGGTGATAATGGGTGGGATCGGGTGAGGCTCAGGGCTCAGGGGCGGAAGGCTATTCTGCGGCTTGCCACAAGCCTGTCACGCCCGCCCAGGTGGCGATCTGCGTGCGCGAGGTGTAGCCCAGTTTGTTGAAGATATTGCTGATGTGGGTGGTGACGGTGCGCTCGCTAATGACCAATGTGTGGGCAATCTCCCGGTTGGAATGCCCCTGGGCGATCAGAATCGCCACTTCGCGTTCACGCGGTGTCAGCCCGCCAAATTCCTCCGAGGCAGCTCGTCGTGCCGCGGTCGTGGATTCTGCGGGCAGGAGCGCCGCGGCCCGCTGGGCCAAATTTTGGCGATGCGTTGCCTCTTTCATCTTGGCGCTCAAGCGTGCGACGATCCCCCGGGCGCTGGCGAATTGGCGTTGTGCTTCCGCGTCCCGCTGCTGGGCCTGTGCCAGCTTGCCGAGCGCGGCGTGGAGTCGCCAGCGCAGGGCCTGGGCCCCCATTTGCTCGCAGAGCGCACAGGCATCGGCCCAATCTGCCTGGGCAGCCGCAAAGTCCTGCTGCGCCTGGTGGAGCAAGCCGCGCTGATAAAAGCCATGCGCCAGCTCAAGGCGGCTCCCCAAGTCGGTGCAGATGGCAATTGCCTGTCCATAGGCGAGTAAACTTTCTGCATAGCGTGTTTGCTGCTGATAGATTTGGCCCTGCACGCGCCAGGCCACGGCTTCATAGTGGCGGGCACCCGTCGCCCGCGCCAAACTCACGGTGGTGGCGATCAACTCCGCGGCTTCGGGCAAACGGCCCAGGGCGGCATAGGCCTCGGCCATCGGCGCGCCAAGCTCCATCTGCAAGATGCGATTCTCGCCGGCTGCGAGAAGCTCGATACATTGCTCGTACAGGGCCAGCGCCTGGTTCCACTCTTCCCGTTGCAGGTGCAACCCAGCGAGCGCCAGCCGCACCCAACAACGGACGCCCACCCCGACGACCTCATCAACTGCCTGGACCGCGGCCGCGCCGACCACATACGCGGTCTCTTCATGGCCCAGGGCCGTTTCGATTTGCACAAGGAGTTTGTCAATGTGGAGGATGGCTCGCCGTTCGTGTAGTTCATTGGCCAGGGCCAGGCATTCGTGCGCCAACTGGCTGCCGGTCGTTAAATCGCCTTGATAATAAGCAACGGCCACACATTCCAGCGCGGTCCACACTTCCATATTCTGCCAGCCTGCCTGCTGCGCGAATTGACGCCCCAGGTTGGCAAAGTCTTTGGTCTCTTGCCAGCGGCCCAGATATTCCGAACTTTCTGAGAGATACAAATAGCCGGAGACCAGCGCCCGCATATGATGATGGGTTTCGCCTAGGGCAACACAGCGCCGCGCCCAGGGCATGCTTTCGGTAAACCGGGCCGAGTACATCAAAACAATCGCCATCCAGCTATAAAATATCTGCAGGTTCGTTGGATCAGCCCGCTGTTCAATGTGCGGACGGACACGCTCTAAATAGCCAAGCGCCTGCGTATATTGAGCACACAGGTGATGATAAAAGACCAGCGAAAGTGTTGCATCGCTGATCTGCTGGGCCTGGGTCGCCGGGTCTAATTCGCTCAACGCCTCGTGCAAATAGACCACACTGCGCTGATCCGCGAGCTGGACATAGGCGGCCCCCAACTTGCTCTTGATCACCCCTCGCTGGGCGCGATCCGGTGTGGCGTGGAGGGCCCGCTCGTACGCTTCGATTGCCAGGGTGTGCTCCCCCCGCTCCCCGCGCACCTGGCCGATATTGCAATCTGCCACGACAACCTGCGCAGGATCGCCCACGCGCACGGCACAGTCGCGGGCGCGATTGTAATGGCTGAGGGCTTCGCCATAGGCATACAGGGCTTCGGCCTGCGCCCCGGCGCGCTGGGCCCAGACCAGGGCTTGCGCCCACAGGCCTGCTTCATAAAGGTGATGGGCGAGTTCGCTGGCGTAGAGATCGAGCGCATGGGCATAACAGGTTGTGAGCGCCTCGGCGAGCGCACGATGCAATGCTCTGCGTTCGCGACCGAGCAGGGATGTATAGATCGCCTGGCGGGTCAGGGTGTGGCGGAAGGCAAAGAACTCGACCGATTCTTCGACAATCAATTGCGCGGCGATCAATTCCTTCAGTTGGGGCAACAAATCGTGTTCGGGCTGCTGGGTAATGGCCTGCAGCACGGCAAAGGCAAACCGTTGCCCGGCCACCGCGGCGATGGTCAATACCTGCTGCGCGGCTGGGCTCAACTGGCTCATGCGTTGCTGCATGGCCACTTGCACTGTACGCGGGATCTGCAACTCGCGCATGGGCTTGAGCACCCACTCGTTATGGACCTGATAGATCGCCCCGTGGGTGATGAGCGACTTTAAGACCTCTTCGATAAAAAATGGATTGCCCTCTGTGAACGTATACAGGGTGTTGAGAAAGTCGGCGCGCGGCGGACGAGCAAGCTGAAAGATCGCCTGGAGCATCTCGTTGACATCGGTGGGGGTGAGCGGGGCGAGAAACAACTCGCTGACGTTGGAAAGCCGATCCAAAGCTGCCAGGACTTGTTTGAGGCTCAACGGCTCCTCGTCATGCCGGTAGGTGAGCAGAACCAGCAACGGTTGGGTGGTCACATGACGCACCAGATAGAGCAGCCATTCCAGACTGGTGTCGTCGGCCCAGTGTAAATCTTCAAAGACGAGCAAGAGCGGCTGTTGGGTGCTCGCGCCATTGGTCGTGGCCAGTTGGCGCAAAAACCGGAGCAGGGCCTGAAAGAGGCGGCGTTTCTCCTGCTCAGGTTCATCGACCGGGGTGGGGGCCAGGTTGGGAAACGACAATGCCAGCTCGGGCAACAGCTTGACCAATTCGGCGGCGATTGGCCCAAATAGCCGTTCAATTGCAGCCGTCGAATGCTGCCCGTAACAGGCGCGTAACAGATCGATCACTGGTGCGTAAGGAAAGCTGCGATCCTGTTCAAAGCAGCGTCCTTGGACCACGTTGACGCCCCGCTGAGCCGCAACCGTTGTCAGCTCCGCCACCAGCCGGGATTTGCCCACGCCGGCCTCGCCTGTGATCAAGGCAAGCTGACTATGGCCGTGACTTACTCGTGAGTTCAATTCGAGCAACAAGTTCATCTGCTCCGCGCGTCCAATGAGCGTAGGACAGATGACCGCCGAGGAGTGGATAGGTCTCATAAGCCTAGTTAAACATAAAGGGCCAATTACCAAGTTACGAGGTTAGCGAGGAGCAAAACCGATGGCCGATTGGGCCCAGGGGAGATAGGGCCATACTTTATTATAGCTTGTGATGATGAGAATCCATAGAGAACAGATAGAGTATGTTAGGAATAGACTGACAAAAGTTGTAAGCTGACTGCCATTGTTGGCGATGAGTGGCTAAATTATCCAAACTTACGGTTACGGTTGAGCATAAAATCGGGCTTGAAACCCGAATAACGCGATTTGTAAACAAGGGAGCTGACATTTACGTAAACTGATTGACCGCTGACAAAATTTCCGGTACAATGGTTTTACCTGGAGCCATCTCATCCTCAAAGTCCCTATCCAGCTTCCTCTGAACTTGGCATTTCGGTCGTGCTGGGTTGCCCATAGCCCCGGCGAAATTCTCTTAAAACTCCCATCATGCAAGAACTCTCGATTGAATTATTGGGGGGATGTTTTATCCATACGCCAGACGCGGAACCCATCCGGCTGGATCAAGGTCGCTTGGAGGAGTTAGTGACCTATTTGGCGTTACGCGCCGAATATCCGCTGACGCGCCAACAAATCGCCTTTCAATTTTGGCCGGACACCGCCGAGGCGCAAGCACTCACCAATCTGCGCAACATCCTGCATAAATTGCAAAAAGCTTGGCCGGGCGCAAAAACTGCGTTGCAGATCACCCGTGCTACCATCGGCTGGCGTTCGAGCGTGCGCTTGCTGGTCGATGCGCGTGAATTTGATCATCAACTCGACAGTGCCGAAGCCGCGCTCCAATCCACGGCGTTGGCAAAGGCCGAAACCGCGTTGAGCGGGGCGCTTGCGTTGTATCGGGGCGATCTGCTCCCGCACAGCTACGAAGAATGGATCATCGCTGAGCGCGAACAATTGCGCAGCCGGTATCTCCATGCGCTGCAACAATGGGCTACATTGCTATACGACCAACGGCGTTATGAAGAGGCAGTGCTCCAGGCCGAAACCTTGTTACAATTTGATCCGTTGCGCGAATCCAGCTACCGTTTGTTGATGGAGTTGCACGCGGCGCTCAACGATCGGGCCGCGGCGCTGCGGCTCTATCATCTCTGCGCCTCAACCCTCGAACGCGAACTGGGGGTAGAGCCGAGCGCCGCCACCAAGAATATCTACGATCGACTGCTCAATCTCGGCGAACTCGCACAACCACAAATTGTGGCCGCGCAAAACCGCATTCCGCTGGTGGGGCGGCGACGCGAATGGCAGCAATTGCTCGATGGTTGGCGTCAGGTGAAGCAGGGCCGCGCCCGCTGGCTGCTGATCCAAGGCGAAGCGGGAATTGGCAAAACTCGGCTAGCCGAAGAATTGTTGGATCTTGTCGCCCACCGAGGGATTGCGGCCGTGAGCGCACGCAGTTATGCGGCTGCCGGTGCGCCCGCCTATGCGCCCTTGAGCGATTGGTTGCGTCAAGCGCCGCTCAGCAACGTCTTGGAGCGACTGCCCGATCTCTGGCGGGTGGAATTGGCCCACTTGTGCCCCGAACTCTTGGCCGAGCGGCCTGATTTGCCTGTCCCAGGTTCGTTGCGCGAATCGTGGCAGCAACAACGCTTCTATGAGGCAATTGCTCAAGCGCTACTGGCCGCGCCGCAACCGTTGGTACTCCATTTGGATGATCTGCAATGGTGCGATGATGAAACCTTATCTGCGCTCGGTTTTCTGCTTCATCGCTTGAAGAATAGCCCCTTCTTAGTGATCAGTAGTGTACGTAGCGAAGAGATGATTGCCAACCATCCATTGTGCTCGTTGATGGCACACTTGCAACTTTCCGACCAGTTGCGTACCATCGAGCTTGGCCCGCTGGATGCAGAGGAGACAGCCGAACTCGCCACACGCACCGCCGGGGTTGCCTTGTCTGCAACTGAATTGGCACATCTTTATCACACCACCGAGGGACATCCACTCTTTTTGATCGAAACCGTGCGGGCCGGCAGTGCGCTCTCGGTGAGCGAGCCGTGGACGAGAATCCCCCCAACAGCGAATAGCAGCTCGATCCCACCAAAAATCTTGGCCGTAATCCAGACTCGGCTAGGGCAGATCTCGCCCGCGGCGCAAGCATTGGCGCAAGTCGCTGCGGTGATCGGGCGCAATTTTACCTTTTCCCTGTTGCGTGCCGCCAGCGACGAGCCGGAACAGACATTGGTCACGGCGCTGGATGAATTGTGGCGGCGGCGCATCGTGCGCGAGCAAGGGGTCGATGCTTATGATTTTAGCCACGACCGCCTGCGCGAAGTAGCTTATGCCGAGATCAGCCAGGCGCGACGGCGTTTGTTGCATCGGCGCGTGGCCGCGGGGTTGGCGAAGCTGTACGCCGCTGATCTCAATGGTGTCGCGGGACGTTTGGCCACGCATTATGCCGAAGCGGGGGAACGTCCCCAAGCAGTACATTTTTTTGAAGTGGCCGGGCATGTGGCAATGCAGCAGAATGCCTTGCGCGAGGCCGAGCATCTCTATCGTCGCGCACTTGATTGGGTGGATGAGCAGGATCTGCAAACCCAACTCCATCTTCTGTTGACCCTGGATGACGTTTTGGCTTTTCGAGCGAAAGACGACGCGCGCACGCAAAATACAAATTTGATCCTCGCCCTGGCCGAGCGGTTGCCGCCGGATGCGTCTGCGTTGCACGCACGCGTCCTTTTGTGCCGCTCCTCAATGCACCGCAATCGCGGGCAATATCACGAAGCATTTCGCATGGCGCAACTGGGCACAGAGCAAGCACATCTTTGTTCACCGCCAGCCATTCTCGCCCGCGCCTATTATCTACAAGGCTTGAGCCAGTGGTCGTTGACGCAGATGCGCACGGCTCGCACCCTCTTCCAACAATCCGCCGCCTATGCGCGCACCGCTAATGAATTGGATCTGGAAGCGCAAGCGTTGGAGTTTACCGCGGCGACTGGGATGTTTAGTGGCATGCCTGCCACCGAAATGATGGCGCTGATGACAAAAAGCCTGGAACTGGCGCGCACACAGAATCATCGCATCCGCGAGACCAGCCTGTGTAACAAATTTGGCTATGTCATCGTCGAGCAGGGCAATGGCGAATTGGATATTGCCGAACAACATTATCAGCATGGCCTTCGACTGACAGAGGAGACTGGTGATCGTGCTTTGGCTGGCAATATTTGGAGTAATCTGATTGTACTATACACTCACCGGGGTGATTATCTGCGGGCAGAAGAGGCTACGCAACAATCTCTGGCAATCTCCGCCCAAACTGGCTTTCACATCCGCCTGGCCGCTGATCTAAATTATCGCGGCAAAGCCCTTTTGCAGCAGGGCAAGCTGGCCGCCGCCCAGTGCGATTTGCAAGAGTCCATCCGCATGTCCCACGAAAGCAATAGTCATCATTTTCAAGTCAAAACCCGCAGTGATTTGGGGCTGCTCTATCATATTCAGGGTGACCATTGCGCGGCGCAGTCGCTTTTGGAAGAGACGTTGCAGATGGTGCAAGGGCATGGCGATACACGGTTTGAGGCCCATGCCTGCACGCGGCTTGGTTATGCGCTCGAGGCGCAACAGCAAGTGGCCGCGGCTGAAGCGCACTATCATACCGCGCTTGCGTTACACCAGCAGATGGAGCAGCACAATTATGCACTAAACGCCGCCGCGGGATTGGCGCGCATCGCTCGGCAGCGAGGGCAAGCGACCGAGGCCGTGGCCCAAGCCCAAAAAATTTGTCAGCAGCTTGACGAAGCTACGCTGAATGCCACCATCGAAACCATGCGCATTTACCGCACTTGTTACGAGATCCTCGTTGAATGTGACCCCACCCTCGCCATTCGCATAGCCAACATGGCCCAACGACAACTTGGTCGGCGCGCCGCCACCATCGCCGATCCAACGCAGCGCGACCTCTTCTGGCAGATTCCCGATCATCAATTCTTCACCACCATTTGCAACTGATCACCCCAAAGGCAGAAAGCAGAAGGCTAGCGGAGATCAGGCGACACAGAGACGCTGAGACCCAGAGAAACTACTGAGCAACTCTTTTTCCTGTTCTCCATGGGCTCTGTGGCCTCTCCGTGTGCTTCGTGACCTTCGCGGTTCTATCAATAATCTCATCCACAGAGTACGCAGATTTCACAGGTGGAAAACAAAAATCTGTGAAATCTGCGGTTCCTAAGCTCCTTTTTGGTGTTCCTGAAACGCTTCCGCCCCGCCACGAAACGATCCAGAAACGCTGCGATTGGTATGTTGTTCCCATCCGATCTGAATGCTGTTAGAACACATGATCATGATCGGTTTTGAGTATGCTATTTCGTGCGGAAAATTTTGTTTTGGGAGAGATGAACAATGCTTAACTTGGATGGAACACATATTGGTGGATGGTGCAATTTGGGGTGTGTATTCAAATTAGCTAGGGTTGCTCCACCGTATCCCCCAAACTGTATTGCCTTATGGCGTGGGTATATGCAGATTGTTCAAGGTGGAAGTCCTTACTATGGACAAAAGACACCGTTAGAAATAATTTTTAACGGAACAACCTATTTTTTCTCGCGTGATTGTGGTCCGGGCGTTATCCAGACATCTACGATGAATAGCCCAAGTGCCGTGGTTTTAGCGGGCACTGCTTACATAGAAATTCGAGGAACATCTAGTGGTCCTGGAACCGATGGGGCTGGATGTGAACTCAGAGTTCTATCCTAACGCTGATATGAACGGAGCAGTCGTTTGGAACAGCGACTGCTCCGTTGAGCCAACGGATTTTAATTTAAGTGAAGTTTCATTTGTGGCCGTTCAATAAAGAGGAAGACATGTCCTATGCCGCTCACTTATCCGTACTCTACCATCCTCTTTATGCTGCGTCTTTGGCCCGAAGAGGTTGCCGCCGACCAGTTTGAATGGCGGGGGGAGGTGAAAAAGCTTGCCGATGGTCAAACCCGTTATTTTCGCGATTGGCCTGCCTTGGTCGATTGGATCGGGCAGATGCTGGAAGAGGAGCCGCTGATGGGAAAAATCATGCGGAATGAAGAATATGGTAAGCATGAATAAGAATCTATCCTGACCCTGGCTGATCACGACTTACGCAGCGCCTGAGACTCTACCAGGAGAAAAAATTTGCTTGGGCCTAGATTTTTCAGTCAAGGCTTGCGTAAGTCCTATTGATGTCAAGAACTAAAATTGTATCTTCCCTATCCACAACAAAGGAGTGATTATGTTTCAGCGAACGAGTCATTTTTGGATAGTCTTGGCGCTCTTGATGGCCGGGCTGGCGATCCTTACTTTGCCCGTATCGTCGATCACCCTGGCCCAGACGGCGACTTCGACCCCGATGCCCGAAGAAGAACCCGCCGAAGAGGAGGCAGAAGTGATTGAGGAACTTGAGCCGGAATTGGTCACAGCCACGGTCAAGGCTGACCTCGTACGCCCAGGCCGCGTGTTGATGTCGGCGCGTGGCAACCACTGGATCTACGATTCGGTGCCGCCGATCAACGGGCCTAACGAAGCGGTCAATCCGTTGGATGGGATGTTGGGCGCGCTCATCTCGTGTGGGATGTATATCTACGAAGCGGTTGCGGTTGAAAATGCAATTGCGCTCGACCACATCTCGGCAACGGCGAGCGGCGAATTGGACGCGCGTGGCGTGGCCGGGGCCGAGGTCAACCCACGTCTGCGGGCCTTTCACGTCACCATGAATGTGGAAGGACCAACGGTGGAGCAAGCCGCGACAATGGCCGAAGCCTTTAGCCAACGCTGCCCGATCTACACCACCTTGGCCCTTTCCGCCCCAATCAGTGTGACAAATGTGGTCTATGGTGCCCGCCAAGAGCCCTTTACGACCGAGGCCACACCGATCAATGAAGAGGACGCGAGCGAAGAGATAGAACTAGAACTAGCCCGCCCGGCGGTCAAGGGACGGCTGATTGAGCGCGGACGAGCATTGCTCTCGGCGCGTGGCAACCACTGGATCTACGACTCGGTGCCGCCGATCAAGGGGCCGAACGAAGAGGTCAATCCGCTGGATGCGCTGGTCGGAGCCTTGCCCGCCTGTGGGATTATGATCTACGAAGCAGCGGCGCGCGAGAACGAGATCCCGCTTCATGCCATCAATGCCAGCGTCGAAGCGGATCTGGACCCGCGCGGCGTGGCCGGGGCAAATGTGAATCCGCGTCTGCGTGCCTTCCGCGTCACCATGAATGTGGCTGGCCCCAGCGCGGAAGAGGCCGAATTTTTGGCCGCTGAATATAGCGCCCGTTGCCCGATCTACACCACTTTTGTTCGCTCCGCCCCAATCGAAGTGACCAATGTCTTGATCGAGCAAGAATAGACTGGGTTGATAGCAGGGATGGATCGCTAACCCCTGTGTACTAGCGCTCAGCGAAGTCAAAAGACTCTCTGCCCAACCCGGGGAGAGAGTCTTGTTTTGACAGGTCCCCGGCAATGCCACAGATGAAAATTCAAAATCTGGATAATCATTGATAGCGCCACAGGACAATTCCAACTTGTTCGGCTCAGTGTCAACTATTCGTAAGCCACAATTTTGCTGGCTTGCCCTATAATGACCTCATCCGTTCGTGATTATTACTCGCATGGATCCACCCCTGCCCCTGGCACGTTGGCGGGTGCGCACTCAACTAACAGAGATACGCGCCCAAGATCTACGTTTTACTCCGGGCGAAGCAACGATCTTTCTGAAGCACGTCATGGGGTTACCGCTTTCTACTCAGGAGATCGCCACGTTGGAAGAGCGCACCGAAGGATGGGTTGCCGCACTGCAATCGGCAACCGCTGTACAAGCTACAGAAACGGATCATGACAACGAACAGCTTACCTAAACAGATAATCGCATACCGGCGGCGAAATTACGCGAGATCGGGGCAATCCGCTGCTGAGCATCCCGCGGATGGCAGATTGGACAAGTGACGAATATTTGCCAACTTGCGTTGATCTGCCGTAAAGTACCTGGCTATATTACTCTATCTACCGGAAAGTGATTGCGGTGTCCGAATTGTACCCCACAAACGCGGAACCGCGTAGAATCTCAGGCTAGCGTCTACGGAGCAGGCATCCATTTTTACCAATCCTGGATTCCGCTTTCCCTTCAAGGTTCAGGAAGTCACGTCTCTGGCGTGGCTGGCTATGGAGACCGCCAATGGAAGATGCCATTACGATTCCATTATCTGCACACACACACGCGGCAGCGCCGCCCGGGGCACCACCCGCCGCCGATATGATCTGGATTCCCACGGGAACATTTCTGATGGGCTCCGACAAGTATTACCCCGAAGAAGCGCCAATCCGCAGGGTGCGGGTCGCTGGTTTTTGGATCGACAAAACGCCGGTGACCAATGCCCAATTTCGTGAATTTGTCGAAGCAACGGGCTACGTCACCCTGGCCGAGCGTGTGCCCAATCCGGCGGATTACCCCGATGCCAGGCCCGAGATGCTGGTGGCAGGCTCGGCTGTCTTTAAGAAACCCCCGCAGCCAATCGACCGCAACAACCATTACAACTGGTGGCATTGGGTGCCCGGCGCCAATTGGCAACATCCTGCTGGCCCCAAAAGCTCGCTCAAAGGCCGCGATCAACATCCCGTGGTGCATGTGGCCTGGGAAGATGTGGCCGCCTATGCCGAATGGAGCGCCAAGCAGATCCCGACCGAGGCCGAGTGGGAATTTGCCGCGCGTGGTGGTCTCGATGGGGCTGAGTTTGCCTGGGGAGATGAACTGACGCCAGGGGGGAAATTTATGGCCAACACGTGGCAGGGTGAATTCCCCTATCGTAATTTGCTCAGTGACGGCTTCGAAGGCACCTCTCCGGTCGGCGTCTTTCCGGCCAATGGCTACGGCCTGGTCGATATGATCGGCAATGTCTGGGAATGGACCGGCGATTGGTACGAGTTGCCCCAGACCCCGGCCAAGTCTTGCTGCGCGGTGGAGAACCCACGCGGAGGCGCGCGCGACCAGAGCTACGATCCCCAGCAGCCCCACATCCGCATTCCGCGCAAGGCCATCAAAGGCGGGTCGCACCTGTGCGCGCCGAACTATTGCCAGCGCTATCGCCCCGCCGCGCGCATGGCCCAGATGATCGATACCGGAGCCAGCCACGTTGGGTTTCGCTGTATCGTGCGGCCCTGAACAGTTGAGGCCCGCGCTCAGAAAAGCCAGGCTTCTCGCAGAAACCTGGCTTTTACCGGACACGATTTTGGATCACCGCGGCTGGCGGTTCACGAGTTGGCGTAGGAATCGTCCAGGCAGGCTTGGGCCAGATCCGCAGCCTCTTGCACGAGCGCATCCAGCGGGCGTTCCTCATTCTCGATGTACCGAGTCCAGATCCCCTCAAAGTTGGGCATGACACCACGAGGTAAAACTGAGAATCAGCGAGGCCAGGATCAGCTCGGCCACAAAGCCGATCAACCACGGCATAATGCACAAATAGCCTTCACCCTTAAACGGTGACAAAAATTTCTGTAAATCCCCGAATCTCAGCAAAGCTCCCAAAATGATAGCGATCGACGGAGACTTACAGAGACTTGTAGAGATTGTTCGTAACTACGTTGAGCGCCGAATGATCACTTGGTAAGGCATGGCAAATGTGCGTCCATGGGGCGGCGCAAGACCGTTGATCCGCTCCAAGAGCAATTCCGCGGCTCGTCGCCCCCACGCCACCTGAACTTTGTCAACCATAAATTTTCTCCTCTTTGTGAAAAAACGCACCGCCTCCTGTCTGTCGATTACGCAATTTTGCTGTTTGGTGCAACTATCATTATAGTAGAACAGAAATTGCCATCCCTCTTTCCCGACAATATCCGTAAACTGGTTTGCGCTTCGCACAGCCTGGCTTCCCAGCCCACCTGGACGCAGATCTTACGGATAAACCCATAAGGTAAACCGTTATGAGTAAACAAGCTGAAGAAGGCAAATTGCGCAGCGCGCAGTGGTTCGAGAGCGACAGCATTGGTGGTTTTGTCGCGCGCAGCTGGACCAAAAACCAGGGCTATCCCCACCACCTCTACAAAGATCGCCCTGTGATTGGCATCTGCAATACGTGGAGCGAATTGACGCCGTGCAACGGCCATTTCCGCATTCTGGCCGAAAGTGTGCGCCGTGGCGTCTACGAAGCCGGGGGCTTCCCGCTCGAATTCCCGGTGATGTCGCTGGGCGAAGCGTTGATGCGCCCAACCACCATGCTCTTCCGCAACCTGGCGAGCATGGATGTCGAAGAGACGATCCGCGCCAATCCGCTGGATGGGGTGGTCCTGCTCACTGGTTGCGACAAAACCACGCCTTCGACGATCATGGGCGCGGCGAGTGTGGATCTGCCCACGATTGTCGTTTCTGGCGGGGCCATGCTCAATGGCAAATTCCGCGGCAAAGATATTGGCTCGGGCACGGATGTCTGGAAGTTCAACGACGATCTGCGCGCCGGGGTGATGAGCATGGATGAATATGCCGAGGCCGAGGCCTGTATGTCGCGCAGCGATGGCAACTGCATGACCATGGGCACTGCCTCGACCATGGCCTGTATGGTCGAATCGCTCGGGTTGACCCTGCCCGGTGGTGCTGCCATTCCCGCGGCGGATGCGCGGCGCAAACGCCTGGCGCACCTGGCGGGCAATCGCATCGTCGAGATGGTGCGCGAGGATCTGCGTCTCTCCAAAATCTTGACGCGTGAAGCCTTCGAAAATGCGATCATGGTCAACGCCGCGGTGGGGGGCTCCACCAACTTGATCGTCCACCTTTTGGCGATTGCCGGTCGGGTCGGTATTCCGCTCTCGCTTGACGATTTTGACCAGCTCGGCAGCCACTTGCCGCTCCTGGTCAATCTGATGCCGTCGGGCGAGTTTTTGATGGAAGATTTTTATTATGCCGGTGGCTTGCCAGTGGTGATTCAGGAGTTGAAGAAGCACCTGCACATGGATACGATCACGGTCAATGGCAAAACCCACGCCGAAAATACCGCGGGCGCGCCCTGCTACAATCGCGATGTGATCGCCGAATTCGACAAGCCCGTGCAGCCCGAAGCTGGGATCGCGGTGTTGCGGGGCAATCTGGCCGAAGATGGCGCGATCATTAAACCATCCGCGGCCTCGCCCCACTTGATGAACCATCGCGGGCGCGCGGTGGTCTTCGAGGACATCGAACATTATCACGCTCGCGTCGATGATCCGGATCTGGATGTGGATGAAAATTCCGTGCTCGTGCTCAAAGGGATCGGCCCGCGCGGCTACCCTGGGATGCCCGAAGCAGGTAACATGAGTCTGCCCCAAAAATTGCTGGCCCGTGGCGTGCGCGATGTGGTGCGCATCTCCGATGGGCGGATGAGCGGCACCGCGTTCGGCACGGTGGTGCTGCATGTTTCGCCCGAATCCGCGGTTGGCGGCAACCTGGCCCTCGTGCAGGACGGCGATTGGATCGAGCTGGATGTGGCCGGGCGCCGCTTGCATCTGGATGTGCCGGAAGCGGAATTGGCGCGGCGCCGTGCGGCGTGGCAAGCGCTGCCCCCGCGCATGGAGCGAGGCTACGTCAGCATGTACATTCAACATGTGCAGCAAGCCCACTTGGGCGTCGATTTTGACTTCCTGGTCGGCTCGTCCGGCTCGCTGGTGGATCGCGAATCGCACGCGTAGGGTTTCGTGGGGATTGGGTAGATTTACAGAGATTGTCTTGTTGTACGACCGAGCCAATCTCTACCAATCCCCATTGCTTTGCACCCCCGGCCAGAATCATCTACAATTGGTCAGATGAGTGGTGGTTTTGATGTGAATGAGGGTGACAATATGATAAATCACACCATGTCCTTGCAAGAGATTATCGACGATATTCACGCACTGAGTGCCCATTGCGAAGTCTATGAGCGGAAGTATGGTGTCCTCTCTGAAACATTTTATGAATCCTTTATGAACGGTGAGGAGCCCGCCGATGATGATTGGGTCATGGATTGGTCGGCTTGGGCCGGTGCTTATAAAGTGCTCTTGCGTCGGCGTGAACAATACAGCCAGGCGATCAGGGACGCTCGCCAACAAATCCCTGTTCTGGCAGATGTAATTCAAAAGACAGCGCATCGTGAACCACTTCCAATCGCTGCGTGACTACGAAGAGTTTATCTATACGCTGAAATTACAATTTCCGACAATTGTCCATTCAACCCTCGTTGTGATTCGGCTGGGCAAGCGCTCCGCTGTGGTCGAGGGTGAGTTGCGTTTTGCGCATGGCTATCGGATTGCAATAGCAGAACAATTGTCTACAGACACTGGCCCTGTGCATATTGACTTTTACGGGTACGAACTCTGGTACAATGCCGACAAGATCGCGTGGTACGATCCGCAGCCACACCCAAACGACCCGACCCTGGCAAGTACCCATCCCCATCACAAACATGTGCCACCCGACATCAAACACAATCGTATCCCGGCTCCTGGCTTGAGCTTTGAACAGCCCAATCTACCGTTGTTGATCCGCGAAATTGCGGCGTTAATCAATAGTTAGTTGCTCCAGCAATAGAGAGATTTACGGAGATAACGGAGATTTTGTCATCATACACCTGAGCCAACCTCTCCAAATCTCCATCAATTGCTCAGAATGAAGGAATGTAAGGAACAATGAAGATTACCAAGCTCGAAACGTTTCTGGTTAAACCGCGTTGGCTCTTTCTGAAGATTCACACCGACGAAGGATTGGTCGGTCTGGGCGAGCCGATCCTCGAAGGCCGCGCGCTGACCGTCGCCCAAGCCATCGCCGAGATGGAGCCTTCGCTGATCGGCAAAGACCCAACGCGTGTGGTGCATCACTGGCAATCGCTCTACAAACACGCCTTTTACCGCGGCGGCCCGATCCTGACCAGCGCGCTTTCCGGCATCGATCACGCCTTGTGGGATCTGGCCGGCAAAGCCGCGGGCGTGCCGGTCTATAAGCTGCTCGGCGGCCCCCTGCGTGACCGCATCAAAGTCTACAAAGGCATTGGCGGGCGTAACACCGATGACGCAATCGAGAATGCCAAAAAAGCCGTGGCGCAAGGGTTTCTCGCCCTGAAAACAGGCCCGAACGGGGGCCGCCCCGCGCGCATGATCGAATCGCCCGGCTTTGTGGGTCGCGTGGTCGAGCGTTTTGCCGCCATCCGCGAGGCCGTGGGCAACGAGATCGACATCGCCATCGACTTTCATGGCGCGGTCAGTCCCCAGACTGCTGGCCTGCTGATCAAGGCGTTGGAGCCCTATCAGCCACTCTTTATCGAAGAGCCGGTGCAATGCCAAAACGTGGATGTGCTGGCCGATCTGGCGCGCAAAACGCACATTCCGATCGCCACCGGTGAGCGTGTCTTCACCAAATGGGGCTTCCGCGAGATCCTGGAAAAGCGCGCGGCGTCGATCCTCCAGCCAGACATTTCGCACTGCGGCGGCATCTTCGAAGCCCGCATCATTGCTGGCATGGCCGAAGCCTACTACGCTGGGATCGCGCCGCACTGCCCGCTCGGGCCGATCTCGCTGGCTGCGGGTCTGCACGTCGATGCGTCGATCCCCAATTTTCTGGCGCAGGAACATACAACCTTTGGCGAAGGCTACCTGAAAACCCCCTTCACCTTTAAGGATGGGTATCTGGAATTGCCCACTGGGCCTGGCCTGGGCATCGAATTGGACGAAGAAGCCATGGCCGACAAGATCGGGCATGATTGGCGCAATCCCGAAAGCTATCACCCGGATGATGGCGCGGCGATTGACTGGTAAGTGAAACGTCAAACGTCATGTGTGGGGGGTAACTCGCTCAATGACGTTTGACGCATCACGTTTGACCCATCACCCATCATTGAGTAACCAAACAAAATTTACCGAGGAACCACTTCCCATGAAACGCAAAATTTTGCTCACCGGCGCGGCCGGGCGGATTGGCTCATTTTTGACCAATCAGTGGAAAGACACCTATGATCTGGTGCTGACCGATGTCAACGAGCCGAAGGAAACTTTTGGCTTTCCCTTTGTCAAAGCGGAATTGTCGGACTTTGCCGCGATTCGCGCGCTGTGCGATGGGGTCGATACCGTTGTCCATCTCGGCGCGGACCCAAGCATGGAAGCGCCGTGGACGACGCTGCTGCCCAGCAATGTGATCGGCGCGTACAATGCCTTTGAATCGGCGCACCAGGCGGGCTGCCGCCGCATCATCTTTGCCAGCAGCATCAACGCGGTCTTTGGCTACCCGGTTGATCAACAAGTCAACACGTCGATGCCGGTCAACCCGATCAACCTGTATGGGGCCACCAAATGTTGGGGCGAGGCGTTGGCGCGCTATTATTCGAATGCGCACAAGCTTTCGTCGCTCTGTCTGCGCTTTGCCGCGGTTTCGTATCGCCCTGGCCAAGACCCCAGCTATGACAACCGCTACGATGTAAAACACGAATACATCGACCTGATCATCACCATGGAAGACCTGACGCAGTTGGTCACCAAGGCCGTCGAGGCGAAAGATGATCTGCTCTTTGGCGTTTTCCATGGCGTCAGCAACAACCGCTGGAAACGCATGGACCTGACCGACACCCGCGAAATCCTCGGCTACGCACCAGAAGACGACGCCTTTGCCCTGGCCGGTCTGCCCACCGCGTGATATACTGAACCTCCCAATCTCTGTAAATCTCATTGCTCTCCATGCTGGTGGAGGCTGTCAGGGATTTATGGAGATTTGTAGAGATTCAGGGAGATTCATAGAGATTTTCGAGCAGCTTGCGAGTTTATCCCATGCACTCTAAACGTTTTGCCGCCCTCGCCGCGCGCGAGATCAACCAAGAGACTTTTGTCGAGCCCTGGCCCGAAGCCGGCTTGATCGTCGTCGACAGCCCGTATGATCCGCAGCCGAGTTTGCGCATCGAGCAGGGGTCGGATGGTCCCTACGTAGCCGAGATGGACGGCAAAGCGCGGCCTGATTTTGACACGCTCGATCTCTTCATCGCCGACCATGCGCTCAATCTGGCCGTGGCCGAGGAAGCCATGGCGACGCCCTCGCGGCAGATCGCCCGCATGTTGAGCGACATCAACGTGACGCAGCGTGAGGTACGGCGCCTGGTCGATGGCTGCACGCCCGCCAAACTGTGCGACATCATCCGCCACATGAACGTGCTGGAGATGATGAACGGGCTCGCCAAGATGCGGGTGCGGCGCACCCCGGCCAACCAGGCACACGTAACCAATTGGCGTGAACATCCGGCTTTGCTGGCCGCCGACGCTGCCGAAGCGGGCCTGCGCGGCTTTGCCGAAGTCGAGACAACAGTGCGGGTGGCGCGCAATGCACCGTTCAACGCGCTGGCCATTCTGATCGGCACGCAGACCGGGCGTGGGGGGGTGTTGACCCAGTGCGCGGTCGAAGAGGCGCTGGGGCTCAAGCTGGCGATGAAGGGCTTGACCACCTACGCGGAGACGTTGTCGGTCTATGGCACCGAACGCACGTTTGTGGATGGCGACGACACGCCCTGGTCAAAGGCCTTTTTGGGCGCGGCCTATGCCTCGCGCGGGGTCAAAGTGCGCTTCACGTCGGGCACCGGCTCCGAAGCGTTGATGGGCAACGCTGAGCAAAAGTCGATGCTCTATCTGGAAGCGCGCTGTCTGCTGGTGGTGCGTGGCGCGGGCAGTCAGGGCGTGCAAAATGGCTCGATCTCCTGTATTGCCTTGCCCGAAGCCTTGCCCGGCGGGGTGCGTGCAGTCCTGGCCGAAAACCTGATCGCCTCGATGCTGGGGCTGGAATGTGCGTCGGGCAATGATGCACTGGCCTCGCATTCGCAGATCCGCAAAACGGCCAAGTTGATGCTGCAATTTATCCCCGGCACCGATTTTGTCCATTCCGGTTACAGCGTCATGCCCAAGCGGGACAATCTCTTTGGCGGCGGCAATTTCGACGCCGAAGATCTGGACGATTACAACGTGCTGCAACGCGATATGCAGGTCGATGCTGGCATCCGCCCGATCAGCGAGGAGCAGGCATTGACCATTCGCCGCGAGGCAGCCCGGGCGATCCAGGCCGTTTACGCCGAGTTGGGCTTCCCACCGATCACCGATGAGGAGGTCGAAGCGGCGGTGCTGGCGCACAGCAGCGACGACATGCCCGAGCGCGACATCATCGCCGACCTGGCCGCGGCGGATCAATTTCTGGCCGGTGAGCAGGATATGCTCACGATCATCGCTGCGCTCAGCAAAAGCGGCTTTGCCACCACCGCGCAAAATTTATTGGAAATGGGGCGCCAGCGCATTGCCGCGGATTATCTGCAACCATCCGCGATCTTTGACCGGGATTTTCACGTGCTCAGCGGCATCAACGATGTCAACGATTACACCGGGCCGGGCACGGGCTATCGCGTGGAAAATGGCCGCTGGGACGAGATCCAGGCGATCCCCCAGGCCAAGTCGCCGCGCGATTTTATCGACGCTCAGATCGGCGAACCGAGCGACAAACTGGTTGAGCTGACCACCATCAAACCGGGCACACGCCGTGAAGTGATCGTGGCGGTTGGCCCAGCGTTCAACGACGCGCTGACCCGCACCATCGGCGGTCTGGAGCATGAAGATGTGCTCAAGGCGATCCTCACCGGGGTGGCCAGCGAGGGCATGATCGCCCGAGTGGTGAAGGTGTACGAAAGCTCGGATTGTGCAGCGATTGGGCACATCGGCGCTGGCTTGAGCGGGTCGGGCATTGCGATTGGCTTGCAATCGCGCGGTACCGCGGTGATCCACAAACAAGGGTTGGCGCGGCTCAACAACCTCGAATTGTTTCCGCAATCCCCGAGCTTGACTCTGGAACATTACGAAGCCATGGGACGCAACGCGGCCCGGTATGCACAGGAATTGCCTGTCAGACCGGTCGCGGTGAAGATCGACAATTGGGCGCGACTGCGGCTGATCGTCAAGACCGCGCTGCTGCATCGCCGCGAAACCGAGCAGATCCAGGACAAGCCGCCCACCGAGCTCTTTTTCGACTGGGAGCCGGATGTATAGTGCGTGAAACGTCAAACGTGATGCGTGAATTATCACGTTCGACGGTTTCACGTTCTGAGAAAATGAACTATGTCAATATCCAATACCCAATACCCTCTCCTCGACCACGCGGCGGATCAGCTTCAGGCTGCCAGTGGCCGCAAGTTGGATGATGTCACGCTGGCCGCGGCGGTGGCGGGCGAGTTGACCGCGGCGGATCTGCAAGTGAATGCCGCGACGTTGCGCGCCCAGGCGACAGTGGCCGAGCAATCTGGTTTCCCGCAACTGGCGGAAAATCTGCTGCGCGCTGCCGAGTTGACCGCTGTGCCGAATGAAGAATTGTTGCGCATGTACACTGTGCTGCGGCCGGGCCGCTCGACCTATGAAGAATTGTTGACCTTGGCGCAAACATTGGCTGAAACCTATGGCGCGCCGTTGAACGCGGCCTGGGTACGTGAAGCCGCCGAGGTCTATCAGCGCCGAGGGCTGGCCAAACGGGGATAGGAGTGGCTTGATAATTTCGATGCCCACGTTTCTCGCTCAGATTGCGCCGCAGCGCAGCACCCAATATGCCAATCTTGCTGCGCAACTTGCCCCGCTGGAATTGCAGGTCAGCCCGCTGGCCAGCTTGATCAGCGAGCCCCAGCCGGTTACGCTGGCCGGGCAGGCCTATGTGCGCTTTACCCTGCCCACGCTGCCCGACGCGATGCAACGTTATGAATTGGGAACGCTCGCAACCCTCACAGCCTTTTACGAGTGGTTCGACCAGATCGGCGAGGTGACCGGGCCATTGTTGCGGCCCTTGGAGACCGGTTTTGTTCCTGCACTGCCAGCAGAACTGGTAAGTGCCCGCCGCTATCGGGGCAAAACCAACGAACTCTTCACCCATTTTCTCTGCAATCTGGCTCGCTTTAGCAGCAAGTTTGCCGATCAACCCTGGCCCGCGTTGCGCCTGGTGGATCCATTAGCGGGCGGCGGCACGACCTTGTTCACCGGCCTGATGTTGGGGGCAACGGTCGCTGGTGTCGAACAGAATGAACAAGACGTGCAGAGCACGGTGGTCTTTCTGCGTGACTTTCTGCGCGACGCGCGCATCGCCTGCCAGATCAAAGAAGAGCGCTTCAAAAAACTGGGCCGACGGTGGGTCTGCGCGCTGGGCAAGCCGCCGCAGACGTGCATCCTCGCTTTGGGCGACACCGTCCATAGCGCTGACTTGTTGCCCGGCTTCAAACCCCACCTGATCGTCACTGATCTGCCCTATGGCATTCAACACAATGGCCCGCTGATCGAGCTGTTGACGCGTAGCTTACCGGTGTGGGCGAAGTTATTGCTGCCCGGTGGGGCGCTGGTCTTTAGTTGGGATGCCACCCGCTTTCCCCGCAGCGAGATGATCGAGCTCGTCGAGCAAAGTAGTTCGTTCAAGGTTCGCAACGTTCCACCTTACGACCACCTGGGCCATCGCGTGGACCGCGTGATCAAGCAGCGGGAAGTGCTGGTCGCCCATAGTGCCTAGCTACCCCATTTTTCCGGCTTACTTGTTCTCCCCGGCAACGCGTGATACACTGCGCACAAAGATCCATAGATGCTATCCTGAAAATCTGCGCGGGGCTTCGCCTGCAGGGCAGAACCCGAGCCCCGTACCCATACTCAGGATGGTTCTTACCTACCCACCGAAGTCGCAGTTATGAAGAAGCCGGCAGAATTCCACTCGTCAATATTTCGCTCGATTTGGGCCGTCGTTACCATTGTATTGCTGCTCGCGCTGATCAGCGTGGTTCGTTTGGTCTGGGTAAACAATCCACTCGGTGAAGATCAACCCCTCACCCGGCTGGAACCCGCGGCAACGCCGACGCTCCAACCCTCACCGCCAGCCACGCCGACCCCTCAGCCCTCCCCGACACCGACTCACACGCCAGTCCCCACGGTTGCGCTGGGCAATATCCAGCGGATCGGGGCCGGTGGCTTCAGCTTTCAGCCGCTCTCTGGCCAAACCGTCGAGGTCACGCAGGAGATGGTCACGCTGAGTTCCGCTTCTGCCCGCGCTGCCGCTGCCCAATTCCAACTCATGGGCGGGGTGGGGGCGATTGATGGGCTGGATTTGGCCGCGGAATTGGCTGCCGAGCAGGATCTGCTGGCGAGTGAACCGGTGACGATCACTGTGGCCGGTGAAGAGGCGCTGCGCTTCGAACTGGCGGATGCCCCAGCCGCGGCCCAGCCCACCGGGTGGATCGTCATTGCCCAGCCGACCGCGGATCAATGGTTTGCGATGAGTGGTTTCGCCGCGCCCGCCGATGTGGCCGAAGTTGCCGCGGAATTCGAGGCAATATTGGCGTCGGTGACATTTTTTGCGCCCACGGTCGCTGTCCCCCAGGTACCTTCTGGCCTGGCAGCGCTGGTCGCCACCCCAACTGCTGCGCCACCAGACCGTGCAAGCGTGGGCTCCACCATTCCGCTCCCTGCTGCAGAAACTGTGGTTGCCCAGCCCACCACCAACACCGCATGGCGCATCTATAGCAACGCCAATGTGGCCAATAGCGTCACTGCCGCGCTCAACACCATTTGGGTGGCGACCGACGGCGGGGTGATTGCCTGGAACAAAAATAATGGCACCTATACCAAATTCACAACGTTGGATGGGCTTGCGGCCAACCGAACCACGTCGGTGATCAACTGCCCGTTGCGCGGCTTTGGGGTTGTCTTTGGGAGCGAAGCCGGTTTACAGATTTTTGACAACCAGACCGACGAATGGCGCGTGTTGAACAGCAGCAACAGCGGCATGAGCTTTGATGATGTCACCGCGCTCTATTGCGATGCCGAAAATCGCTTTTTCGTGGTCGGTTACAAACAACATGGCCTGGATCTCTTCGATGCCAATGCAGAAACCTGGCGCTATATTGGCCAGAACGATGGCTTACAGAATAATCTGGTCGAGGCGATGACCGTGATTGGCAACCAGGAAGCGATCTGGGTCTCTTCCGGGCTCGGTATTTCGGTGTTGCCTGCCGAGGGCGAAGCACAATTTTTCGACGAAGCCACCAGCGCACTCGAAACCAATCAAATCCGCCGCATGGTGGTGGATGAGGCGGGCACGGTCTGGCTCGGTGCCCAGGACGCGCTCTACAAGGTCGTCGGTGATACCTGGACGATCTATGATCAGCGCGAGGTGCTGGTTTCGCGCTTCCCCAGCGGCGCGCTCAATGGCCTGGCTGTTGCCGATGACAACACCTTATGGATCGGCTCGAACAAAGGCGAGATCTGCCAGTTTGACCCGGTGCGCGTCCAGTGTCTGGAATTTTTCAGCGGTGAGCCTGGCATGGTCGCGGGTGAGTTGACCAGCCTGACCATTGGGGCCGACGGTGCGATCTATTACACGACCGCCGGTGGTGGCGTGAGTATGTATCTCGGCGGACGCTGGCGGGCATTCACCATCCCAAATGAGCCGATTGTTGGCAACGAGATTCACAGCATCACCCAAAGCAGCGATGGCAATTTGTGGATCGCCAGCGAGCAGGGCATCCAGGCGCTCAACCCGATTACGAATGCCACGGTGCGCCAATTCACCCGCGATGAGAGCGAACTCACCGCGGCCACGCGCGAGGTGCTCCACGCCTCACCCGAGGGCGGCATCTGGTATGGCGCGATCGGCGCGAGCTATTTTAATGGCTTGGGTTGGGCAAGTTATACCGTGGCGGATGGGCTGGCGGGGAGCCTAGTGCAGGCGATTGCCACCGATAGTCAGGGGCGCACCTGGTTCGGCACCGAAGCCGGCCTGAGTATCTGGAATGGCAGCGAGTTTTTTAACCTGACCGAAGCGAGCAACCTGCCCCATAATCAGATCATCGCCTTGCTGGTGGATGAAGAGATGATGTGGATCAGCGCGGTGGATGCGGGGTTGCTGCGCTTTGAGCGGAATCAATTGCGTTTGTTTACCATGGAAAATAGCGCGCTGCCCAGCAACACAATCACTGCCCTCGCCCGGACCGCCGAAGGAGAGATCCTGGTGGGGCATAATCGAGGGTTGGCGCGCTTACAAGCGGATCGCTTTATCTCCATTCCAGAGTTGACCGGCTATGCGGTGCGGGCGCTTGCCGCCGCGCCGGATGGGACGATCTGGGTGGGAACCAACGGGGATGGCCTCTTCTATTTTGATGGCGACCAATGGGGCCCGCCACCCGGTGCCATCCGCCCGCCTTCGCCGCAGATCAGCACGTTGTTGGTGGATCAAACGGGCGCAATTTGGGTGGGCGCAGCCAATGGCGGCCTTCTGCGCTATGATCCCTCAGCAGACGAGGACGTGGCGGAGAGTGAGTAGCCGATAGTTAATGGTTAATGCTCAATGGTAAATTGTGAATGACGCATGACGTTCGAGACATCACGCAAAGG
>CAZIRP010000012.1:0-69236 GCA_964541665.1 uncultured Caldilineaceae bacterium | reverse complement strand
AATGCTCAATGGTAAATTGTGAATGACGCATGACGTTCGAGACATCACGCAAAGGCTCGCTTATGGCTCAGACAATTTCGTTGTTGGTACATGCCACCCATGAAGCCGGGGTCAAGGTCGGCGGGATCGGGGCTGTGCTGGATGGTCTGCTCAGCGCCCAGGCCTATCAGCAGCATGTGGCGCGCACTGTTCTGGTCGGCCCCCTGAACGCGGGTGACAGCACCGAGATGGAGCGATTGGTCACCCCGCGCAACGGGTTGACGATCCGCTACAGCAGCTTGCATGGCCTGTTTGACGGCGTGCCCGAGGCGATGCGCACGGCCTTGCAACGGGTCGAGCAAACGTTTGAAGTGGCCTTGCTCTATGGCACGCGCCGCTTTGGCAATGCCACCCACGAAGTCATTCTGGTGGATGTCACCAATCCCAATCGCGAGCAGCTCAACAGTTTTAAGTTTCACCTCTGGCAACAGTATGGCCTGGATTCGGCGCGGTATGAATGGTATCCCGAATATAATCAATATATCGCCAGCGCGCCGCCGCTATTTGCCGCCCTAAAAGCCATCGGTGCTGATGCCGATGTCGCCCCCGGCGAGAAGATTATCCTGGCCCATGAGTGGCTGGGGATGCCAATGGTCTTCGCCGCGCAACTGACCGAGCCGGGGCAGTGGCGCACGGCCTTTTACGCCCACGAAATGGCAACCGCACGGGTGCTGATCGAAGGGCATGGTGGGCATGATACCCGTTTTTACAACGCGCTCTTCAAAGCCAAAGAATGGCAATTGGATCTCGAAGCGCTCTTTGGCAACCAGGATGATCTCTTCAAACATGCGATCCTGCGGCAAGTTGCCCGTTGCGACAAGATCCTCGCGGTGGGCGATCTGGTTGTCGATGAGTTGCGCTTTCTCGGCGGCACGCTCGGCCACGCCCCCATCGACCTGGTCTACAATGGCGTTCCGGCCATCCAGTGTACCCTCCCGGAAAAGCTCGAATCGAAGCGGCGGCTACAAAAATATTGCGAGAATCTGCTCGGCTATGTGCCCGATTATGTCTTTACCCATGTCACGCGCCTGGTGCTTTCCAAAGCGCTGTGGCGCGACCTGCGCGTGCTCGAACATCTGGATCGGCTGCTGCAAGCCGCAGGGCAGCGCGCCGTCCACTTTGTCCTGAGCACCAGCGTGCCCGCCGGTCGCCGCTCGGAATGGGTGCACGCCTGGGAGAGTCAATATGGCTGGCCCGTAGGGCACCGCGCAGATAATGGTGATCTATTGGATCAGGAAGTCCCCTTCTTTTTTGATGGCGTGGAGCCCTTTAACCAGCGAGCGCAGGCCAGCCGCGTGGTTCTGATCAACCAGTTTGGCTGGAGCCAGGATCGGTGTGGGCGACGTATGCCAGCCGAGATGGAGTTTATGGATGTGCGTCGCGGCAGCGATCTCGAATTTGGGCAGAGTATTTACGAGCCATTTGGCATTGCGCAGGTGGAACCCTTGAATTTTGGCGCGCTCTGTTGTGTCAGCAATGTCTGCGGCTGTGTGGGCTTTGTAGCCCGGGCCAGCGGAGATTTGGCGCAAGTGCCCAACCTGGTGGTGGCCGATTATGTGTCGCTCCCACCCAGTTATTGGCTGGGCAGCCCGTATGATGCGCTGGCGATCAACCAAGGCACGCGCGATTGGCTGGAAGCGACCAATAGCGCCCAGGTGGCCCAGACCATCTTTGACCGTCTGCCGCGCACACCCGCTCAAATGCAAACCCTGCTCGATCAAGGGCAAGCCACCGCCCGGTTGATGAGTTGGGAAGTCGTGGTGCAGGACTATCTCCTGCCGGGCTTGCAGCGTTAACGTCCAGGGCCTAAGCGTGGATCCTGCTGGTGGCCATTATCGAATTTGGGTCAGATCGGGTAAGATCACAAAGTATGACAGAGCCGGAAGCTAGGTCAACCAGGGTTTCATCAACGGCTTCTTCCGCCGAACTCGATGCCATTGTCGGTGGGTATCATGGCGCGCCTTACGATATCCTGGGGCCTCACCTGGTAACGGAGGCTGCCCGCACATTTTTGGTGGTGCGCGCTTTTCGCCCGCTGGATGCACAAGTGACGTTGCTGGACCTGGCAACCGAACAGCGCCACCCGCTGACCCGCACCCACGAAGACGGCATCTTTGAAGCCCACTTCCGCGACCGCGCCGAGCCTTTTGCCTATCGCCTGCTGGTCACCGACCAGAACGGCACCGAACACGACCTCGAAGATCCTTATCGTTTCCCCCTGCAACTGAACGACTACGATCTTCACCTCTTCGGCGAAGGGAATCTCTTCGAAGCGTACGATAAATTCGGGGCCCATCCGCGCTCCATCGATGGGGTGGCGGGCGTCCACTTTGCGGTCTGGGCACCCAACGCACAGCGCGTAAGTGTGATTGGCCCCTTTAACGAGTGGGACACACGAGCCCACCCCATGCAGCGCCGGGGTGAAGTCGGCGTCTGGGAGATCTTTATCCCCAATCTGCCAATCGGCATGGTCTATAAGTACAATATTTTGTCCCAATTTATGGGCTATGCGGTGGATAAGAGCGATCCGTATGGCTTCTTTGCCGAGGTGCGCCCCCATACCGGCTCGCGCATCTGGGATCTGGAACAATACGAGTGGCAAGATCACGAGTGGATGGAGACGCGGGCAGAACGCCAGGCCCTCGACCAGCCGCTCAATATCTACGAAGTTCATTTGGGCAGCTGGCGGCGCGTCCCACACGACAATGGTTTTCTCGCCTATCGCGACCTTGCCCACCAACTTGTCGATTATGCCCAACAAATGGGCTACACCCACATCGAACTGCTGCCGATCACCGAGCACCCGTATGATGGTTCGTGGGGCTATCAATGCACGGGCTATTTTGCCCCGACCAGCCGCTTTGGTACGCCCGACGATTTTATGTATTTTGTGGACTATTGCCACCAGCAGGGCATCGGCGTGATCCTCGACTGGGTGCCTGCCCATTTCCCCAAAGATGCGCATGGTCTGGCCTTTTTTGATGGCTCCCACCTCTACGAGCACGCGGATCCCCGCCAGGGCGAACAGCCCGATTGGGGCACCAAAGTCTTCAATTTTGGCCGCAATGAAGTGCGCAATTTCTTGCTCAACAGCGCCCTCTTCTGGCTGAAAAAATATCATATCGACGGGTTGCGTGTCGACGCGGTTGCCTCAATGCTCTATTTGGATTTTGGGCGCCAAGAGGGCGACTGGTTGCCCAATCGCTATGGGGGCCGCGAAAACTTAGAGGCGATTGACTTTATCCGCCGCTTCAACGAATTGACCCACACCGAGGCACCGGGCACCCTCACCATCGCCGAAGAGAGCACCTCCTGGCCCATGGTCACCCGGCCCACCTACACCGGCGGCCTGGGGTTTGATCTCAAATGGAACATGGGTTGGATGAACGACATGCTCAGCTACATCCAGAAAGATCCCATCCATCGGAGTTACTACCAGAACCAGATTTCGTTTGGGTTGATGTATGCGTTTAGTGAAAACTTTGTTTTGCCCTTCAGCCACGATGAAGTCGTGCATCTCAAACGCGCCATGCTCGATAAAATGCCGGGCGATCTCTGGCGCAAATTCGCCAATTTACGCCTGCTCTATGGCTACATGATCGGCCACCCCGGCAAAAAGTTGCTCTTTATGGGCGGCGAATTTGGGCAATGGCGCGAGTGGAACGAAGCCCAAAGCCTGGATTGGCACCTGCTCACCTTGCCGGAACATCGCCAATTGCAACAATTTGTGGCGCAATTGAATCATCTGTATCGCGCCGAACCCGCGCTCCACGCTGTAGAAACGAGCTGGGAAGGCTTCCAGTGGATCGATCTGAGCGACGCCGCGCAATCGGTGATCAGTTTCTGCCGCCGAGCCCATGATCCAGATGATCTGCTGGTCTTTGTCTGCAACTTCACCCCTGTCCCTCGCTGGGGCTATCGCGTAGGACTGCCCAAGGCTGGCAGTTATCAGGAAGTGTTAAATAGTGATTGGCCACAATTTGGTGGAAGTGGTGTTGAAAATCCAACACTGGTTCACGCCGAAGAATATCCGTGGCAGCACTGTAACTGGTCAGCGCCGCTCAATTTGCCGCCGCTGGGGGTGACCATTTTGCAGCCACGTCTATCGGGATGAAAATAGCATGTCTATGGAACCAACCGCGCGTCCCTTGGTCCAAGTGGTCGAGGACGATCCAGATCTCAATACGGCATTGAGCGAAACATTACGCTCGTATGATTTTGCCGTAGAATCCTTTGCCAATGGTGTAGAGGCGCTGGCTTGGCTGCAAGACCATCGCCCCGATGTGATCCTCTGTGACATTCTGATGCCAGAGATGGATGGCTATACGCTGTTGCGTCACACCCGGGCAACCCCAGAGTTGCGCATGTTGCCCTTTATCTTCCTGACAGCACGCACCTCGATGGCCGATCAACGCCTGGCCCGCGAAATCGGGGTCGAGGATTATCTCACCAAACCCATCGATAGCGAAAGTCTGGTCATTGCCATCAAAAATGTGCTGCGCCGCCAGCAGCAGATGCAAGAGGCGATGAACCACCAGATGGATGAGCTGCGTAATCGGATTGTCACGGTCTTGCAGCACGAATTTCGCACACCGTTGACTTTCGTGCTGGGCTATGCTGAATACCTGCTGGAAGCGATTGAGACCGGCTATGACCGCGAAGAATTGCATAAATCGGTCTCGGCCATTTTGGATGGTGGGCATCGTCTCCAGCGGTTGATTGAAAGCTTTCTGCTTTTGGCCGAATTACAAAACCATAAGCTCAAACGCGAAGAGCTGCGCGATTTAGACCCCTGCCTCTTGTGGCCTGGCATTGTCTATGCGCTCGATCCGGCAGAGCTGCCCGCCAATTTGCAGCTGGATGTGCACGAGGAACCATGCGAGCTTGTTGTCAATGGCAATGCACCGCTGCTCGAAGAAGCCTTGCGACGTCTGCTGGACAACGCCATCAAATATACACGCCCCGAATCGCAACGGATCCAGATGCTTGTCCGCTTGAATCCACCCTATGTCGGGCTTCAGATCATCGATGATGGTGTGGGGATGACCGCCGAACAGGTGAAGGCTCTGGCGAAGCCCTTTGAGCAGCTCGATCGCGAAAACCGCACCGAGCCCGGCGCGGGGTTGAGTTTGGCGCTGGTGCGGCATATTGCCGCGCTGCACGGCGGCACTTTGCAGATCGAAAGCGTGCCCGGCCAAGGCAGCACCTTTACCATCTGGTTGCCCACTGCAACCCCGACGGAGTAAACCATGGCGGATTTGTTGGTGACTCAAGGGTGGCTGCCCGCTGGATCTTCGGGCTTTGCGGGCGCGGATCTTCTGGTGACCCACGGCCAGATCGCCCCGCCCGGTGTGCATACAGGCGAGCAGCCCATCCTCGATGCTCGCGACTGTTATGTGCTGCCCGGTTTTGTGGATGTGCATATCCACGGCGGCGCTGGCCACGACATGATGGATGCTGATCCAGCCGCGTTGCTGGCCCTCGCCCGCTTCCTGGCCACGCACGGGGTCACCAGTTTTCTCGCCACCACCATGACCGCACCCCATGACCAGACGCTGGCTGCTGTGACCGCCGCGACCCCGCTGGTCGATCAGCCCACCGGTGGGGCGCGCATCCTGGGGGTGCATCTCGAAGGCCCCTATATCAGCCCCCAATTTCCCGGCGCGCAAGCCGCCAGCTCGATCCGCCCGCCCAATTTGGCCGAGTTTGCCGAGTTGACTGCCAGCGGCAGCGTGCGCATGATCACACTCGCGCCGGAAGTGCCTGGCGCAGACCGCCTGATCCAAGCCGCGGTGCGTCAAGGGATTGTAGCCGTGCTGGGCCATACCAACGCCACGTACGAGGAGTGTCAGACGGCCATCACCCGCGGCGTGAGCCAGGCAACGCACACCTTTAATGCCATGCGCGGGTTGCATCACCGTCAGCCCGGTACGCTGGGCGCGGTCCTCAGCAGCGACGCGCTCAGCGCTCAGATCATCGCCGACAAGGTGCATGTGCATCCGGCTGGCCTCAAGATCCTGGCCCGCTGCAAAGGCCCCGAACAAATTTTGCTGATCACCGACGCGATGCGCGCCGCGGGTTTGGGGCCGGGTGAGTACGAATTCGGTGGGCAGCCGGTAACAGTCCAAAATGATGAATGCCGCCTCGCCGATGGCACTTTGGCAGGCAGCATTTTGACCATGGACAAAGCGTTGCGCAATTTTATGGCCGCGGCCGGTTGGGATCTGGCCCAGAGCTGGCCGATGAGTAGCCAAACCCCGGCCCGTACGCTCGGTCTGGCCGATACGATCGGCACTTTGCAGCCCGGCGCGCGGGGCGACATTGTGCTGTTGGATCAGGCGCACGAGGTGGTGGCCACGATTGTGGGCGGGGACGTGGTCTATCTGCGCGACCCCGAGCGCTTGCAGGCGGGCGCCTGAGTCGGCGGCGGCAGCAAGCTACTGATGGGGAATGGTCGTTTGCAAGACAGATTTGGCCCCACTCGCGTGCAATGCCTGTGCCACCGTTGCTGCCGTGCCAGGTGTCACCAGCGCGATCATATTGCCGCCGCGACCGCCCCCGCTCAATTTAGCCCCCAATGCCCCTGCGGCTCGGGCCGCCCCAATCAGGCGCGCCAATGCTGGTGAACTGACCCCTAGTGCCTGCAAAATCTGCTGATTTTCAGTGAACAACCGCCCTAACTCAGACAACGCGCCCGTTTCGATTGCCTGGCGGGCCGCGGTCGCCAACGCGGCGATCTGATCAAACCAGGCCTCATACCGGGTGGGATCAGCCAGCCAGCCGCGCCGCACATCGCCCACGGTGAGTTTGGTCGGCGCGGGGATGCCACTGTCCGCGATCAACAGGGTGAGATCGGCCCCCGGGGTGAAGGGCTGTGGGGGTTGTTCCTTGACAAACCAGATGGGCACGCCGTGAGCAATCACGGTGTTATCGATGCCGCTCGGCGTGCCATGATAAAAGCGTTCGCTGGCAAAAACCAACTCGCTCACGCTGGCTGCAGGCACTGGTTGCCCCACGTGGGCGGAGATGGCGCGCACCAGGGCCGCGCTCAAGGCCGCGCCGCTGCCCAAACCGCTGGCAATTGGAATGGTGCTGCGCATTTCGATCCGCCAGTCGGGGTTGGGGGGAAGGCTCAAGTGCGTCAAGGCCAACCGCAGCACATGGATCAACGGCTGCTGCTCATCGGCGGTGGCCAGTTGCCACGTCTCGCCCAGATCCGGCGCGTGGACGCTGCATCCCTGGCCGGGCGCGGCCGCGCTGATCGTAGCAGTGGCTTGCACATCCCACACGGGCGCGGCGATGGCGGGGCGGCCATAAACCACCGCGTGTTCACCGAGCAGAATGATTTTTCCCGGCGCGCTGGCAGAAGTCATGAGAGCGTTTGCAGCAATTGATCGGGCACGTCGGTGATGATCGCGTCCACGCCGAGATCGGCCAAACGTTTGGCTTCGGCCAGGTCGTTGACGGTCCAGACATTGACGGCACAACCGCGATTGTGGGCCCAGCTCACCAATGCTTCATCGACCAGACTGTAATGGGGATGCAGCGCTTCGGGTTGCATGATCGGGGTGAACCACGCCTGCCGCAGAAACAAGGGCAATGGTTGATAATACAACAGGCCGAGCGCAATTTTGGGGTCGGCCCAGCGCATTTTGATCAGCGTGATCGGGTTGAAGCTGGAGATGATCACCTGGTCGTACAGGCTCCGCTCCTGGATCATGGCGACCAGGGCTTCGACTTCGGATCCGCCTTGCGGGTCCACGCTCTTGATCTCGACATTGACCCGACAACGATGCCCAATCAAGTCAAAAACGGCGGCCAGGGTGGGCACCCCTACGCCCGCAAATTCCGGCGAGAAATGGCTGCCTGCATCCAACGCAGCCAGCTCAGCCGCGCTGAATTCATCGACCCGACCTTGCCCATTGGTGGTTTTGTCAACCGTAAAGTCGTGCATGACCACCAATTGCCCGTCGCGGCTGAGTTGCGCATCCAATTCTACGCCAGCTGCGTTGAGTTCGACTGCTTTGGCAAAGGCCGGCAATGTATTTTCTGGGGTGACTGCTTTTGCGCCGCGATGGGCGAAGATCTGTGGGCGAGTCATGAGTCCTCATTCAAGTTTGATTACTGCGCTGCTTGTTGTTTGGTGAGTTCAACCAGGGTCGGGCCGTCGATCAGGGTGATCGGTTTGCCAGTGGCCCAACGCTGGGCTTCCGCGCTAAAATGGGCTGTGGTGATCAGGTAGGCGTGGGTAGCCCCAGCATGGATCATCGTGCCGTAGAGGTCGCGCACAATCGGCTCGCCGACATTGCCGCGGTAGCGTTTGCATTGCACAATGGCCTGATGGCCGCGCGAGTCGGTGACCAAAACGTCGATGCCGCCATCTTTGGTGTCGCGCACATTGACGACCTGATAGCCGTGGCGCTCGAAGAGTTGATAGGCGACATAGGCTTCGAATTCAGAGGGCGAGAGCGCTTGTAACTTTTCGAGCGAAAGGGGTTGATTGCTAAACCGGCTGCTCAGCCAGGCATAGAGTTGGCCCCACCAGCGTTTGCCGACTGTGCGCCACTCCAGCGCGACAATCACGCCCAGCCCCACACAGATCAGCGTCAGGCCGGTGTTGAGCCACAAGCCCTGGCTAAAGCCCCCTGTCCAGAGGCGAAAGCCCAGCCAAACGTAGATCAACAACCAACTGGCCGAGCGCAAGAGGATCGGCCCGCGGCTGTTTTCGTTGCGCTGGGTGCTTTGCCAGTAGGGCTGTTCAAAAGCCCAGGAAGAACGCGCCATGAGGATCAATCTGATTCAAGCTGGGCTTCACCTGCGCAGCGCCTGCTGAGTGCCAGGAAAAGATCGCATCCTCCCGGAACGTTCAGCCGAGGCGGGCGCAGGTTTATGCCGGATGATGCTCGCGTTGGAGCAGTTCGATCATGGTGCCGTGGGTCGCCTTGGGGTGGATAAAAGCGACCAACCCGTGTACACCACGCCGGGGGACTTCATCGATCAAGCGCAGACCCTGGGCTTGCAACTGGGCCAACGCGGCCACAATGTCATCGACTTCGTAACAGAGATGGTGCGTGCCTTCGCCCCGATTCTGCAAAAAGCGAGCAGTGCCGCTCTCGGTATCGGTCGGCGCGATCAATTCGATGGTGCTGTTACCCGCATCCAGAAAAGCGGCCTCGACCCGCTGTTCGGGAATCAACACCCGTTCCAGCAGCGCAAAACCGAGCAGATCGCGGTACGTTTTGAGGCTCTCATCGATGTTATGCACGATGATGCCGACATGATCCAAGCGGTGAAACATGGTCAGATCCAACTCTCTGGGGTGTATTCGCCAAAGACCTGGCGCATTGTATCACAAATTTCGCCCAGGGTGGCTTCGGCTTCAACCGCTTCGACCAGAATTGGCATCAGCGGGGCCTGGGGCGTGCGGGCCGCAGCATCAAGCTGGGCCAGGATCTGCTGCACGCGGCCGTTGTCGCGTTCGGCCCGCAGTTGCGCCAAACGCGTACTCTGCGCAATGCGGATGCTCTCGTCCACCCGCAGCAGATCACTCATCGGCGCGTCTTCGCTCTGGAACCGGTTCACACCGATCACCACTTGCTCGCCCTGTTCGATCGCCCGTTGCGTCTGGTAAGCGGCCTGCTGAATCTCGCGCTGGATAAAGCCCCCTTCGACCCCGGCCAACGCGCCGCCCAGCGCATCGATGCGGGCAATATAGTCGCTGGCCTGTTGCTCAAGCTGGTCGGTCAACCATTCGATGGCGTAGGCACCACCCAGCGGATCGACCGTATCGGCGACGCCACTTTCGTGAGCGATGATCTGCTGGGTGCGCAGGGCAATTTCCACCGACTTTTCGGTGGGCAGGGCCAGGGCTTCATCCTTGCCATTCGTGTGCAAACTTTGTGTGCCACCCAAAACCGCGGCCAGGGCCTGCAACGTCACGCGGATGATGTTGTTGTCGGGCTGCTGCGCGGTCAACGTGCTGCCGCCGGTCTGTGTGTGGAAGCGCAGGCGCCAGCTTTCGGCATCCTGCGCGCCGAAGCGCTCACGCATGATCTTGGCCCACAACCGCCGCGCCGCCCGGAACTTGGCAACTTCTTCGAGGAAATTGTTATGCGCGTTAAAAAAGAAGCTCAATTGGCGGGCAAAACTATCCACATTCAGGCCGCTCTGCACCGCCTGCTGCACATATTCGATGCCATTCGCCAGCGTAAAGGCGATCTCCTGCGCCGCGGTGCAGCCCGCCTCGCGCATGTGGTAGCCGCTGATCGAGATGGTGTTCCATTTGGGCACTTCGGCCGCGCAATAGCGAAATAGATCGGTCACCAAACGCATCGATGGTCCCGGCGGAAAGATGTAGGTGCCGCGGGCAATATATTCTTTGAGAATGTCGTTTTGCACCGTGCCGCGCAGCTGATTCGGCGCGACGCCTTGTTGTTTGCCCACCGCAATCACCATGGCCAACAAGACCGCGGCGGGCGCGTTGATGGTCATGCTGATGCTGACTTTGTCCAGCGGGATGCCCTGCAGCAGGGTTTGCATGTCGCGCAGGCTGCTGATCGAGACGCCGACCTTGCCCACTTCGCCCTCGGCCAATTCGTGGTCGGCATCATAGCCGATCTGTGTGGGCAGGTCGAAGGCGACCGACAAGCCCGTCTGGCCCTGATCGAGCAGCAGCCGGTAGCGTTGATTGCTTTCTGCCGCGGTGGCAAAACCAGCATATTGACGCATGGTCCACAACCGGCCGCGATACATAGTCGGTTGCACCCCGCGCGTAAATGGATATTCGCCGGGGAACCCAAGCTGGTCGGCATAGCGCTCCGCGGCCGCATCGCCGACGCCAATATCGTCCGGCGTATAGAGTGGCTGAAGTTCAAGCTGATCACTGCTGGTGGTAAAGCGGGGGCGCCGTTCGCCAAAGCGTTTGGTCTGCGGCGCGAGGACGCGGGTTTGCCAGCTCTTTTTTAACGTTTCAAATTTTTCGGTTGCCATCGGCTTACATCTCACTGCGTCCGGCCAGGGCCCGGCCCAAGGTCACCTCGTCCGCATATTCGAGATCACCACCGACAGGCAGCCCACGCGCCAGACGAGTGACGCGGATGCCCAAGGGTTTGACCAGGCGGGAGATGTACATGGCCGTGGCTTCGCCTTCGAGGTTGGGATTGGTGGCCAGCAAAATTTCGCGCACGGGCGTTGTGGCCTGTTGAATGCGCCGCAGCAGCTCGCCAATCTTGAGATCATCCGGGCCGACCCCAGCTACCGGCGAGATCGCCCCATGCAGCACGTGATAGGTGCCGTTAAATTCGCGCGTCCGCTCGATGGCTTGCACATCCAACGGCTCTTCGACCACGCAGATCAGGCCCTGGTCGCGCTGCAGATCGCTGCAGATGGCGCATGGATCGCGGTCGGCGATGTTGTGGCATTGCCCACAGAAGAGCGTGCTTACCTTGAGTTCGGTCAACGCCTGGGCAAGCGTCAGCCCGATCGATTCATCGGCGCGCAGCAAAAAATAGGCCAGGCGACTGGCGGTCTTGGGGCCAATCCCCGGCAATCGGCTAAAAGCGTCGATCAAATTACTGACTGGCTGAGCTAACGGTTGCATAAGAGAGTTCCGCAAACAAACGCATACACACATGACCCAATCAAACGCGGCGAATGCTTCATCTGCCGCAGCCCCGTTGCGCGCAGCACAGGCAGTCAGCTTCGTAAGCGTCGAGAAAGTGGGCTCGGCTGCTGGTAAGACCGGCCTCAATGATGCTAACGGGTGCCCAACTGGGCCGCCCGATCATCCTGACAGGCCACTTGTCTGGTGACTCAGAAACCCAGGCCGGGCGGTAACCCCAACCCACCGGTCAGCGCGCCCATGCGCTCTTCGGCCATCTCTTTGCTCTTTTGCAGCGCTTCGTTGACCGCGGCCAAGACCATGTCTTGCAGCAGTTCGACATCCTCGGGGTTGACCGCTTCCGGCTTGATGGTGATCGAACGGATCTCCTGCGCGCCGGTTGCGGTCACGCTGACCATGCCACCACCCACGCTGATGGTGACTTCTTCATCGGCCAGCGCCTCCTGGGTTTTGGCCATCTCGTCTTGCAGCTTTTGCATCTGCGACATCAGCCCGCCCATGCCACCGGGCATATTCATGCCCCCCATGCCGGGCACCCCACCACGCGCTGGGCCGCGTCCCTTTTTGTTTTTTGCCATCACTATCTCCTCGTAGCGTCTATCAGTAGCATATATGCGAGATTGGTTAGGTCACGACCTCAGCATTGAGCTGCTTGACCGCATATTGGACAAGCGGATCATTCCCGCTGGATTCGGGAGTACTGCTGTTGGTGGTGATCATATTCGAGAGTTGGGCCTGCTCGCCCAGTTGACATTCCACAGTCACCGCGCGGTTGAGAATCTGCCCCAAAATGTTGGTTACCTTTTCGAGGGTCTCCGGGCGGGCGACCATATCGCGCGCAAAGTGATTTTCCCCGAAAGCAAAGGCAACTACGTTGGGCCCCACCGCAATATCACGCACACTGTTGAGCGCGGCCTGGACTTTGATGCCACACTGTTGGCGCACAATCGCCTTAAATTCACCCAGGCGGCTGCGCAGGGTTTGCAACGCCGCGGCATCGAGCGGGGGCGGCTCCGCGGCGGGGGTTGGCGCGGCAGCCGATTCATGGCTCGGCGTGGGGTCTGGTGTTGCAACCGGCGGCGCGACGTTGACCGTTGGTTGCGCTGCTGCCGTGCTGGCGGCCACCACGACTGTGGGCTGCGGCGCGAGAATCTGCGGGCCATGGCTGGCTTCGATCAACGCCAGCTCCAGCGGCAATTGGGGCTGGCTGCCTCCCTTCAATTCGCCAATCGCTTCGCCAAAGCGCTTGATGGCAAAGAGGGTCTGGGGTTGCGACCACTGCCCGGCTTGCACGCGCATCTGTTGAAGCGTCTCGCTGGGCAACTCGGCCAGGAGATCAGCATTGCCGGTGAGTTGAATCACCATCACCCCGCGCAGGTGCTCGATGGTCTGGTGACAGAATTCAACCAGGCTGGCTCCGTCACGCATCAACTGTTGGATCAACAACAGGCCCGCCGTGACATCTTTCCGGACCAGCGCATCGACCAGCACGCCGACGGCCTGGCTGCTGACCGCGCCGAGCGCCTGTTGCACTTGCGCAAAGCTGACCGTCTCACCCCCATAACTGAGCATCTGGTCGAGCAGGCTGATCGCATCGCGCATACAGCCCTGGGCGGCGCGGCCAATCGCGGTCAGCGCTTCGGCTTCAGCGCTGAAGCCTTCTTCGGCCACAATATGGGCCAGATGGTCGGCGATCTCGGGTACGGCCAGGCGGCGAAAATCAAAGCGCTGACAGCGACTGATGATCGTCGCCGGGATCTTGTGCGGCTCGGTCGTGGCCAGCACAAACCGAGCGTGGGGTGGCGGCTCTTCCAGCGTTTTCAGCAAGGCATTAAAGGCGCTGTTGCTCAGCATGTGAACTTCGTCGATGATGTAAACTTTGTAGCGGCCTTCGCTGGGGCGAAAGCTCACCTTGTCGCGCAACTCGCGCACATCATCCACGCTGTTGTTGCTGGCCGCGTCGATCTCGATCAGATCCAACATGCGCCCTTCGGTGATCGATTGGCAGACAGTACACTGGTTGCAGGGCCGGGCTGCCTCCTCCCCCGTGCAATTGAGCGCCTTCGCCAAAATGCGCGCGACCGAAGTTTTGCCGGTACCGCGCGGCCCCGCAAAGAGATAGGCGTGCGCGACTCGACCCTCGCGCAAGGCGTTACGCAAGGTCTGCACCACATGTTCCTGGCCGACTAGCTCGGAAAAACTTTGGCTACGCCATTTGCGATAGAGTGCTTGAGCCATTCAGATTGTCGCAGTTGTGTGCGGATTTAGCACGATGCCGTATCCATCTCGCACTGGGTAGTATAGCATTTTTGCCCCTTTGTAGCAACTATTTGGCGGATCCTGGACGGCAGACGAGAGACGGTAAACGGCAGACGAGAGACGGGGGTTGAACCGTCTACTGTCCCCCGTCTATGGTATAATTCCCCCTATGAGCGATAACATCATCAACTTTCAACAACGCCGTCAGTTAGAACAAGCCATTGCCGCCTTTGCCGACGCGCCCAACGAGCAGGCGTTAGCCGAAGCTGCGCGGCGCGTTGTGCATGAATTCCCCGAAAGCGCGGTGCTGGCTGCGCTGCTCAAACATCTGGAAACACCAGACAGCCAGATCCGCGGCGGATTGGGCCATATGGCCGCGCTGTTGCCGCCGGAAACGATCCTGCACGCGTTGCGCACCTTTGCCGCTGATCGTCGGCACCATCCTCTGGCGCGCATGACCGCCATGACCATTGCCGGCCGCTTTTTGGGCACGGAATTGCCCACCGCGCTGGTCGAAGATTTGCGCCATGCCGATGATGCCGCCTTTCAAAGCCTGCAAGAGGCGATCCGCGAGGGCAAACGCAACCGGCATGTGCTGTTGGAATATGTCGAGCAGATGAGCGAGTTGGGCGAAGAGATCGCTTTTTTGGTGATCCAGGCTCTGGAGCGCATCCTGCCGCCGGATCGGGTTGAGTTGCTGCGGTTGATCGCCCAGGATCGCCGCGCTGCCGTGGTGAACGCGGCTGTGCGTGCCCTGGAAGGGTTGCTCGGTGGTGAAGCAGAGGCATTGGCATTGCGGGCTTTGCATACGCTGCAAGCTGTGCTGCCCCCCGAACAGGCGAGCTGGGTCGAGCGCACTTTGCGCAAAGCGCGCATGGCGGGTCGTGGTTACGCCCCACCAACGCCCGAGGATTGGCGAGCGTTGATCAGCCCGGCTGAGTCGAATGGTGCGCAGACGGTGTGGCTGATACAATTGCCCGCCGCGCCCGCACCCTATGGCACCCTGCTGGGCTTTTCGCTCAACCTGGACGTGGGCATGTTGCGCTTTTTCGGCAGCGAATCGGTGGATCGGGCTGTTTTGCCGCCAGCCAAAACAATTGGCGAATTGCAGACCGTGGCCGATGATCGCGGGGCGCGCGCGGTGTTGCTCGAAGCGCCTTTTGCCTACGGGTGCTGGCTGGTCTTGCGCGCGGTGCAGGCGCAGCGGCGCGCACATCCCGACCAGCCGCTGCCCAGCGAGTTTCGCTTATACCACGATGGCTTTACCCAATTTGCCCCGCCCACGGTGGAGCCAGCAATTCAACACATTTGGCAGCGCGAAGTGGAATCAGCTGAACTCGCTGAGGTCGATCTGGAAGCCGCGACCAGTAACCTCTTTGCCCATCCGGCCATGGCTGGCTGGACAGTCGCCAGCCGCGCCATCTGGCAGGCGACCCCGGCCGCGGCTCGCCCCGACCCAAGCCTGCCCCTGACTGAGGTTGTGCGCGCCTTGTTGCGCGAGGTTGGCCGCTGGCCGGAAAGCGCCGCGCTCACATCTGCTTTGGTGCGCAGCCTGCGCGGTCAAGCGGCCTGGCTCCACCTGGCGGGCGAAAGCAATTTGGCCGAACACGCGCTGACGCTGGCGACGGCCTTGCCTCATTTAGCAATCGAACAGAACCCTGTGCTGGCGCAGATGTTGGCCAAGAGTTTGCAGCAACAGCCAGGGCAGTGACCCCAATCGCTTAGGCACCCGCTAGCCGCGCGTGGATCTGCCCAATCAGCGCGGGCAGTAAATCCGCATAGGTCGCATCCTCAGCACTGACATCCACGGTTAAAACCGGAGACGTGGTCACACTTGTCAACCAGGTGATCAGCAATTGGTCGAGCGCAGCCAGATCAGCCAGTTGGGCGATCTCCAAAGGGCGATTGCGTTGCTGATAGCGTTTGGCAATCACCGGGAGGGGCGCGACGAGCCGAATGATCAGATCCGGTGGGGGCAGGCCCTGGCGCAGGGCATGATACAGCCGCGCACAGAGGGCAAACTCGGTAGCCGTCAGATAACCAAGTTGCTGAAACCGGTGCGTGAAGAGATAAAAATCGAGATCCAGGCCGCCATCCTGCACACCGATCCCCTCATGCTGGCGGATAGCCCGCTCCTGTTCGGCGCGCAGCAGCAAATAATCGACCTGATTGGGCAGCGCATACCGGGTGTGATCGCGGGCAAACGCGGCCTGAAAGGGGCGCTCGTTGATCTGCTCCAGCCCGAGCGCAAAGCCCGCTTGCTGACCAAGCTGACGCGCCAACGTACTTTTCCCCACGCCACTATTGCCCACGATCACCACTAATTTACCCATGCGAAACATCCTCCATAGCTGTCTCCCCATCCTGTTTGCCCAATATATCATGATCCGCGCTGAAGCATGGGAGCATGACGAATTGCCAGGAACATGCTATCATAATCTTGCGCCCCTCGGTTTGCTTAGCATTCAATGATTGTGTCGGTTGAGCATGTCCAATTTCCAAAAGACCAGGCTGCTGGTTTTGCCTGATTGAGTGTTTTGTCTGAGATGAGTGATAATTTTCAACAATTGATTCAAGCAATTCACGACCAGCCGCTGCGCACGGTGATCGCCGCCGCGGGGGCAGGGTCGCAGGCAATCGCCCAACTGCTCGCGGTGGGTGGAGCCAGCCGGACGTTGATCGAGGGCGTTTTGCCCTATAGTATCGCTGCAGTAGATGATTTTTTGGACCAGACGCCCGAACAATATGCGGCTGCAACGACGGCCCGGTTGCTGGCCGGGCGGGCCTATACTCGGGCCTATTCGCTGGAAGGTGGCGAATGGCCATTGCTCGGCCTGGCCTGCGCGGCGGCGATCGCGTCGGATCGCCCCAAGCGGGGCGCGCACCGGGCGCATATTGCGGCCTGGCAGCCCGAGCGGCTGATTGAATTCTCGCTCGAATTGACAAAAGATGCCCGCACCCGGCTCGAAGAAGAGGAAGTGGTCAGCCGCTTGTTGATCCAAGCCTTGGCGCAGGCTGCCAATGTGGCCGCTACCCTGTGCCTGGATCTGTTGCCCTCCGAAAGCCTGGTCACACACTCCTATGATTTTGCCGCACTCACCGCGCAGATCATTCAGCACGAGCGGGCATGGTTCGGGATCCATGCCGACGGGTGCCCATTTGGGCATGAAGAGATTCCGCCCGCGATCCTGTCGGGTTCGTTCAACCCGCTGCACCAGGGGCATTTGGGCATGGCGAGCGCGGCTGCGCAATTGTTGGGCCACCCCATCACCTTTGAACTGGCAGCCATGAATGTCGATAAACCGACCTTGGCCGCCAACACCGTCTTGACGCGCATTGCTCAATTTGCCGGTCGGCATGGGGTATTGGTCAGCAACGCCCCCACCTATGTCGAAAAAGCGCGGTTGTATCCCGAAACAACTTTTGTTGTCGGTTACGATACGGCTGTGCGGATCTTCGACCCCAAGTATTATCAGGGCAGCCTCACGCAGATGCTCGCAGCCCTGGCCGCCATTCGTGCCCGAGGATGTCGCTTTCTGGTCGCCGGACGCCGCGACGCCGATGGTGTCTTCCGCGGGCTGGCTGATATCACCATTCCGGCTGGGTATGCGGATCTTTTTGCGGCGATCCCGGCTGAACTTTTCCGCTACGATATTTCATCCACCCAACTGCGCGCCAGCGGCAGCCGTGGTAGTCGCTGAGCGTGGCTCATCGTTGTCCCCGAGGAGAAATCTATGGCCAGGCTGACAGGCGGCGAAGCAATTGTCAATTCATTGTTGGCGCATGGTGTTCACACGCTCTTTGCCCTGCCCGGTGTCCAGAACGATTGGTTCTTTAACGCGCTCCACGATGCCAGTGACCAGATCCGCGTGATCCACACCCGGCACGAGCAAGGAGCCGCCTACATGGCGCTCGGTTATGCGCAGTCCACCGGCCAGGTTGGCGCGTATAGTGTTGTGCCCGGCCCAGGGCTGCTCAACACGACCGCCGCGCTCGCCACTGCCTACGCCACCAATGATAAAGTGCTCTGCCTCACCGGGCAGATCGCCTCGAACAGCATCGGTAAAGGGTATGGCCTGCTCCACGAATTGCCCGACCAGTTGACCATCCTGCGTTCGCTGACCAAATGGGCGGCGCGTATCAACAGCCCTGCCGAAGCGCCCGGTTTGGTGGCCGAAGCCTTTCGCCAGATGGCCACAGGGCGTCCGCGGCCGGTTGGCCTGGAAACCCCGCCCGATGTCCTGGCCGCCACGGCGGACGTCGATCTGGCGGAGGGGCCGCTCCCGATCACCCCGCCGCCGTTGGATGAAGATGCGCTGGCCGCCGCAGCCAGGTTATTGGCCACGGCTAAACAACCGTTGATCTTCGTGGGCAGTGGCGCGATCCCTGCCGCGGAAGCAGTGCGAGAATTGGCCGAATTGCTGCAAGCGCCGGTAGTCTCCAGCCGCACCGGGCATGGCGTGCTGAGCAGCCGCCATCCGCTCAGTTTGCGCCCCCCCGCGGCACACGTTTTGTGGCGGGATGCCGATGTGGTCCTGACGATTGGGTCCCGGTTGCAAAGCCCGCTGCAAAATTGGGGCCACGACGCCCAGCTCAAGCTGATCCGTGTGGATGTGGACCCGACCGAACACGAGCGGATTGCGCCCCCCGCGGTGCGAATTGTGGCACGCAGCCAGGAGGCCGTGCCCGCCTTGGTGGCCGCGGTCGCTAAGCAGGTGGGCGTGAGAGCATCCCGCGCCGACGAGCTGAACGCGCTCAAAGCTGAGATCGACGAACGCAGCACGTTTTTGGCCCCCCAACTGGGCTTCATCAACGCCATCCGCGCCGAGTTGCCCGACGACGGAATTTATGTCGAAGAGATGACCCAAGTCAGCTATGTCGCTCGCTTCGCCATGCCCGTCTATCAACCGCGCACCTTTATCACGTGCAGCTATCAAGGCACGTTGGGCTGGGGATTCGCCACCGCGCTCGGCGTCAAAGTTGCCAATCCCGACAAACCGGTGATCTCGATCAATGGTGATGGGGGCTTTCTTTTCACGGCGCAGGAATTGGCCACCGCGGTCCAGCATAAGATCAACACCGTCACGCTGGTCTTTAACGACGGCGCTTATGGCAATGTGCAGCGGATGCAGAAGGTGAACTATGACAACCGGGTGATCGCCAGCAATTTGCGCAACCCCGATTTTGTGAAATTGGCCGAAGCCTTTGGCGCCCAAGGGCTGCGTGCCCACACCCCCGACGAATTGCGCCAGGCGATTCGCCGCGGTTTTGCCGCGGATGTGCCCACGGTGATCGAGATTCCCGTGGGCGAAATGCCGAGTCCCTGGCCGGTTTCAATGTTGCCCCGTGTCCGAGGAGCTGTCGCATGAAAAAATTGGTTCTGTTACACACCGCGCCCGCCAATGTGGCGACCTTTTCGGCGCTTTTGCAGGAGATGGCCCCGGAGATTCCGGCTGAACATGTGTTGGACGAACAATTGTTGGCCGATGCGCGCAACGCAGGCACGGTGACGCCCGAACTCGCGGCGCGGATCGAGGAGCGTTTGCTGGCTGCTGATGACGATGCTGGCTTGATCCTCTGTACCTGTTCGACGATTGGGGGCGCGGCAGAGGCGGTGACCCATCCCGTTGCCGGGCCGGTGCTGCGGGTGGATCGGGCTATGGCCGAAGAGGCGGTCGCACGTGGGCAGCGCATCCTGGTTGCCGCGGCCCTGGCCAGTACGCTGACCCCCACCCGCGCGCTGATCGAAGAAGTGGCCGCGCAGGTGGGCAAAGCGGTCGTGATCGATGAATTGTTGTGCCAGGGTGCCTGGGAACGTTTCGAGGCGGGCGATCAGGCAGGCTATTGGCGAGCCGTGGCCGATTGCCTACGCACACACGCCGCGGCTGCCGATGTGATCGTCCTGGCGCAAGCGTCGATGGCCGGTGCTACCAGCTATTGCGCGGACCTCGCCGTGCCGATCCTCAGCAGCCCCCGGCTGGGCGTAGCCGCGGCCATCGATGCCTATCGCCGAGCCGTCGGTTAAGTAGACCACAGAAACTGCCTGAGAATCTACAGATTTTAAAGATTACACAGATTTTTGGTTAGTCGTCTGGAGAATCTGCGTAATCTGTGGTTTCTAATGGAGAAACCAGATAAATATCGCATAAATCGTAGGTGCGGTTAGAAACCGCACAGGTAGGCTAGGGCCAGAATATGCGGTTAAAAACCGCACCTACTTGCTCGCTATTTGTGCGATCTCTATTTAATTTCTCTATAAGCAGTTTCTTGGCTTGACGTAATCCCGCGCGCTCAGCCGCCCCAACTGACCATCTGCTCCTGGACAAAATTGTACGCAATTGGGATCTCGACTGGCAGCGGGCGTTGATTGCTGCCATCCGCGTTCATCACCCAGAGCCGCCATGCACCGGCTTCGTGGTCTGCTGCCCGGTTGCTCAAGAAGACAATGTGCTGCCCATCGGGGCTCCAGGCTGGCGCGACATTGCTGGGCATCTGCTCAACCAAAGTGGTGTACGGCTGGGTCAGCACGTGGTTGCCCGAACCATCGGGGTTGACGCTGAAGATCTCCCAGCGGCTGCCGCGCCGTTGTTGATAGACGATCTGCCCGCCGCCCGGCTGCCAATCTGGATCGTGCAGGTAGTGATCGGCCAGGAGTGAGCGCGTTGTGGCGTCGCCCTGATCCGCGGTAATTTCCAGGCCCGCTTTGGATTGGTAGACAATGCCCGCTTCGTTCCAATCAGCGGCCAGCGCGGAATTGAGCGCGGCCAGATCGCGGAAATCGCCGCCATTGGCATTGACGCGCGATAACCCCCAATTGGGCCGCACCTGTTCATCAAAATTGCTCAACACACTGCCGCGGATCGCTTTGATCGCGGCTTCTTCCTCTTCAGAAAGCCCGCTCGGTATGGAGCCGAGCAATTCATCGACCGAGACACACATATCATTGCGGCCCAGATCGCGACATTTGTAGGTGTCCAGCAGGCGGCTGAAGACGATCCATTGCCCGTCTGGGCTCCACTTGGGCGCGCTGATCTGACTCTGTTCGCTGAAGAGTTTGCGTTCGCCGCTGCCATCCGCGTTGATCAGATAGAGGCCGCTTTCGCCCCCGCCGCGCGTAAAGACTACGTGCTGGCCATCCGGGCTGAGCGCTGGATCAAAGCCATGAGTCAACGGGCGGAGCGCGCCGCTGGCGAGATTATAATGGTAGAAGAGGCCGCCATTGCCGCTGCTAAAGACGATTGATCCCTGTAGGCCGGTGGCCGTGGTCGATGGGTTGGTGCTGGCTGTCGGTCTACTCGGCTCGTTGCTGGCCAGGAGTGCCGCGGGTGTGTGCGTGGCCACCGGCGTACTGGTGGCAGGTGGGGGGGTCTGCGTCGTATCGCGGATATGCGCTGCGTTCACCCAGCCGATGCTGCCATCTGCCAGTGCGATCTGCGCCCAACTGGCGTCGGGGTTGTAGGCCAGCAGCAAAACCTGCTCGCCCTGGCGAAGGGTGCGCAAAATGGCCTGGTTCGCCCCTGCTGCGGCGTGCACATTCAACTCCGCCGAGACCACTTCAACAGTTACATTGGTGGGTTGCGCTGCCCTCGGGCTGGGGATGGGCGTTGGCTCGCTGGGCGCAAGTAGTGTGCTCAGGGCCGCGGCCGCGGGCAGGGTGATCGAAGCTGTCGGCGTGATCGGCGCACTGTTCGGCGGTGCGGATGGCGCGGCTCCGGCTTCGAGCACGCTCTCCAGCATTTCCGCCGCCGCGACCGGCAGATTCATCACCCCGAAGATGATCAGATCCTCGACGGCCACCCACCCCTGGATCGCCGACGAATATTCGTCCGATGACCAGACCAGCACCCAATCACCTTCGGGATTGCGCGCTCTGGCCTCGACGGTCTCGCCGGGGATCAGCGTGGCAATGTGGCGGCCCGCGGGCTGTTCGCGCAGCGATGCCCCGCGGGTACTCACAACGCCGATTTTGATCTGCGCGGCCCAGACTTGCCCATTGTTGAACGAGAGCAAAATCAAGAGCAGAGCGATGATGCCGACCAAAGAATTTAGCTTGAACAGCTTGCGACTGTGGCCGTTTCGCTGTTTTGATGGAAAGTTCATAATGTTCTTCCTGTCGATTGGTGCATGGTCCATCTTTAGCCACCACCTGGCCCACCACCAGGGCCACCGGGCCCGCCGCCAAAGGGATTATCTTCTTCGACATACGAGGCGACTGTTCCCACTACCTGATCGCCCGCTTGCAGGTCCGCCGACTGCACCACGGTCCACTCGCCTTGCACCGCGCCCGGCGTCACAGAGATCACATCGGATTGCCCGTTGCGCACCACGGTGAGCGTTGCCGCGCCATTGGCCCGTTGCAGCGCGGTGGTGGGTACCAACCAGCCCCCCGTCAACTCGCTGTTGACAAATTCAGCCACCGCGGTCATATCGGGGCGCACCCCCCGCAGATCCTCATCCGTCAGGCGGATGGTGACGGTATAGTTGATCACGTCGCTGGTGCCACCGCTGACCGGCGCAATGCGCGTCACTTCGCCCATAAATGGACGGCCCAGCAGCGCATCGATGGTGATCTCCGCGACCTGGCCGATTTCGATCTCATCGATGTCAACTTCGGCAACTTGCACCGGCAATTCCAACGCGCTCAAATCCGCCAGGATCGCCACCACGCTGCCCGCGGTCAATTGTTGCCCAACCGTCGCGTCGAGCTGAATGATCGTCCCGCTGATCGGCGCAGTGACTTGCGCCTTTTGGAGATTGGCGTGCGCCTCTTCGAGATCGACCAGAACCCGCTGCAATTCGATCTCCGCGGCTTGGATCTCCAACTCGGTCGCGCCGCGATCCAGGTTGGCCAGGGCAGCCTGGGCACTGGCGACTTCGGCCTCGGCGCTTGCCAGGTCAGCCGCGAAGGGTTGTGCCAGCAGATCGTCGAGTTGTTGCTGGGCTTCCTGCGCACTGCTCAGCGCCGACTGAATGTCGGATTGGGTCGCCCCCTCGGTGGCGATGGTGTAATCGGCCTTGACTCGTTCATAATCCACCGTGGCATCCTGCAAGGCAGCGGCCTGGCTGGTCATGCCAGCATCGTTGGCCCAGGAAACACGATCATACTCGCGCTGCGCGGCCTGGAGAGCGATCTCTGCCTTTTTCAGATCCGCGGCCAGTTGGGTCTGTTTGGCCTCGCTCATGGGCGCGGTGCGTTCGCGATAGAGTGCCCAGGCCGAACTCACTCTGGCGCGCGCCGCGGCCAGTTCGGCTTCGGTGGCCCCGGCCTGCACACTTGTCAACTTGGCCTCAGCCGAGCGCAGATTGGCTTCGAGTTGCGCCCGCTCGTTGGTATCTGCGGGCTCGATCAACTGGGCGAGTGTGGTTTTGCTGGCATCAAAGCTCAATTGGGCACGGCGCAACGCACGTTCGAGATCGGTCGTGTCGAGGGCGAGCAAACTTTCGCCCGCGGCGATCTCATCCCCCAGCTGGTAATGGACGCTGCTAACCACGCCCGCGCTTTCCAGCACGACATAGTGTTGACGGTTGAGGGCAATATGCCCGGCTGCACTCACCCGGCCAATCGCGCTGTCCGCGGCGCGGATGGTCGCCGTCGCGGTCAGCGGTTCGGTTTCGGTGCCAGAGGAGCGTTGCGCGGTCGGCGTTTGCCCGGGCAAAAGGCTGTTGCCAGTTAACCACTGGTAGCCCATCAGCCCGACAACGGCCACGACCACCAGCATGGCCAGCCATTTCAAAAAACGTCTCATAACTTCTTAACTCCCTCTCATATCGATTTTGCGATTGTGCCGCTGGCAAATCGGCTATTCGTAGCGCAGGGCCTCGATTGGGTCGAGACGTGTAGCTCGTAAAGCTGGATACAATCCGAAAATAAATCCGCAGGCCGTGCAGACGCTCAGCGCCAGGATCAAGGCCGAGTTCTCGAAGATCAACTGGAAGCCAAAGCCGGGAATCTGCGCGATCAGCGCGCCGACCCCAAAGCTCAGGCCCATGCCAATCAGGCCGCCCAGGAAACAGAGCACCAGGGCTTCGATCAAAAATTGCAGCAGAATATCGTTATCGTGCGCGCCGAGCGCCTTGCGCAGACCAATTTCTTTGGTGCGTTCGGTGACCGAGACCAGCATAATATTCATGATGCCGATGCCCCCCACCAGCAGGCTCACCGCGCCGATGCTGCCCAGAAAGACCGTCAGCGTCGCGGTGATGCTATTGGCGATCTCCAACAGGCTGGCCTGGTTGAAGATGGTAAAATCGTTGCGGTCGCTGGCCTTGAGGCCGTGTCGCAGCCGCAATGTCTCCTCGACCCGTTTCTGCGCCTGATCCATGAGCTCGGCTGATCTGACTTGCAGCGTAATCGCGCTGACTGTCAAGGTGCCGCGGTAGCGGGGGGCCGGGAAAAGTCGCCCCTGCGCCACGGTCAATGGCACAAAAGCCTGATCGTCATTGCTGCCAAATCCCTGGCCGCCAGTCTGGGTCAGCACACCAATCACCGTGAATAACTCGTTGCCGATGCGCAGCGACTGGCCGATCGGGTCGGTGCGGCCAAATAATTCGCTGGCAACGCTGGAGCCCAGCACCACCACTTTGGCCCAATCCTCCACGGCTTGCTCGTCGAAAAAGGTGCCAGTTGCCACGGTCAAATTATTGGCGATGGCAAAAGTTGGGGTCACCCCCACCACCTGGCCCTGACGATTGTTTTCGCCATATACCAGCGTAGCCTGGCTGCCATATTGCGGAGCGACCAGCTCCAGTTCGGGGTGGGTTTGGGCATCGGCCAGGGCTTCGGCGTCGCCAATGGTCAATGTGCTGGCGTTGGCGTTGATGGTCAATTTGTTCACCCCTTGGCTCTGGATGTCCGCGGTGATCGAGGCTGACGCGCCCGCGCCAATGCCCATGGTGATCAATACCGCGGCCACGCCAATGATGATGCCCAACATGGTCAGGGAAGAACGCAGTTTATTGGCGAAAATGCTTTCCAGGGCTACCCGGAAGTAACGCAGAACTTTCATGCAGCAGCCTCCGCGCGTTGACTGGGTTGATCGCTCACAATGGCACCATCGCTGATCGTAATGATCCGCTCGGCCCGCTGGGCCACATTCATATCGTGCGTGACGACGACCAGGGTCATCCCTTGCTGATGCAACGTCTTAAAGAGATCCAGAATTTCGGCGCTGGTTTTGGTGTCGAGCGCACCAGTTGGCTCGTCGGCCAACAACAGGCTGGGGTGGTTGACCAAGGCGCGGGCAATGGCGACCCGTTGTTGCTGCCCACCGGAAAGCTCGTCCGGCTTGTGATGCATCCGATCCGCCAGGCCCACTTTGGCGAGTGCTTCGGCGGCCATGCTGCTGGCTTTTTTGGCCGGTGTGCCCGCGTAAAAGAGGGGCAATTCGACTTGTCGCCGGGCATTCGTACGGGCCAGCAAATTAAACCGCTGAAAGACAAAGCCAATCTCGCGGTTGCGCAGATCGGCCAGTTGATTCTTGCTGAGTCGGCTGACTTCCTGGCCGCGAATGTGATACGTGCCGCTGCTGGGGCGATCCAGCAGGCCGATCAAGTTCATCAGGGTACTTTTGCCGGAACCACTCGCGCCGATGATTGCCACATATTCACCCGCGGTGATGCGCAGTGAAATGCCGCGCAGCGCATGGACTTCCATTTCGCCCATTTTGTATACTTTGGTGACATTGTGGATGTCGATGACAGCCGCTTGTTGCCTGGCGGGTAGCGGCGTATCAGCCTGGGCTCCATTGCGCGTCGTTTGTGTTTGCTGTAAATTGACGACCTGTTCTTCCATCCAACTCTCCTCCGTCCGTCAGCGCTTTGGTGCGCGCCCTACTTTACCAAAGTCACCCCAATCAAGCTAGTGAGTACAGTCATCTTACTTGTGAATCTGTCCACAGTAAGTGATGAGTTCGCCCATTGCTTTCTACTCTGCACGCCTGTTATGATAAGGATTATGAAACGCACACAGGTGTTGCTAGCCGACTATACGGGTGAACCGCTCAGCGATCAGGTCGAGCCGGGCTTGCTGACCATCTTTCGGACGGTGGTTTGTATTCAGTTGGGGCTGGTGCTGCTCCAACTGGCTGTCCTCGTCGTGAGTCCGTCGCGGCCACTCAACCTGATGGGTTGGCCGATATTCTTTGGGATCACCTGGACAACTGTTCTGGCGCTCTACCTTTTCGCCGGGACGCTGCAATCGCGGCTGGGGCGCTGGTATTTGCCGCTGGCGTTGTTGATTGCCACTGTGTGTACATTTGGGGATTTTTACTGGGGGCTTCGAGCCTTGTCCCTGGTTGCTACCGAGCACCCACAATGGTCGGAACAATTCGGCACATTTCATCGGGCGGTGCTCCTGAGCGCGGGGGGATGGAATCTCCTGGTCGGGCTGCTCACCCCGCTGGTGATCATTGCCAGCCAATATCGCTTACGCACTGTGGTGCTCTATGTGCTCCTCATCGCTGCCGCGGAGTTGGTCAGCTACTTTGTCCTCGTGGGCATTCCCGCGCCAGCGGAACGACAACTGCTTGAACCGATCTTTGTGGGTGTCACCCTGACTCATGCCATCGTCTTTTTGTTGATGGGAACCATTGTCAACCGGATCCTGCGGGCCCAACGCCAACATCGCCAGGCCTTAGCCGCGGCCAATGAACAACTGGCGCAACATGCTGCCATGCTCGAACAGTTGACCGTCAGCCGGGAACGCAACCGCCTGGCGCGTGAAATGCACGATACATTGGCCCATACCTTGAGCGCGGTCGCGGTGCAATTAGAAGCGGTCGATAGCGCGTGGGAGAGCAATCCCGCCAAAGCCCGCGAATTGTTGGTGAAATCGTTGGGCCAAACCCGGAGCGGCCTCACCGAAACCCGGCGCGCCCTGCAGGCGCTGCGAGCTTCCCCCCTGGAGGATCTCGGCCTGGCCCTGGCCGTGCGCACCCTGGCCGAATCCACAGCCAAACGGGCCGGACTCCACCTGGAAGCAACCATCAGCGAACTTGGGCCGTTGTCTCCCGAAGTTGAGCAGCAGCTTTATCGGATTGCCCAGGAAGCGTTGATGAATGTCTTTAAGCATAGTGCCGCCTCGACCTTGCGGGTCCAATTGCGCCAGGAGCCGGGCCTGCTGACCCTGGTGATTGAGGATGATGGCCGCGGCTTTGTGGCCGATCAACCCCAGGCGGATGGGGGGACCAATGGTCATTATGGCCTGCGCGGCATGCGTGAGCGGGCCGAGTTGATTGGTGCAGAGTTGGCGATTATGGCCGCGGGGACGCAGGGCACGCGCATCCAACTCTCGCTGCGCGAAGGAAAATCATGATTCGTATCGTTTTATGCGACGATCAAGAGATCGTCACCGAAGGTTTGCAATTGATCCTCAGCACGGTGCCTGGGCTGAAAGTGGTGGGCATCGCCCACGATGGGGCGCAGGCTGTCGATCTGGTGGCCCAGGAGCAGCCCGATTTGGTGCTGATGGATCTGAAAATGCCGATCTTGAATGGGATTCAGGCAACGCAACAGATCCGCGAGCGCTTTCCGGCCACACGGATCCTGGTGTTGACCACGTACGATGACGATGAATGGCTCTTCGATGCTATCCGCGCGGGCGCGGCGGGCTACCTGCTCAAGGATACCCCGCGCGAACAATTGATCGCCGCCATCCGCGGTACCGCGAGCGGGGCTACGCATGTTGATCCCACAGTGGCGGGCAAATTATTCACCCACATCGCCCAGCCCGGGCGCGCGGCTGCCACCGCGGCCAGCACAATTGCTGCGGACCTGAGCGAGCGCGAACGGGCCGTGTTGCGTCTCCTGGCCGATGGACGATCCAACGCCGAGATCGCCGAGCGCTTACACCTGTCCAAAGGCACCGTGCAAAACTATGTGAGCAACATTCTCGTCAAGCTCGACGTGACCGACCGCACGCAGGCCGCGGTGATCGCGCTGCGCTATGGGCTGGCCGATTAATCTCTCCAACTGAACCCCGGCCCGTCGGGGATTTGCACATAGCCATCGACCAGCTTGAGCGGCGAGCCCGGTTTGATCAAGCCAGTTTCCAGGTAAAGCGCGTTGGGCAAGCAGGCCATGAGGTTGAGTTGCACTGGGCCACCGCCGTGCGAGGCATAAGGGCGACCAAAAGCGTGGGCCAGCAACCCAATCTGCAATAAGGCAGTGGGGCCGCCGCCCCGCCGCAAATCCGGCTGGATGATGTCCACCGCGTCGCGGCGCAGGAAACGGGCAAAATCGGCCACGGTGTAAAGATTTTCGCCCGTAGCTATCGGCAGGTCGAGCGCGCGAGCCAATTCAGCATAGCCGTCAATGTCGCTGGCTGGGATCGGCTCTTCCCACCAGACCACGCCCTCTGCTTCAAAGGCGCGGCCACGGCGGACAGCCTCGGCGGTGGTGAGCGACTGGTTGGCATCCACCATGATCGAGATCTGCTCGCCGACAGCCTCACGCACCACGCGGATGCGCTGTAAATCTTGCTGCAGGGTTGGGTAGCCCACTTTGATCTTGACGGCGTGGAAGCCTTGCGCTACCGCCTGCGCGCAGATCGCCTGCACGTCGGCATCGCTGTAATTGAGTCACCCCACCATGGCATAGGCTTTGATCCGCTGCTGCATGCCGCCCCATAAGTGCCAGCACGGCACGCCCACCGTCTTGCCCAGACAATCCCACAAGGCTGTATCGATCGCGGCGATGCCAAACATGCTCAGCCCGCTGGAGCCGTGATATTCGGTCTCGCGCAACATCGCTTCGTGAATGGCGCGGATCGAGTGGAGCGACTGGCCGAGCACAAGCGGCTTCAATTCGTGCTCGATCAACGCGGCCAACGCCGCGGGCGCACCGGCAATCCGCCCGAAACCCGCGTCACCCCTGCCGGTGACACCATCCTCGCTGCGCACCGTCACCGTGACCGAGCCAGAACCGGGCAGCGCCTGCAAAGCATCGCGGATCGGATTCGGGTTGGGCGTTTGCTGGCGCACATCGATCGCGAGGTCAACAATTTTCATGGGATATTCCTCTCTCCATTGGCATGATTTGGTTGGTGAACCCTACTTTACCTCACAGCCGCGCAGGGCAAAAGTCGAGATCGGGGTTAATATGGTGCTTGCGTGTTGCTGCAATGTCGGCTAAGCTATGATCTCGCCATATAAGCTACCCCGTCGAAATTGTTTGTGCCGTACGCGGCGCAAGTGAGCTTCGTGTCAGCATTTCTGATTCTTACATCATAATGGAAAGGAATAAAGGAATGGCCAAGCGTTATCGTGTGGGTGTGATCGGCTTTGCACATATGCACGTCGTCAATCTTGCTGCGCAGTTTGGGAATCATCCCCAGGTGGAGTGGGTTGCCTGCGCCGACAGCAAACGCCCGCAGCCAGAATTGCGCGTCGCGCCTTACACCCGCGATTGGAATCGTCAACAGGTGGCGAGCACCTGGAATATTCCCAAAACCTATGAGGATTATGAAGAACTGCTCGCCAACGAAGAGCTGGATATTGCGATCGTCTGTAGCGAAAATACTCAGCACGCCGCGGTGACTGCTGCCTGCGCGGCTGCTGGTGTGCATGTTTTGGTCGAAAAGCCGATGGCCGCCTCGCTGGCCGATGGGTTGCGCATGGTGCGCGCCTGCGAAGCCGCGGGCACGAGTCTGATGGTCAACTGGCCGACAACCTGGGCACCGGCTGCTCGCAAAGCCAAAGAGTTGATCGACGCGGGTACGATTGGCCGCGTGCTCGAAGTCAAATGGCGCTCTGGCCATACCGGCCCGCTGGGGCCACAGGCCAAGCATCCCGGTGTAACTGAGACCGCGGACCTGATGACTGGGCCAGAACGAGCGGCCACCTGGTGGCACCAGGACGCGCACGGCGGCGGCGCAATGATCGATTATTGTTGCTACGGCGCGATGATCTCGCGCTGGTTTATTGGCGAACCAGCCACGGCTGCCCTGGGCTTGCGCGTCAATCTCGATAGTCACTGGGCCGACGCCGACGACAACGCGGTGATCGTGGTGCGCTTCCCGCAGGCGCTCGCATTGATCGAAGGCTCGTGGACGACCTTTGATCATGGCGTGCCAACCGGGCCGATCATCTACGGCACGAGCGGAACGCTTGTGGTGGAGCAGCGGGGCGAGAAGGCTGGCGTGCGCCTGGAGCGCGGCCACGGCCAATCGGAGTTTTTTGCGCCGGATGAATTGCCCGCGGGGCGTACAACGCTGGCCGAAGAATTTATTCATCACCTCGAGACGGGCGAGCCGCTGCACCAGACGCTGGACATGCACTATAACCTGGAAGTGCAGGCGATTTTGGATGCCGGTGTGCGGGCCGCGAATAGTCAGCGCATGGAATTGGTCAACAACGGTACCTGGCAGATCGGGTGAGTGGACGGTAGACGAATGACGGTGGCCGATAGACGAGGGACGTTTGACGCATGACGTTTGATGGTTGACAACTAATGAATGGTGAATAATGAATAATCAACGGTGAATGACGCATGACGGTCGCTGTTATCCAGCGTCTCCCGCCTGTCGTCTCCCGTCAAACCATAAGGAGAGCAGCATGATTCGAATTGGCATTGTCGGGTGTGGCCGTATTCTCAACGCCCACTTGCAGGGTTGGAAGAAGATGCGCGAGGCGGGCATCGATAATTTCCGCATCACCGCGCTGGTGGCGCGCAAGGAAGATGACGCGCGCATGTTCGCTCGGCGTGGCGAAGGCCCGCCACCGCGGCCACCAGTCGCGCCCCCCTCGTCGGGCGATCCTCTGGCCGCGCCCCACACCTATCTCAGCGACTTCCAGGATGATGTCGATGTCAAGATCTACACCGACTATCGGCAGATGATCGAAGAAGGTGTGGTCGATGCGGTGAATGATTATACGACCCTGGCGCTCCACCATCAGATTGCTACAGCGGCCTTTGAGCACAATCTGCACCTGTTGACGCAGAAACCATTGGCGATCTCCGTGGCCGCGGCCCGGCAGATGGTCGAAGCGGCCAAAGCCCGCGGCCTGACTTTTGGCACGCATGAAGTCGTACGCAATGCGCGCGGTTCACGGGCCGCGGCCTGGGCTGTGAAAAAAGGCCTGATCGGCGAGCCGCAACTGGCGGTAATGGGCTCGATTGGCGGCTTGTGGTCGCCCGACAAAGTGGTGGCCGACACGCCGTGGCGCCACGACAAATTGCAGGGCGGTGGCGGCGGCTCGATCGATATCGGTGTGCACATGTTCCATCGGTTGCGCTACATCTTTGGCGAAGTGGCTTGGGTCAGCGCAGTGGCACGCACCTTCGAGCCAACGCGCTATCGCCGCGATGACAATGGCAACGTGCTCGAAACAGTCAAGGCCACGGTGGATGATACCTTCCTGGCCGTGGCTGGATTCGAGAATGAAGCGCTGGCGCAATTGTTGTGGTCGTGGGCAGGACATGGCCCGGCGCTTGAGATTTCCGGCGGCTCGCACCTTTACGGCAGCGAAGGGTGCATCCGCGGGGATGACCTGTTCGATAACAAAGGCAATAGCACGTCGGTGATCAGCCATTTTGAAGCGGGGATTACGGACGAAGAGCGCGAACAATACTTCCCGCTCGGGCTGACCGATACCTTTGCGCTGCAACAGTTGGATTGGTTGCGCGCCATCGAAAAAGGCACGGACCCTGAAGTCAGCGGCCATGAAGGTATGATCGATCTGGCCTGCGCTTTTGGTTTATTGGAATCGTCGGCGCTCAGACGCCCAGTTTCGCTCGACGAGATGTTGTCGGGCGCAGCAAACGCGTATCAGGCCGAGATCGACACCCATTACGGGTTGTAAGGCAACACGCCCCAACAAAAACTGAACCACAGATTGCGCAGATGACACAGATTTTGTTGTGACTTGCGCAATCTGTGGTTTTGAACCGTTTACTTCAGAACAAGTACGTTTTTTCCCAATCCAAGTTATTCAGGATCACCTGTGCGTAATAGCTTCTGATAAACTTTTTTTTGAAGATAAATTTGCATTCCAGCTTTTTCATAGAGCCGAGTAGCTCCGGTGAGACTATCGGCATCTACTTCCAGACGTACTTCGCCAATGCCCCGTTGCCAGAATGTAGCAAAGCTGTGTTGTAATAAAGCCAAGCCCACTCCGCGTTGCCGCCAAGGTGCCCGCACACCTACCTTGTCAATATAAGCAATCAGCGAATGCTGACCGGGCAAGGTTCGACAAAGCGCATAGCCTGCAATCTCCCGGTCTTCGGTTGCGATAAACCATAACGTTGGATCATAAGAAGGGTTATTGTGAATATCACGCTGGAGGAAGCGCCGGAAGCCTTCGTCAAATGGCACACTGACATATCCCCAATGATCACGAAATGTTTCATCAATGGCCCGATAGAGCAGCACTTCATCTTCACCGGTGATTGTATGCCGAACCGCAATCCCTGACGGCCATTGGGGGGTGAGCAGATCGGTTAGTTCGATGCGTAAACTCCAGAAGTGACGAACAAACTGGAAGCCTTGTTGTATAAGAATATTCTGGGCCGGTTGATCAGGTGGGACCAGCGCGCAACCCAAGGTAATTTCCCTGCCTGCTGGGGCAAGTGTTATGAATTGTCGCGCCCTTGCTTCGGCCCACGCTGTTAAGCGAGTGCCAATTCCCCGTGAATAATGATTCGGGTGAACATGAATCTCGGCATTGTTCGTCAGATAGCTCTGCCGATTGATCACATGGCCGTAGCCGACAATTTCGCCTTCGGCGCTGCTCACCACGCGACGATCCTCTTCTGCATCAAAATTGGGCCAGCCAAGCAGCGACAGATAGGATTCAACGGTCGTAGTTGGGGCAAAATTACCCATTGCAGCTTGCTTTGATGCTTGAATCAGCGCAACGATGGCCGTTGTATCGGCCATGCTCGCAGGGCGGAGTTGATAACCATTGGGTAAATCGGTCGAGAGCAAATTCATAACAGTTGGCTTGTTGGCTGACAAACAACGGATACCAAATCCAATAAAATCTGCACAAAAGGTAGGTGCGGTTTTGAACTACACGATTGCGGTCAACTCAGATTGTGCGATTTGTAATCGCACCTACGATTCTGCTGACTTCTGCCGAACAAAGAGGTTCCTCTGGGCCACAGCGGCTCTGGGCGAGGAAAAGAGCATCGCCCAGAGCAAAAAAGCTATTTTCCCATTCCCTTCGTGCCTCCTCCGCGTGCTCCGTGAACGGTTTTTGTTGTTGATTGCATACCGTGAGTTACTCCAGCTCTAACTCCGCGGGTTCGTCGGGGCCCACTTCGTAAAGCCCGGCTCCGCGGCGGCGCCCGGCGGGTAAGCCGGTACGCATGGCAGCTGTCTCTTCGATCGCAAGGCGCTCCATCTCTGCCTCGTCAAAGACCATGCCGATCCCTGGGGTATCGCCCAGAACCACCCAGCCATCTTCGATGCGCGCATCGACACTCATGCCGGTGGTGCGCCCGGCATTGAGCACCTCGATCCAAATGTGATTGGGCAACACCGCGGCAAAGTGCGCCATAAAGGTGCCCGGCGAATTCATCACCGCAATCGGAATCTCGAAGGCATAGGCAAGGTCCGCAACCATCAACCCGCCGGTGATGCCGCCCGCGTTGGTGCCGATCTGGATCACATCCACCGCTTCGTGGCTGACCAGCGGCATATATTCGCTGATGTCGTGCAGATTTTCGCCGGTAGCGACCGCGGCACGCACCGCCTGCGAGACCTGGCGCAACCCGCGATAATCCCAGCGCCGGGCGGGCTCTTCCACCCAAAAAAGATCATATTCTTCTTCAAAGCGGCTGATATGGCGGATGGCCTGTTTGGGCGACCAATACTCGTTCGAATCGATCATCAAGGCCGGTTTCTTGCCCGATGTTGCCAACGCTTCGTGCATGATGCCGAGCCGTCGCAGATCGGCGTCCTCGTCCAGGCCCACTTTGAGTTTGCCCGCCATCACGCCCATGCTCGCCATCTCGGTGTAATAGGCTCGCAATTGATCGTCATCCAGCGGCAGATCCAGCCCGCTGGCATAGGCGCGCACCTTGCGCGTAGCCGCGCCCAATGTCTTCCAGAGTGGTTCGCCATTGGCCTTGGCTTTGAGATCCCACAAGGCCACATCGATCGATGAGATGGCGCTGTTGACGATGCCGCGATTGTTGACCTTGAACACTTTGTCCACCAGTAATTGCCAGAGCCCACGCACCCCACGCGGGTCTTTGCCGATCAGCCAATTGTTGACGAAGGCGTGAATGTGCTCGCGGGCGCTGATCCCGCCGAGCGCCACCCCGGTGATCCCTTCGTCGGTGTCGATGAAAACGGCCATGTGTGCGCTGCGCTGCCAACCGCGCGGGCTATTGGCATCCCCGAGCGGCCGATTGAGATCAAATCCGTAAATTTTTGTCCGGACTCCCGTAATCTTCATCCTCTTCTGATCCTTTATTTGTTCGATTGAACTTGGTGCCATTCTGCTGAGGGGACGGTCATACACTTATGTACGCGTTGGGTTAGACGGATTGAACCATGAAGTACACAGAGAACACAAAGAAAAACTTCGTGACCTTCGTGGTAAAAAAGCAGTCAATCCAACATCTGGACTATAATACAGCGCCGAATTGTCGCCAAACCTATCAAGGGGCTTTATTGTGGAAGCAGACCATTATCTGACAGAAATGGAAGCGCGCCAGTTGTATCAAACCAGCGACAGCGCGCATAATTTTGATCACATTCTGCGGGTTGCGCGTTTGGGCGAGCGCATCGCCGAGGCCGAAGGGGCCGATGCAACTGTGGTGCGCCTGGCCGCGCTGTTGCACGATGTCCCCGCTGGGGAGGGTGACCGGTTGGATCATCAGCGCGCCGCGGCGGAATTTGCCCAAAAATGGCTGGAGCAACGAAAGTTGGGAACCGAACGTATTATCAATGTCGTCCATTGTATTGAAGCCCATCGCTTCCGTCACCGTACCGTGGCCCCAGCTACACCGGAAGCCTTCTGCCTCTACGATGCCGATAAATTAGATAGTATTGGGGCCATTGGTGTTGCCCGCACCTTCGCCTATGCGGGCACCCATCAGAACCGACTCTGGCATACCCCGTCGCCGGAGATTCCACCGATCCACCAGCAGCCCACTGGGGCCGACTATACACCGGTGCATGAGTTCGTTTACAAATTGCAGCAGCTCGTGTCCACCCTGTACACAGCGAGTGCGCGGCGGATTGGTGCCGAGCGTCATGCTGTGATGGTGGCTTTTTTTGAGCAACTTGACCGCGAAATGCAGGGATTGGCCTGATTTTGCGATTATATATGTACAAGCGTGATTCGTAACACCTTCCGTATAAGGGTTTAGGAACTTTCTATGAATGCAGGAAAATTTTGGGGGCGGCAACTTGGCTTAGCGCTGTTGTTTGTCTGCCTGACGATAAGTAGTGGGAATAGTCCGAGCAGCCTGGCTCAGGCTCCTGCCCCAAGTGCCGCGCCGAGCGAATTCTTGCCCGGCGAGATATTGGTTCGGGTGCGCGCCGATCGGGTGGATGCCGCGGGGCTAATGGCAGCAGCCGACGCCACCGCGGTCGATGCGCTGGCCGCCTGTGGCCCCACGAGCGCGGCCAGCTATCGGCTACAAGTTCCCGTCGGGCAGGAATTGGCCAGCGTTGCGGCCCTGAGCCAAGACCCGGCTGTGTTGGTCGCCGAACCCAACTATCTGGTCTATGCTGCTGGCGCGCTTTGGGGGGCAATTGCTGCGCAGCCAGAAACCCCCTTTGTCATTAATGACCCCAGTTACCTGGAACGCCAGTGGTATCTCCAGCGGATCAACACCAGCCGCGCCTGGCGTCTCTCTTATGATGCGGCTGGCTTTGGAGGCAACCTCGCCCCCATTCAGGTTGCCATTGTCGATAGTGGGATCGACCTGAACCATCCCGAACTCGTCGAAAATTTATTGCCCGGTAAAACTTATGTGAATGGTACCACCACCCCGCAAGATGATTATGGGCATGGCACCCACGTGGCCGGTTTGGTCGGTGCCATCACCAACAATGGCATCGGCATCGCCGGGGTAGCACCGGCAGTGCGGCTGGATCCGCGCAAAGTGCTCAATCGCTTTGGGAGTGGGTATGTCGATGGGGTGGTTCAGGGTATCTGCGATGCCGTCGACGATGGAGCCCACATTGTCAATCTGAGCTTGCAAGCGACCTTCCACAGTCAGTTGCTGGAAGATGCGGTGAAATATGCAGCTGCGCGCGGCGTGATCCTGATCGGTGCATCGGGCAATTCGCGCAGCCAACCTGTGCAGCCGGTTGCTTATCCCGCCCGCTACAAGGAAGTGATAGCGGTTGCCGCGACCGACTATAACGATCAACGGGCAAGTTATAGTAATTACGACCCAGGCGAAGCCCTGATCGATCTGGCGGCACCGGGGGGCACCGAGCAACTCCCAATCCATAGCACCTGGGCTCGGGGTGCCTGGTGTGAATCGGAGAGGACGACGTTGTCGGCCAGTGGCTATTGTGATGCCAATGGCACGAGTATGGCCGCGGCGGTTGTCACTGGCGCGGCTGCCTTGCTCTGGAGCCTGGACCGAGACTTGACCGCGGAAGAGGTGCGTACCCTGCTTACGAGCACGGCCAACCCGGCTACGGATGGCTCTGGTTACCAATTGGGGGCGGGTCGGCTGGATCTTCAGGCCGCGGTGCATCGTCTATTGCCGAGTGAACTCCAGCTTTCGCAAAATTCGCTTCGCATCCAGTACTCGGCTGGCAACGCATTGCCCACGCAGCAACGGACGATCCGGATCGAGAACCCGAGCGGCGAGGCATTGGCTTGGGAAGTGGGCTTGTTGAATCCACCCGCGTGGGTGAAGCTGGTGGGCGCAAACGACTCGGGCGTTGTGCAGGGAGAGGCGCGATATGGCCAACCCGGGCACATCACCTTTGCATTTTCGCCACAAGAAGTCTCCCCGGGGATCTATGAAACCACCGCGCAAATTGTGGGAACACGATCAGATACAAGCCAGGTGATCCGCCAGGTCAGGCTTGAGTTGTCGATCCTGAACACCCAAAATTATCTCAACCTGGTGATGTTGCCTGGCTCGGGCACAATTCCCCCGCCGCCCCAGAGCAGTTGGGAAAAACCCACCAGCGCAGATGACCGCACGCTGATCCCGAGCACCGACGAGAGCCGGGTGGCGATCACCTTACCGTTTGCCGTGGAGCTGCAACGCCAGACCTATGAGGATGCCGTTGTGCACTCGAATGGATTCCTCAGCTTTGGCGAAGCCCCCGATGTGGCAGACAGCACCAATCACTGTTTGCCCAATCGGGATGCCTACGGAGCCGCAATCTATGGATGGTGGGCGGATTTGGATCCAAGCGCGTCGGGTGCCCAGATTTCGACTTTTCAGTCTGGGAATGATCGCTTTGTCATCGAATTTCATCATGTGCCAACTGCGGCCAAATCGGGTGAAACTTACACGGTCAACTTTCAGATCGTGCTCTACCGCAATGGCAATGTCGGCCTGAATTATGGGCGGATCCCCAATGTGCAGGCGAATCCACCTGCTGTAACCGTTGGGGTTGAAACTCGCGATGGCCTGCTGTACAATCAGATCGCCTGCAGAGATACCCAGACCGAACTGGGCTTTCTGCCCATTGCCAATGAATCCTTGCTACTCAAAGCGAATGGGGGTACCTACTAATGTCGAGCGCGGATTCTCACCGCCAACAAGCGACCAGCCAGGGCATTGTGCCGCTAGCCATTGTCACCGTCAGTGATACCCGCACGCCCGAAACCGATACCAGCGGCCAGTTGATCCGCCAGTTGGTCGAGGCCGCGGGTCACACCATTGTCGATTATCGCATTGTCAAAGATGAGCCAGCCGAAGTCGAGGCTGCTTTGGAGGCATTTACGCAGGGGGCCGCCCGCTTGATCCTGTTCAACGGCGGCACTGGGATCAGCCAGCGCGACCGCACCTATGATGTGATCAGCAAACGGCTGGAAAAGACGCTGCCCGGTTTTGGGGAGATCTTTCGCCTGCTGAGTTACGAGCAAGTCGGGGCCGCGGCCATGCTCAGCCGGGCCACCGCTGGCGTCTATCGCAACCGGGTAATCTTCAGTATGCCCGGCTCGCCCAATGCTGTGCAACTGGCTGTTGAGCAGCTCATTCTGCCGGAAATTCAGCACCTGGCCTGGGAGCTGATTCGCTAAAGTGATATTGTAATTGGCCGCTGGGGCCAGGGCTGTAATGGCCAAAGAAAAGCGGCCCCGCCTGTAAGGTGCGAGGAATGAGCTCGTAAAGATCATCGACAAGCGTATACTCGGCGAGCGCGCCCAGAGGCAGCCACGCCGGTTCGCCTTCGGGTGTGGCTTGTAGCGCCCGCGTTTCGCATTCGCCATGAAAGACGAAGATCATCACACCGGGGTGGGGGCCTTGCTCATCGTGTCCGGTGTCGATGTTGACAACGCCACGCAGCGTGAGCTGGGTCGGGCGAATGCCGGTTTCTTCGTGTAGCTCACGCAGGGCCGCTGCGTAAACATCCTCGCCCGCTTCGATGTGCCCCCCAATCCCGTTGTAGAGATTGGCCCACAACCGCTTTGTCGCCGCCCCTTTGATCAGCAGGATTTCGCGTGCGCCGCTGGCCGGGTTGGTGCTTGTCAGAAAGATCAGCGTGCGCGGAATGGCCTGATAGCGCCCGGGACTGCTGGCACCTGTGCCCTGATCAGCCGCATTCATAAGCTGCCTCCGCCGATCGTTTCCCCGCCCGAAGACCAGGGCGGGGCTGGTTGAAGTTGCCTGGTCATCAGTTTGGATTGGTCAAAACGACTTTGGCAACGGTAACTTCTTCCAGATAAGCTTCATCGACGACCGCGCCACTGCCGGGGGTGTGCAGCACACTCAGCGTGCTATCGTCGTTGAGCGTGAATGGATTGGTCACGATGTCGCGCTTGAAGTAGCGAGCATTTGCGCTGATGTCGCCGGGCAGGGTGAAATTGGGCAAACTGGCAAAGGCCACGCTGGCCGCCCGCCCGATCCCAGTTTCCAACATGCCACCATGCCAGACCGCGATCCCTGCATCCTGTGCCAGATCGTGGATGCGGCGGGCATCGGTCAGGCCGCCGATGCGGCTCGGCTTAATGTTGATGATGCTTGCCGCATTCAATTCAATGGCCCAGCGTGCATGGTCGGGCGAGACAATGCTCTCATCTAAACAGAGTGGCGTGCGCAGTTGACCGCGCAGCTTGGCATGATCAAAAATATCATCGTGGGCCAGCGGCTGCTCGATCAGCAGCAGATCAAACTGGTCGAGCTGGGCCAGATGGTCGGCGTCGGCGAGATGATAGATGCTGTTGGCATCCACCTGCAGCTTGAGATCGGGCCACGCATTGCGCACCGCGCGCGTCGGTTCGATATCCCAGCCCGGCTTGATTTTGAGCTTGATCCGCTTGTAACCATCCGCAAGATAGCCATCGACCACCTTGAGCAGTGTGTCAATATCTTTCTGAATGCCCACGCTGACGCCGACCTCGACGCGGTCGCGTGTGCCACCCAGCATAGCGGCCAGGCTCTGGCCTTGCAACTTGCCGAAAAGATCCCAAATGGCAAATTCCAAACCAAATTTGGCCATGCGATTGCCCCGTACCCGGCCAAAGACGGCTGGCATATCTTCGGGGCGCTGAATGTCGGCCGCAAAGAGCATCGGGGCCAGAAAATCGCGCGCGATGATCAAAACAGTATCATGGTTCTCTTCGTTGTAGAATGGTGCACCGCCAACCGGTGACTCGCCCCAACCGGTGATCCCATCCCCATCGACCCGCACAATCACAGCATAGCTGCCCGTCTCGCGCCAACCACTCGTCTCGAAGGGTGACACATAAGGTAGCTGAACCTGGCGTAATTCCACGCGTTCAATGCGCATTTTGTTGTCTTCTCCTCAAAAATAACAGGGTGTTGATTCGCGCTCGGAAGCGCAATTGTTAATCGTTTGTCAACACATAATACCATTGCCCGTTGCCAAGCTGAAGACAATCGGTTGCTGAATAACCGGCGGCAAAGGCTTGTTCGAAGATACCCCGGCTGTAGAGCCGCCAGGCCAATCCTAACGCTGGATCCTGGCGGCGGGTCCCGTTGATGTCCGCTGGAATGGGCACGGCCACTGGGGAACCGTCGAGCTGGGGCGGCTGATCAACCGGCGCTAATAAACCGGTTGTGGTCGTTGCCGTGGGCAGGATCTGCCCCATAAATTCAGCCTGGGGTGGCCGCGGGTCAGCAATTGCCGCGTGTACCCGTTCGCTGGTCAAGTCCCAATCCACCTGAAAGCGGTCGCTGGGCATGCCCGCGTTGAGCTGATCCTGCATGGTGCCATAGACATTGCGGTAATAACGATGACAGGTCGCGCCGAGGCGGTGCAGATTAAAGACACCATTGACCCGTTGCAGCGGATCATACGTCCAGCTGATCCAGTCGGTCAGGCCCTGGGCCAGCACCAATTCACGCTGCTTGAGTTTGAGCAACAAACCCACGCCGCGTCCCTGCCAGGCGGGCAGGACACCGGCCATGTGGCTACAGATTTTGAGCTGGGTGGGACCGTCAACCGTGCGCTGGTCCTGACCGAGCCACCAAAAGGCAGCTCCGACCATGCCACCGGTTTCGGCGGGGCCAGCTTCATCGTAGGCACCCAGGAGCGCGCCGCCATTTTTCAAGACAGTCACAGTGACATGATTGGGGACAACGTCCAATGGATCGCTGCCCCAGACCAGCTGCTGTAAAGCCACAAATTGCTCGGCCTCTTCTGCCGATTTGCCGACTCGCAGCGTAATTTGACTCATCATTGCTCATAGATCCATGTGGCTGAGGGGTAAGATCGCTGGCACGCATCATGCTGATGCCGGGCATGAACAGCAACCTGCGCGCGCCACAGCAAGCGTATCAAATAACCCTTGCTTCGCCAAAAAACAATACTTTTTCTGCTCAAAAATGGGGTTAATGGGCTCGGAGCCTGTCCCACAGTTGGTAAAGCCAGCGGCTTTTGCCGTGGTTGAGGCGATAGCAGGCTTCACAGTGCGCGGCGCGTGCCTCGGCGGCTTCCCTATGATCGCCCGCCGCACGTCGCCACCAGGGACGGAGCCAGTCGGGCAGGTTGGTCGGCTGGCTGGGGTTAAAGACCCAATCTTCTCGCAACCAGACATCATCAGTACACAGCGGGCGGCTGCAATGGTGGCAGACGTATTTCGCATCTTTGCGCGAACATTGGGCACATTTCAACTGCATGGTGGCTTCCTGGCGCTGCATGTCATGCTGGTTTTGTCAGGTTGTCTGAATTGCCTAGATCTTGTAATTTTTTTACCAACAAGGCAATGATATCAGTGGTTGTTTTGGCTGCTTCGGTAAAGGTCGGCGTGCTTTCCGCAGATTTGTCGGCCTGTTCTTCCTGGACTCGCTTGACCTGGGCTGCGATCTGCGCCATGATCTGGTCGTGCAGGGCTTGCGCCTTTTTGCGAAGTTCGAGATGATTGGCCGGCACCTGGACCGTCACATCCGCGTGCAGAAAGCTATGCGCTGGGGTTGTGGGCATCACTTCGCCCGCCAATTCGATATGAAAATCGAGCGGCACCAATCCGGCATATTGGCGACCCGCGAGTTCCCACAACAAGCGAGAGGCACTGGCATGGGTCGGGCTGACATGTGCTTGATTCTCGGCCACGCTCCGCACATAAAGCCCATCCGCGGCCAATCGGCCAAGCAGCGCCAGCACAAAATCATCATCCGGGGCTAAGCCATTCCACTGCTCATATCCGTGAGGATCCAGCTTATAGGGGTGTTGCAGCCAATCTGGGTCTACTGTGAGTTGAAACCGAATGGTAACGTTGGTTTTTCGCTTGATTTTCGGCTCTTCGGGGTAGGATGCGCCCCAGGCATAAAAGAGCCCCACATTCTCTTGTTGAGACAAGAGCCCCTTGCAAGTGAGTTTTACTTCTCCTGTCAGGGTGATGGGCGCGGAACAGGGTTGGGCAAATTGCAGATGAAAGCTGGCGGCTGGCTCATCGGGCTTGAGCATGCCAGCATCTTCCCAGACCAGACTCGGCGGCGGATAGCTCATGGTGTGCAGGGTTTTGCTCGGGGAAACTGGCTTTGGTGAGACGCGCTGGGCGGACCCAAGTTCGGTGGGGAATGTCAGCTCCAACCGGTCGATGCTGGCTGCTTCGAGATTCATCCACCGTTTGATGTCGCCCCGCAATTGGACGCGCAACTCGATTGCTTCCGCATCTGCTTCGGGCACGAAGCTGGCTACAAGCTGCACAGGCAGCGGCATCGCCTGAGTGTCCACGCGCCGGACGCTGTAATCGAAGGCTACCTCCCACTCCTTGCTCGACATCGACTTCGCCCTGGCCAATGGAGGCAGTGTGGCGTCTGCCGGGGAGGATGTGATCAGCAGGCCGCCAAGGGGTACTGTTGGGGATGCACCATTCAATTGCAGATTGGTGGTCTGCGCGAAACGGGCAAAACCCGCCCGGATTGAAATTGCCCGCCCGGCTGGCAGGTGGAAGCGCTGCCGATAAGCCTGCATCCGTTCGAGATCGCGCCGGGTAAAGAAGGCTTTGACCACCAATTTGCCGCTGGCCGTAGCCGCCGGTGGTGATGGCGTATACATACCATCGCTGCCAAGTTGAACGCTGCCGCTTAACTCTTCTTGCAGCGTGAGCGCCAATTCTGGGGCAGTGGCGAGCGCGGGCCAGCGGAAATCGGCCGCCCCAACGGGTAACCAGAGCAGCCGCGCGGCCAACAGCAGATTGCGCCAGAGTTCGCCCGGGGCAAATCGTCGGTTGCAACAGGTGGGGCAATAAGGAATAGGCCGATCGTCGCTCAGTTGCCGGTTGATGCCGCCAAAGTCCAGCCAGCCCAAAAAGCGGCTGAACAGTGTGGGGCGGCTATGTTTTTGGCAGAGTGCCTGGCCACAGTCAACACATACCTGCGTCAGCTGCGCCGGGTCGGCACAATAACAGACGCAACATTGGGGAGCGGCAGATTGGGGGCGGATCGTAGCGTGCATGGTTTTGGCAGAATAGCGTGATCAATGAAAGATAATCAATGAAAGATAGTAGTCTGTTGGAAAAGATATTTAAGGCGCTCTTGCAATTCATTCAACCGCCCGAGCAACACGTGATGTTCCCCGGTTACCTGGCCGCGCACGCGCAAAATCAACTGGCCGGTGGGCATCTCGCTGGCAAAAGTTTGCCCGCCAGGGATCATGCGCTCGCGCCGAGCCAACCGCTGCTGCCCTTCCATGAGGATGGCGAACCAGAGCGTGTCGGCCCCTGCGGGTTGCCGCGCCAGCACAATGTACTGAACTTGACGCGATTCCTCCTGGGCAACCTGAGCAAAGCGCACCGTGAAGCCCAAATCCTGCAGCGCGGTTTTTACATCGGCCACCCGTTCGAGATCGAGCTGAACCTGCTCAAAGTACCAAGTCTGTTGCGGGGTATATTGTTTGGCTTCAAGACAATGCGCAGTGTCAATTGTAAAGTTTAGCGTAAGATACGATTCATAGACCGGCGCAAAATCGCTGGCCTGGCCTGCGGCATCAAAGAGGCCCAGTTTGACACCCGACAACGGTACGGGCAGCTTGAAGCGGGCCAGCCCATAGAGTTCAGCTTGCCCATACAGCTCGCCGCCCGGCTGAATCTCCAGGCGCATCTCCGGGGTTTGATAAGAGACTTGTGGATCAGCAGCGGCTGATTGCGCGCCCTCATCCTTCCTGAGTTCAGTCAGCGGGATATTGCCCCAACTGATCGCCCCCTTCATTGACTTTACCGACTCTGGGCCAATCTCTGGGCCAATCTCTGGATCGTAGGCAACCGGCTGTTCCTGGGCGATGCGGATGCCGCCTTCATTGCTCATGTAGGCCAGTTGAACACGTTGTTTGGCGAGTGTCTTGGGCCAACAGAGCGCAAGCTGGGTCAATTGGGGCGGCTCTGGCGGCGCTTCTGGGAAATTGACCGTCAGGTGCAGCCAGACATGCAGCCCCGGGATAAAATGATTCGGCTGGTGAAACATCTGCGCTTCACTGAGTTCCAGCCTTAATTGAAAAACCTGCCCCGGCTCAGTCGTTGGTGCCAATCTTTGCCACAAAGCCTCCAGCGAGGCTGGCAATTCATGTTCATCCTGGACTTTTAATTTGAGCTGTACCGGCGACTGATCGGGATAGGCAGGTTCGTAGCTGTCGTGGATGCGACAATGATGCTGGTTGCGGAAGATCGCGCGCGGGGGCAGATCCGCGTGCTGTACGGGCAGATCCAGTTGGATCGTATCGTGTTCAATGCCCAGTTGTAAACGGGTGCGCAGATCGGTGCGGTGATAGTCGCCAAAGGCCAGATAGCCAATCCGCACAGTGCGTTCCAGCACGCTGTCGGTCGCGGCGTTGGTTCGGCGTCGGCCTACAAAATTGACGAATCCGCGCAGCCCTTGCCAGAGCGCATACCACCAGGGACGCGACCATTGGCGCTGAATGGCTCGCCAATGCGCCTCGGTAAAATTGGAGCCGCCATCATAGGGGATGATGACTTCCCATTCCCCAGACGGTTTGCCTGCGGCACTGGGGATAGGCCGCGCCACAGGGCTTTTCAGCGGCTCTACAGTGTATTGATATTTTTCAGTGACTTTGATGCGTTTGGGCCTGATGTTGGCAAAAACAAGTGAAGCGGTCACAATGGCCTCCGGGGTAAGAAGTGCCAGTGGCTCGGCTTGGGCGATGGTACGCCTCTTCAGCCGCTATGATGTCCACAACCTGGTGATCTCATCCACTGCAAAGTGGGGGAATTCTACCAGATGCCCACCCGAATGTGCAACCAGGCCTTTTTCGGGCGCGGTCACCTCGCCGATGATCGTGCTGGACCAGCCCAGCTCGGCCCAGCAGCGTTGCAGCGCATCCACCTGGTTGAGGGCAGCCGTTGCCAGCAGCGCCCCGGACGCGATCACACCGAGTGGATCCAATCCACAAATGCCGCAGAGCTGTTCCGCCAACGCTGGGATCGGGATTGCCGACAGGTCAACCGTCAACCCAACTTGTGCAGCCGCCGCAATTTCGCGCAACCCGGTGACAATGCCGCCTTCGGTCGGGTCGTGCATGGCTGTGACCAGACCGGCACGCGCCGCGGCCAACGCTGGCGTCAATACGCTGATCCCCGGTTGATAGAGATAATTGGCGGCTTCATCCAGTTGCGCCACCGACCAGCCCGCGGCCAATAACTCGGCCCGCCGCTCGCGCGCGATGATGCTCACCCCCTCGACCGGGACCGAACCAGCCAGCAAGATGAGATCGCCCGGCCGCGCGCCCCCACTGTGGACAACCTGAGTGCGCAGAGTCGTGCCCAGTAAGGTGCCCGCGACCACCGGCTGGCTCACGGTGTGGGTGATCTCGCTATGGCCGCCAGCCACGACGATCCCAAGCGCGCGGCAGGCCTGCCCGATCTGCGCAAAGATACGCTCGACCAGGGCCACGTCGGTCTGGTCGGCAGGCAACAGGATGGTGGGCAGGTAGAAGCGTGGCCTGGCACCGGTGACGCCGAGATCATTGGCGCAGACATTGACCGCATAATGGCCAATTTCGTCCGTGGCGAAAGTGATCGGGTCACTCTTGGCCACCAATACCTCGTCGGGGCCAAACGCAAAATCGATCACCGCGGCGTCTTCACCGACCGCGGGGCCCAGAATCAACGCGGGATCTTGCGTGGGGATGGTGTGCAAAAGGTGCGCCAGTAGGGTAGCCGGCAGTTTGCCCGCCGGAAGGTGTCTGTTCATAGCATGGTTACAGGTGACAAGCTGCGAGTTGCCAGCCAGCGATTAAACCGACAGGCTGCGGCTTGCAAGAGAATATGCAAACTTTATTCGCGCGTTTGTTCAAGTACGAACAAAGTTTGTAGCTGATCAATTGATAATGTGTACCGGCATGCCGAGATAAGCGGCATCGAATAGTTCGGCTGCGTCCTCATCCGCGAGCATGGCACAGCCAAAGGTTGCTGGTTGGCCAATCAGACTGGTCCAGATCTTTTCGCCGGTCTCCCAGCTGATCGGCAACCCGTGAATGCCATTCTCGTAATTGCCCACATCGTAAATGCCCAGCCAGTAGGGCATATCCAGTTGATAGGCATTGCTTTTGGCATTCTCGATCTTGCTTTGGATGGCAAAAGTCCCCGTACGGGTGACAAATTCGCCATAACCCGTGCTGCAACGCCAGCGCCGCCGCATCTCCTTGCCCCAGAAGAGCCAACATTCCTGGCGGCTCAGGCTCACCAAAAAGCTGGTGCCAGAGGCAGGCGAAGGTGGTTGGCGCACGGGTAGCGAGGGCGGGCCATAGGGAATGCGCAATTCCAATCCGCGGTAGACGGTTTCGAGATTGGGCAACCCGTTGTAATCCAGCAAGGCCAGCATTGTACTATCGAACTGCTCGGCCAGCGCCATCAGCGTGTCGCCGGTTTGCACGGTGTAATAATAATAGCCGCTGCGCTCCGGGCCGACTTGTGCGGCTTCGTGCTCGCTTTCAGCCTCCGCACTGGGAATGACCAATTCCTGGCCCACGCTGATCGTATTTGGGTTGCCGATATAGTTTGCGGCCATCAACGCGGTCAACGACAGACCATAATCCTTGGCGATCTGGCTCAAACTGTCGCCCCGTTGCACGACATACGAGCGACCAGGCTTGGAGACGCGCAGATCGTTGGCCGTGGCGGGGATGATCAGCCGTTCGCCCGCCACCAGCTTTGTGGTGTATTGCAGCCGATTGATCCGCCGCAAGGCTTCGGCATCCACCCCCAAACGCACGGCAATACGGTTGATCGTATCATTCTGGCGGATTTCGTAAGTTCGGTTCAGGCTGGTGATGGTCACGGGCCGGGCCGGGCCAGCTTCCGCGGGTTCTGGTTGCGCCGTTTCCAGCTCGTCTGGGGATTCGAGGATCGGTGTGCTGGTTGGTATGGCCGTCGCGGTGATGGTGGCCGTGGCTGCTGGTGTCTCGGTCGCGTCCGGCGTGGCGGTTGGTGTGGGGGTGCTGCCTGTCCCCCCCGGCACCCGCAACCGCTGACCGCTGTAGATCGCATCCGCGTTGACAATGCCGTTGGCCGCCATCAATTCATTCATGGAGAGGCCATATTGTTGCGCGATTTCGCTGAGCGTCTCTCCGGACTGGACGACATGATGGTCAGGTAGCGGCAGCGGTGTTGATGTGCTCTCCTCGACCGGGGTTTCTGTGGCCATCACCGCTTCTGGTGTTTCTGCTGCTGGCGTCACATCGTCCGTCGTCGCTTCGTCTGTCGCCGCATCGTCCGTCGTCACATCGTCTGTCGCCACATCGATTGGCAGCCGCAGCACTTGTCCCTGATAGATCGCATCCGCGTCGCTCAGCCCGTTGAGGAACATCAAACGCGTCATCGACACGCCATACAGCTGGGCGATCTGGCTGAGCGTTTCGGCGGGTGCCACCGTATGCGTCGGGATCTCGGGCAGCGCGCCGCCGATCTGCACAGCATTGGCCGGAAGCGTCAACTCTGCGCCAATGCGGATCTGATTGGCGTTGCTGATGCCATTGATCGCCATCAGATCGGCCGTCGCCACCCCATACGATGCAGCAATTTCGCTGAGCGTTTCACCTGGGCGCACAGTGTGGGTGAGGGGCGGGGTGGGTTGGGCCCAAAGGGGCCATCCAGGCATGGCCGCCAACAAGAGCAGCAAACCGAGGCAGCGCGCGCGCCACCTCAACCATTCACGATTCTGTGTTTTCCCCATCATTCCCCCATCACGGACAAAATCAGCAACAAAGTGGCCCACGGTTGACCAGCCGCTGGCGGGCGCGATGACTTTTTGGTCTTTTCGCCCATTGTTGGCTACAATTTTCGCATGTTCTTTGATCAAGCCAAAATTCATGTGGAAGCCGGTGATGGTGGCAACGGGGTTGTCTCCTTTCGCCGAGAAATTTATATCCCGCGTGGCGGGCCCAACGGCGGTAATGGTGGCCGCGGCGGCCATGTCTATCTGGTGGTGGATCCCCGGCTGAATACGCTTCAGGCGTTTCAGCACAAGACGCGTTATCGCGCCGAGCGGGGAGTCAGTGGTGGCGGTGCCGACAAGACCGGCGCCCAGGGCGAGGATCTGCGCATCCCCGTGCCGCCCGGCACCCTGGTCTATGATGCGGACACGGGCGATCTGCTGGCCGACCTGACCACGCCGGGGCAAGAGGCCCTGGTCGCCAGCGGTGGCCGCGGCGGGCGTGGCAACGCGTCCTTCAAAACCGCGCGCAACAAAGCCCCCAAAATGGCCGAAAAGGGCGAAGTCGGTCAGGAGCGCCGTCTCGAGTTAGAGTTAAAACTCGTGGCCGATGTGGGCATCATTGGTGTGCCCAACGCGGGCAAATCGACCCTGCTCAGCGTGGTGAGCGCGGCCAAGCCCAAAATCGCCAACTATCCCTTTACAACGGTCGTGCCCAATTTGGGCGTGGCCCAGGTTGATTATCGCCAGATTGTGCTGGTCGATATTCCTGGCCTGATGGAAGGCGCGCACGAAGGCATCGGCCTCGGGCTGGATTTCTTGCGCCATATCGAGCGGACGCGCATGTTGGTGCATCTGCTGGGCGGCGACAGTCCGGATCCGCTGGGTGATTTCGAAGCGGTGATGCAGGAGTTGGAATTGTTCAGCCCGGCGCTGCTGGAGAAGCCCCAAATTGTCGTACTGAATAAGCTCGATCTGCCCGAGGCGCAAGCACGCTGGCCAGAGATCGAAGCGGCGTTGCGCGAGCGCGGGTTGCCCACACTGGCGATCAGCGCGGCGACGCAACAGAATGTGCAGCAGCTGCTCTATCAAGTCCAGACGATGCTGGACGCGCTGCCCGCACCCGCGGAGCCGACTTTGCCCGTTGCCGAATTGCCCGAAATCACCCCTGAAAAGGATGATAACACTTTTCAGATCTATCCGCTGGCCGATGACAAATGGTTGGTCGAAGGGGTTGCCATTGAGCGCGCTGCCCAGATGACCAACTGGAATTATTACGAGGCTGCGATGCGGTTTCAGCGCATCCTCAAGGCGATGGGCATCAGTGCCGCGCTGCAGAAAGCCGGTGTGCAAGAGGGTCATACCGTGCAGATCGGTGAGGTTGAGCTGGTGTGGGGCTATGAAAATGCCTTCGGCGAATAGCCAGAATCACCAACGTATTGGTATCTTTGGTGGCACGTTCGACCCCATCCACCTGGGCCATTTGGCGATGGCTGCGGAGGCTTATCAGCAACTCCGGCTGGATGGGGTCTATTTTGTTCCAGCGGGCGACCCACCCCACAAGCAAGCGCGGCAGATTACGCCGGTGGCGCAGCGGCTGTGCATGGTGGAGTTGGCCATAGCCGAAGTGGCTTATTTTTGGGCCAGCCGGGTAGACGCTGAACGTCCTGGCCCGCACTTTTCGGGTGATATGGTGCGCCTGATACGCGCTGAATTGGCGGACGCGGCCGAGCTTTTTTTCCTGATGGGGATGGATAGCTTGCTGGATCTGCCCACTTGGCACGAGCCGGACTGGCTATTGAGCCATTGCCACCTGGTGGTCTTCAACCGGCCTGGTAACGAGCCGGATTGGGCTGTGCTTGAGGCTCACTTTCCCACCATTCGCCAGCAGATCACCCTGCTGACCATGCCGCAACTCGAAATTTCCAGTTCGGCTATCCGCACACGAATCGTGAATGGACAGAACATTCGCTTCTACCTGCCCCAATCTGTCGAAGCCTATTTGCGCAAACACCGCCTCTATCAATAGGCTGGCGCGGCTTCCTGCACACTGAACGGTCACACAGGGAAAATTTGCATAAACGGGAATGTGCTTGGCTGGCAGGGCAGCAGCCATACTTTTCTGGCGAGGAGCGGGCCGGATGACAAGAGCGATGATCGCGGAAGCGCGCGTCTTTGCAAGCTGGCAGAATTTTCAGGAAGCGCTGCTGCGCGCCATTGAATCGTTGACCGATCAGCAACTCTACCAGCCAATTGTGCCGGGGCAGCGCACACCTGGGGACATTGTCAAGCATATCGTCTATGGCCGCGCCTTCTGGTTGCACCAGGCCCTTGGGGCACGCGCCGCGACAGTCGAGCCCCTACTCCAATGGGACGATCCAGACGATCCACCCCGCACCGCAACCGAATTAGCGCAGGGACTCACCGCAACCTGGCAATTGCTTGCCGCTGCTTTGCTGCAGGGTGCAGCCACTGATGAGATTGTCGGCGAGGAAATGATGGGGCTACAGATCCTGTGGGGCTTGATCGACCATGATCTGCCCCATGGCGGGGAGTTATCCCTCTTGCTCGGTGTGGCTGGTTTGCCTGGGGTCGAGCTCTAAGTGGCAATCCGCTCCGAACGCACCTCAGGAACGGATTGCACCTCGTCCGAATCCGTTGACTTTACTTAACGCCTGCTTCTGGTTGCTCGGCTACGGTCGATTCCAATAACAGCAACGCCGCGTTAAATTGCAGATCCTCTTCCTGCACAGTTGCCAAATCCTCGGCTTCCTGGAGCAGATAGGCGTTTACCTTGGGCACATCCGGCTCTTGTTCGATCATCACATCCGGTTCGATGCCCTGGCCCTTGATCAGCCGCATGTCGGGCGTGAGCCAGTGGGTGACGCCGAGCCGGATCATCGAGCCGTCGCTGAGGGTGAAGGGGACCAGGACGGTGCCAGTGCCCACTGTGGTCATGCCGACTAGTTTTGCCCGTGTATTGGCTTGCAACGCACCCGAGACGATCTCCGCGGCGCTGGCCGATCCTTCATTGACCAACACCACCATGGGGATCGTGCGTGCTCGCCCTCGCCCCAGTGCTTCAAATTGATTGACACGGCCCTGAGCGTTGCGCTCGTTCAGAATGATGGTGCCGGGTGACAAAAATTGGCTGCCGACGCGCAACGCCTGGTTGAGCAACCCACCGGGGTTGTTGCGCAGATCCAGCACAATGCCTTCGATGGGCGCGTTGCGATTGGCTTCATCCTGGATCGCAACCAGTGCCCGATCCAATTCCCGCGCTGTGTCCGCGGCGAACTGGCTGATCTGGATATAAGCCAGGTTGGTTTCGGGCACACGCGCCCAGGCCACACTTTCGATGTCGATCCGGGCACGCACAATCGAGATGTCGACCGGGTCGGTGCTGTCGGGGTGCAGTACTGTCAGCGTCACCGTGCTGTCCGCCGGCCCGCGTACCATGTCGATCACTTCCCACTGGGGCAAGCCACTGACTTCCACATCGTCGATCTTCAGCACAATATCCCCGGCCAAAAGACCGGCTTGCTCTGCTGGTGATCCCCGGATCGGCGCGACGATCCGCACCTGATTCTCGGTGACATCCACATAAGCGCCGATCCCTTCGAAGGAGCCTTCGAGCGCGTTATTTTCGGCCCGAGCTACCTCCGGCGAGAAAAAGGCAGTATGGCCCTGGTCGCCCAGCGAATCGAGCATCCCTTGGATCGCGCCATAGGTCATCTTGGTAAAGTCGATGCGGTCACGGTCTACAAAGTTGTTAAGGACAATATCCCAGGCTTCCCAGAAGACCGCAAATTCCGTAGGTTCATCCGCCGCCAGGAGCGGTTTGGCCCAGTAACCGGTCAGCGTGCCGCCCAGGAAGGTGAGGCAAAAGCTAATCACCAAAACAGTGTGGGTCCAGATACGGCGCGGTTGTGCAGAATAACTCATGATGGAATTCCTTACGTTCCACTATCGAAGCAGTGGCAGAAACATGAAGAACTATGCGGATAGTCTGAGATCTGCGCTGTTTTATCTACCTTACGGCCTTCTCAGAGCTTAATATGATTCGTAATATTTCTCTGTTATAATGATAACTACCAAACGGTAGCCCATATTTGTGGGCGTTCCTGGAGCAGGTGTACAGGCAGAATTTTCAAAACACTCTCTACGGCATTCGTCCTGTTTGGCGCTTAATAATTCTGCCAATTTTGTCGAGATTTATAGAGACGCCTGTTCCAACCCTGGTTGCGCTGCAAACACGGAGCGGCATAGACCTTCAGGATAGAAACTGAGCCCTGATCCATTGTAGCCGACAGTCGTTGATAACAGGGTATGACACAATCCTAAACTTTGGATGAAAATCGGTTTAAGAGATTATAAAGCAATAAGAGGCGAAAACGATGAGCGAACAGAATGGCCTTAATGGCAGCGAACGAAAGCGGATCCTCGTTGTGGATGACGCGACAGAGACGCGTTTAATGTTGAATATGCGTTTGCAGCGCGAGGGGTACCTTGTGTATGCGGCCAGCAGCGGCAGCGAAGCACTGACCATTGTCGAGCAACAGGGGTTGCCACATTTGGTTGTTCTGGACATCATGATGCCCGGCATGGACGGGTTCACCACGGCCACCGAGTTGCGGCGCATGGGCGATGTGCCGATCATCTTTCTGTCCGCGCTGTCGGACACCGAAACCAAAGTCGAAGGCTTAAACCGGTTTGCCGAGGACTATATCACCAAGCCTTTTGCCTTTGCCGAATTATTGGCGCGTGTGCGGCGGATTTTGCTGCGGGTTACGCCTGATCAACTGGTCGACCCCGAATTGAATATTGATGAGCGATTGCGGATCAATTTTGCTCAACAATATGCTGTTGTGGATACGGAGCAGATTACCTTAACCCCAACCGAAAATCGGTTGATGCACATTCTCTTTAATAATCGCGGGCGCGTGCTTTCCCCGGGCTTTTTGCTCGCCAAAGCGTGGGATCCCGTGCGTAAAGGCACGCTGGAATCGTTGTGGGTGCATGTGCGCCGCTTGCGCAACAAGATCGAGCCAGACCCCGACAATCCCCGTTACATTGTAACAGTACGCGGTCAAGGCTATTGTCTGCCCCAGCGCGATCAACTCGGCGCGATGGCCGAGTAACTGTTAGCAACAGAACTGATAGCTTCACACAAATCTGCCCGGAATTTGAAACATTCTGGGCAGATTTGTTTCTTTGCCCCAATGATCTTGTTTCGCTCAGTTTGCATCTGTTGCTTACGCGACGGGCAGGCTCTGGCTCGCTGCCATTTCCTTCTGCGGTGACTCCTGCTCGTAAAACTGAATGATTAATTCGGCAATGTTTGGTGCCGCAAAGAGGGGCGCGCTATGCATACCGGGAATACAGCGATCTCTCGCTGTCAGGCGCAATGGCCTGTTTGGGATCCGATCCCGTTTGGCCCAGATGAAGAGCGCAGGTAAAGTAATCTTGCGCAGGTGCCGACCCGCGTCGGGCAGGTCGTGCATGGTGGCGCGCAGCGTCTCCAGGGGCTGGGCTTCGATCTGCTCGACCCATTGTCGTGCCTCGGGCGGGCGGCGGCCATTAAAGGCCAACCAGGAAACCAGCAACAATAGTCGCCAGCCAGAGAGCGCCCACCGCCCAATCGAGAGATAGCGATCTAACCAGAGGATCTTGCGAAACAGAGACCAACGCAGCGCGGTTATGATCACCGGGCACAGAAATATGACGCGTTGCACCCGCTGCGGGTAGGCGCGGACGTAAGCCTCGGCGGCTCGTGTGCCGATCGAATAACTGAGGATCGACCACTCTTCGTATTCAAGTTGCTGACGCAGCAGTTCAATTTCCTCTGCACAAACGCTATAATAGGGTTTCGCCGTAGTGGGTAATGGCGATTGACCAATACCCGGCAATTCAACCACGATGAGCCGAAAATGGGGCGCAAGCAGTGGGCGTAGATTTTCCCAGATTTCATAAGAAATACCAAAGCCATGGATCAATAATAAGGGCGGCCCATTGCCTTCGCTCTGATATCGAAGCATGCTTTTCACCTACGTCGTTCGTAATTCGCTCTGTACTTGCGTGATCTGTTGATGCTGCCAGGGCCCAGTGTAAAGCGCCGCAACGCAACGTCGCGATCCTTGCTGGGTGCTCAACAGGCGCTGCTACCATGTGCGATCGCTATACAGCCCTGAGTAAGAAAATCCATGCAACCGTTGGCTGTATTTTGACCATGCGCATTATGCTGTACGCTGATTAGTTATTTCAAGTTGCTGATACTGTGGCACTGATCCACCACCGAAGCGAATCCCTTCGGCCAAATCTCGCAAAGCCTCATGAACCAATCTGCCTCAATTCTTATCTTAACATCAAAGACTGGCGGGGGGCACAATAGCCTCGCCACTGCACTCCAGGAACGTCTATTCCCCACCTATGCGGTGACGATTATTGACCCGCAGCCTGGGATTTTTCATACCCATTACCGCCTGGTGAGCCGTTACCTGCCCTGGCTTTGGCGTCTCGAATATAAGTCGAGCGATACACCGGCGCGGGCGCTGCAGGCCCAACGCTGGTTTGCTAAATTGGTGCAACCCCCCATCGTGCAGTTGCTGCGTCAGGTGCAACCCCGGCTGGTGATCAGCGTCTATTCGTCCTTTGGCTATGCCGTGCGCGAGGCCATTCGCACGGTTGACCCAACCATCCATTTTGCCCAGCAATTGTCAGATCCCAAAAATGTGCACCAATCCTGGTTGACTATCAAAGAGGTGAGCGCTGTCTTTGCCCCCACGCGCGAGACCTTTCAGGAAGCCGTGGCGGCGGGGTTTTGCTCAGAGCAGGTTCTGTTAACTGGCTGGCCGATTCGGCAACAATTTGAGGCCGCCGCCGACCTGAACCCAGCCGAGATCCGCCGGACGCTGGGTTTGCGCGCAGATTGTTTCACGCTCTTTGTGCAGGGAGGTGGGGAAGGCGCTGCGCGGTTTGCCAACAGCGTTGAGGCGATTCTGACCTTGAATCGTGATCCGGCTCAGCCCCGGCTTCAGGTGATCCTGGCGACTGGATCCAATGAATGGCTGGCGCAACGGTTTGCCGATCGGCCCAATTTGGCCGTGCTGCCCTTCACCACGCAGATCGCTTCGTTTATGGCCGCGGCGGATCTGGTGATGGGCAAGGCTGGGCCCAATACGCTCTTTGAGGCGATCACCCTGGGCAAGCCGTTTATTGCCACGACCTACATTCCGGGGCAGGAAGAACCCAATCTGGGCTTTATTGAGGAACATCAACTGGGGTGGGTGGCACTTGATGGGGCGGCTCAACGCGCCCGTTTGCAGAATTTGCTCGACCAGCCCGAGCAGTTGCGCACGGTGCAGAGCAATATTACCAGATACCAACAGTGGAACCGGGCAGCGAATGAGACCATCTTGCCCCACACGCAGCGGTTGTTGAATGTTGATGGATAGCCAGCGCCGCGGGGATGGGCTGACGGCTAATAAGCGCCCCGCCCCCAGATAATGGCCGGGAGTGAGCGCAGCAGCAGGCTAAAGTCGAGGGCCAGGCTCCAATTCTCCACATAATAAGTGTCGAGTAGCACCATCTCGTCGAACGTGAGGTCGCTCCGCCCGCTCACTTGCCAGAGGCCAGTGATGCCAGGGCTGGTCACGAGCCGCTTCTTGTGCCACTCTTGGTACTGCTCGACTTCTTGCGGCAAATTGGGGCGCGGGCCAATCAAGCTCATTTCCCCGCGGATTACGTTGTAAAGTTGCGGTAACTCGTCGAAACTAAAGCGGCGCAAAAAGCGCCCCACGCGCGTCCGCCGTGGATCGTCCCGTACTTTGAAGAGCGGGCCACTGGCCTCGTTCAACTCTGCCAACGACGATTGCAGATCCTCCGCGCCATCGACCATCGAGCGGAATTTGTAGCAGCGGAATGGCTGTCCGTTTTTGCCGATCCGCGTTTGCCCGTAAAAGATGGGGCCGGGCGAATCCAGCCGGATTGCCAGCGCGATCAGCCCCATAAAGGGCAGCAATATCAGCCCCAATGCCCCGCCGACCAACAAGTCAAACGAGCGCTTGAGCACCAGATTCCAACCCTGGATCGAAACCGTGCGCGTGCTGAGCAGAGGGATGCCATTCAGCACTTCGACGTGCAAGTGTTCTTTGGTTAATTGGAAAAAGTCCGGGACAACCTGGGCCCGCACCCCGGCCTGTTCACAGATGCGCAGCAACCGTTGGATGGTGCGGTGGCTCTGCCAGGGCAGGCAGATGATCACACTGTCGGCGCTGCCGATCACCTGCTCCAGATTATCGATGGGGCCGAGTGCCTTGAACGGCCCGATGTCGGTGGTCCCTTTTGTGGGGTTGTCATCGACAAAGCCCACCAGTTGATAGCCGAGATCCGGGCGAGCCGCGACGGTGCGCATCACCATTCGCCCAATTTCGCCCGCACCGACCAGCAACACCCGCACGACACCAATCTGATAGCGCCGCAAATAGCCTCGCGCTAAGCTGATGCCCAGTCGGCTCAGCCCCAGCAGGAAGGTGATCAATATTGCCGCGTAGACATAGATCAACCGGCTGTAGAGTACCTGACGGAAGGCCAAACTGACCGCGATCAAGACCACCACGGCCAACATGGTCGCAGTCCCGATCACATACGTCTCTTCGATGGGGCTGCGTCCAACGCGATAGGGATAAACGCCCGAAAAGCGGAATGCCAGCAGGCCGAGCGCCACCAAGGTGAGCGCAAATGGGGTGTATTCGAGCAAACTCAGTTGAAAAGCCGGGTCAACCGCGCGGAACCACTGGAGTTGATAGCGCAGATAATAGGCCCCGACAAACGCCACCAGGATCAACACCGAATCGCTGAGCAGCAGCAGATAGGGCCACCAACGGGGATTCACTCGCCGTACAAGCTCGGCAAAGCGGCTGGTCTGCGGCGAATGCACGGTGCCATTTTGCTGTTGAGCCGAAAGCTCGGCTAGATCGATCGGTTTAAGTGTTGCCATAAAGATTGATGCTTCAATGCGGAGCGAATGAAATCAACACGACTTACCAGCACCTGAATCCACTTCAGGCAAGGCACCATCATCGGCGCACAGACTTCTGGCCGCGGTCTGCGCAAGTGCCACTCCCCTTATTCGCTCAGCTCAAGCTTGCTTCCAAGGTTGCATCTGGCGTTGTCCGTAAATTCTGCGCTACTCTATAGCTGATCAGCCCAGTTTCGGCAGCCACAACCAGGTTACGGATAGGTTCCCAGCGTCATCACTCGAACTTGCCGCAAGTGTACCATAAGTGCAATCGGGGCAAAACTGTCAAAATGTGTCTATATCAAAAGGTGTAGCTGAATCAGCGAGGTTTCGTAGGGTATTCCTCAGATTTAGCCCCTCAACCTTTAGGCTTTACACTGGGCCTGCGCAACCTGGTGATACACATCGAATGTTGCCGCGGCGGTTCGCTGCCAACTGAATTTTTGGGCCTGTTGCAGCCCGCGGGCGCACAAGTCGGCGCGTAGCTCAGCCTGCCGGGTCAAAGAATGCAAACCTTCGGCAAGCGCATGGACATCGGTCGCCGGAAAAGTCCACGCCGCATCTCCCACAATCTCCACCAGGCTGCCCGCATTGCTGCAAAGCACCGGCGTCCCACACGCCATCGCCTCCAGCACTGGCAGGCCAAAGCCTTCCAGGAAACTTGGGTAGACAAACAACTCGGCAGCCCGATACCAATTGGGCAGGTCGGTTTCGGGAAGAAAGCCCGGAAAGATCACTTGCTCGCTCAAGCCCAGGGCCACGGTTTCGGCGAAAACCTGATCGTAATCCCAGCCTTTGCCCCCGGCCAGCACCAGCTTGATCGCGCGTTCGTCGCTCGTTGCCTGGGTTTGCCAGTGAGCATACGCGCGCAGCAGCGTGAGCAGATTTTTGCGAGGCTCCAGCGTGCCCAGATAGAGCATAAACCGGTCGGGCAATTTATGCTTTTGGCGAAAAGCGGCCGTTGCCTTTGCATCACCCGGCTGGAAATGTGCATCAACACCGTTATGGATCACCGTGATCTTGGCCGCGGGGATGGCGAAAAAGTCCATCACATCATCCGCGGTTTGCTGGCTGACGGTGATAATATGACGCGCCCGCTGAACGCTTGCCTGGCACAGACGGGCGAGGTAAAAGCGTTTGGCCGGGGGTAATTTCTCTGGCATACGCAGAAAACTTAGATCATGCACGGTAACAATCCCTGGCGTCGTTGTTGTCAGCGGTAGGATGTTGACGAGGCCATGCACGAGATCGGCCTGAAGGTACGCCAATTGAACCGGTACTACGGTCTGTTCCCAGGCAATTCGCAACAATGGTTGTTGCAGAAAGGCGGGGCCCCGTGAGATATGAACGCCCTCGGCTTGAAAGGTAGGATCGTTGATCAACGCTGTCAGCCGGGCCTCGGTTCCATGCCCGACGTGATGCCCCAATTGCTCGATCAGGCGGCGGCTGTAGGTGCTGACACCTGCACTCCGATAGTTTTGGGCAGTGTTGAGCAGATGCGCGGCCAGGGCGATGTGCATTATCCGTTCCCTGCCCCCAGCGCGAGGAGGCGCTCATAGGCGGCCACGGTGCGCTCGGCCACACTCGCCATCGTGAAGTGGGCCAAGGCTCGTTCGCGCCCTGATTTGCCCAATCGCAGCCGCTCAGCAGGATCGGTAATGAGTTGTTGGAGTTGAGTCTGCAATCCCGCGACATCGTCCTCGGCAAAGATCCGCCCTGCCCCGCCCACCACCTGCGGAATCTCCCCCGAATCGCTGCCGATCACCGGCACGCCACAGGCCATCGCTTCCACCAGCACCCGGCCAAATTGTTCCTTCCAGGTGCGCGTTGTGCGGCTGGGCAGCACGAACAGATCCACCGTGTGATAAAAGTTGGGCATCTCGTCGCTGCTGAGCCGCCCCACCCAGTCGATCCGCTGCGCAATCCCCAACGTGGCCGCCAATTGCCGCAATGCTGGCTCGGCCTGGCCTTCCCCCGCCAGACGCAACTGCCAGTCACCAGTCAACCGGGCGCATGCCTGCAATAGGAGATCAAGCCCCTTTTCGGGCAGCAAACCACCCGCATAGCCAATCCGCACCGGGCCGGGGCTGGGCGCTGGGGTGGGCGTAAACTGTTGTGGGTCTACCCCAAATTGGGGGATGATAACGATTTCGCCGCCATAGCCTTTGCCCCGCAACACCTCGGCCGCGGCTTGATTGCCCGCAAGCGCCAGCGGGGTGTGGCGATAATTGCTCTGTTCGAACCAGCGAAAGGGTGGGGGATAGGAGCGCTGAAGATTTTGCCAGGTAAAGAATGTACTTGTGATCGACAAGCGAGTGGCCGCCTGCAAGCCCAGCCAGGTGGCTAGATTGTAGGGCTCTTCGTCGAAATGCAACAATTGCGGGCGGATTCGACGCAACTCCCGCGCCAAGGTCGGGTAATAATGCAGGTGAAAGTTGCCATTCAGGCGCAGCGGAATGATGCGCAAGTCGTAGCCTTGCGTATGCCGAACCGTGGCTTCTTGCCGACCTCGTCGATCGTGCCAGCGAGGGGGGATCAACACAGTCAGGTCGACCCCACGCCGGGCAATTTCTTCAGCTTTGCGTTGATAAGCACCAACAACGAGTGCCTTGCTCACGATAACGACGCGCATCCGCCCCATTATCGCGCTGTGTCCCGCTGGGGCAAAATAGTTGGCGCTGCAAAGCTGGCTCGGCCACTATGACGGCTCGAGCAACTCCGGCGTCCAGACCTGGATCGCAGCTGGTAAGACTTTGCAATCAATCGCGACCCTGCCCAGGAGTTCGCCATCAAACTGGGCGCTCTGTTCTGGTGCACTCTGCAGGTGGACTTCTTTGGCTTGCCAATGTTGCAACGTCTGCTGGATCTGATCCTGCACAAGGTCGGCTTGCGTTGCAGAGGACTCGGGGGGAATCTGCTTCAGACCGGTGATACTGCCAAGAATGTCAAAGAGGGAGCGCAAACTGGCTTGCTGAACGATGATCACATCCAGCAGGCCATCGCTGATGTCGATGTCGGGCAATAGATTGACCCCGGCCTGGCCCAAATTGCCCGAATTGGCGATCAGGCAAGTCAGCCCGTCGGTTTCGATCTCCCGACCATCGATTGTAAGTTGATAGTGCGAAATCACGGGCTGGCTGAGATTTTGGACAGCCGACCACAGGTAGGCGAAGATACCAAAGCGATTTTTGAGCTCGCGGTCGGCCTGTTCAACCATATCGGCCTCAAAGCCGACGCCGACACGCAACACAAAATGGTGTCCGTTGACCTCGCCCATGTCGATGGGGCGGAGGATGCTGTTCACCCCACACGCCACCCGGCAGGCCTGCGCCAGGTCCGTGGGAATGCCCAATTCAACCGACATCACATTCGCCGTACCTCCGGGCAGGATCGCCAGCGGGGTATTGGTGCCAAAGAGGCCACTCGCCACCTCGGCGACGGTGCCATCGCCCCCATACGCGGCCACCACATCGACCCCATCCTCCGCGGCCTGGCGGGCTTGGGTATAGGCATCCCCCGCACTTTTGGTGATTGAGAGATCCCAATCGATGTCACACTCGCGAAAGACCGAATTGAAGGTGCCGAGCACTGGCACATCCTGCCCGGCCGCGGGGTTAACGACAATATGGATCCGGCGTTGTGATGACACAGTTGGCTTCCTTCTCTAAACCTATGATAGACTTAATTCCGCCCCTGAATTGCTGGGCTGCTTTACGAGGGTAGCGCCCAGTTTGGTCACTCCCATATCTTCCAGAGATGAAGATATAGCTGGCTACGCGGATAACAGATACTCTCTTTTTGAACGGTTGTCAAGATACATTTTTTACCATGAACAGGCGAATCGCCGCTGTCGCGGCGGCAATAGATAGGGTAAGCATTGTATGAGCGTCAGCCAACCCCAGCCCAATCTTCCGGCCATGCGCGCCGAAACCTTGCCTGCCGAGCCGTGGCCGCTCTTTGCAGAGTGGCTGCAAGCCGCCAAAGCGGTCGCTGGCGCGGTCGAGGCCATGGCCATGACGCTGGCTACCGCTGATGCTGCTGGCCGTCCTGCCGCTCGGATCGTGATGCTGCGCGAGTATGACCCCCGCGGCCTCTGTTTCTACACGGATTACGAGAGCCGCAAAGGCCGGGAATTGGCGCAGAATCCCCACGCCGCGGCCCTCTTCTGGTGGGGCGCGCTGGGGCGGCAGATCCGCTCTGAGGGGCGCGTAGAAGTCCTGACCGCAGCAGAGTCGGATGCCTATTTTCAGTCGCGACCCTATGCCAGTCGGCTGGCTGCCTGGCTCGCGCCGCAGAGCCAGGTGCTCCCCAATCGCGACCAACTTGAACGCGAATGGCAACAGTTGCAAAACCGGTACGCGGAACAGGCCCCGCCTCGCCCGCCCAACTGGGGTGGCTATCGCCTGGTCCCGGACGGATTCGAATTTTGGCAGCAAGGGGCCGATCACCTGCATGATCGGTTCCGATACACGCGCCAATCGGCCAGTGAATGGCTGCGCGAACGGTTGGCCCCCTGATTGGTGACATCACAACGGTTTTCGTTCCCTTACGGATGTTGATCCTGTTCTCCTATGGCCCTGACTGATCTACTGCGCGATCTGCGCGGCGATACGCAATGGATGGCGAATGTGATGGCTTGGCGCACACAGCCGGCCTTCGCGGGCCGGTTTGCGGCGATCCCACCGAGCCTCTCTGCTCCTTTGCACGCCGCGCTCCATCAAGCGGGCATCGAGCAACTTTACGCCCATCAGGCCGAAGCTACGGCCTTAGCGCTCCAGAATCAGGATCTGGCCATTGTCACGCCGACGGCAAGTGGTAAGACGCTCTGTTATACCCTGCCACTCTTCCAGACATTGCTGCACGATCCAGCGGCGCGGGCCTTGTGCCTCTTCCCGACCAAAGCCCTGGCGCATGATCAGCTCGACGAGTTGCAACAATGGCGCGATCTCATCTGCGCCCAGTTGCCCGCGCCATCGGCGGCCCCGCCCAATTTCACCCTCGCCACGTACGATGGCGATACACCGACCGCGGCCCGCTCGACCATCCGCCAGCGCGCGGGGATTGTGTTGAGCAACCCCGACATGCTCCACAGCGGCATTTTGCCCTATCACACGGGATGGGCCGATTTTTTTGCCGGGCTGCGCTATGTGGTGATCGACGAGATGCACACCTATCGCGGGGTCTTTGGCAGCCATGTCGCCAATGTGCTGCGCCGTTTACGCCGCATCTGCGCGCATTATGGCAGCCAGCCCCAGTTGATCGCGGCCAGCGCTACGATTGCCAATCCGCAGCAATTGGCCGAATGGCTGTGGGAGCGCCCGGTCACAGTGATCAGCGAAAGCGGCGCGCCACGAGGCGAAAAACACATTCTGCTCTACAATCCGCCCCTGGTTGACTCGGAACGCGGGGTGCGGCGCAGCAGCGTGCTTGAAGCGCAAGAATTGGCTGCCCGTTCGGTCCTGGCCGGTGTGCAGACGATCGTCTTTGCGCGGGCACGCGCCACTACCGAATTGCTCTTGACCTATCTGCGCGACCGTTTGGGGCGTGTTCCTGCCCAATCATCTGCCCACTCGCCAATGGCGGATCCGCAAATCGAGGTGCGTGGTTATCGCGGCGGCTATCTGCCAGGCGAGCGGCGGGCCATCGAAGCTGGCCTGCGCGCGGGCACGGTGCGGGCCGTGGTGGCGACCAACGCGCTCGAATTGGGCATCGATATTGGGCAGTTGCAGGCCGCGATCCTGTGTGGCTACCCGGGCAGTATTGCCAGCGCCTGGCAGCAGATGGGGCGCGCCGGCCGCGAAGTCTCCCTGGCGGATCCTGCGGCGAGCGCGGCGGCGATCCTGGTTGCGACGGCTGGGGCGCTCGACCAATATGTGATTCGCCACCCGGAATTTCTCTTCGAGCAATCGCCCGAACAGGCATTGATCAACCCCGATAACCTGATGATTTTGGTCGATCATCTGCGCTGCGCGGTCTTTGAATTGCCTTTCCGCGACGGCGAGCCCTTTGGTGCCAGTCCTTTCACGGCGGATGTGTTGCAATTGCTCACCGAGCAACAGGATGTGCAGCCCCAGGGCGGGCGATGGTTCTGGAGCGGCGAGGGCTATCCTGCCCGGCGGATCGGCTTGCGTACCACGGGCAACGACAATGTGATCATCCAATTGCCCGCGCCGAATGCAACCGTGATCGGCGCAATCGAGCGGGCCAGCGCACCGCTATTGCTGCACGAAGGCGCGATCTATCTGCACGAAGGACAGAGTCATCGCGTGGATCAGTTGGATCTGGCGCAGAATGTGGCGCTGGTCAGCCCGGCCACAGTGGATTATTACACCCAGGCCAGCGCCGAAACGCAGATTGAGATCCTCGCCACGCAGGCGGAGCGCAGCACCGCCCACGCTCGCATTGCCCATGGCGATCTGCTTGTCCAGTCGCAGGTGATCAGCTTTCGGCGCGTCCGCCGCTACACGCACGAACAATTGGGCACCTATCCGCTGGACTACCCGCCCGAAGTGAGCGAAACGAGCGGCTATTGGTTCGGCATTCTGCCCGCGGCGCAGCAACAGTTGGAAGCTGCTGGGCTCTGGTACGATTCGCTCAACGATTATGGGCCGAACTGGCAGGAGCAGCGCGCACGCGTGCGGCAGCGCGATGGCTATCGCTGCACGAATTGCCAGGCACCGGAGCCGCCCGGTCGCCAGCACGATGTGCATCATCGCGTGCCCTTTCGCACATTCGGCTACGTGCCGGGGCTGAACGAGCATTATCTTTTGGCCAACCGCCTGGAGAATCTGACGCTCTTGTGCCGGAATTGTCATCGCCGCCAGGAGACAGCCGGGCAACTCCACAGCGGTTTGGATGGTCTGGCCTATGCCCTGAGCAACCTCGCCCCGCTCTACTTGATGTGTGATCCGCGGGATCTCGGCTTGAATGTGGTGCGGGTAGAACGTGCTCACGATGCCCAGGCGGATGCGCCGCTGCCGACCATCTATCTCTACGAACGAGCCATTGCCGGGTTGGGATTTGCAACGCGCCTCTATGAACTGCACGATCAGCTTTTGGTGGCGGCCCGTGAATTAGTCAGCGCCTGTCGTTGCCGGGTTGGCTGTCCTGGCTGTGTTGGGCCAATTCTGGAACAAACGGAAGGTCAATTGCCCACCAAACAACTCACCCGTGCGCTGATCGATGTTTTGATCGAAGGGCGCGCCCCCTCTGCCGCCGCGATCACAGACGATGTGGCGTTTATGTGACGGTGGACGACAGACGGTGGACCAGAGACGACGGCTTTTGACGCATCACGTTTGACGTTTGACGAATAATGAACGGTGAATTATGAATGACATATCACGTTTCATAAATCACGACTCATAAACGGTGAACAATGTCTACTCAACCCCAATCCACTGCCCGTCCTCGCGTTCTGGTTTGTGACCCAATTCACCCTGATGGGATTGCGCTCCTCCAACAACATGCTGATGTAGATGTGATCGGTGAACCCGGCCTGACGGTTGAGCAATTGACCGAACGCATTGGCGCATACGTCGCGGTGATCAACCGCAGCCGCACGGCTTTGCCCGCCGCGGTGATCGAGCAAGGGCACCAATTGCGCATCATTGGTCGTGCCGGGGTGGGGCTGGATAATATCGACATCGCGGCTGCGGAAGCCCGCGGCATCAAGGTGATCAATACACCCGCGGCCACGTCGGTCTCGGTGGCAGAACATACGTTGGCCTTGATGTTGGGCCTGGTGCGCCAGTTGAGTCGCGCCACGCAAAGCCTCTTGGCCGGGCGCTGGGAGAAAAATCGCATCGAAGGGGTGGAGCTGGCAGGCAAGACCTTGGGCATCATCGGCTTTGGGCGCATCGGTCGTGAAGTGACCAAACGGGCCAAAGCCTTTGATATGCACGTTTTGGTCAATCAGACCCGTTTCACCCCGGAACTGGCCCAAGCCTGGCAAGTGGAACAGGTAGATCTGGGGGAATTGTTGCGCCGCGCCGATTTTGTCACCCTGCATGTGCCGCTTCGCCCGTCCAATGTGGGGTTGATCGGTGCGCAGGAATTGGCGTTGATGCAGCCCTCGGCCTATCTGATCAACACCGCGCGCGGGGGCATTGTCGATGAGGTTGCGCTGCTGGCGGCGCTCGAACAGGGTCAGGTGGCCGGCGCTGCGTTGGATGTCTTTGCGGGCGAACCCAAACCGAACCCGCGCCTGATTGCCCATGAACGCGTGCTCGCCACACCGCACATTGCGGCCAACACCGCGGATGCTCAGCGCCGCGCCGCCTTATCGATTGCCGAAGCAGTGCTCGATGTCCTCAAACGCCAGCGCGTGGCCGAAACGTTATCGCTGCGCATGGTGCCGATCGAGCAATTGTTGCCGCACGAGGCGCACAATCCCTTGCGGGTCAAACGGCTGGCCGAGCGGATCGTCGCTGATGCAGTGGTCGCCAATCCCCCGGTGGTGGCGCAGTTGGACGCCGAACGGTATGTGGTCCTCGATGGCGCGACGCGCGTCACCGCGCTGCGCCAACTGGGCTATCCCCATTTGGTGGTGCAGCTGGTGGACCCCGCGCGCGATCAGGTGCAACTCTTCACCTGGTTCCATGCCTTGCGCGGCTGTACCAGTGCTGAATTGGTGGCCGCGGTGCGCAGCATCGTTGGTCTGCGCGTGACCGAAATGGCCGCGGATCAACTGGCGCGGGCCTTGTGGGAACGGGGCGCGCTCGGCTATCTGATCACTACGGAAGGGCAAGGGCTGCTGCTGGAAGCGGATCGGCACGCGCTCAGCGACGAGGATGAGTGGATCCAGCCGCTGACCGACCTGGTGGATCACTATGGGCGCTTGTGCGAGGTCGAGCGCACGCTGAGCAATGATCTCCCCGCGCTGCGCAGCCAATATGCGGACCTGGCGGGGCTGGTGGTCTTTCCCCAATTTGCCATCGAAATTGTGTTGAAGCTGGTGGGGCAGGGGCGGCTGTTGCCCGCGGGCATCACCCGGTTTGTGGTGGCCGGGCGGATTTTACGCCTCAATGTGCCGTTGACGGTGCTGGCCTCGCCCGAAAGTCTGGAGCAAAAGCGCGACTGGTTGGATCGGCTTGTCCAGACCAAACTGGCCGGGCGCAGCGTGCGCTATTATCAAGAACCGGTTGTCTTATTAGACGAATAAAGTAGAATCTGCAAAACCCCATTCACAGAGTACGCAGACTTGCGCAGATTTTTCAGGGGAAGAGCCAGAGATCTGGGTGCTCTGGAGAGAAGATTGAAAACGTTGTGCAGGGCGCTCAACTCCAGACTTCGCGGAGATTTTCCCACAGAATAAAGGCCCCGGTCATCAACACCACCAGAACCACCAGTTGCCAGAAATACTCGTAGATAATGACCAGGCTGCCCGCAATACTCAGGCCAATCGTCAGGCTGGTGACCAGGCGAGTGATGCGGCCCCGAAACCCGGCCTCGATCAGCGTAAACATGGCAATGGCACCTGCGGATCCCCAGAAAAGATGGTGCCGCCCAAAGACAAACAGGCCAACGATCACCACCATCATCAACCCGATGCTGAGCGCGGCCCACAATTCAGCCAGGCGACTAAACCGCAGACGCGCCTCCGAAGCCGGGCGGTGCGCCCGCCGCAGATGAGCACGCATGGGCCCCGGGTTGCCATCGCTCACCTGTTGGGCATAATAATCGAGCGCATCTAACAGAATTTGCCCATTGGCCACTTGCCGCCGCCGTTCATCCACCTCCTGGGTGAGTAGCGCGATCTGCGTTTGCACTTCGGTGTAGAGCCGATAGAGATGGGGCTGGGTGCGCATGGCCGCAGCTTGCGTGCCTAGTCCCTGTAATTCGCTGCTCTGGGTGTGGATCTCTTGCCACAGATGCTGTTGCCGGGCGCGCACGCTGCTTTGCTCGGCTTGTAGCTGATGCAGCAAGACATCGGACGGGGGCACTTTGTCCAAACCGGCCCAGCCCAGTGGATCGTACCAGGCGCGGCGCACGCTGCCATTGCGGTTGTACATGGGGCCAGCCGGTGCATCTTCACCCGCGAAGGGATCATGCGTAAACAAGCCCCACAGCCCGCGATATTGCGTGATCCACGGCGGCGGCGGCTCGATCAGGCAGGGGTCGCTCCAGGGCGCATCCTGGCCAGGGCCGATGGAAAAGCCATCGCCGCGGGCATAATCCACAAAGGGGACGCGGAAAATGTGGGCAATGTCCTCGGTGGGGTCACTGGGTGGCTGTTCGGCATATTGGCGCAGCCGTTGTTGCCAGAAACGCAATAAGCGGTTCGTAAAACGCCCCAAGGGAGCCAGAAAAGGCAGCTCGATCTCGGTGAGGTATTCGCCCGGTTGAAAATAGCTGGCATGAGAACCCGCGCCGAGAAAGACCACCGGATGTTCACCCACTTTGTGGAGTTCTGGGTCGTCCCAGCGCCGCCGCAGATCGTCCCCCTGATGATCATGCGAAGCATAGGCCACCCATTCCGGCTGGAGCGCGCCATTGTCGCGATCCTCCGAGAGGTAAATGCAGCACATCTCCCAATCGGCTTCGTGATCGTTCGCTCCAAAAAAGTCCGAGCGCCAATTGTTAAAAAGATAGAAAAACCAATACTGCAGAATCACCCAGCCCTGCTCGCGCACTACTCGCCCATAATAGAGATAACGCTTGTCCTCCTGGCGAATTTGCTCATAGACCAGCTCGGCGGCCGCGGCGATATCACCGGGGACCCGGCCGCGCGCCAAGAGCGAGATCGAAAAGAGCGCGTCGATCAAGCGCGAGGCATAGCCCACTCTGGCCAAACGCCCCAACCCCGCGTGAAAGAGATTCGCCTCTTCCGCGCGACGACGGCTGCTCAGCATCAATTTGGCCGCCGCGTAGGGCTCCACCAGGCGCAGATAGTGAATTGTCCCAAACTCGGCTGGGTAGGGATGCGCCAAAGTTTCCAGATCCAGTTGATGAGAGGGGACTAATTGTTGCGGCACTTCGTTGGGCCGTTGTACCCAGAGCGTACATGCCCGCACATAGGGCTCCACACTCATTGGGAAAAAACGCTCGCCCTGCGTGAAGCGCAATACAGGCTCGTAGCGGCGCAGCAACTCGCGATCTTGCAACGCATCACTCATCCACGGATCCTTCCGCTGTTTGCAGATCAGTAAACTCGTTGGGGTCCACTGGGGTGGGCCTGGAGAGAAACGCGGTGCGTACATCTGCGGTGTTGAGATAGAGCACCAGGATCACCGAGGAGGCGATCTGGATGTAGAGCCAGCGCGAGTCGCGCAAAAACGAGTCGGTCATGAAATAGAGCCACAAGCAGCAAAAGAGTGAGCTTCCCTGCAAAACCATGGTCATGACCCAGGCACTGCGGCGCTGCCAGAAAAAGGCCAGGGTCACAATGACAAGACCCGCCGCAATTGGCGCAAAGAGCGTGAGGAGCAACGTGGTGTCGCTCGCCAGGCGCGACGGGGCTGCTGCGTTCAGCTCTGCATCCCAATCTACTCGGTTGAAGAAGTAGAATAACATGCTGATCAACCCGAGGGTTTGCAGGCCAAGCAACAGCGTAATGGCGCGTATGGGGAGGGGGTTGTGCGGAACGATGGTGTCTGCGGTGGCTGGATCTTCCGCGGGTATAAGCTGAACCGACATACCAGGCAACAAGGGTTGAGCATTGCGGTCACACTGCTAAGCATTTATCCACACTCTGGTTGCGGCTTCCGAAGCTGGGCTTACCAGCATGGCCTGGCGCAGAATGTACAGAGAAACGCTAAGTCGTGCATGACCGCAATGCAAGAAAATGTGTTCGTTGCTTCTAGCATACTGCAATCTACGACTGCTGTCTAGTTGCCGGCAGATCGATCACTGCCCAGGCTGCCAGAGGGGTTCGGGCACACCTTGCTGATGATTTTCGTAGCGCGCCATCACAAAGAGCGCATCCGACAGCCGGTTGAGATAGGGCAAAACCTGGGCGCCAATAGCTTCTTCCCGCGCCAGGGTGGTGATGAGCCGTTCGGCGCGGCGGCAGATGGTGCGCGCCACATGGAGTTGCGCGGCCCCAATCGAGCCCCCGGGCAGGATGAAATTTTTCAGCGGGCCCACCACCTCCAGAAGCTCATCGATCAACGTCTCGAGCTGCGTGACATGATGCGCTTCGATCTGCGGCAATTGGTACTTCTGCTTGTCCTCTTCAACAAAACAGAGATCCGAACCCAGATCAAACAGTTGATTTTGGATCGCGGGTAAGACTGCCTGCAGCCGCTCACACAATCCGCTCGCCAGCGCCGCACCCAGGTACGAATTGAGTTCGTCGATGGTGCCGTAGCCCTCCACGCGCAGTGAATCTTTGCCCACGCGCTGGCCGCCGCCGAGCGCGGTGGTGCCATCATCCCCGCGTTTGGTGTAGATTTTGGTCAATCGTGGCATGGAAATTCTCCTTGTTGATTCCTGGTTAAGTTCATATCGCTGTGGGCAACCCACCGGTGAGAATCCGCTGAGTCGGCCAACCGATGGATCCCCCGTGTGTCGCGCCTGTCTTTACCTTATAGAGAAATTAAATAGAGATCGCACAAATAGCGAGCAAGTAGGTGCGGT
>CAZIRP010000011.1:0-108605 GCA_964541665.1 uncultured Caldilineaceae bacterium | reverse complement strand
AACCCGCCCCGCCGATCCGCGAGCCGCTCCAGCATCAGCTCTATCTGCCCGTGATTGGCAAGTAGGAGGTAGGGGGATGGGGAGATAGGGTGTGCACCCTCTCTCCCTGTTTCCCTGTCACAGACACAAACAGTGTTACTAGTCCGATGCAATGAGTGGCAGGTAGAGTTCTAGCCACTCGGGGGGTGCGGTCGGGGCCAGGGTTGCGGTGGCAGTCACGGTTGGTGTTTCCACCGGCTGTGCTGGCCCGGTTGCGGTGGCGGTGGTGGTGGCCGTTGCGGTTGCGGTTTGCACAGGCGTTGGGGTCTCAGTGGCCGCAAGCGTTGGCGTTGCCGTCGGGGTTTCCGACGATGGCGCACATGCCACCAACTCGACCTGATCGATGTATCGCCATTGCTGCCCGCCAGCCCCATTGTTATAGACATTGAAATAAAGCACCACCGTCTGCCCCGCAAAGGCTGAGAGATCAAAACTTTGTTGTTGCCATTCGCCCGCTTTGGCAAGCGCGAAGCTGCGTTCGACCCTCGTCAGGAAATTGTAGGCTGGATCAAGCAAGAGCGTCTCATGATAATCCACACTGTCGCTGGTGCCACCGAGATAGGACCAATAGCGCAGGGTCACACTGGTTGCGTCTGCCGGAATGGTGATCGACTGAAAGGCTGATGAGTGCGCATGGCGATTGGCGATCCCCGTGGGCAAGCCAAGCTGCAAGGCTCGTGCACCATTGGTTTGGATGGCGGTTGTGTACCGAGCAGAGTAGGGGGTGGTGCCAAATTGCCAGCCAAGGCTCTCCTCAAAATCGCCATTGCGGACTAATTCCTGGCAGCCCTGAATCGATGGGGTGACCGTCCAGGTTGGGCTCGGAGAGATGGTCGGGGTGGCGGTTGCATTCGGATCCACCTCGCCGATCAGATTCGCCAATTCCGCGACCGTAGCCAGAGCCACCCGCGCGGTGCGTGCAACATAATTCAGATCGACCAGGGAAAGCTGATCGCCTGTGCGGTGATATTGCGGATTGCGGTCGCGATCCCCCGTGGCAGCGGTATCGAAAAAGTCCTCGATCAGCATCACCGCGGGGTAACCTTGATCCCAAAATGGCGAGTGGTCGGAAAAACGGCTGGCGCTGGTAGTTTTCTGTTCGATCACCATCTCTTGCGCGTAATCGACATTATTTTGGTGAAAGACATCCCCCAGACCAATCGACCCGGCACTCAGGCCGGTATGCAGTTCGACGCGTCGATCGCCATTACCGTCATAGCCGATCATATCCAGGTTGATAAAGCCCAGAATCTCGGCCCCAGCCTGGCTCAATTCAGCAGCATAGCGTTTGCTGCCCCATTGGCCTTGCTCCTCGCCCGAAAAGTGCACAAAGCGGATCGTGTCCTCGAATTCATAGTTCCGCAAAATCTGGGCGATCAGCAAGATGGCCGCGGTGCCAGTGGCGTTGTCATCCGCGCCGGGGGCGTTGGTATAGGGGCTTTCCGAGATCGAATCAAAGTGGCCGCCGAGGATCCAAATCCGTTCAGGGTGGGTCTTGCCGCGCAGTTCAGCAATCACATTACGCCCATCGTAATTACCATTACGCCATTCATGATAGGTCGGGTTCAGGCCCAAATTGCGATAAGCCTGATGCAGATAGCGCTCGCTCAGGCGGATTTGGGTGGCCAATGTGTAACGCGTCTGAATGGTGGTCTGCTCGCCATCGATCACCACCGATCGGCCGCCGCTCAACTCGCTGATCAACTGGCTCAGTGCCTCCTCGGTGATGGTGGGCAAGAGTCCGGCGATCACCGGGTCGCTCTGCGCGGTGCGATTGACCAGATCAGCACTGGCCGCAAAAAGTGTCTTGGGTTGCAGGGTCAGTGGATCTGCCGTGAGCGCCGAGACCGAAACGCCCCCAGCCAGCAGGGCTTCAAGCATGGCTTGCTCTACGGCTGGGTCCAGCGCCAGCAACAAGACAGTCGCATCCGCATGGAGAATTTCGCCAAACTCAGCGGCCAATAGCCTGGCGTTCGGGTTGGTGGCATCGGCAAAATAATAAACCTGATTGCGGGTATCGGCATCCAGCAAACGCACGGTTAAACCGGCTGCGGCCATTGCTGCCTGATCGGCTTCCCCACCGCTGGCCACATATCGATTGACATAATGTTCACCCATTGCCATGTGCAGATGCGCGTGCAACACAGTCGTGGGGGGCAAGTGCGCGGGAATATCCTCAGCAGCACTCATCAATAAATAGAGGCGAGGGCCAAACTGAAAGGCAGGCAATTCATCTGGTGTGCGTGCTGCCAGGGCAATCGATCCCGCCAATCCACTCACCAGCACCACAATAATCCACCATATTTTGGGCAAACGACCGACTAAATTTGACATAGTTCCCCCTCGAACTATTAACTTACTTAAGTGATGGTGCGCAGGAAGCCCTGTTACCGGATTCGGGGATCAGCTTGAACAGATGGGTAGCAGGACAATCCGTTCCTGGAGGCTTTCGGCGCGGATTGCGGTGCAACTCTCCGTTCAATTCGTACCAAAATCGCTGACCGCTTCTCTCGCACCAAATCCGTTATGTGAGTTACTTATTAAATACGTGTTTCGGTGGATAGACGTCACTTTATCACAAAAGACGCGCCTTGTTGCTTACAATCTTGCCAGCAACCTCACCGCTCAGCGAGTGATGCAAGCCTAAGCTGAAGGCAGCGGCGTCGATAAGTTGATCTCTGCCCAGGTTCACCATCCTCGCAGAAGGCCGCATTCACTTGCCGAGATGGTGATGATCGTGTTAAGGTTGGCCCTATGTTCTGGCAAGAATGGCACCGTGACCTTCCCCTACCAAGGCTTGTGCTGGTCGCCGTCGGTCTGTTGCTGGCCTCGTGGGTGGCCTTCACGCCATGGCCGCTCCTGCTGCTCAGTGTGGGCGGCGTGCTGGCCGCTGGGATCCTGCTGCGCTGGCCCTGGTTGATCTGGCCCTTGCTCGCGGCCAGCCTGCCAGTTGCCAGCAGCATCAAACAAGGCCCCGCCAGCCTGGCCGATCTTCTGTTGGCGGGCGGGCTGGCACTCTGGTTTTGTGATGGGGTTCGCCGCCGCTCGTTGCGTCTCGAATCCAGCCCGGCGCTCTGGGGGCTGCTAGCTCTGCTCACCGCGCTCTTCCTCTCTGCATTGCAAGCGGTCGATTTAGGTGAAGCGCTGCTGGAAATGATAAAATGGGGGCAAGTTGCGCTTGTGCTTTTGGTAGTGCCGACTATGCTCCCAGCCCAAGGTTCGAAGTGGCTCGTCGCCGCACTCATCCTCGCTGCGCTCGGTCAGGCCCTGCTTGGCCTTTACCAATTCATCTTTCGGATTGGCCCCGATTGGTTTATCATCATGGGTGGCTTTATGCGAGCCAGTGGCAGCTTTGGTCAGCCCAATCCCTTTGCTGGTTATTTGGGGTTGACCTTGCCGGTTGCGTTGAGTTTATTGCTGTGGGCAATCGGCGAATTATGGCGACGCCCTGGGCGCAATGTCAGCCTTTGGGCGGGCTACACACTGGCAGCGACAGGGTTGATCGCGGCTGGGCTGGGCGCTAGCTGGAGCCGCGGGGGGTGGCTAGGCGCCGCGCTTGGTTGCGGCGCGGTGATCTTTCTACGCAGCCGCCGGGCACTCCTTGCTGGGGTCACCGCGGGCTTGCTGCTCTTGATTGGTGGGTTAGTCGGCACCTTAAGCCCGCAACTCGTACCCCCCAGCATCAGTCAGCGATTGGGGGGATTGCCCGCCTTCTTTGGCGTGGGGGATGTGCTAAACCAGCCAGTGACCGATACGAATTTTTCGATCATCGAACGCCTGGCCCATTGGGTGGCCGCCGTGCGGATGTGGGAACGCTCGCCCTGGCTGGGGGTTGGGCCGGGCAATTACGCGGTAGTCTATCCTGAAGTCAACTTGCCGCGCTGGCAGGAAGCGCTCGGCCACGCGCATAATATCTACCTCAATGTCTTGGGCGAAAGCGGCCTGATTGGGCTGGCGGCCTTCTTGCTCTTCTGGGTCATCGTTTTTGGCTGGCTCGGTCAACGCCTGTATCGCGCCCACCAGCACAAAGATCGCTGGTCTGCCGCGCTCATCATTGGTGTGATCGGCGTTCTGTTGCATTTGAGTCTGCACAACTTTTTTGATAATCTGTTCGTGCAGGGTATTCAGATTCATGTGGCCCTCTGGCTGGCCAGCATCCAGGCCAGTGGCCTTCTCAGCTATAACCGAGGTCAGCATTGATCACAAATACGTTAGCCTTTGCCCGTTCTAACCGCATCGAAGTGAAACGGTTTATCAAATTTGCCACGGTTGGCGCGGCAGGGGCGATTACCCATTTTGTCATTCTGAATATTTTGGTGCAATTTGGGGGTCTCAGCGAACAAGCCGCCAATCCGTTCGGCTTCTCCGCGGCTGTGATCCAAAATTTCCTGCTGAATCGGCGCTGGACCTTCCCCGAAAGTCGGACCCGTCATGCTGGCCGCCAGCTCGTGCAATTTGCAATCGTCAGCATCATCGGCCTGATGGTCAACCAATTGGTCTTTGTGGTGGTCCACCGCGCCCTCGAACCCTTCTGGATGCAAATGATCAGCCAGGAGCGCCTAGCCCACGCGCTCAGTTATAATTTTGCGCTCGCGGTGGCGATTGGGGTTGTCCTCTTCTGGAACTTTGCCGCCAACCGGCTGTGGACGTATCGTGGGCTCTCGCGGCACCATTCTTGATCGTCGTCCACCGCCCCACTCAGGATCCGTAGACCAAAACCATGACGCGGATTGCCATCGACTATACGCCGGCGATTCGCCAACAGGCAGGAATTGGGCGGATCATCCGGGGGCAAGTGCAGGCCCTGATTGCGCTCAACCCCGGCTACGACTTGCGCCTGTTTGTGGCCGGGCCAGTCACGCCCGCGGAACAAGCCAGCGCCCCGCTGCCCCTCTGCGCAACCGCAATCAGCGAACGCAACCTGGTGCGCATCTGGCACCGCCTCAACCTGCCCTGGCCGCCGATTGAATGGTACGTCGGGAGCGATCTGGCCCTCTTCCACGCTTGCGATTTTGTGCTTGCCCCCAATCGGGCCCGGCGGACAGCCGTCACTGTTCACGATCTCGCCTTTCTCTTTTACCCCGAAGCGTCGATGCCCAGTTTGCAGCGCTACCTGAATGTGGTGGTGCCGCGCAGCGTGCGCCGCGCCGACCACGTCATGGCCGACAGCCATCACACCGCCAAGGATCTGCAGGAACAGTGGGCCATCCCACCGGAGCGGATCAGCGTTGTGCAAGGCGCGGTGGATCATGCTCACTTTCGGCCTGTGACTGATCCAGAGCAGTTGGCCAGGGTGCGCCGCAAATATGGCATTGGCGAACAGCCCTATCTCTTTGCGCTCAGTACCTTGCAGCCGCGCAAAAACTACGCCCGGTTGATCGAAGCTTTCCACCAGGCGCGCCAAGCCGCGCGCTTGCCCCATCACCTGGTGATTGGCGGCGGCAAAGGCTGGCTCTATGATGAAATTTTCGCCAAAGTGCAAACCCTCGGGTTGGCCGACCAGGTGCATCTGATCGGCTTTGCCGCGGATGAGGATCTGCCCGCGCTCTACAGTGGTGCCGATTTTTTCGCCCACCCAGCACTATACGAAGGGTTCGCCATTCCGATCGTCGAGGCGCTGGCTTGTGGCACCCCAGTATTGACCGCGGATAATTCTTGTCTGCCCGAGGCCGGGGGGCCGGGCGCAATTTATGTGCAAGCCGAAGAGGTCGAGAGCATTGCCGGGGGCATTCTGCGGCTGGCGCAAGATGCCGAATTACGGGCCAACCTGCGCCAGGCTGGCCTGGCCCACGCGGCCAACTTTACCTGGGAACGCAGCGCCCGCCAATTATTGGCCGCTTATCAACGGCTCTTGCCCTAAGTAGCGCTCGTGATCCCTGTACCCACCTTGTTCGAGGAATTATGGAGCAAAATCCAACCGAATTTCGTACGGTAAGCGAAACCGCGCTAACCTTGACGCAATTTATGCAGCCAGAACATTCCAATAGTCAGGGCAATGTTCACGGCGGTGTGATCCTTAAATTATGCGACGAATGCGGCGGCATTATTGCCAGCCGTCACGCGCGCTGGCCCGCGGTGACTGTAACAGTGGACAGTGTCACTTTTCACCAGCCCGTGCTGCTTGGGCGCTTGTTGCTGGTGCATGGGCGCATCACCTGGGTGGGCCGCACAAGCATCGAAGTGGAGCTGCGGGTCGAGGCCGAAGATTTGCTGCAAGGGACGCGTACCCATACGAATAGCGCCTATTTTGTCTACGTGGCATTAGGGGCAGACCGCCGCCCAGTTGCGGTCCCCCGATTAGCGCTTGAAACCGATGAGGAGCGTCGCCGTTTTGCCGAAGGAGAAGCTCGCCAGGCAACTCGGCTTGCGCGGCGTCACCCAACCCCGAGCGCAGGATAGCGATCAATGCGCAAATGGCTGATCGTACTGGCCGGGCTGATCACTCTGATCGGCTATTGGGGGCCGTGGGTGAATCATTCAGTGGCGGGCCTGGTCATTACCGGGGTGGATTTGGGCGAATATGTAAAATTTTTGCCCGCCATTCGCAATGACCAGCTACGGTTGTGGCGCGAAGGGTTTTATCTGCCACCGCTAGCGGTCAGCCTGAGCTTGAGTTTGGCGGCCTTTCGTTTTGAGGGGCGTGATCGCTGGCTATGCAGGCTCGTCGCGCTGAGCAGCGCGTTGATCGCCGCGCTCAACCTGTTGCCACCGGCCTGGACACCGGCACGCATGGTAACTGGCGAATTTCAACAGCAAACAAGCTGGCTGCTGCTCTGTCTGGTGGGGATTGGTGTAAGCCCGTTCCTCGCGCTGCTGCCCGCTCGACTCATGCTGCTGATCAGCGCCCTGCTGACTGGTGCCGCGCTTTGGTTCCCCACCCGCAGCTTTCTGCGCATCTTGCCGGAGTTGGCCCCCTTGTACGGCCACACTGTGCAGCCGAGTTGGGGCTTGTACCTCACCAACGGCGGTCTGCTGCTCCTCTGCGCCAGCCTGCTTTGGGCCACCCGCAACAGTCTGCATTCTCCAAACAAAGGCTAAAAAAACATCCACAGATAACGCAGATTTTGTATCTCTCTGCGCGCTCTGTGGATGGCCAAGTGATGTCTGGGGTTGGCGTATTCCCTGCTTAGGGCGCGGACTCTGGATTCTCGCTGGCCGCCAATGCAGGATCATCCGGTTCCGTGACGGCTTCTGCAGGCTCGGCTGGCTGCTCCACCGTGACGCCGGGCGGCAACGGCGCGCAACGGGTGCTGTCCTGCCGGTTGGTATCGACCATGGCCGGCGCTGACCAGACCCCTTCCACGATGTTGCGCACCCGGGCCGGATCCGCAATCCGCAAAACGGCTGCACCTTCCGCGGTCGTATAATTCTGCAGATCGCTCAGGGTCAAACCGCCAGCGCGCACATTGGCAGAATCCAGCGTGACGCCATACTGGGCCAATTCGATCAGCTGCGGCAAGCTCATATCACTCGAGATAAAGTTCTGAAAGGCGCTCCACAGTTCGGGGAAACGCGTCACCAGATTGGTGTTGAGGATCTGGTCGCGCAAGGCCCAGAGGAATTGGCGCTGACGTCGCCCGCGGCCAATATCACTTTCGCGATAGCGCAGCCGCACAAACCAATAGGCCGACTCACCATCCAGCTTGACATCCCCCGCGGGGAGCACAAAATAACTCCAGGCATTGGTCGTGGTATTGAGGATCGGCTCGTAGAATGGGCAATCCAGATGCACCGTGACCCCACCGACCGCATTGACAATGTCCACAAAGCCATCCATCTGCAGACGCACCCAGTGATTCGTGCTGATGCCGAGCGTGCTGCTCAACACTTGAGAGATCAACTGTGGGCCGCCGCCAAACCCATTGCGCTGTTCACCCAGATAGTCCACCTGGTTGATGCGCCCCCAGCCATATTCGGGGATCTGCACATAGAGGTCACGCGGGATGCTAAAGACCGCGGCGCGATTCAAGGAGCGATCCAGCCCCAGAATCATCACCGTATCTGTGCGCCAGCCCCCACCACCGCCCCGGCGATCGGTGCCCAGGATCAGATAATTTTCGGTGGCGCTCCAATTAAACGCCGGGCCAATAGGGGTCTCGACGCTGGGCTGAATATTGGGCGCGCCAGCCGCGGGCACCGGTGGCGGTGCGAGCACCTGCGGTTGACGCGGCGGGCTCAGAAAATGTGGAGCAAAGGGCGGAACGGGTGACTCACCTGCGGCAAACAAAGGTGCCACCGGCGCAAAAATCACAGAGAACAGCACAAGCGCGGTGATGGTGCGCAACCAAACCATGACGATGACTCCTCGAAATAAGATTCCATCCATAAATGCTGCGCCAAGCGATTTGGGCAAGCTCAGCTTCGGGAACTGTAACCAGGGTACGGAGCGGACCCGAAGCACATCCGGCACGCGCTCAATAACAAGTGCGGGCCGACCCTCCTGGCCCCTCGGCGCCAGACATTTCAGCCGCGGTCATTGGGGCACGCTCAAAAATCCGTTGTACAGCATGGGTGATCGCTGGCCAATCAGCCAGAAAGACCGACATGCCCAATCGCCAGCCCGATTGCAACAGCGTGGGGGGGGCCAGCACCACACTATGCACATGCTCGGCTTCTAAAGCCATCGCAAAGCGGATCAGGCGGACCGCGGTCAGCAGATCAATATCAGTCTGTACCGAATCGGCAATGGCGGTGTAGAGTGCGGGGATGCGCGGGAGCAGATTCTTCTCGACGATGGTTTGGCGCACGGCCCAGATCACTTGTTGCTGACGCCGGGCACGATCCAGATCGCTCGTGGTGTAGCGGCTGCGCACATACTTGAGTGCCAGTTCCCCATTCATCAGGTGGCGGCCTGGTTCGAGATAGAGCCGCGCCATGCTGTCGGCGTAACGACAATCGACATCCACTTCGATGCCGCCGATGGCGTCGATGACATCGCTAAAGGACTGAAAACCGAAGCGCAGATAATAATCGATCCGAATGCCCATGTGCTCGCTGATCAATTGGCTCAACAATTTTGGGCCACCGCCGTCCGGTTCATCTTGTTCGCCGAGATAATCCACGACGTTGATCCGGTTTGGATCGTGATTGGGGATGCCCTCCACAAAGACATCCCGCGGGATCGAGATCACCCCGACGCGCTGTTGCGCCAGATCCACCGCGACGATCATCATCACATCGGTGCGCCAATTGGGGGCATTGCCACGGCGATCACTGCCGAGCAGGAGGATGTTGATCGTCCGCTCCAGGGGTGGGCGCATATCGGGCGTGGGGGTGATCGTCGGCGACGGGGTAGCCGTAGGCGGAAGCGGCGTGGGCGTGGCCGCGGGGATTGCGGCATTCGCTACCGACGGCGCCTCGTTATCTCCACAAGCACTGAGCCCCAAAAGCAACAAAAGCACGATACCCAACAACACACAAACCTGGTTTGTTCGTCGCATCAAGGCCATCTGCTCAACCTTGCCTAGATTCCATGCCCCCAGCGGCGAGGGCAATACGCTGCCGAAAAAGTTGGTCAAACAGGGCGGCACTTGCGGGAAAATGCCAGTGATGATCGTACCAGAATTCCTGTAAATTACGCTGGCCACGTTGCTCGTAGCGGAAGGCCTGGTGCACCATTTCGAGCTTGTCTGCGTCATGGACAAGCCGGGCTTCGGGCGTGGTATTGGCATCGTACTCGGCCCAGAAAGCCACGGTGGCTGCTCGCTGCGGCGCATTGCCCAAAAGCTGGTTCAACGCCTGTGCTTCCGCCTGATGTTTCACATCCCGACCCAGTACATCGCTGCTGCGTTTGGGGAGGTCGGTCAGGACGCTCTCGGCCAGATCATGCACCAGCGCAATGCGCAGCACTCGTTCCACCGAGAGCGGTTGCGTCAAGCCCTGGCCAGCCCAATCGGCGTTGATCGCCTCGGCCAGGAGCAGCGCGATCCAGGCAGTGGCGAAGCAGTGCTCAGCCACCGATTCAGGCGCGACCACACCCGCCAGTAACCAGCCGGTGCGCGGCAACTGTTTTAGATCATTCACTTTGTCTGCAATGGGCAGCAACCACTCGCTCGACACAATAATCGCCACTTATGATTCACAAAATGGTTGCCAGGGCACGCTGCAACAAGCTCAGCGCCTGATTGCCGATCCGCACGAGCGTATACTCATCTTGCCCGCCCAGGTGCAGATGATTGGTGATAACGCCCTGGCTGCTCGCGAGCGCGAGCCAGGTTTCACCATTCTCTTTGCCATACAGGCCCTCATCTGCGCCAGAACTGCCCACCAAAACCAGGCTATATGTGGCCCCGGTTTCCTGACGAAGCAGCGCCGCGGCGGCCCGGGCGCGACTCTCCAGCTCGGCAGCATCCAGCAGCGCAGTCGCGAGCGGTGGGGGCAGATCGTCGCGGTCGGCCACCCAATTGCCAACGAGCGGGGCAAACTCGGCAACCGCGCTGGCCAATCGCTGGGCCAATGTGCCGCGTGTATTGGTCTCCAGCAGCGCAAGCGTCGCGCCGCGCAGTTGAATGGTGCGCACAATCACCGTTTCGTAGCTTTCCCCTGGCGTTGTGCTATAGATGGTGTGACCAATGCGCGCGCGTACTTCAACTTCGAGCGCATCCAGCATCACTTCAGCGGCTTCGGCAGAGACCGCCCGGGCGGCAATGCGCACATCCACCTGACCGGTATGGGCAGCCAGGCCAATGGTCGGGTTGGCCGCGTGCAACAATTCGCCCAAGCTCGCGTCGATCAAACTCTCGCCGATGCCAATCGTGCGCAGGACACGCCGCCGGATGATGCCGCTATGGCCCGCGCGGGCGCGCAGATAGGGCAGCACCGTCTCGGTCATCAGATGTTTCATTTCGCGGGGCACACCGGGCAAAGCGATGATCGCACAAGTGGCTGTCTCGACAATAAAGCCAGGCGCGGTCCCAACAGGGTTGGGGATCAACAACGCGCCTTCGGGGATGTACACCTGCTGGAGGTTGTTGTCGGTCATCTGCACACCGAAGCGGGCAAAACGCTCCTTAAGGGTGACCAACGCTTCCTCGTGCAGGATCAGGGGGCGCCCGGCCACGTTGGCAATTGCCTGGCGCGTGACATCATCCACCGTGGGGCCAAGCCCACCGCTACAGATGATCACATCGCTGCGGCTCATGCCCAATGCCAGCACCGAGCGGATGCGCGCCTCGTTGTCCCCTACAGTGGTCTTGAAATAGAGATTGACGCCCGCTTCGCGCAATTGCTGGGCGATCCAGGCGGCGTTGGTATCGACAATCTCACCGAGTAAGATTTCGGTTCCGGTCGTCACAATTTCGGCCTTGAGGCCAGCGGCGGTCGCGTCAGACATGGCAGTTCGCATTCAGCAGGATAGCAGGATTGTGAGCTATGGCCATCAAACCATCAACGTGATCTGGGCCCGCAATGCCTTGATGCGATCGGCCAATTCGCCACGGTTGTTGTCCCGCATGTCGGTCTCCAGCACTTTGAGCGAGGAGACAAATTCCTTGCTCAATTTGGGACGATTTTCTTGCAGGAGACGATTCAGGGCCGCCTTGTCGGGTGCGCTCAGCAGCTCGTTGATCAGCCGCATCTCGTCGGGCATATTCTCTTGCACAATCCCAACCGCGGCTTCGTACACTTGTTGCAAACGCCGGGCAGCTGCGGTCGAATTGTTGCGTTGAGCGGCCTGAATATTGCTCGCCAAAATTGCCAGGAAGGTTTCGTCGATATAATCGCCAAATTGGCGCAGCGCCTCCTTCATATCAGGCGCCTGCAACACTTGCTGCAGGATCTGCTGCACTTGTTGCAGCATTGCCTGTTGCGCCTGCTGCTGCTGTTCTTGAATGGTGAGGACCAATTGGCGCACCTCTTCGAGATGCTGACGCGTCTGTTCTTCGTTGGCTTCTTCCAGGCGCTGGGTAATCAGCATGAGGAACTGATAATCGAGCAGCGGCGCGAGGGCAGCCACGAGCGCAGGCAGCAATTCCTGGCCGTCGTCTTCTTGCCGGGTAACCAGAAGCCGTTCCAACACTTGTTCGCGGGTGGTATTTGCGCCCAACCCCTGCAAAACGGCGCGCACTCTTTCCTGGCGGGCTTTGATCTCCCGACCGGCCTCGGTCATGTCGAGCAACTGGGTACGCAGATTGACGAACGGTTCGGGATTTTGGCCCTGGTTGCTCGCCATCATGATGAACCGATCCAGCAAGGCGAAGAAGTCGCGGTCCACCAGTTCAGCTCCGCGCTGCTGCAAGGCGATTTCCATGGCTTTGCGGTCGTTTGCCAGCCCCATCAAGCTCTGCAATAGTTCGCTCTGATTGCGCTGACGGCGCAGCATTTCGGGCGTTACTCCTTCAAAGCCCCAGAGCGTCTCTACAAATTGATTCCAATCGACAAATTGTTTGGGCTGGAGCAGATAGCCCTTGCGGCCTTCCTGGGGCAGCTTGCGCATCAGCGTCTGGGTCAAGTCGCCAATCGCTTTTTGTTGCTGCAGATCCACAGTCTGACCCTGCATGGGGGCAAAGACCCCCAGGAATTGATGGTCAGGTTCGTGCACCAGCAACGGAGCACTGAGCGGCCCACCAGCCCCACATTTCTGGCAGGCAGCAATGTGGATCTGCCCGCTGAGCAGCGGCCCTTTCAACTCGGGGTTGACGCCCAAATCGATAATACTAAAGAGCGGCACAGCATAGGTGTTGCCACAATTTGGGCAGCGGATCTGCACCGGGGTGGGCGGGAAGAGGAAATCGGGCATAGGTTGCCCAGCCGGAGCCGCGGATTCGGCAGCTGCGGGGCTCGCCGGGGGCGTAGCAGGGGTTTCGACAGCCGGGACGTCGGGCGTCTTCTCTTGTTCGCGCCGCCGATTGGAGAAGCCACCGGGCAACTCGATCTTCATATCGGACGCGGGTTTGTCTTCTTGGCCTGGCAGGATAAATCCACTCATGATGGTTTCTTTCGCTCAGCGCGCATGGCAGTCGCCCAACCCAGTGACGCCTTACACAACAATAGTTGTCAGGTTCAAAAACGGCCCATGGGCTTCAAGCCTGCATAATGGGCTGCCCAGGTTGCAACGAGTATGCGCTTTCAATGGCGGAATTGGGCGCCAATAATCGCATACCGTACGCCTCAATCCAAAAATATTCGATTATCGTTCCGGTTTAAGCTTACGCAGCGCCGATGATTCATCAGCAGAAACAGCCTCGTCGCAACGAACGATAGATCCGCTCAAGGCTTGCGTAAGTTTTATAGTTCACGACTTACGCAGCGCCGATGATTCATCAGCAGAAACAGCCTCGTCGTACCTACAGATCCGCTCAAGGCTTGCGTAAGTTTTATAGTATTGTAGCGCATGACGCGGGCATGTGCCAACCACGCAAACGATCCGTCGGCAAAACCGGCCTCATGCAGCTGCTGGCTGGGCAGGCTGGCGGGTCAGATACCGGTAATAAAAGATCGCGCAGGCGCAGAGCACGCCGATGCTCAGGTAGAGCGTTGAAAAACCGATCGTCTGCCCGATCGAGAGCGCAAAGAGCGGCCCCAAAGCCGAGCCAAGATCGGTGGCAGTGGCATAGACCCCCATGTAGAGGTGGGGGCGTTCGGTGTGAACCGCCACACCACTGGCCGCCGCATTCAGGATGACGGTGAGGCCGCTATCGCAGAGCAAGACAATCAACAAGCAAACAATCGCGGCCACCGCGGAGAGACGCCATAAACCGATCATACTGATCAACGAGATGAGAATCAGCCCGCCAGCCAAATTGGCCTGGCCAAGCCGGTCCGAGAGATAGCCCAGCGTAGGCCCCACCGTAATATCGCTGAGCCAGCGCGTTCCTTGCAGCAAGCCAGTCACCGTGGCCACCCCCAACCAGCTGATCGCCTGCTCGCTACCGGCCAAACTCGCCAGCACCAGCGACGAAGTCGAGATCACCACGCTCGACGAGAGCAATTGCAGTCCGCCAGCAATCGTCAGCCACCGGGGAGCCGGATGCGCCAGCGCCGAAGCGAGATCCTGCCGCCAGCCGCGCCACCGTTGCGAGAGCGAGGCTGCCCCTGGTCGGTTTGTTGGCAATGGTTGCCGCGCAGCCGCGGTTAGCTCAGTCGGCCAGCGCAGAAAATAGGCAATCGGCAGGGCAAGCGTGCTGGCTGCCACCACGATCAGGATGGTGGTGGTAAAGCCGTAGCGATCATACAAAAAGCCCCCGGCCAACACGGCCAGCGCGCTGCCCAGCCGCACGATCCCCCACAGCAAGCCAGTCAGACGGCCTTTGTGGGCGACATCCCCGCTCCAGACAGCTTGATAGCCACCCTGGCGCAAGGCCGACCAGGCTGTTCCCCAGAGCAACCGAGCCGCCAGAAATAGTAGAAACCCCCGGCTTACCCCATAGAGCGCGGTTGACGCTATCCCGAGGCAGCAGGCGAACAAAAAGGCGGAACGGGGCCCCCAGCGCTCAAACAAGAGGCTGGCCCAACCATTGGTCGCCAGGCGGATCAACCGGTTAACGCTGAGCAAGACACCGACCAACGTCAGGGGGATGCCCAAGCGATCAGCTTCGAGCGGCAGAATGCTATAGAGCAGCGAATCACCGAGGATACACAGCCCGACGACACTGGCCACGGCACTGACCAGGCGTGCTGGGCGGAGAGAAGAATGGCTTACGGTTGCGGTCACAGCAGCACTTTCTAGATCAGCAGGAAAATTGGAAACAGGTCTGGCTAAAATCAAACACAAAAAATGATTGGCATCCGCGGATATTAAAGCAAAACAGTTTCCTGGTTCGCTCAGGCATCTGCGGTTGATGGCTCGTCGGCTTGCGGTTCGATTGCAGTCCCCGCGCCACCGATCACGACGATATATTCCCCTTTGAGCGTTGTCGTTGCCATCCGCGCCACCAACTGTGAGAGCGGCTCACGGATCACCTGTTCAAAGTGTTTGGTGAGATCATTCGCCAGCGCGGCGGGGCGATCGCCATAGACAGCCAGCGCATCGGCCAGGAACGCGGCCAGGCGATAGGGACTTTCGTAAAAGATCAGGGTGTGCGGTGAGTGTTGATCAACCGCCAAAAAACGTTGGCGCGCCCCGCTTTTGCGGGGCGGGAAACCACGGAAGGTGAAGCTGTGCAGCGGCAAGCCCGAAAGCACCAGGGCCATGATCAGCCCGGTGGGGCCGGGGATCATCGTCGTGGGGACATCCTCCTGAATGGCTCGCCGCACGAGTGTAAAGCCCGGGTCGGCAATCCCCGGGGTGCCTGCATCGGTGACCACAGCCACGCTCTTGCCTTGGCGTAGCAGCCCGAAGATACGCTCGCCAGCCTGGGCTTCGTTATGTTCGTGAAAAGCCAGTTGCGGCTTGTGGATCTCAAAATGTTTGAGCAGGATGCCGGTCTTGCGCGTATCCTCGCTGGCGATCAGATCGACCGCGCGCAAGGTTTCGAGCGCGCGCAGCGTAATATCCCCCAGATTGCCAATCGGCGTCGCCACCAGATAGAGCATCAGCCCAACTCCTGGGCCGCGACCCACGCGTCAAATTTCTGCAAAAGTTCGCCTTTCCGCGGGGCCGGGGCAGCACTGGCAACAAAAGCGTTGCGGGCAATACGCACCAAATCGGCCTCTTGATAGCCAAATTCGCGCACCAAACCGGCATACTCGTCACACAGGGTCGTGTTAAAAAGCGGCGGATCATCACTATTCACCGTTACGCACAGCCCCATGCGGTCAAGATGGGGCAAGGGATGTTCGGCCCAGCGCCGATACACATGCAGGCAAATGTTGCTGGTCGGGTTGATCTCCAATACGGTCTGGCGCTCTTTCAATTCGACCAGCAGATGGGGATCCTCGATGGCGCGCACGCCATGCCCAATACGTGCAGCGTGCAGATCGCGCAGACAAGGCCAGATGCTCTCCGGCCCCAGCGTCTCGCCGGCGTGGGGCACACTGATCAACCCCGCGGCCCGCGCGGCGTCAAAAGCGTGGGCAAATGGCTTGGGCGGCGCGCTCACTTCGTAGCCCCCCAAACCAAAACCAACCACGCCCTGGGCTTGTCCGGCCAGTGCATACGCCAAAGTGCGCTCAGCGGGATAGGGATCGTAGGAGGTGCCGCGGAAGCTGGCATTGCGCGGGATATCAAAGACCCAGCAGATCTCGACGCCAAATTCGCGGCGGGCCCGTTGACGGCCTGCCTCCAAACCCTCAAACAGATCGGCAATGGTCAGGCCTTTGCGTTGCAGATCGGTATGGGTGAAGGGCGTGAAGGTTACTTCGCGATAGAGGATATTTTGCCGGGCCATCTCTGCGCCACAGGCATAGACGATCTCGGCGAAATCTTCTGGCGTGCGCAACAGATCGGAGATCAGCAAATAGATCTGCACAAAATGGGGGAAATCGGTAAAGGTAAACCAACGTTGCAGGCCTGCCAGGTCGGTAGCGGGAAGGTCGGCGAGGCGATTCTGCTGCCGCGCCAATGTGAGCAATGTCTGCGGCTGGATCGCCCCTTCCAGATGAATGTGAATTTCCGCCTTGGGCATCCGTTGGATAAACTCATCCAGCGATGCGCGCGGCGCAATGTCCATTTTGGCCATCGGCTAACTTCTATCATTTCTGTTCAGCGAGAAAGTCGTTGCGCAACTTACTCAGATGGCAAGCATGGTTCCTGCTGACTGCGCCATTTTTCAGTACAATCCGAATTGACCATGCCGCGCACAGAAACTTTGCCCACCTTGGAATTGAGCGGCCATTATACCAGTAGACTTATGAATTTGCATGAAACCCACCCCCCTTCAATGGAGTTGGCACCGTCCTTGCAAGCAGCTGAAGGCGCGCGGCGGCATCCCAAGTGGCGAGCCAGTTGGCGGTTGAGCCGCTTATTGGGCCTCCTTGTATTGGTGGCCTGGTTGGCTGGGGGCAGTGCCCTCAACGCCGAAGAAGTGCTGATCCGTCACATTCGCTGGGCCGTTTCGGGGCATGAGTTTGATCTGCTGCACTGGGAAGCGAGTGCCTTGAGTGCCAAAGGACGAGCGGCCATCTTCCAACCTGCGCAACAGGTTGCACCAGCCGCCCAAGCCACGTTTGTCGTCGAGCACATTGCGCGCGCCCAGCACATCCGCCAGCTCGAAACCGAGATCAGCCGCCTGGTGAGCCCAGCGACCGCCGAGCCCGCCAGCGAGATCACATCGTTGCAAGCCGAAGTGACAACCTTGCGGCATCAGCAGCTGGCGGAACGCGCCGCGGTCGAGCAGATCATCGAGCGGCAGGTTGCCACGATCCTGGCCGAGGCCGGGTTGGCTTGGGGGGATATTGTTTTGCCACCGGTCAAGTTTGCTTTTGTCGAGCCGCCCAAAAAATTGGTTGTCAGCCCGCGCAGCCGGATCGAAACCAGCTACAGCCAAATGCTGAGCGCCACGATCGACCCACAAGCCATCCGCCAGGCCGAGGCCAGGATGCACGAACAGCCCGGAATCAGCGCCTACATCACCAACATCGGTGGGCTAGGGGCCTACCCAAGCATGGTGGTTGATGATGCTTCGCTCGCGTGGATTTTGAGCACGGTAGCCCATGAGTGGGTCCACAATTATCTGACCTTTTTCCCGCTGGGGTTTACTTATGGCAGCAGCAGCGAGAATATCATCATCAATGAAACAATCGCCGAGATCGTCGGCAATGAGATTGGCGACCAGGTCCTGCGGCGTTTTTACCCCAGCGAAGTGCCGCCGCCAGTCGAGCCAATGGCGAATGAGGAAACTGCATCAGCGCCACCACGGTTTGATTATCGCAAAGAGATGCGTTTGACGCGCATCGGGGTAGATCAATTCCTGGCGCAGGGTAAAGTCACCGAGGCCGAGCGGTATATGGCCCTGCGGCAAGAACGTTTTCGGGCCAATGGTTATGCCCTGCGCGTACTCAATCAGGCCTTTTTTGCCTTTCATGGCAGTTATGGCACCGGACCGGCCAGCAGCAGTCCGCTTGGCCCCAAGCTCGAACGACTGCGCGCCCTGATCCCGACGCTGGCGGATTATTTGCGGGTTGTGCGCACGTTGACCACGCCCACAGCCGTGGATCAGGCACTTGCCGACTGGGAGGCACGAGCGGAGAACGCCTCGCCTGGATCCAGTCAGTTCAGGGAAGAACCGTAAATTCGCTGTTTTGCTTAGCGCGGCAACGGGGACAAGCGCAGCGTTTGTGTGTCCACCGAAAGTTGGGGGGAGGCCGCTGTGCCAGGGTAGCGCAGATCAAACTCGCCACGCACAAGTTCGCCGGCCCGCCATTCCCCAGTCGGGTAGCTGCCCCCCGCGAGCGGCGCAGTCACAGTTTCATCCCCCAACCGCAGCGTCACGGTTAGATCCTGTGGCCAATCCGGCGGCAGCGGATCCGGCGCTTGCCAGTAGAGTGTCCAGTGGACGAGATCCCCAGGGGCAAGGGGTGTCTCTGGAGCATGGGCAAATCCCTTGCGATGTTGCGCATACCCGAGCAGGCGCACCGGGCCTAGCAAGCGATCCACACGTTGTTGCAGGGGCAGGATAGCAATCGGTGGTGGGCCTGGCGCTGGGGCCACAGTGATGGGCGCCAACTCCAGATGATCGGCCTGATCGACCAACAGACGTTCGCCGCTGAGCGGGTCGTACAGCGCGACGATGAGGCGATAGTCACCGGGCGGTGTGCCAAACGGAATCCACAGGCCATGATTGTCCGTTACAAGGGAATCGACCGGCCAGCTATCGGACGGCGCGGCTCCCCCGCTCGGCTCACCATCGCGCTGCGCGATCACCTGGTTTCGCCCATCCAATAACTGCACCGTCACTTGATAGCGTGTGGCCAGGGGTTGTTCGGTCTGCCAGCGCAAGCCAATCATCGCGGACTCGCCAGGGACGAGCGGTTCTGGCGCAGTTGCTCGGCAGCTTTCTAGCAAATGGATCGCCTCGCCAAAGCGCGGGGCTGGTTCCAACGCCTGGCAAGTCAAGGCGGGCGGCTGATGGTAAGTGACAAAGCGCAAATTGCCTTGCCAGCTTTCCAGCGCTTGAAAGGTGTGTTGATCCAACCAGCGTTCGACCAGCTGCTCGGGGTCGGCCTCGTCGGTGGCCCAGAAGAGCGCAAAGATCTGCCGCCGCCCCGCCACCTGATCCGCGAGCAGCGCCACGGTCGCGGCGGGGTCTGGGGGGCGTTGCTGGGGCAGCGCCAACACGGGCAAGCCGGGATCATAATAGGCCCAAACTTCCTGCTGGCCGGGCGCGTTGAGGATCACCAGATCCTGGGCAGGGTCGCCAATCGCCTGCACATAACGTGCCACCCCGGCATAATTATCGCGCGCCGCCGGGTCCTGATAATAGGTGGGCAAGACGAGCATCGCCAACGCCACGGCTGCCCCTGCGGTGGCGATCACCCCTACCGGGCGCAAGCGGTCGCGGATTGCCTGCACAGGCATGGCCACGGCCAAACACCAGGCCGGCGACGCGATCAGCAAAAACTTGAGAAAGGCATCGCTAAAAAGCCCCAACCCAAGCATCAGCCCAACTGGTGCGATGAGCCAGAGCGCCAAAATCAGGGCTTGCGGCGTGCGGCGGATCAGCCACAAGCCCACGAGCGGCCAAATCCCAGCCAGCAGCAACCACGGCCACAGCGGATCCGGCAGGGTACGCGCCGGGCCAAACAGCAGCGTCTGCCCAGTCAGGGTGAGGGCGGAAAGTGCATCGACCGCGAGCCCGCCTTTGGGCCAGGCCAGGACACGCGTCACCGCGGTGGGCAGCCAGGGCAGAAAGCCGATCCCCAGCAGCCCGTTGAGCAGCATAAACGCGCGCAACCGCGGCCAGGTTAAGCGATGTTGCAACCACAAGGTGCCGAAATAGCCCAGCCCCAATGCTGCAATCACAATCGGGAAGCTGTAATGGGTCCAGAGGCCGATCAGCCCAGCCCCCAGGTAGATCAGCGCGGCCCAGCCCCAGCGCGGCTGGCGACTCAAGCGGAAGGTAGCCCAGGCCAGCCCCGCGCTCGCCACTGCCAGCAGCAGATACATGCGCGCTTCCTGGCTGTAGTGGATCTGAAAGGGGTTGAGTGCGGCCACCAGCCCGGCTGTGAATGCGAGCCAGCCACGACGAGTGTCAAAGAAGAGTGTTTCGCTCTCGCGGCCCAGTTGATAGATCACCCAAACCAGCGCTACACCGAGCAGCGCCGAAAAGCTGCGCATCCCCCAGGCTGTGGGGCCGACGAGCCAAGTCCACGCTTTGAGCAGCCAATAATAACCGGGCGGATGGATGTCCGCCGCGGCAGCAGTGGCAATCTCGCCCCAGCCGCGGGCGAGCAGCGCCCAGGTATTGCCCTCATCGCTCCAGAGGCTGGAGCCATCCAGGTGATAGAAACGCAACCAAGCTGCCAGGAACAGCAAGGCGATCACCCCCAAGGCAGGCAACGCCGCTATTCGTCTGCTCATGGTGATGGGGCTGATTGGTCAGTCGTGTAGGCTTTGAACGCTTCGTAGACTGGCTGCGGGCTGAAGTCGGGCGCCAACAATTGGAAGTAAGCTTCGGGCTGACCGTTGACCAGCCATTCATCGGTGGCGCGCTTGAGGTACCAGGTCGCGGCCACCCCGATCCACGGCCATTCATGGTCAATTCGCTGATAGGCGAGGGGGAGATAGCGCGCCTGCTGCTCCAGCGAAACCCGCCCATAGCGGGGCTCCACATCCTCTGGCGCGGCATTCCAATTCATTTCCGCGATCCAAATTGGTTTGTGAGCATCGCCATTTTTTACCATCAGATCGCGGATGAACTGGTGACGGCTGATATTGATCACGCGGGGGTGCATCCGCCGGTCGGTGGGGCCACTATAGAGCCCATACCCCTGTACGGTGACAATATCAAAGTCCGCGGCGGCTCCGGCGGCGTAGAGACGCTGCAGGAAGAGCAGATCGTTCAGGCTGTTGGTGGGGGGCGGCGCATTCGGCTGCAGGTCGATCGTCCCGGCCAGCGCGCCCAGCAGAATAACCGCGTCGGGATCAGCCGCGCGCACGGCTTGAGCCCCGGCGCGCAACAATTCGGCATACGCTTCCGGGTTGATTGGGTACGTGCCCCACTCGGGATAGACGTTGGGCTCATTCCACAATTGGTAATAGCGGACTTGCTCCCCATACCGTTGAGCCACCTGCGCGGCAAAGTCCGCAAAATCCTGCGGATCGTCGGGCGGGGCATAGGTGCCCACCGTATCGGTCAGGGTGCGCGTCCATTCCGGGGGATTGCTGAGCCGCACGATCAATCCGAGATCGTACTGAGCGGCCAGGGTGACGATGTGATCATACTTGTCCCAGGCCGAGCGGTAGGGCTCGTGGCGCCGATCTTCAAAATCCCCCTTGCCATGGATTTCAATATCCTCCCAGGGGAATTCCTGGCGCAACCAGCCAAAACCGGCCTCGGCGGCCATCTGCACGGCCAATTCACGTTTGCTGGCTTCTGCTTCCTGTTCCAGAAAGACATTGACCGCGAACGGATTCAGATCAACGTGGGCCATCGGGATGGTCGCGGCCAGGGACAAGCGGGGCCGCACCTGGTCCGAGGCGAGGTCGGTCAAGCCTTTGACTTGGGCGAAAAAGGCTTCCTCACCGGTTTGCTGCCACAACCACGTACGCACCGCAGAAGATTGGAGCACGAAAAAAGCCAGCCCGCTCACAATGAGCAGGCTGAGCCAGAGGATCAACGTTTGGCGGAGGGCTGGACGGAAGCGGCTAACCATAAATTTTGTGGCGTCAAACGTCACGAGTCAATGGGCAAGCGACGTTTGACACTTGGCAAACTCTTAGTCCCCCACAAAGGTGATGCCGGTACATTGTTCGCTTGCTTGCACGGTGTGTACCCACTTGGGCGATTGGGGCGTCAAGTCGCCAAAGCCAGAACCTTCGGTCTGACCACCAATTGGCATCGGGCCGGGGCAGGTGACCACATAGATTTCCACGGTAGTACCAGCGGGGGCAGGCCCACCAAAGGGCGAAAAGCCCCACACCCCATCACCGACCCCGTCACAACCCGAACATTTGGTATTGCGAGGACCATAGTAGGCAATGTGGACACAAACGCCATTGCGCGGCGAGTTATCTTTGTAACGCACAAACCCATTGAAGTAGGTGAAACCCTCGTTCGGATCACACCGTTCGGTGTTGACCAACTGGAACGGGTAATTCTGATTGTCTGCCGGGGGCGGAGGCGCGGGCTGCTCTTCCGCTGGTTGCTCAGCTGGGGGTTGTTCAGCGGGCGGTGGCGCGGCTGGCGGCGGAACCGGCGTATTGGTCGGGGGTGGGGGCGGCGGGGCCGCGGGAATATTCTGGGCCACTGGTACCGCGCCGGTATTTTGTGGAGTCACCAACTGGCCAAAGACCCAACCGGCCTGTCCGTTGTAATTGATCTGCCACCAGTCACCGGCCTGATTTTTGCCCGTCACCGGGAAGCGCTGTCCCTGCTGGGCAGCACCGATCACGTTGTAATTGGTGCCCGGCCCCTGGCGAATGTTGATGGCGCTATTGATCACCACTTCGGCGGCTTGCGGCGTGGGCGTTGGTTCGGGCGTTGGTGGATCCGCAGGTTGCGTCTCGGTGATCACTTCCGCCGCGGGCGGCGCGGCCTCGCCCCCTTCTGCTGGGGGTTGATTCTCAGCAGGCGGTGGTTCAAGCGGCTGGGTCGTGGCTAATGCCTGGGCCGTAGCCGCTGCATTCGGGTCAACCTCGGGCGGGGCCTGTTCCACGGTCGGCGTAAAGGTTGGCGGGGGCGTGCGGGTCGGCTCCGGCGGCTGAGCAGCGGGCATCACGCAGCCGCTCAGCAGTAGGATGATCACACCTAACAAGGGAAGCAATGGGGTAGTTCGTCGAGTCCTCATAAGTCTTGTCACTCCGTGTCCATGTATCTATAGGACGTACGCAAGCCCTGCCTGAAAGCCTATTCAGGAATCAAGCTATTTTTCCTGAAGATCATCAGCGCTGCGTAGGTCGTGTGTCTATGCGCAATGGCTACCACCGGCGATGACAATCCTCCTCATCCATCTCACTATGTATCTCAAAATCACTTGTCTCACCGGGCATGGGGACGGAGACCTCATGAGCTACAACCGATTTTGAGATGGTTTCTGGTTTCCAGTCTGAAATTCTGCGTCCAGTGTAGCGGGTAGGCTAGAACCGGGCACCGCACCCCTTTTCAGGACAGGCTTCTGGTCGTTGATGACCAGCGGTACGGCGCTAAATTTGCGTGCAGAGTATAGCATATGCGCGTTAGGACGGCCAAACCGCCCGAATGGTTCCCCAAGCCCAGTCTGGTTATGCCTTGCGGCGGGGACGTGGCATCCCTTCGTACGCGGTGGGGGCTCGGCTGCCGCGATAACCGGGCGCAATGATGCCACAAAATCGGCAGCGGCGCACATCAAACATGCGGCTGCGCAACCACGGCTCGATCTTCTTTGGCTCGGTGGTGGTGGTGATCACCGTGGGCAATTGGGCGTTATAGCGATAGTTGAACAGCTGATAGAGCTTCTCTTTGGCCCAGGGCGTTGCACTCTCGGTGCCGAGATCATCCAAAATCAGCAGCGGGGTATTTTTGATCTCGTCGAAGCGGCGGTCATACGACGTGGCTGCCTGCGGGCTAAAGGCCGCGCGCAAATGGTCGAGCAAGTCCGGCGTGACGATGAACATCGCTTCGTGCCGCTGACGGCTGACCAGATCGTTGGCAATGGCCGCGGCAAGGTGGGTTTTGCCAGAACCGTTGACACCGGCCAGGACCAGCCAGCCCTTTGGATCCTGCGCATAGGCCCGGCAGGTCTCGTAAACTTCCTGCAAGTTCATACGCTCCTCGGCGCTCAGGTCGGCCCGGCGAGCGTCAAAATTGGCAAAGGTCTGCTCTTGATGCAGGTTGAGCGAGCTGAGATCACTCTGCAATGGATTGCTGCCCGCCCGAAAATCTGGCGCGGTGATCACAAAATGGGTGATCAGGCGTTGATCCAGCAGGCGACTGCGCAGCCGCGGCTCCATCTCCTCCAGGCGCTGATTGGTGGTGATCACCGTCGGCAACTGGGCATTATAGCGATGATTGAGCAGTTGAAAGAGCTTCTCCTGCGCCCACGGAGTTGTACTCTGCGAACCCAGGTCGTCCAGGACCAAAAGCGGCGTGTTGCGCAGCTCCTCGAACAGATCATCGTAGGCGATCTCGCTCTCCGGGCGATAGGTCGTGCGCAGATGGTCGAGCAGGTCTGGCACGACCATAAACAAGACCGGTTCACCCAGATCCAAGCGCGCGTTGGCAATGGCCGCGGCCAGATGCGTTTTGCCACAGCCATAGACCCCAGTCAGCAAGAGCCAGCCTTCGGGCTCCTGTGCATAGTGCGTACAGGTTTCGTAGGCCCGGCGCAAATTGTGTTGATGTTCGACCGCGTAGTGGCCCGGCTCGGCGATAAAGTTCTCGAAGGTCAGGCGTCGCAATACCTCCAGATTGCCAATTCGCTGGAAGTTGCGCAGCCGTCGTTCCAGCCGCACCTGTTGCCGACAACGACAGGGCACAGCCTTGCCAAAATCGGGATGGCCCAGCGGCAGATCGGGCACAATGTAGCCAACCCCACCACAGACCGAGCAGGGTTCGGGCTGGGTCGAGTCCAGGCGGAGCGCGTGCGGGCTGTTCATGGCTGCTTTTGCCCGCGGCTCAGCCGAGGATGATGTCGGAGAATTCATCGGGAAGGTAACTGCGTCGCCGCTTGGCTTCACTATCTGGGCCAGACTCTTCATGGCTTTCGCCCTCCTTCCCTTCGGTTTCCCACCGTTTCAGAATACTTTGAATATATCGTAAATGGCGCTTGTTGCGGCTGACCGCAATCTCAAAGGCTTCTATGATCCACGCGGGGGGATAGCTCTTTTCCAGATCGCGCAATTGATCGGCGAGCAGCGGGGTCAATAAGCCAATATTTTGTTCGTAGAGCACAAAGAGATTGGGGCGTTCCACGCGCAGGCGAGCCTCGTCGGGGATCGCGGCGTGCAATTCCTTGAACTTGCCCTGGCGGATCAGCGCCAGAGTCTGGCGGCCTTTGACGGTGTTGATGAAATACCAATCTTCGACCTGGACGCTGGGCTCGCCCTGTTCGTCCGTGCCATCGGTTTCGATCTCCAGTTTGAGCAGGGTGTTGCGGGCCACGACGCGCTGCAACGCATCTTCGAGCATGGCTTCGGGCGTGCGCAACTCATTGTGCAAGCCCAGGCTGCGTAACAAGAGCGCATCCTCACGCAGATCCACCCCGCGCAGATAACGCAGCTCGCCGCTTTGTTCATTGAGCAGCCAGAAACAGTGCAACGTTAACTTGAGCTCGGCCAAGTCGTCGATCTGCGGCAACAGCTCGCTGAAAAAATAATCGGGGATCACTACCGACTTCATCCTGGCATCGGGAAACCCGATAAAGCCGGGCGAATTCACACTCATCAACGACCAACTCTCCTCACTGAAACCTAGAAACTTCTTCAACAACTTAACCACAGATTACGCAGATCCGCGCAGATTCTACAAAAGAAAAGCCAGAAATCTGTGTCAATCTGGGAAATCTGCGGTTTCTCAGGCTGTTCCTGTGCTTCACATAACCATCCGGCTGGTTAATAATCCAATTCCGTGCGCTGGATTTCCAGATCCCGGAATTGGGTCAGTTCCTTGCGGAAATAGAGGCTGACCGTGCCAGTAGCACCGTGACGATGTTTGGCCACCAGCACATCGGCGATATTCTGGCGGTCGGTCTCTTCGATGTAATAATCTTCGCGATAGATAAACAAGACCAGATCAGCATCTTGTTCGATGCTCCCACTTTCGCGCAAGTCCGAGAGCATAGGGCGCTTGTCCGCCCGGGCTTCCACCGCGCGGCTCAGCTGGCTGAGCGCCAGGACCGGCACATTGAGTTCACGCGCCAGCGCCTTGAGCGACCGGCTGATATAGCTGATCTCTTGTTGGCGGTTATCGTTGCGCCCGCCCCCCTGGCCGGTCATCAACTGCATGTAGTCGATCATGATCATGTCCAGCCCATGCTCGGCGTAGAGCCGCCGCGCTTTGGTGCGGATCTCAGTCACGCTGACCGCGGGCGTATCATCCATAAAGATGTTGGTGCCGGCCAGCATATTGGCGGCCTCGAGCAAAATCGGCCATTCATCTTCCTGCACCGCGCCGAGCCGCAGCCGATGGCTATCGATGCCCGTTTCCATCGAGAGCAAACGTTGCACCAATTGGTCGCTGCTCATTTCGAGGCTGAAAACGGCGACACGGGCTCCAAATTGTTTGGCAGCATTTTGGGCAATGCTGAGCGCAAAACTACTCTTGCCCATACCGGGCCGCCCCGCCAGAATGATCAGGTCACTCTTCTGCAAGCCACCGAGCAGCCGATCCAACATGGTAAAGCCCGTGGGCACACCCATCAACTGGCCCTGGTTGCGCGAGAGAAAGTCGATCCGATCCACCACCGTCGTCATGATGGCAGAGACCGGCATCAGGTCGCGGTGAATGCGGCTCTCGCTAACCCCGAGGATAATCTGCTCGGCGCGGTCGATCACATCATCGACCTCTTGGCTCTCGTCGTAAGCCAGTTCGGCGATCTTGCCAGCAGCGCTGATCAAGCGGCGCAGCACCGCGGCCCGCTCCACGATCCGCGCGTAGTGGTCGATGAAGAGCGCGGTGGGCGTGTTGCTGATCAGGTCGGTGAGAAAGGCTGGCCCGCCGATCTCTTCCAGTTGCGAACGTCGTTCCAACTCATCGGCGATGGTGACGAAGTCCAACGGTTCGCGGCGCTCGTTGAGCGTCAGCATCGCGGCATAGAGCCAGCCATGCCGTTCGCGATAAAAATCTTCAGCGCGCAAAAAGCTCGCCACTTTGATGATCGCGTCGGGGTCGATCATCAGCGAGCCCAACACTGCCCGTTCAGCTTCCAGATTCGCTGGAATGCTCTTAGCGGGAATCTCTAAATCACTCATTACCACCAAACCATTCTTACGCGCAATTTTTAATTTTAAGCAGAGCCAGACCAACAAAGGTGAAAAAACGGCGAAGCCGCCGCAGCAGCATCGCCGTTCTATGCGCCTAACTCAGACCAACCATTTGTGGGTAAGCATACTACTTACCAACAGCGAACTCAATTCCCGAGTAACTTATCCAGATCCAAGCCTTCGACAAAATCCTTGAACGCACCGAGATCTTCGGGGCTGCCATCTTCGGGCTCGTTCAGCTCGGGGGAGGCCGCGGCCATGCCCAGATCCAACTCTTCTTCAGGTTGCATCCCCGCGTGTTCCATGACCTCGTCGGCCACGTAGATCGGCGCACTGGTGCGCACGGCCAGCGCGATTGCATCGCTCGGTCGGCTATCGATCTCCATCGTGTCCCCATCGACATCAAGCACGATGCGGGCAAAATAGGTATTTTTCTCTAAACCACTGATGATGATGTGTATCACTTCAGCACCCAGGGTTTCGATCACATTTTTTAGCAGATCATGGGTGAGTGGTCGTGGCACCTCCATGCCCTGCAATTGAAGGGTAATGGCATCGGCCTCATACGGCCCAATCCAAATTGGAATCAGTCGTTGGCCGCCTTCTTCGCGCAGCACCACCACACGATTTTGCGACATCAGACTGACCCGCACGCTTTCGATCTTAACCTCAATCATTATTTGTCTCCCGCTGCTCTACACACCTCTCTGGAATGGAACGGGCTGCATCAGCGGATGCCACGCTGTCCATCCAGCCCTTACGTCCTGAGGTAGGAGGATTATAGCACAGCTCCCGATGGCTGCAAAGTGTCTTTTCTTCCCCATCGGGTACAGCGCCGAACTGGCATGCGCAAACCGGCAGGACGATCCGCCATTGTCTGGTGTGCAGATTTGTCATTCACGGCGAGCCGCGGTAAAATAACTCTGTCGGAGATCATCTCAAAATCGGTTGTGGCTTGTGAATGCTCTGTCAACACAACCAGGAAGGCACAGAGATTTTGAGATGAGCACAAAAAGGACGGGGAGTAGCGCAGCTTGGTAGCGCGCTTCGTTCGGGTCGAAGAGGTCGGAGGTTCGAATCCTCTCTCCCCGACTCAAAGGTGAGGGTCATTCTCTTACCGAAATGTGTAGAAAGTCCGAGTTGGTGCCTGAGCTATCAGGTTGCTGACTCGGACTTTTTATTTCATAGCTTTTGGTACAAGGCCGCACCGTGAGAGGAGCGATGCTCAGCAGCTCGCCCATTTATCACCTGTGGCCAATTTACAATCCTTCCACCTCCGTCCACGCCCCACATCCAGACCGGCGAGCGCCTCATCAGCAGGCCGGGCAAACTTATATCCAACTTCTATCCGCTGATTGGGCACCGATACCTACTCGCGTTGTTCCAGCTTTGTTATGCTCGGCTCAGATGATTCAGGCAATAATCTATCAGATGCCCGAGTACGAAGCAATCAACCAGGAGTAGCGTGTGACAACCCGGCCAGATACAGCAGATAGCAGCAAGATAGTCCCCCGTGCGGCTGGTGACAGTCGTGCTTCACTTTGGCAGATGCTCAAAGAGGCGGTCACAGAATGGATTGAAGATGATGCCTCGCAGCTGGCGGCTGCCTTGTCTTACTACACGGCAGTTTCGGTCGCGCCGCTGCTGGTTTTGATCGTGGTCATTGTTGGCCTCTTCCTGGGCGAAGAACTGGCAGAGAGCCAGCTCCTCACCCAATTGCGCGGCGCGATCGGCCCTGAAGGCGCGCTCTTTCTCCAGACAGCCCTGGAAAATGCTGACCAACCAACGCTGGCTAGCATCGCTGGGATCTTAAGCTCGCTCACGCTGCTTTGGAGCGCGACGAATGTCTTTGGTCAGCTCCAGAATTCGCTAAATACGATTTGGGACGTAGAGAAGAAAAGCAGCGGTGGCCTCTGGAACACGATTCGCACGCGTTTCCTGTCGTTTACGCTGGTTTTGGGGATCGCCTTTCTGCTGCTCGTGTCGCTGGTGATCAGTGCCGCGCTGACCACCTTTATCGAATGGGGCAATGGCATCTTGCCCGGCATGGATTGGCTATGGCAAGTTGTCAATCTGGTGGTCTCTTTCGGGGTAGTCGTGCTGCTCTTTGCCGCCATCTACAAAGTCCTGCCGGATGTGCAGATCGCCTGGCGAACGGTTTGGCTGGGGGCTACAGTCACTGCTCTGCTCTTCACCCTGGGCAAATTTATTCTGAGTTGGTATCTGGCCAATGCCGGTTCAACTTACGGGGCAATAGGCTCATTGGTGGTCTTTTTGCTCTGGGTCTATTACTCGGCTCAGATTCTCTTTTTTGGCGCTGAATTCACCCAAGTGTACGCTCGCCATTACGCTCCAGACAATGAGCTGGGTGAGCTGGCGCGCACGAATCCTCAATAATGGTCCTCCCTTCGGCGGTCAAGAACTGAGCAGTTGCAGAACTGTAAGGTCCTTGGCCGCTTCCCGCTCAATTGGTGTCCCGCAAACAACCAATCATCCAGCACAATAGCGCAGGATAACAGTCGCCAAAACTTGGCAGATTAGCCCACTGTAGCGCAAAATTTCAAAGAGACTCATTCATCCAGGTTAGCTTCTTTGCGGCTGCCGGTCGCACACTAATCGATTGGCCAGGGGAAGAGCATGATCGCGCAAGAGAAATTCCCAACTTCCAAACACTACGTCGCGGCCACGGCATTGGCTGGCTTCTTTGGCGATCAGCAGGACGTTGACACGGTGTTGGTCACGAACTCGCTTGCTCGTGGGAAGGCGGTTGCCTCTTCCGACATTGATATTGCCGTGCTGGTGAAACCACAGGCGGATTCAGCCAGGATAGAAACGTTGGCGGCCCATTGGCACAGGTTCAAAGCCCAGGAGCCAGCTATCCAAGCCTATCTGCAAAGCAGCCGTCATGCCCAAATTCATCTTGACATCATCACTGGGGAGTACAACTTCGAGCGCTGGGATGATGGCGGCGGGCCCGATTATTATGAGGTAGAAATTGGCAATCACCTGGTCTACTCGGCCCCATTTCTAGAGCCTGGGGCGCATTTTCTGGCGCTACAAGCGCGCTTTCTGCCCTATTATGCGGAAGCTGACCGCCAGCTTCGGTTGCAGGATTGTGTGTTGGGGGCCAGAAATGACCTTGAATTTGTCCCGATCTATTTTGAGCGGGGCCAATATTTTCAAGCGTTTGACCGTCTGTACAAAGCCTATCAGGAGTTCCTGCAGGCCCTCTTTATCACCAGAAAGACCTATCCCATCGCCTACAACAAGTGGATCGATGAGCAGCTGATCGAGATTTTGGGGTTGCCAGCGTTGTATGAGGCAGTTCAGACGATCTTTGCGGTGCCGCGGGTTGATTCGCCGCTTGTGGTTGAACGCGCCGGAGCGTTGCGAACGCTGCTCGATCACTATGTGGATTGCAGCGAGGCTTAAGCGCAGAGGCAAACACGAAAAAAATTGCAGAATGCTGAGTCAGGCACAAAAATGAAGCTCGGCCTGTTCGACCAGGTAGACAATAAGCCTATGTTGCCTCTCCTTTGTAGACCTGGATAGATTGTTCTGCTGCCCTCCTGATCTATGCTATAAGGAACGCTTACGGCTTTGCGATGAAGGAGGCTTCATGACTCACCACACGATTCAAACCATTCAACGACAGACGCATCACATTGACGGAGAACACGCCCAGCGTTTCTCTATGCTCGCGGCCATCGCGATTGTGGCCCAGGTGTTCAACCTGGCCACGGGGTGGCTATTGCCGCTCGTCTCCGAGTTCAGCATGATCAGCGACAACATCAGCGAGTTGGTTTTGGGGCGGTATGGCTGGCTTCAAATTGTGGCCTTTCTGTTTTATGGGGTCAGCACCGTTGGGTTGGCTTATGCACTGCGGCCATTTGTGCCAAGTGGATGGAAATCCTGGAGCGGGCTCCTGTTGCTCACCCTCAATGGGCTCGGCTTGATCCTGGTTGCCCTCTTCCCCACCGACCGCATCGATACCGCGGCCCAGGTGTGGACGCAATCTACAATTGGCACCATCCATCTCATTACGTCCATGATCAGCTTTCTGAGCATCGTTATCAGCATGTTGCTCTTCACCTGGGTCTTCGCGGGTGATGCACGCTGGCGCTCCCGTACTATCTGGTCGGGCCTCTTTGCCTCAGGCGCGTTCGCCTTATTTCTTGGGCAAGGCGAAGGCCCGTGGGTTGGCCTCCTGCAGCGCTTGCTTGTCCTCCTGATCGCGGGCTGGATCATCCTGGTGGCCGCGCGCATCCGCGAGTTGGCCCAGGCAGAAGCCGAGCAGTGAGTTGCCTCTCCACCCAGTGCGCGGCTCTGCCACCACGGCATTGCTGCGCCCAGCCCGGGTCGCAGGCTCTGACCGGCTCGCAATCACGAATGAGTCTATCCTTTTAAGGCACCAAAGGTCAACCCCCCAGTGATATAGCGTTCAAGTACCATACCCGCAACAACAACTGGGATCACACTAACCAGAGCAATAGCGCTCATGTTCCACCATTCGGTATAGCCGGTTGTGCTGATCTGCATTTGCATGAAGAGTGGAATGGTAATCGCCTCGCGGAAACTGAGCGTCAGGGCGATCAAAAACTCGTTCCATGCACCGATCAGGCAGAGCACAAAGACGGCCACCAAACCCGGCGCAGCCAGCGGCATGGCAATGCGAAAGATCACCCCTAGCCGAGAGGCACCATCAATCATCGCACTCTCTTCGATCTCAACCGGCAAGCTTTCAAAGAAATCACGCATCACCCAAACAACAAAGGGCACAGCACCACTGGCGTAGACAATGATCAGCGCGGTGCGCGTATCGAGCAGGCGTAATTCACGGAACATGACCAAAAAGGCCAGGATAAAGAGTGCCCCCGGAAACATACGCTGCGACATAAAGGCCAGCACGATTGTATTGTTATGGTTGCCGAAGCGGAAACGAGCCAGCGCATAACCCGCCATTGCACCGATCACCAACGCGATGACGGAAGAGACGAAAGCCGTGATCAAGCTATTGGCAAAAGGGGTCATAAACCAGCCTAGCCGCTCGACAAAGAGATAACGCCAAGCATGCAGCCCTGGCTGAAAATCTACAAAGGGCAAATAGCGTGACTTAACGGCAAAGTCCACCGGCAATTTAAACGAAGCGATTGTTACCCAGTAAATTGGAAAGAATAGGATCAACGACCAGCCGACCAGCACAGTGTACGAAATGATCTGTGTCATCCGTTTTTGTGCACGAATCCCCATGCGAATCCCCTTTCTTACGAAATTGTCCTGTACACTGTTTCTCCTGCTAACTTTTCCCTAAGGCGCGCCGAGCCATAAAGAGAAAACTGCCGCCGAAGACCAACATAATCATTAGCAGAAAATAGGCCTGGCTGCTACCAAAAGCTAGATCCCCACCCTTGACGCCTGCTCGGTAAATAGCAACGGTGACTGTCTCTGTTGCCTGACCTGGCCCACCACCAGTCAGCACCATGACGGTGTCGGCCACCTTGAAGGCATCAATTGCGCGGATCAAGAGCGCTGTAACCAAAATTGGCGTTAAGAGCGGGAAGGTAATACGCCAGAAACTTTGCCACCAGGACGCGCCATCTACGCGCGCTGCCTCGTGTAGATCCGGCGGCACCCCTTGCAACCCAGCCATCAGCATCAGGATCATGAACGAGCTACCTTGCCAGACATCGACAATGATCAGCGTAACCATTGCCCAAAATGGATTACTAAACCAGGGGATTCCCCCAAAGCCGAGCCAACGCAACAACTCGTTGATCGGCCCAATGTCTTCGGCGAATAACATCCGCCCCACCACAAACGAGACGACCACCGGGCTGATCATCAACGGCATGAGAAACCAGGTGCGAAAAAATTTGCGTCCGTGCGTCACATTGTCCAAACAGAGCGCCACCACCAGGCCGATCGCAAGCTGGGTTGGGACAACACCGAGCATAAAAACAATTGTATTCTGCACCGTTCGCCAGAATGAATCATTTGTCAGGAGTTTCTGAAAATTTTTCAAACCGACAAAGCTTGTTGGTACACCGATGCGAAACAAATGCAGATCAGTAAAGGCGGCATACAATGTCCACAAAACAGGGATCGCCAGCAGTAGCACCACGACCAGCACCGCTGGCAACAGTAAGACCCAGCGCCAGGTATTATCACTCAACTCGAAGCTCCGTCGGCGGCTTTGCTGTTTGCGGGCCTGTTTCGAGCCAATCACAGAGGAATCCGTCGCCATCTGCCCTTTCCTATTTTTCTATCCATACGCGCAATAGCGACTTTGGTCACTGCCCATCACCGCGGCTTATTCCCAAAGTCGCTACTATGCGAATTTGTTAGACACCCAACACTAGTTTATAGATTTCTGCCTGCCGCTGGAGCCCGCCCATGCGTTCGCTGATCTCATCGAACGTTGCTTTTACCTCATCCAATGCAGCTTGCGGCGAGGCTTCGCCGGCCAACGCTTTGGACACACCGAGTTCAAGCGCATCGCGATATTGCACCCAACCCGGCAACGCCAAATCCACTACGTGATTCGGGTGATCGAGCGTGCGTTTGGCGGCATCCAGATAATCAGTGGCGACCTCTTCGCCCAACTGCAGCGGCCCATTGGCGAAGGCTTCGACATTGTTCAATTGGCTCAGGCGATAGGGGCTGGCACCCGTGAAGTTGGTGACCATTGCCAGGCCACTTTCCGGCTGCGTAAGGAAGCCCACCATATCCCAAACAGAGCGAGCAATATCCGAATCTACTTGGGCAGAGACGGCAATTACCCAGCCACCAAAAGCGAGGAAGGGAGCATGGCTTGCCTCTTGGAATGTCTCCCAACCTTCACCTTTGGCGCTATAGACTTCGTTTGAGCCGGGCAAAATGTTGTAGCCTTGCAAACCACTGATCACCGACCCTTCGCCCGAGACGGCATTGGTCACCGCGTCCCAGTTATAGGTTTGCACGGCACGCCCACCATTAATGGCATTGAGTGAATCGGAATAGGTGTAATTATTACCACCAGGCGGGGCCCATTTTGTGTTTTCTTCTACCCACTCGGTCAGGGCACGCACAAAGCCGGGATTGTTGAGGCGCGCCTCACCAGTCTCCAGATCGATAAAATAGGCAGGATCATCCGGGTGCTTGGCGTAGGCAGTTGCGCGCGAATGGAAACCCCACCAGGCTGTGTCGCCACGTTTGGTCATGCAGGCGAGTCCATAATCCGAATCAGTCGCGCCATCTTTATTCCAATCCCAACCGGTGAAGAACTCAGCAATATTGCGCCACTGCTCCCATGTTTCCGCCCCATTTTCGGGGCTCAGATCGTAGCCGTATTGAGCACTGAACTCATCGTTGATCGCCGAATCAGCAAAAAGATCTTTGCGGAATGAGTAATAGTGGATATCACCATCGTAGGGGAGGGCGTAGAGTTTGCCATCCCATGTCAATGTGCTGCGAATGCTAGGCAACACATCGTCAATGTCGATCTGCTCCTGGACAAAGTCGGGCACTTCTTGCAACGCATTCGCCCCAATCACATCGGCGCGGGCATTGCTTTCAAATTGGAAGACATCGGCCAAATAGGTACCCGTTGCTACCGACTGCATAATCTTGTCGGTCAACTCTTGCTGACCAAACGACCCGCGCTCAAGGGTAATGTTGTGCTCTTCCAGATAGGGTTGCAGAAAAGTTTCCACCTGGGCGCCCATAAACTCCAAACCGACATAACGAATGGTAATTGCCTGGGCTGAAGGTGCAGCACCACCCTCTGCTTCCGGGGCAGCACCAGGGGCAGCACAGGCTGCTAACAGGGCGACGCTAGTCGCGACACCGGTGGCACGCAAAAAGGCACGACGACTCATCGTGGTATGCACGGGCTCTTCCTCCTCGGTTGAACTGTGAAATAAGGTTGCTCATCCACAAAAAGAACCAACGCAGCATTTTGCAGCGAGCAAAACCCACGTTTATGCACTTTCAGCGATGAACGTTTCAAAAATGTGAAGATAAACTGTTTTGTGCAGTTGACACGGCGATTGCGGACAAAGGGAGTTCGCCGGACAATGCTTTGCAAAGATAGTTTACAAAGGGTTTATCCAGATGTCAACCAGTAAAAATGATTTGGGGTATGCCAGTGAACCAGTCAGCAGCTATCCGCAAATTCTGCGCCACTCTATTCTGGTAAGCCAGTTTCGGGAGTCGCAACCATTTTACAGATAGATTCTTAAGTTTGGAGTTTAGTTAGCTTGAAGCGGGGAATATGCGAGGTATTTACAACAACCAAAACAAACGCCTACGCGGTGAAGCAAACGCCGCGTAGGCTCTCCCGCTGTTTACTGCCTGCCCTGTTCGCGTACGCTCTGCGGGGTGGGGGCAACGATATTCTGTTCGGTGTGGATGCCGTGGGTAGAGTTGTACCGTTCCATGATCCAGCGGTGGATCAGCTCGTCCACGCTCTGCACCCCATCGCGCTCGGCTTCCTGTTCCAGCCATTGACGCACCTCACTGGGGAGCTGGGTGTCCGTTTGTCCATTGTTTGCCAACATAATCTGCTCCTTTTGCAGCTCAATAATGCTGTAATATTGCTTAATCAGCGCCATCGTAGCAGACGAGGCGAGCCATTGTTATATGCATCTCCAGTGATTGTTGTAGAGATAGGGATACATTTATTTGCCGCCCGCAAAAGATGCCACCCATTGTGCAGGCAACGGCCAAGCAATTTGGTGCATCAGCCGAAAGTGTGCAAATATACCGGAGTCCGCCCAGAAACCAGATCGATCGCCCAGGATTTGGCGCACTTGTTGAGAAATCATCTCAAAATTGGCTATGACTCTGCTGGTGTTATGCACGCAACCAGCACGAGCCAGAGATTTTGAATTAGAATCCAGGATGCTCTGATGAATAAAACCCTCGCCCAAGAAATCGAAACCCAAACCCACCATTTCAACTCCCTCATTACCGACTATTGCCGTCTGGAAAGCGTGGCCGCCCAGAACCGGATGATGCAAGAGACGGCTGATTGGGTGGAGCAGTTGCTCCAGGAGACCGGCTTCGAGACCCGGCAATTGCAAGTGGCAGGCGCGCCAAATTATGTCTATGGCACGCTCACGGGCAAAAGTAATTTTACGCTCTTGCTCTACAATCATTACGACGTCCAGCCCGAAGCCCCCATCGAGCTGTGGGAAAGTCCGCCGTTCGAGGTGACCGAGAAAGATGGCAACCTGGTGGCGCGTGGCATCTGTGATAACAAAGCCGAACTGATAGCGCGCATTTGCGCCATCCGCGCCATTCAAGCCACGCAGGACGAATTCCCCATCAACATCAAATGGATCATCGAAGGCGAAGAGGAGATCGGGAGCAGCCATTTCGACGCCATGACCCGACAATATGGCGATCTCCTGAAAACCGATGGGGCCTTATGGGAAGGTGGTGGCTTCAACGAAAAAGGGCAAGCCAACATTGCCCTGGGCTTCCGCGGCATGCTCTATGTGGAATACACGGTGGAGGTGATGCAGCACGATGCGCATTCGGGCAATGCTCACGCCCTGCCCAGCGCGGCCTGGCGTCTGGTCAAGGCGCTGGCCAGCCTGAAAGATGACGATGGGCGCGTGCTGATCCCTGGTTTCTATGATGATGTGCGCGAGCCAACCGAGACCGAACAACAAGCCATGCACGACAATGTCGATCTGGAACAGGAAGCACGCACGAAAGCCATGTATGGGATCGACAATTTCTTGCACAACCGCAGCGGCTATGAGCTTGAGCAGGCCGTATTCGAGCCGACAGCCAACATCGCCGGGGTGATCTCTGGCTACACCGACCCCGGTGTGAAGACGGTGCTGCCAGGCAAAGCCACGGCCAAGATGGATTTTCGCCTCGTGCCAGACCAGCGCCCCGACGATATTCTGGCCAAGGTAAAGGCCCATCTCCAGGCGCAGGGCTTTGAGGATATCCAGGTGACAAAATTAGGCGGCGGCGACCCAGTTGTCACCCCGATTGAAGGGCCATTCATGCAGAAGATCCAACAGATCTGCCAGACCTTCACCGGACAAGCACCGAAGATCATTCCGCTGATCGGGGGGACGCTGCCATTGCTGGGGGCCATGAAGAACAATGTCGGCGTTCTGGGCCTTTCCACGTCCGGCAATCCGGCCTATTATGGCAGTGGAGCCCACGCGCCGAATGAGCACATCCGTATACGCGATATTCCCCGTGCGATTGAATTTAACGTCCATCTGTTCAACGAACTGGGCCAGCCCTGACCACGATTGAGCCAGACAAAGACCAAGTGGGCCATTTTTTGTATTCCTGAGCGCAATTCGTGGCAAAGTTCCGAATTCCGGTCAGTTATTTATTCAACCATGTAACATTAGATTTGGATTCTCATGACTCAGACTGCTTTACGTGAGCATCCCGCGCAACATATCGAGCGGGAGAACATCATCATTACCGACATCAAGGTCACGCCGCTTTCTTATGTCCACGATGGTGATTACCTGTGGCGGTGCGGGGGGCTCTATGTGTGGAAGAGCGACGCCGCGCTGGTCGAAGTCTTTACCAATGTGGGCATTGTCGGCTTTGCCGAAGGCAGCCCCTATCGTGGCCCAGATAAGCTCAAAGCCTATACCGACCGCTACATTACGCCGCTGCTCAAAGGGGCGAACGTCTTTGATGTGGATCTGCTGACCAACAATCAGGGTCACAATCATGTGGCCGAGGGAGCTTGGGCCGGTGTCAACAACGCGCTGTGGGATATCATCGGCAAGGCCAAGGGGCAACCTGTTTACAAGCTGCTCAGCGATGACCCCAATCCCTCCAACCAGGTCAAAATTTACGCCAGCGGGGGGGTCTCTCACGCCTGGTACGACAACGGCGCGGAGGATCTGATCGCCGAGGCGTTGCGCTACAAAGCCGCGGGCTACGACACCTTCAAGTTCCGCAATGGCACAAGCTGGCGCTACAGCGGGTTGACCATGGCCCAGTACATCCCCATTCTGGAGCGGCTGCGCGAGGCAGTCGGGCCAGACTTCCGCCTGGTGCTCGAGAAATTCCCCTGGGACTTTGAGACGATCATCAATGAGCTTTGCCCGGCTCTGGAAGCCCTGGGCTTCTATTGGTTCGAAGAACCGATCGACTGGAAAGACCCCGCCGCGCTGGAAAAGCATGTCGCCATCAACGAAGCCATGCCGTCGGTCATGGTCTCGGGTGGGGAGAGCATGTGGAATCGCTATCAGGTGGAGCCCTATGTGGCACGGGGCGGCATGAACATCATCCAGACCGACGCCAACTTAAGCGGGATCACCGAAGGCTGGTACATTGGTCAATTGGTGCACCAGCATGGGCAATATTACTGTCCGCACAACTGGGTTGGCGGGCTGACGACCATCGCCAATATTCATCTGGTAGCGGGCGTGCCCAGTGGTCACATGTGCGAGCTGAACCAGACTTACAATCCGCTCAAGTGGGAGATCTTCAAAGACCCGTATGTGATCGAAAATGGCATCCTGACCATTCCCGACAAGCCGGGGTTTGGCGTGGAATTGATCGACGATATTGCCGAGCGCTTTCCCTTTGTGCCAGGCCCCTATTACAAGACCAATCCTGTTTTCGAAGGGAAAAATCTGCCGATTTGGTGGAGTTAGCCCCAGGCGGTTTCCGGCAGCGAGACCGCGCAACGCCAGTCCGTTGAGGCCTGTAGCGCAAAGTTGCCCAGCAAAATAAGGGATGAACAATTACTTTACAATTGTGCAACTTTGCGCTATAATAACCATGTTCCGGAGAATAGGTACCCGACAGTACGTTCTAATGCTTGGGGATGCATGGCTTCGACGGGGCAGGAAGTTTATTGATGGCAGGTCGTAGAGCGTCGACTACGGAAAAATAGGCGCAAACCCTATAAATGCCAACACTGGCAAACTCTTCAACTTCGGCTTCGCCAACACTGCTCCGGCAGCAATGGCCGCCTAAGTTAAGAACCTGATCTTCTAGCGAAGATCACGGCCCGTCGGGTGGAGCACCCAGGCCTGACGGTAGCTGACATACACTGGAGCGCTGCGATAGGCCCATGCCGATAAGCCTATCTAAGACCATCGGCTAATCAGGCAAGTGGATCCTGTTGCTCGGAGCCCGCCTGGTGAAATACAAAAAGAGCGACTAAACCTGTAGAGGTCTCTAGACGAATGTTTCGGACGCGGGTTCGATTCCCGCCATCTCCACCTCAACAAAAAGGCCCAGCTATTGCAGCCGGGCCTTTTTGTTTTATACCGAGCAGCTTCCGCTGGTTATTGGGCGTTATGAACGACGGTGAGAGAGGCGAACTGGCCGCGTGGGCACGGTCGCTCGTGCCATGCGTACCTGGGGTGTTTCGGTGGCAAGCCTGCGCAGCATCAGCCAGCTACCAACGACAAAAACCACCGGGGAGAGCAGTAGGATCAACGGCAAGAGATTCATTATCATTCCTCATTCCAAATAGGGAGCCCCAACCTTGGGGCCATCACTATCCGAGATCATGCGTGCTACCTGTATAACTACCAGCATAGCATAAGAACGCTCACGCCAAAATAGGTATTTTGAGGGATATTGGATACAGTGTGGGTTCTATCCCTCATTGGGTACGCTGCCTAGCACTCTTGCTTATTCCTCCAGATTGTTCAGGATGTCGCGCAATTCGCGTTCCCAGACATCATCCAGGGGCATAAACGAAAGTTCATCATACTCCTGAGCCATGCGCTCCAGGTATTGCTCAAGATGCAACTGCGGCATCTTCTTTTTGAGTTCCTCAAATTTGGCATCCATCGAAGTGGCAAGCTCATCGCTTTGGTGCGCCAGATCCGACAGGTCGAAGCCCAGATCAAACATAAAGTTAAAGCGGCGCATCAATTCGTACCAGGCGCGATAATCCTGTTCGATACGCAGCCCCTGGATTGGGATACTGGCCTGCGAAAAATCATACGCGGGCACAAAGCCATAAAAGGTGAAATATTCGATATTAGAGCGTTCGGCCTGGTCGACCAAATACGAACCAATCGAAACGCCACCTTCATAATTGGAAAAACGTACCGCGTATTTCTCAAGTTCCCGCTTCATGCTGCGCAGGCTATAGGCACACGAGACAGTGCGGTCCTTGTCGTAAGGAACGGAATTATAAACCCCACCCAATGCAACCATTCGCTTGACCCCCAATTGCTTGGCTGCACCAAAAAAGGCTTCGGCATAAGGGTCGATGTTCATGTGTGGCTCTTCACCTAAAAAGATGACCAACCCCTTATTGCCAAAACTTGCATAATAAAATTCGTTACTGCGCGGGCGCATCTCGGTGCGATATCCATCTTCCAACTTAATTTCAGGGCGTAAAAAGTGATGCGCGCCTGGCAATTGGAATAGATAAAAACCCTCGGATTGGATCTCGCCAATTTTACGCGCCTGGCTTCGTTGGATCAGATATTGGGGCAGCCCGGAAGAAATTGCTCCAGCGTCTGCCCATTGGTGCCAGCCAGCAATCAAGTATATTTCTTCAGCAACCGGTTGTTCCCACAGCTTTAAGACATCAGACATATAGGAAGCCTCCCGTCTCGGCTTACAACACATGGCGCGTCGTACCAACTGATGTTACGCAAGCCCAAAGTAAAACGAGGTCGCCAAATCGAGCGGAGCCCTGATCGAGCCATTAGCGCTGCGTAACGTGAGATTCTAAGTTTTTTTATTCCCATCATTGTACCATGTTCCGCCTGCTTGACAAGGTTCACTCAATCATCAATAATGAGCTTACAGACTTGTCCTGTTTCTGATCAGTTTTCATCACCTCGAAACGAGATTAATTTCTTATGACCTTACCGGTTGATTACGTCGAACGGGTCTATGCCGGTGTACTTGGCAAGCTGATTGGTGTTTATTTGGGCCGCCCTTTTGAAGGCTGGAGCTACGATCAGATTCAGCAGCGGTTGGGCGATGTCCAGTATTATGTGCACGAACAGTTTGGCGTACCGCTCATCGTCACCGATGATGACATTTCCGGCACCTTTACCTTTTTGCGCGCCCTCGCCGATTATGGGTATTCCCCCGATCTCACGCCCGCCCAGATTGGGCAGAGCTGGCTCAATTACATCATAGAGCGGCGCACCATTCTGTGGTGGGGGGGCATGGGCAATTCCACCGAACATACCGCCTATTTGCGCTTGAAACAAGGCGTTTCAGCGCCGCAAAGTGGGTCGATGGCGCTGAATGGCAAAGTTGTGGCCGAACAGATCGGCGCACAGATCTTTATTGATGGCTGGGCCATGATCGCCCCCGGTGACCCCGAATTGGCCGCGGATTTTGCGCGGCGCGCAGCCAGCGTCAGCCACGATGGTGAAGCGATCTATGGTGCGCAGGTGATTGCGGCCATGGAGGCGCAGGCCTTTATCGAAACGCGGCTCGATACGCTGCTCGACACCGCTGTGGGGCTGATTCCAAACGATTCGATCATCTACCGGCTGATCAACGACATCCGCGCCTGGCACGCCGCCGAGCCCGATTGGCGCAAAACCCGCCAGTTGATCGAAGCCACCTATGGTTATGACAACTATGGCGGCAATTGTCATATGGTGCCCAATCATGCGCTGATCATTCACGCATTGCTGCATGGGGAAGATGATTTCCAGAAATCATTGATGATCGTCAACACTTCGGGCTGGGACACCGACTGCAATTCGGGCAATGTCGGCTGCTTGCTTGGGATCAAAAATGGGCTCGCCGCCATCGACCACGCTGGCCCGGATTGGCGCGGGCCGGTGGCAGATCGGCTCTACCTGGCCACGGCCGAAGGGGGGCGCGGGATCAGCGACGCGGTCACCGAGTGTTATCATGTTGTCAATAGTGGGCGGGCTTTGGCCGGTGAACCACCCCTCGCGCCGAAAGCAGGGGCTCAGTTCCATTTTGAATTGCCAGGGGCAGTGCAAGGCTTTACCGCCGAGCCCGATGCCGCGGGACAACCCACGGTTACGCTCGAAAATGTGATTGGTCATAGCCAACTTGGGCAGCGCAGCCTCGCGCTCCATTATCAGGCCATTGCGCCTGGCCGGGTAGCACGGGCAGCCACGCCGCTCTTCATCCCGACGCGCGCCATTGCCGACTATTTCAGTAAGCGGGGCTATGCGCTTGTTGCCAGCCCGCGCCTCTATCCCGGGCAGACAGTGCGCGCTGCTGTCCAGGCTGCCGCTACCAATCCGCAGCCAATCGCCTGCAATCTTTATGTGCAGATTTTCGGGGCGGATGATCAACTCTCCATCCGGCGCAGCGAAGTGATTGCGCTGGCCCCTGGTCAGCGTCATACATTCGAATGGCTGATGGCAGAAACGGACGGCGATCCGATTGCGCTGATCGGTGTTGAGATCAGCCACGAGCAACGGGCCGACGGCACGCTCTATCTGGATTATATCAGCTGGCAAGGGGAGCCGGATGTGATCTTGCGCCGCCCCGCCCACAATGGCGAAATGTGGCGTTTGGCCTGGGTCGATGCGGTTGATCAGTATAATCGGCACTGGCCCGAAGCCTTCCGGCTAGCCCACAATCATGGCCGCGGTCTGTTGATCCAAGGGACCCGAGAATGGCGCGATTATGTCGTGACCGCCACGGTCACCCCGCATCTTGCCGCCGAAGCGGGCATTGCGGCGCGGGTACAAGGCCTCTATCGCTTTTATGCCTTGTTATTATGTCATGATCAGACCATTCGCCTCATCAAGGCCCTGGACGGGGATCAGATCCTGGCGGAGGCGGCCTACGAGTGGCAACTGGGCGATGCCTACGAATTGAGTCTGGCCGTACAGGGCAATCAGATACAGGCATCAGTCAATGGCACGCTGCTCTTTGCCGTGGACGATAACGAACGTCCCCTGGTCGACGGGGCGATTGCCCTGGTCTGCACCGAAGGCCGCGCCGCCAGTGATGAAGTGCGTATCCACCCGCTGCCAAGCTGACCAGCAAGCCATTTAGGTGAAAACAATAAATAAAAACAGGGCTTCACCTATTTGCCGTGAAGCCCTGTTTTGTTACGCATCAAGCCGATTACGGAGCACCGGCCGAGTTTGAGATCACTTCAGTGCCTGTCAGTGTTCCTTGGTTAGTCACCCCGGCTGCATTCACGTCCTGGGGCGCATCCTCGGCCCCGCCTTCCGATGGGAGCTGCGTGGCTGTCGGTGTCGGAGGGGGAGGCGGTGGCGGTGTCGCCGTAGGTGGCACTGCCGCCACGTTGACAATCACCATACCGGTTGCGGCGGCCCCGTGGGCATCGATCACCGTATAATAGAACCGATCTTCTCCCCCTGTTGCCAGGAGGTGAGGAGGCGGTTGGTATTTCACAAGGACTTGACCTTCGGCACTAACACCTTCGTTGACTTGGCCGCCCTGCTCGCTTTGATTAGCAATAAGCCCAGTCCACTGCAGGTTGCTCCAACCATTATCATCGTAAACACTTTCGATCAATCTCGATCTCAAAATGTTATAGGTACCATCACCCTGGAGCCCGTAGCTATACGGGTTTGCCACTGGCGGCGCATTCGGCGGCACCGGCGTATCTGTCGCGGTCGGCACTGGCGTATCTGTCGCTGTCGCGGTCGGCACTGGTGTATCCGTCGGCGGTATCGGCGTATCCGTCGCCGTAAAGGTCGGCGGTACCGGTGTATCCGTCGGCGGTATCGGCGTATTCGTGGCCGTCGCTGTCGGCGTGAAGGTCGGCGGAATCGGCGTATTCGTGGCCGTGGCCGTCGGCGTAAAGGTCGGCGGAATCGGCGTATTCGTGGCCGTGGCTGTCGGCGTAAAGGTTGGCGGTACCGGTGTATTCGTATTCGTGGCCGTCGCTGTCGGCGTAAAGGTCGGCGGAATCGGCGTATTCGTGGCCGTTGCTGTCGGCGTAAAGGTTGGCGGTACCGGTGTATCCGTCGCCGTTGCTGTCGGCGCATTGGGCGTCCCCATCAACACACGGGGAGTTGTCGTACTTGTTGCCTGGCTAGTGGTAGCCGCTGGTACTCTCGTCCGTACAGAAATCTGCGTCGAGGTTGGTGTCAGCACTGGTGTTTGTTGTGGAGTACGGGTCGCAGTAGCCCGAACCTGCGGCAATGGTGTCGCTGAAGGCCGCGTCGGTGTAGCAACCACAACCCCATTGCCATTGGATCGACCAGGTGTTGGCGTCACAGTGGGCAACAAACTTCCCCCATTCCCTTCACCTGACTGCGCAGGGCGAGTCGGTGCTGGTGTGCGGCTTGGCATTCTGGTCACATTATTCGCAGCATTGCCATTTGGCATTCGGGTTGGTGTTCGACTGTTTGTATTCGTCGGCACCGGCTCGCTCGCCCCACCTTCCATCAACGGATCGGGCGTTGGGGTCGGTAAAATAACCTGGCCGTCTGGCGCCGGTGTTTGGGTCGGCAGAATATCCTCGATGATGATCGGCTCACTCGTGGGCACCGCGCCATTGGGCAGCGCACCAGACTCAAACTCCTCCCCCGTCTCCGCGGTGGGCTCGCCTTCACTCAGACCGGATGCGCCCTCTTCCTCTCCACTCGCAGCCGTGGGTGATACAGACGCTTCCTCGGATTCAGTCGGCGTTTCTGGATCGGACAGAGTCGGCTCCTCGTCGATGGGGGGTTCCACCGTGTCTGGCAACTCAGTCGGTGTCTCATCATCGGCCAGGCTAATCTCCGCGACCGGTGTTTCGACAGCGGGGGTAGGTGACTCTAATTCTGCATCAGGCAGGGTTTCAATCCCCTGGCTACCAGTCTGGACCTGCCCCGGCATCCCATCAAACATCCCCCCCAGATAATCGCGGCCATAGAGCACCACGAACAACACAAGGGCAGCGGTCGCCATACTCACAACCAATGAGGGTGCAAAGGTTAGGCGAGCGCGCAATTCGGACCAGAACTCTTCCCATATACCGCGCTTGGCGGTGGGGCGTCGCGCTGGTTGGGGGCGAGCATTGGCCACCGTTTGAGGTAGAGACGATTGAGAGAGCGGCTCCTGGGCAAACTGGCTTTCTCGCATTGCAGCCACTTCCGCCAATACCCGCTGGGTAATCCGTTGGGAAAGTTCCGGCGGAATCGGCTGCGGGGGAAGCCGTTTGCGGAATAATTCGCTCAGCTCTTGGTCGTTATAATTATCGGCCATGCTGGTTTAAGCCTCTGCACCATTCATAAAGGCGGTTTCAAATTGACGACGAACTCGACTTAGTAAGGATTCGGTCCCTTTGTAGGAACGTCCCAAGACTTCAGCAATCTCTGAAACACTGAGTCCCACATGATAGCGTAACAAGAGGGCTTGCTGAGACTGCTCTGGTAACTCGGCCAGGGCTTCGTACACTTCAATTCGAGTGTGATCGATTTCGCCAGCCGCCATCCATTCCATCAACTCTGCATCTGACCGCAACCGTCGCCAATAATCAGCTACCTTTCGATAGGCAATTGAATAAACAAACGTAGATAAGCTAACTTTTCCATCAAATGTACGAACTGCTTGAATCAGCGACGACATAATTTCCATCAAAACATCATCCACTTCGGAATCGTCGCGCAGGTTGTATTTCAAGTAGCTATAAAGTTTCGAATTCCATTCATCCGTAAACTGCTGCCAGGCAGCATTGTCCCATTCCTGCAGGCGCCGCAGAAATTCGTTGTCCTGTTCACTCTTTGATTCGGGAGCAATCAGCTCACGCTCGGGTGGCTTCGCTCGCTTCAGCCGAGAGATCATGCGCACATGCAGTTGGGAACATTGGGTGGCCAAAAAACCACCGATAGATGGGCCTATCCGTGAGAATGGGATATCGATTCATCCGAGATCGAAGATCAATCGAGAACTCAATCGTACTATGGATAGGTGACTATGCAAACTTTGATAGCTTTTATAAAGTATTATTCAGTCTTGATCTGGTACCTTGCTATTACTTTTATCTGAGATTAACTCTTTACTTACTATAATTAACTAACTCTATTTCCCTATAATTTAAGAATCGCTCTATCCTTCAAAATCCTTCACACTTTTCTCTGAGCGTATAGATCCAGACTGGGAAACGTAGGGTAAGTCGCGCAATTATACGGAACTGATGCCGGTTTCTGGGCTAATAGCGCGACTTCCCCTTCGTTCCCGCACTGCATAAGCGTCCTTATAGAGTAATAACCGAATTATCAACATTTATACACATCTTATCAAACTTATCACCACTTTAAGCAGGCCCTCTAGACACTTCGAGTATCGATCAAACCGGCTTCCTACTCTGTTAATCGCTGAAACAGGCCAAATCCTTCGCGGGACACCGTAAGGGGTGGGTCAGGTTCGCTCATCGGTTCGCCCCTCATGTTTGTCTATGTTTTGCACACAATAACGCAATACCCCTGTGCAAAGCATTGACAATTCGCCATCCTGATGGTACAATCGCCTCATGGATCTGCCCCCGATTCGGCGCTGCCGCAATCAAACAGGGTCTTCAATGCCACAGGACACCAATTCAGCAATACCGCTATACAATCTGAAAGCAGTCGTACGCGATACCGGGCTCAAGCCCGACACGATTCGCGCCTGGGAGCGCCGGTATGGTTTGCCAGAACCAGAGCGCACCCAGAGTGGCCATCGGCTCTATTCGCAGAACGACATTGAGATGCTCAAATGGTTGGTGGCTCGCCAGACCGAAGGCATGAGCATCAGCCGGGCCGTTGAGCTGTGGCGGCAGCGCGCCGCGGAGGCTCCACAGCCCAATACGCGCGTTACAGCGTACGCGCCGCCAGCAGCCCCGACAACATCCATCAATACGCTTGAGCACCTGCGCACGAACTGGCTGGCCGCCTGTCTCCAGTTCGACGAGCAGCACGCAGACCAGATATTGGCCCAATGTTTCGCGCTCTTTCCTGTCGAAACCGTCTGCTACGAGGTGCTGCAGGCCGGGCTGGCCGCGGTCGGGGATGGTTGGTATCAGGGCACAATTACTGTGCAACAAGAACATTTTATGTCGGCGCTGGTTGCTCGCCGGTTAGAGACGCTGATCGCCGGAACCCCGCCCCCCACGCGGCCCAACCGCATTCTGATCGGCTGCCCACCGGACGAGCGCCATACTTTTGCCCCCATGTTGCTGACGCTGCTGATGCGCCGCCGGGGGTGGGATGTCGTCTCGCTGGGCGCGGATATTCCGCTCGCCAATCTGGGGGCCACGCTGCACACTGTGCGCCCGCAATTGGTCGTCCTGGTTGCCCAGCAATTGCCAACCGCGGCCACCCTCTTTGCAATGAGCCAATTGTTACTCAGCGAAGAGATACCGCTCGCTTTTGGCGGGAAAGTCTTCTCGCAACTGCCAAAACTACGGCAACGTATCCCCGGCCACTTTCTGGGCGACCAACTGGCCGAGGCTGCGCAGCAGATCGAAAAGTTACTGGTGGTGCCTCGGGCTCCCCATACCCCAGTGCCGGTCACAGGTGTCTATCAAGCGGCATTGCGCGCCTATCAATTGCACCTGCCGCAGATCGAAGCTGCAGTCTGGAAACAGATCAATCGGATTGGGCTGGAGCCAGCACAACTCGTCCACGCCAACCAAATGCTCTACCACAATATGAGTGCGGCCCTGAGCCTGGGCGACCTCGACTTTTTGCGCCCTCAATTTGCCTGGACCATCCCTTTGTTGCAGAACCATTTTAACATCTCAGCCACCCACCTGTTGCGCTATATACAGAGTTATCAGGCCGCCTTACGGGTGGATACGCCTCGTGAATTACAATTTATTGCCAGTTGGCTCGATAAGCTGATCCAATTCTATGCGACGCGCATCGCAGCCGAACCTGTTTTACACACATCCTAGATCGAGCAGCCTGGATTGATCAGTCACCTAACCAAAAAGGAGCGGACCCTACATGCGGATCATCATCACTGGCGGCACTGGCTTGATCGGTCGGCCACTCGCTCAAGCCTTACAGAGACGCGATCATGAAGTGATTGTGCTGAGCCGCAATCCCGCCCAGGCCCAGGGCATCGCCGCGGGCGTGCAAGTGGTAGGCTGGGACGGCAAGAGCGCGCATGGCTGGGGCCACCTGGCCGACGGCGCGGGCGCGATCATCAACCTGGCTGGCGAGAATCTCGCGGCTGGCCGCTGGAGCGAGGCGCGCAAGCAACGTATTCGCCAAGGCCGGTTAGATGCCGGGCGGGCGGTTGTGGCCGCAGTCGAACAGGCCAGCCACAAACCATCGGTTCTGGTTCAAGCCTCCGCGGTTGGCTATTATGGCCCGCGCCAAGCGGAGATCATCACCGAGAGTAGTTCAGCCGGCTCCGATTTTCTGGCCCAGCTCTGTGTGGAATGGGAAGCTTCGACGGCTGCGGTTGAACAGCATGGCGTGCGCCGAGTAATTCTGCGCACCGGCATTGTGCTGAGCAATGAGGGAGGCGCCTTTCCCAAATTGGTTCTGCCCTTTCGGCTCTTTGCCGGTGGGCCGATGGGCGATGGCAAACAATGGTACCCGTGGATTCACTGGGAAGATCAAGTACGCGCTATCTGCTTTTTGCTCGAAGAAGCTGCCGCCAACGGCCCCTTCAACCTCTCGGCCCCCAATCCAGTGACCAATGGCACCATGGCCAAAGCCATCGGCCAGGTGATGAAGCGCCCCGCTCTCTTGCCTGCGCCCGGTTTTGCGCTGCGTGCTGTCTTGGGCGAAATGGCAACCGTGGTGCTCGACGGTCAGCGGGCCATCCCCCAACAATTGCAGGCGTTGGGCTTTACTTTTACGTATCCCACGCTGGAAGAAGCGCTCCGCCAATTGCTCGCGTAACTCAAGCACACTTGCATGGTCTTCCACCATAGCTTCATTGTTCACGCACCATTCGCCCAGGTGGCGGAATTTCATCACCAACCCGCCAGCCTGCGGACGATCACCCCACCGCCGCTGCGGGTGGAATTCCGGCATGTGCCACCCCCTTTTCAGGATGGGGTGCAGCTTGCCTTTACGCTCTGGTTCGGGCCGCTGCCGCTGCACTGGTTGGCCCAGTTTGAGCAAATCACCCCGATCAGTTTTGTCGACCGCCAGGTGGCTGGGCCTTTTGCCCGCTGGCAACATTTGCACACGTTTTGGCCGATCGATGAGCAGACAACCCGGGTGATCGACCGCATCGACGCGCTGGTGCAACCAACGGGCTGGCAACGCTGGATTGGGTGGGCGATGTGGCGGGGATTGCCCACGCTCTTTGCCTACCGGGCCTGGGCTACGCGCCGCGCCCTGGCTCCTCTATGAGCGCCTCACCACGTGGGCTGGTCATCGGCATCTGTGGATGCCATGCAGTCTCTCTGTTGGCCTCAGTTTTCAGCAAATTCCCCAGCATAATTCAAGAAAAAGACAACAAAAAATCCGGTTTTGCAAATTTTACTTTCTTGGTAGAATGCAGGCACGTTCGACTAGGAGTCATCCCCACAGTTGATTGTGACTCGTGTATAGCCTGTTGACCCGAGCAGCCGAGCACAAAGATCCTGGGGGTGATCCGGTAACTGTAGAGAAGCCGAGGAGGTTTTTGTGGACGAGAGTTCGGGGATCTACAAATTTGTCAGTGTGGGCGAATTGGCCGAGACCACCACGCAGATGTTGGCCTTTGGGTTGCAAACCCGGACCAGGCTGGGTGGGCGAGCCGATGGGTACAATGAGCACAGCATGGAGCGCGTGGAGCAATTGATCTTGCAACAGGCGCGCGATTATCTCGCCGAAGTGCGCGAGGGGTTTGTGCTCAGCGTGCGGTCGACCAACGTCAACGACGCGGCCGAGTTGCAATTTTTGCTCGAACGCGTCCTGCTCGATTGGTCCACACTGAGCCAGCAACTGGGGCTCGCAGAAGAAAGCAGCGAGCAAGGCACACCATCATCACCACCGTCGCTGGAACGGGTGCGCCAACAACTCCTGGCCTATGGCATGGCCGCAAGCGCATTAGCACAACTCCCCCGCTTGCCCGCCGAGCAGATCACGTTTCCGTATAGTTACAGCAATCCACCGACCTATGCGGATATTTCTGCGCCGGACAGTGCGGGCGACATGCTCTGGCGGATCGAAGAACTGGAGCAGATGATCTGGCGCCTGATGAGTGGTGGGCTGCAGGATCTGGTCGAACGGCGCTATGGCGCGCTGCGTCGCACGTATGGTTTCTTTGAGACGAGCGCGCATCTGGCCAATCGCGAAGCCGAACGGTTTGGCATCAAACCGCGCAGCAAACGCTTGCTCCTCTTATAACCTGCAGCGGCGCATTGCCCAGGAGTCAGGCTTCTGCGCACAGCCTGACTCCTCGAACACGCACCCTCCTAATCCCCCTGGCACCTGACCCAATCAGCCGCCTCTTTGCCACTTGCTTTGACATCCCTCTGTAACTACATTATCATCTTCGCTATACAATCCAGCTCGATTTATCCGTTGATGAGCAGGTGTGTCGTGATCAATGGCTTTTGGCATGTATCCTTTACTGTACGCAATCTGGAAGCCTCGGTGGCCTGGTACACCGATGTTTTGGGCTTGATCTATGTACGCGGCCAAGAGCAGGCCAACGAGTACACAGCCAGGCTGGTAGGCTTTGCTGATGTCCACCTCAAAGTGGCGCAGTTGCGGGTGCCAGGGGTAGCGGTTCCTCGTTCGCAGCATCACATCGAATTGGTCGAATATGTCTACCCGCCCGGCGCGGCGATTCCGCTCGACACCAACCGAGTAGGCGTCGGGCACTGGGCCTTCCAGGTTGCGGATCTGCAGGCCGAATACGAGCGGCTGCGAGAGCTCGGCGTGCAGTTCAAATCGCCCCCGAATGCCATTACCGCGGGTGTCAACCAGGGTGGCTGGGCTGTCTATTTCACCGATCCCGATGGCATTACGCTGGAAATGGTGCAACCCCCGCCCTGACCATGGCCGGACGGCCCGTGTGCCACCAACAGCGCGCAAGAGCATGGTCAGCGGATTCGTGGAATGGATCAAACAAACGCTTTAGCAATGCTTCGTTCCGCCCGACTGGCTCCAGGCCCGGATCATTACCCCTGTCCTACCCTTAACGAAATTGGCACCCAGTTGTCAATTAGCACAAGAACGAAAGCAGCCTGAGCATGGAACAAAGATTAGTAGGCAAAGTGGCGATTGTAACCGGCGCGGGGCAAGGCATTGGCCGCGGCGTTGCGCTACGCCTTGCGCAAGAAGGCGCGCGCGTGGTGGTCGCTGAATATAAGCTGGCCAATGGCACAGAAACGGCAGACTTGATCACCGCGGCGGGAGGCGAGGCCATTGCCCTGGCCGTCGATATTGCCGACGCAGCCAGCAGCCGCCAGTTGGTCGGGCAGGTGGTCGAACGGTTTGGCGCGGTCAACATCCTGGTCAACAACGCGGGCGTGGCGCAGACCAAACCCTTTTTGGATCTCACCGAAGACGATTGGGATCAGGTGTTGGATGTGAATCAGCGCGGGATGTTCTTTTGTTTGCAGGCCGTCGCCACCCAGATGGTGCAGCAGATCCCCGAGGCCGAGCGGTCGAGTGGCCTGGCCGATGTGGTCAGCATGAAGCCACGCAGCGCCGCGGCCGGTGATGCGCCGGTCCAGAACCGGGGCAAGATCGTCAATCTTTCCTCGATCGCGGGCCGACGAGGACGCCCTTTGCAGACCCATTACGCGGCCAGCAAAGCCTCGGTGATCAGCATCACCCAATCCGCGGCCATGGCGCTCGCGCCGTACAACATCACCGTGAACGCGGTCTGCCCCGGCATTGTGCCCACCGCGATGTGGCAGCAGATCGACGCCGACCGCGCCCGCCTTTTTGGCTCACAACCCGGCGAGGCCATGAACGCTTTCGTCAACACCATTCCCCTGCGCCGAGCGGGCCGCCCTGAAGATATTGCCGCGGCCATTGCCTTTTTCTGCTCAGCCGACGCCGACTACATCACCGGGCAGGCGCTCAATGTGGATGGCGGCTACGAAATGGACTAATTGCTGTGCCCAGTCATGTTACTGATTCGTTGATCTATCGCGATTTTTACACCACCGACGCCATGCACGCGATCTTCGAAGATCGCCATTTGGTGCAATGCTGGTTGGATGTCGAAGCGGCTTTGGCACGGGCCCAGGCCGGTTTGGGCATCATCCCGGCCACAGCCGCGGCTGAAATCAGCGCCCACGCCCAGGCGGATCGGGTTGACCTCGCCGCGCTGCGCCAAAGCATGAAGCTGGTCGGCTACCCGATCGTTGGGTTGGTCAAACAATTGGCCGCGGCCTGCCAGGGCGACGCTGGTTATTATGTGCATTGGGGCGCGACCACGCAGGACATTATGGACACGGGCAATGTCTTGCAACTGGCCGCGGCCATGAACCTGATCGAACGCGACCTGCAACAGTTGATCAGCAGCTTGGCCGGGCTGGCCGCACGCGAGCGCAACACGGTCATGGCCGGGCGTACCCACGGCCAACACGCGCTGCCGATCACCTTTGGTTTCAAAGTAGCAGTCTGGGTCGATGAGTTGCACCGCCACGCCGAGCGCTTTGCCCAGGCCCGCCCGCGCATTCTGCGCTGTTCGTTCAATGGTGCGGCTGGCACGCTCGCCTCCTTGGGCGATCAGGGTGGCGCGGTTCACCGTGCCCTGGCCGCCGAGTTAGGGCTTGTCCCGGCAGCGATTGCCTGGCACACCGCCCGCGACGGTTTTGGGGAATATGTTGCGCTCTGCGGCCTGCTCACGGCCACATTGGGCAAAATGGCGCGTGAGATCGCCCGGCTGCAACAAAATGAATTTGGCGAAACCGAAGAGCCTTTTGTGCCGGGTAAAGGCGCATCGAGCACGATGCCGCAAAAACGCAACCCGATTCTCTGCGAAGCCGTGATCGGCATTGCGCAACTGGTGCGGCAACAGGTGCCGAGCATGTTGAGCGCCATGCAACCCGAACACGAACGCGCCATGGGCGAATGGCATGTCGAGTGGGATCTGCTGCCCCACACCAGTCAATTGACCCATGCGGCGCTGCACCATTCATTGGCCATCTTCGGGGGGCTGGTTGTGCACAGCGAGCAGATGCGGCGGAATTTGGATCTCACGCACGGGCTGATCGTCGCCGAAGCGGTGATGATGCAGCTCGGCCAGGCGATTGGCCGCCAACAGGCGCACGAAGTGGTCTACGCGGCTTGTGCCGAGGCATTGGCCAGCCAACGTTCTCTATACGAAATCTTGCTGGCCGCCCCCGCCGTGGCAACCCATCTCACGCCCGATCAACTGGCCGCGCTGCTCGACCCGACCAATTATCTCGGCGTGGCGGGCGAACAGGTCGATCACGTCTTGATGGCATTGGGAAGTGACCGCCAACCATGACCACGCTTGCCCAACAATTACTTTTATGGGCCGACAAATTGCGCGACTTTTCGGCGCTTGGGTTGCACTATGCAGACGACATCTACGAACGCGAGCGCTGGGTCCACGTTCAGTCGATGGTGATCGAGATGATGGCCCGCGCTACGGGGGATCTGCCCGCCCAGTTGGAGCCATTGCGCGCACCGGTGCTGGGGCGACCCACCCCATTCTCAGTCTGCGACGCCGCGGTGATCGACGAAAGCGGGCGCATTTTGCTGATCCAGCGGGCGGATAACGGGCTGTGGGCGCTGCCGGGCGGCGCGTTGGAGGTGGGCGAAACACCCGCCGAAGGGGCGATCCGCGAGACGCTCGAAGAGACCGGTGTCACCAGTGAAGCGGTCGCCTTGGTCGGCGTCTTTGATTCGCGCTATTTGGGCAATGCGCAAAGCCGCCACCACATGTACCAGATGGTCTTTCTCTGCCGTCCCACCGCCATGATCGCGGCAAGTGAAGCCGCGTACGCCCACGAGGTCAAGCAAGTTGGCTGGTTTGCCGAGGGCGCCTTACCAAACGAGATGGACCCGGGCCACGTCCAGCGCATCCCGATTGCCTTTCAGGTGTGGCGCGGGGAGCGGGCCGCGTTTTTTGATCAACCTGCAAGCTAAGCGGTAGTGGTAAACGATGGTTGATGATTGACTGCATTTTCTACCACGAAGGGCACGAAGATCACGAAGAAAACCGTCGTGCGCTTCGCGGTTCAATCAGGCTGTTGCAGCGCCTATCAGCTCAAAATTGCGACTACCAGATAAACTTGTCCATGTCATCAACGAATTGTTGTGAGTACTGATTCACAAAAAGGAATAAAAACAGGTCGAATGTCAACTGATATTGTGATGCCCAACCTGGGTTTTGATGCCCAGCAAGCAAGCCTGATCGAATGGCTGAAACAACCCGGCGACCCGGTGCGCAGCGGTGAAGTGATCGCGGTCGTCGAATCGGACAAGGCGAATGTGGAATTGGAGAGCGTGGCCGCAGGCACGTTGCTCGAGATCCTGGTACCAGCCGGGGTCGAAGTGCCAATCGGCACGGTGATCGCTCGCGTGGGTGAAGGTCAAGTCCAAACGACAACCCCCGCCGCCGCAACACCAGCGCCACAAGCTGCCGCACCGGCTCCGGCCACAGCGCTGGAGATCACACCGGTGGCGCGTAAACTCGCCGACGAACAGGGGGTGGATCTGAGCACGCTCACCGGTACCGGCCCGCGTGGGCGGATCACCAAAGAGGACGTCGAGAATGCGGTCAACCGCCGTGCAGCTACGCCCGTCAGCGGTGGCGGGCTGTTGGCGCTGCCCAAAGTGCGCAAGGCCGCGCGCGAAGCCGGGGTGGATCTGGCGACCGTGCAGGCAACGGGCGCTGGCGGCATCACCACCCTGGCTGATCTGCAAGCCCATCTGCAAGCCAAGCCGGAAAGCGCGGCCGTGGAGCCTGCCACCGTGGTGAGCGCGGTAACGACTACCCCACAGGCAGTGGCCACACCTGCCCCGGTCAGCCAGCCGACACCGCCCCCGGCGGGAGCCAAGGCCATTCCGCTGAGTCGTATGCGCCAGTTGATTGGCCGACGCATGGTCGAAAGCAAACAGAGCGCACCCCATTTTTATGTCGGTGGCGAGTTTGATCTGGAACCGGCGTTGCGGCGGTTACAAATATTGGCCGAACCCCGGCCCGGCATCAACGATCTGATCCAATACCTGGCCGTGCAGGCGTTGCGCCGGGTGCCCGCGCTCAATGCAACCTTACAGGACGACACGATCTATCAGGCGGAGAGCGTCAACCTGGCGATTGCGGTGGCGCGCCCCGAAGGTTTGATCACGCCCGTGTTGCAGGGAGCCGAGCGCTTCTCGTTGAGCGGATTGGCGCAGGAAAGCCGTAAGCTGATTGTTCGGGCGCGAGACAATAAACTGCAACCTAACGATCTGCAAGGCGGCACCTTTACGATCAGCAACCTGGGGGTTATCCGTCAGGTCGATCAATTTGTGGCGATCTTAAATCCGCCACAAGTGGCAATTTTGGCGGTGGGCACCGTGAAACAGCGGCCACGGGTAATCGATGGTGGTTTGCACGTGCGGCATACGGTTCACCTTACGCTCAGCGGAGATCACCGGGCCATCGACGGGATGGATCTGGGCAACTTTTTAGCGGCATTCCAAACCGAGCTTGATAATTTTCAGCAACAGCAATGATGCGTGAAACGTGACGAGTGAAAAGTGATCAGTGAAAAAGTGACGCAGGATGTATCACTCATCACGTTTCACGTTTGACGCATCACGTTTGACGAACTCTGTTCGCTCAGTTGAAAGAATAATTGTTCAGCAGCAAAGGAAGTCTCATGGCACCAGCACTTGAGTTGAATACTCGGCAAGACATTCTCCGGCGGATGTTGGAGATTCGCATTGCCGAAGAAGAGATTCAAAAATTATTTTTGCAGAATTTGATCAGCGGCACCACGCACCTTTGTATTGGGCAGGAAGCTTGTTCCGCGGGGGTAGCCTGGGCGCTCCAGCCGGGTGACACCGTGACTTGCACCTATCGCGGCCACGGCCACGCGCTCGCGCTCGGCATGAGCCTCAAGGCCCTGATGGCCGAGATGATGGGCAAGCAGAGCGGTTGTTGCAGTGGCAAGGGTGGCAGTATGCACATGACCGACGCTGAGATCGGCCTGTTGGGGGCGAATGCCATTGTCGGCGCACAGTTACCGATTGCGGTCGGCGCCGCGCTCACCTATCAGACCAAGGGCTTACCCCATGTCGCGATCACCTTTTTTGGCGAAGGAGCCACCAATATTGGCACTTTCCACGAGGCGCTCAACATGGCCGCGGTCTGGAAGTTGCCGGTGATCTTCTGCTGCGAGAACAACAAATATGGCGAATACAGCGCGCAACACAAGACCACACCGGTCGAAGATATTGCTGTGCGCGCCAAATCCTATAACATGCCGGGCATTGTGGTCGATGGGCAAGATGTCGAGACTGTCCACGCCGAGATGAGCAAAGCGCTGGAGCGCGCCCGTTCTGGCGAAGGCCCCACGCTGATCGAGTTCAAGACCTATCGCTACCGCGGCCATTCGCGCACCGACACCGCGCCCTATCGCGTTGCGGGGGAACTCGAAGAGTGGCTCAAGCGCGACCCGATCGAGCTGCTCAAGCAGCGCATGATCGAGGCCGGTCAGTTGGACGAAACCGAATTCGACGAGCTGAAAGCTGCGGCCACCACCGCGGTCTATGAGGCCATCGAATTCGCCAAGGCCGAGCCCTATCCCCCGCTCGAAGCGCTGCTGACAGATATTTATTACGAGAAATAGAGATTGGGGAGATTCTGGAGATTGATCGAGATGATAGATGGTCATCAGTGCATCTCTCATGCTCAACCGATCTCTTATTCTCCTGCGCTCTGACCCAAGATAGAGGATAACAATCGCCATGACCGTGATGACCTATCGCGAAGCTGTTTGTAAGGCGCTGGCCGATGAGCTGCGCGCCGATGAGAATGTAATCTTTTTTGGCGAAGATGTCGCCGAAGCCGGTGGGGTCTTTAAGGTGACTCCCGGGCTGTTTGAGGAGTTCGGCAAAAACCGCGTGCGCGATACGCCGATCTCCGAGCAGGCGATCATCGGCGCGGCGCTGGGCGCGGCGATCACTGGGCTGCGTCCGGTGGCCGAGTTGATGTTCGCGGACTTTGTGCCGGTGGCGATGGACCAAATCGTCAACCAGATCGCCAAATATCGCTACATGAGTGGCGGCCAATTCGTGGCCCCGCTGACCATCCGTGCGGCCCAGGGCATGGCCTTTGGCTTTGGCACGCAACACTCGCAATGCGCCGAATCCTGGCTGATGGGCGTTCCCGGGCTCAAAGTGGTCTCGCCGGGCACCCCGACCGATGCGTATGGGCTGCTGCGCGGTGCCATCCGCGAGGATAATCCAGTCTTTGTACTCGAGCACAAGGGGCTATACAACCTCAAGGAAGAGGTTCCCGACGATACCGGGCCCATGCCGCTGGGCAAGGCCAAAGTGCGCCGCACTGGCAAAGATGTCACCATCGTCGCCATTCAACTGATGATGCACCGCTCGCTCGAAGCAGCAGAAGTGCTCGCCAAAGAGGGCATCGACGTGGAGGTGATCGACCTGCGCAGCATGAACCCGCTGGACGAGGAGACGATCCTGCAGTCGATTGCCAAGACCAACCGGCTGGTTGTGGTCGAGGAGTCGCCGCACAGCGCGGGCTGGGGTGGCGATCTGGTTTCGCTGGCCGCGGACAAGGGCATCTACTGGCTGGATGCACCAGTCAAACGGGTGAACCTGGGGGGCTCGCTGATCCCCTACAGCCCGCCCCTGGAAGAGGCAGCGATCCCAAGTGTGGCGCGCATTGCAGATGCTGTACGCGAAGTAGTCGCGGCCTAAACAGAGCCGACGACAGACAAAATTCCGACTGAAAAACAGCGTTGAGAAGTCAGGCTTCGTCGCGGGAGCCTGACTTCCAGCGCCCGCCACCCGACTCAGCCAGAAGCATCCCCAAGCCAGACCAACTTGGAAATGACCACCAGACCCCTCATTTAGTCGCAACCACCCTCTGATGGTATGATCCAAAGCGAGCGTCAGCCTCGCTGCCGGCTCGACTATTCGCTCATCCAGACTATTGACTATGCGCAAGCAACCACTTTACGCTTTGCCGTGCTTTGCTTTGGCAATCGGTTACCCAGAAAGGCTCATATGGCAAATCCCGCTCTGACTCTGGTCAATTTTGAGGTGAATGGGCAAGAGCACTTCTCCGGCTCCATTCCCACGCATGATGTTGTCCACCTGGCGCTGGATAAATTATTGCCCCACCGGATCCTGGCCAATCACCGCATTTCGGTCTACAAGGGGGCAGCGTTGATCTACCCCGACATGTTCCTGTATGAAATCATCGAGCACTATGGCGATGCAGATTTCACCGTCGTGGCCAGCGAGTTGGATCTCACCAGCGACAAGCCTTTTACCAATTATGGCTTTGATCATCTCGCGCTGGCTTTTGAAGACCGCACCACCGCCAGGCATTTCTTTGCCGAGGGCCTGGGCTTGCAAATCGTGCGCGATGATGAGCATCTCACCGTGGTGACCAGCGGCAACACCGCGCTCTTTCTTTTCGATTTTAACCCAGATGCCCCCCTGGCACCGCCCGCGCCCAGCCGTATTCACCATCTTGGCTTTGTGGTGGATGATCTCGAAGCAGCCGCGGCGCATCTCAAAAGCCGATTCCCCGAGTTTCTGGGCGATTTCACCCTGCTCGAACGGGTGGAGCGCTGGAGTTTATATGGCCATGTTCAGATCGGCTCTGTGCGCTTTATGCTCCAACTCAGCCAGATCAAGCCGCAATTCCGGGGGCTGACCACCGCGGTGGCAGTGGGCGCGGCAAGCGAATTCTACGACTACGCCAGCCGCGATTATGGCATCCGCCTGGGATAGCCCAGTTAGCCCAGTGCCCGCGACAACCGGCCCTTGCTACTATTGGCCGCCCGAAGGAGAATATTTTGTCTTACGCCACTACCATTGCCAGCCAACTCCAGTTACGTCCCACCCAAATCGAAGCAGTGATCGACTTGCTGGATGGCGGCAACACCATCCCGTTTATCGCTCGCTACCGCAAAGAGGCCACCGATCTGCTCGATGAGGAGCAATTGCGCCAGATCCAAACGCTGCTCGACACGCTGCGCAAGCTCGACGAGCGGCGCGCGACGATTCTGGCCTCTATCGAAGAGCAAGGCAAATTAACGCCAGATTTGCGCGAGCAGCTACTCGCCGCAACCAGCCTGACCGCGCTGGAAGATCTCTATCAGCCCTACCGACCCAAACGGCGAACCCGGGCCAGCATCGCCCGCGAAAAAGGATTGCAACCGCTGGCCGATCAGATCCTGGCCCAGCCACGCACCGGCAGCACCCTGGAGCAGCTTGCCAATCCATTTCTGAATGAGCAGGTCGCCACCGTTGATGAAGCCTGGGCCGGCGCGCGCGACATCGTCGCCGAGGCGATCAGCGATCATCCCGATATCCGCCGGGTGACACGCGAAAAGGCACTCAAGTTTGGCGAGGTACGCGCCAGCAAACTTGAGGATGCCGAGGATGAGAAAGCGATTTTTGCGCTCTATTATGACTTTATGTTCCGTTTGGAGCGCATTCGCCCGCACCAGATTTTGGCGATCAACCGTGGGGAGGCCCAGAAGGTCTTGCGGGTGGCTATCGACGTGCCCGAACGGGATTGGCAAGGGGCTATCAACGCGTTCTTTCGGCCAAACCCTGCATCCCCCTTGGCAGATCAGCTTGCCGATGCCAGCCGTGATGCCGCGAATCGGCTCTTGCTGCCAGCTATCGAGCGGGATGTACGCCGTGTCTTAACCGAGCGGGCCGAGGCCCATGCGATTGGCGTTTTCGGCGCCAATCTACGGGCGCTCCTGACGCAGCCGCCGCTGGCCGGGCAAACCGTGCTGGCGCTTGACCCCGGCTTTCGCACCGGCTGCAAAGTGGCCGTGGTCGATCCATCGGGCAAGTTGCTGGCGACCGACACGGTCTACCCGCACGAACCACAACGGCAACGGGCCGCGACACTGCGCACCCTGAGCGAGTTGATCGAGACCTATGGCGTCACCTTGATCACGATTGGCAATGGCACGGCCTCACGCGAGACCGAACAAGTCGTGGCCGAGTTGATCCGCAGCAAACAGGCGTGGGCAAATGGGGCGTTGCACTATCTGATGGTCAACGAGGCTGGGGCCAGTGTCTACAGTGCCAGCCCCCTGGCGCGCAGCGAATTCCCCGAGCTGGATGTGAGTCTGCGCAGCGCCGTTTCCATCGCCCGCCGGGTGCAGGATCCACTGGCCGAGCTGGTTAAGATCGAGCCCAAAGCGATTGGTGTGGGCATGTATCAGCACGACGTTGACCAGAAGGCATTGGCCGCGACCTTGGATGGGGTCGTGGAAAGTGTGGTCAACCAAGTGGGCGTTGATGTCAATACCGCGTCGTCTGCCCTGTTGACCTATGTGGCTGGCGTGGGCCCCAAACTAGCGGAAAAGATTATCGAACACCGCAATCAGCACGGGGCCTTTGGCAACCGGAAGGCATTGCGAGCGGTGGGCGGACTGGGCCCCAAAGCCTTTGAACAGGCCGCGGGCTTTTTGCGCATCCGCGAGGGCGAGCAACCGCTGGATGCCAGCGCCATCCACCCAGAAAGTTATCCAATTGCGCAGAAATTGCTCAAACGGGCTGGTTTGCGTGAGGATAGTTCGCTGGCCGAGCGGGCAACTAAGCTCGCCGAACTCAAAGCATCCCAATCACTGGCCGCGCTGGCGCAGGAATTGGCGGTCGGCGTGCCCACCTTGAGCGACATCTTCGAGCAATTGGCGCGCCCCGGCCGCGATCCCCGGGCGGATCTGCCCGCGCCGATCTTGCGCAGCGATGTGCTTTCGCTGGACGATCTGGCCACCGGCCTGAAGTTGGAGGGCACCGTGCGCAATGTGGTCGATTTTGGTGCGTTTGTCGATATCGGCGTCAAGCAGGATGGCCTGCTCCATCGCAGCCAGATCCCCTTTGGTACGGTGCTCAGCGTGGGCGACATTATCAGTGTGGAAATTCTCACAGTCGAGAAGGCCCGCGGGCGCATCAGTCTGGGCTGGCCGGGCAAAGTCAACGTCGAATGGACAACGGCCTAACCGCCTAGCTTGCGGGCGCGAGCAGCGCGGTCGCTTCGATCTCAACCAGGAGTTCGGGGCTGATCAGCGCGCTGACTTCGACCATGGTTGCGGCTGGTTTGATCTGGGCAAAAAATTCGCCGTGAGCCCGGCCAATCGCCTCCCACTGGCTGATGTCGGTCACAAAGATGCGCGTGCGCACGACATCGGCCAGCGAGGCACCGGCGCGGATCAACGCCTGTTCGATCTTGCGCAGGATCACGCGTGTCTGCTCTGCTGGATCGCCCGCGCCAACGACATTGCCGGCCTCGTCGACGGCTGTGGTGCCAGCCACTTCGATCTGGTTGCCGACCCGCACCGCGCGTGAATAGCCCACGAGCGATTCCCAAGGTGCGCCGGACGAAACCTGGATACGGTCGCTCATAAGATTGCGTTGCCCTTCTGCTAGCTTCTTGTGGGGAATGGGGGTATAATTGTGAGACTTATTTCCATTCATCCTATTCAACTGAAATTTTAATCAGCAAGTCAACCAGACCTAGCTGTCGAGGAGGAAAGCATGAAACTTGGCGTTCGTACGAGTCTGTTAGCCCTTGGGATTGCCATGTTATTGTTAGCAGGGCTCAAAGGCTGCCTTTCACCCATTCCAACAGACCCAGCGCCTCGGCCCATGCCCACAGCCACGAGAGAGGTGATCACCGCGACCGAAGGCATCACCGGGACTGTCGCCCCAACGATTACCGGCGAGTTAACCGGAACCGAGCCAATCACCGCCACGGAGTCCACGACAGCATCCGCACCGCTGACCGATACCAGTACGCTCACTGGCAGCGAAACCCTGACCGCAACAGAGACCCTCACCGCCACCGACGAGCTCACGACTACCGAGGAGCTTACCGCCACAGACGAACTTACGGCCACGGAAGAGGTTACGGCTACGGAAGCAGTCACCACCCCATAGACGTGGGGCCACAAAAACACGCGCATTGCATCGCTGCCGCCACCGCTCGGAGGCGGCAGTAATCACCACGACTCGGTTCATCTCACCGCTATCCCAATTGTGTGGCTTGGAGGGATTCAGCAATGGTACGCGGTTGTCTTTTCACCATCTTCGTTCAACCATTTTTGATCATTGGGCAGATCATCTGGGGGCTGATCCAACTCATCCCCTACGCGCTGGTTGTGGGCTTGATCTGGTTTGCGTTTAACAATTCGGGGATCGGCAACCTCAGCGTGGGTTCATTCAGCAGTTGGACGACGCCGTTGGGGGAACGGCTGCGCCCGCTCTTTGACCAGGAGCCAGCCATTTTGCCGCCCGCGCCGCTGCATGATCGCTATCTGCTCGATTTTCGATTCCGGTGGCAGGGAGATGAGATCTACTATCTGGGCAACCAGATCGAAGACCATTATTTTGTACAACTTGCCGAGGAAGCAGATCGGTTGGGTGGCAAAGTGACGGTTGAACGCACACGCGATGTTGAGCAAGCCCTGATCGACCAGCGCCTGGATGTCCTCACCGAGCTCGGGGTACCATACGAGATCCGCGGCTAGAGCGCAGCCACTTGTGTCCGCCAACCGCCTATGACGCCCCCGGGGGACACAGAGGCGGCTTTGGGTTGGGCAATTCCCAGCTGATTACGCAGCGATGGGCGCGGGCTTGGCGGCAAAAAGTTCGCCCAATTGCTCACCAGGCAGCCGAGGCTGATTGTCGTAGAGATAACAAGCCGCGACGTGGGTCTCATCCAACTGGTAGAGTGGAGGCGGGCTTTGGCGACATTTGTCCATGACATGCGGACAGCGGCTGGCAAACTTGCAGCCATGCTCGCTCCCCTTCTTGTCATCCCCGAGGATGATCTCTTGCTGGCCCCATTTGCGGGTGAGGTCTGGCCAGGGGATTGAATCGATCAGCAATTGGGTGTACGGATGTTGGGGATTGGTGGTCACTGTATCCACATCACCGGCTTCCATCACCGACCCACGGTACATGATCATAATATAATCGCAGACGTGGTAAGCGGTCGTTAAGTCATGGGTAATGTAAAGAATGGTGATGCCCAGTTCGTCGTTCATCTTACGCAGGCTCTCCAGGATCGTCGCCCGCAAAGAAGCATCCACCATCGAAACCGGTTCATCCGCGATCAGCAATTGAGGTTTCATCAGCAGGGCACGTGCCACAGCCAGGCGCTGACGTTGCCCGCCGCTGAGTTGATGCGGAAAGCGCCCCAATGTCTCCTCTGGTCGCAGCCCAACGCTCACCAATGCCTGTTCAATTAACGCCCGGCTTTCAGCTTTGGAACGGGCCAGTTTGAAGTTGGCAATCGGCACTTCCATAATGTGGTCTACTTTGTAGAATGGGTTGTAGACCGCAAACGGATCTTGAAAGACGGCCTGGACTTCTTTCCGGAAGTTGATCTGGGCCTGACGATCGAGCTTCTTGAGGTTGTTTCCTTTGTACAATACCTCCCCCTGGGAAGGCTGGAGGAAACCAAGCGTAATCAGCCCCATCGTCGTTTTGCCACTGCCACTTTCCCCGGCAATGGCGATGATGCTGGGGTTGTCATTTTTGATATAAAACGAGACGTTATCTACCGCAACCGTGCCGGTGCGAAATTTTTGCGTGACATTGCGTAATTCAAGCAGATGGGTCATGGATTGCGGCCCCTAATATGACAGTTCAACAAACAAAAGCTAATTTTGATCCACCGCTGACGAATTTCAGCCCCCCAATAATGGCGGCTCATGCGCGGTGATGAAAATCCCTGGCGAAGCCAGCGCGGCGTTTATTGCTCGTGCAAGTGGCAGGCAGCCCAGTGCCCGTGCCCATATTCTCGCCAATTCGGCGCGACCTGCTGACAGACCTCCATGGCTTTGGGGCAACGATTATTAAAGACGCACCCAGGGGGCAGATCGCGCAACAGTGGGGTGATCCCCGGAATTCCCTTAAAAACACCGCGCTGTCCCAACACGGGCAGGCTTTCGATCAGCAGATCGGTATAGGGATGCAACGGGCTTGTAAATGTATCTTGCACGGTGCCGAGTTCGGCCATGCGACCGGCGTACATCACGGCCATGCGGTGGACAAATTGCGCCATCAACCCCATGTCGTGGCCGATCAGAATCACCGCGCTACCCAGCTGTTCCTGCAACCGGCCAATCGTCTGCATGACCTGGCGCTGCGTCACCACATCGAGTGCGCTCGTGGGCTCATCGGCGATGATCACCTGGGGGTGCATGGCAATGCTGATGGCAATACAGGCGCGCTGTTTCATGCCGCCGCTCAACTCGTGGGGATACATATTCCCGACTTTGCGACTAAGCTCCACCGCGTCCAGCGCTTCCATGGCCCGTTCCAATAGGGCGCTCTTGCTGAGGGTCACCCCATGATCCACCATGCTATCGATGATCTGATCCTTCACCCGCAGAATTGGGTTGAGCGAGTTCATTGCGCCTTGGGGCACCATGCTGATGCGGCTCGCCCGGGCTTGGCGCATCTCCTCTTCGCTCAGTTTCACCAGGTCTGTATCTTCCAGCAGGATTTGCCCGCCAGCAATCCGGCCCGGCGGTTTGATCATCCGCAAAATTGCCAGCGCCAGGGTCGACTTTCCTGATCCCGATTCACCGACCAGCCCCATTCGCTCGCCCGGTTTCAGATCAAACGACACTTTGTTGGCCGCTTTCACTACACCCGCGTCGGTGTAATAATGGACATCCAGATCTTTCACCTGCAACACATACTCGCTCAAATCAGCTCTCCTTCGACATCAGGAACACAGGTACAGGCCATACGCAAGCCGGACATCTACCCGCTGAAGAGGTTGTTGTCCTCTGAAATTGATCGGCACCGCGTACGCCATCGGTTATTCAGAGCGGCGGACACGTGGATTGGCCAGCTCGTCCAGACCAGCCGAGATCAGAAACAACATGACGAACATCAAGACAATCGTCAGGATGGGCATCATCAACCACCACCACATTTCACGCAGCAAGGCATTTTGCGACATGGCCCAATAGATGGTCACGCCGATGGTGGGTTCGCGCAAGGGGCCCAGGCCGAGCGCGGCCAGACCAATCGAGGCGAAGATCGCCCCAGTGACCGAGCCAACCAGACTTGCCCCCAGATAGGGCAACAAATTGGGCACCAATTCGCGGAAGATAATGCCCCAATTGCTCATCCCATTGAGCCGAGCCATCATCACATAGGAACGTTCGCGCAAAGTCAGCACCTGGGCGCGGATCGTGCGCGTCGGCCCCATCCAGGCAGTGAGGGCGATCACAAAGGCCATCCCTGTCAGGTTAAAACTGTCGGGGCCCAGTGAGGATGCGATGACGATCAAGATCAACAAGCCGGGCACGGTGAGCAGGACATCCACCACCCAGCGCACGATCGTATCATACCAGCCGCCAAAAAAGGCCGAGGTAAACCCTAAAAACGAACCAAAACCGACGCCGATCAAACCGGCGATCAGACCGATCCGCAATGTTTCCAAGATCCCAAAGACGGCGACCGCGAAGAGATCTCTGCCTTGGCCATCGGTGCCAAAGGGGTATTCCCAGGAAGGGGCCTGGCTGGCCTGCGCGCCGAGCGGGTAGGCTTCTTTTGTTTCCACAAAGAAGCGACCGATCAGCGAAAAGAGCAACAAGACCACTAAGATCCCTAACCCAACCGAAAGTTGGCGGTTGCGGCGCAGATAGCGGAGAGCAAGGCCCAAGCCGCGTTGATTATTGGCAGTCGTTGCGCGGGGAGGAGCAGAGAAGCTAGAGATGGGCGAACCTGAGCTTTGAACAGCCATCTTATTGTCCTTCGTAAGCAATACGGGGGTCAAGCAACGGATAGATCAAGTCGATGATAAGCATCGCGATCCCAATCGCCACAATCAGGATAAATACAATTCCATAGATCAGGAAGTAATCCAATTGCGTGATCGCGCGGGCGAGCAGCGTTCCTAAGCCCGGATAGCGAAAGACCACTTCGACCAGAACCGAACCGCCAACAATATTGCTGAAGGCAATGGCCAAACCGGTAACTTGTGGCAATAAAGCGTTGCGTACCGCATATTTGTAAAAGAGCCGCCAATCTTTCAGCCCCTTGGCCTCGCCAAAGGTCATGTAATCTTCACCCTGTACAGTGACCATCATGCCGCGCATCCCAATCGCCCAGCCCCCCGCGGTGGTGAGGATAAAGGCCAATGCAGGCAGGATGGCATGTTTGCCCACCTCCAGGAAGAAGCTGAGACTAAATGAAGGCAAAGTGGTGGCCCCAAATGCGCCCCCGAGCGGGAGTAATTTCCATTTGAACGCCACAAAATAGATCAGCAATAAGCCGACAATGAAAGGCGGAACCGCGCCAATCACCAGCAGCGAGGGGACAACATTGCGGAAGAGGAACCCCGAGCGCCCCCACGCCATCAGGGCCCCGAGCAAAGTGCCAATCACAAAGGTGACAATCGTTGTTACGGAGAGCAACCCAACGGTCCACCACACGGCCTGGCCGATCAATTCTGGCACGGTCTTGGGGAAATTGGCAATCGAATACCCCAAATTGAAGCGCGCCATCTCCCCCATGTAGGTGAGATATTGCTGCCAGACGGGCTTATTGAGACCAAATTTAGCCTCGTAGCTTTGCACCATCTCTTCAAAGCCAGGCGGAATATAGCCCCCACGGGAGGCCTGCTCCATCAGCTTTTCGCGGATCGGGTTGCGCGGAGTAATTTTGGGGATAAAAAAATTGAGTGTTGCCGCCGACCAGATGATCAGAAAGAGCATGAAAATGCGTCGAACCAGGTAGGATAAAGTCATTGGGTTGCTCCAATACGGGATACTGTATACGGGAAACAGGCGAGAGATTCGGCTTTGCTGGCCGGTTCTCCTGTCCCGTTTCCCGTCTCCTTAACTACGCTGTCGGCTGCAAGCGATGCAGAATCAACGGGAAGGTCAAGTGCCAGAACGCACCATTCAGGTAGGCGTTGTCCGCGGTCGGCCAGCCCGACCAATAGGTGGTGTTGTAGGGAATGCGATGCAACCACTGCTGCACGGGGCAGTCGGGCAGTTCATCCAGGAAGATCTCCAGCGCCTGCAAGTAGAGATCCATATATTCAGGGCGTTCAGGCGCTACTTTCGCCATCTCTTCGAGCACGGCATCGTAGGCTTCGTTGCGGAAGCGCGAATTGTAGGTGGTTGGCGTGCCCACCGGTTGATAATACTTGCTGGTGAACATGTCCAGCGTATCAAACGGATCGTTGATGGCGCCGCCGTGACCATTCAACCAGATGAACTCGCTGCCTTCGCTGATCTGCGTGCCGTGGTCGGCAGGCATCTGGAAGTCGAGCGCAAAACCATTCTGGCGCAACTGTTCGGCCAACACCGGGCCGATGTCGGCAAAGATCCCCCAACCACCGATAAAGGTTTCGATGCGCTGACCATCTTTTACCCAGAAGCCTTCGCCATCTTTCTCGTAACCGGCAGCAGCCATGCGCTCCGCGGCCTTGTCGAGATTGTGTTCGGCGGTGTTGTAGGTTTCGAGTAAGGGAGCCGCCGCTTCGAAGAAGGGCTCCATGGCTGCATATTGCGGGAAAGGCAAGGTTGTCAGGATGCCGGAGCCTTCCAGCGCAACATCCAACATCTGCTCGCGATCGATGGTGTAGCTGACGGCCCAGCGCACATTCTTGTCGGCGAAGGGACCTTCATCACAGTTGAACCAGAACGAAGTCGGCCACCAGTCCGTGTAGCCGTAGGGGGCTTCCCGACCCGTGTGGGTGATGATGTTCGGGTTCTGGTCAACCACCTGGCGGATCGTCGTGGCGCGCAGGTCAAGCAGCGAATCCAATTCGTTGTTGATCACCATCTGCGCCATTGTGGTCTCGTCCGCGGTTGGGAGAACCAAAATGCGCTCGACTTGCGGCATCTCGGCCACGAAACCACTCGTCACCGCCCACCACTCGTCGCGCAGGTCGATGAACTTCTGCTGCGGTGTCCACGCCGTGATCTTGTACGGCCCGGTGCAGACTGGCAACCCGGCTTCGGGATCGTAGCCTTCGTAGGCCGAAACATCTTCCACCGTGCTGTAAATGTGCTCGGGCACGATGTAGATGCCGGTGTCGAACTTGGACGACAGGTGGCTGAACATGAAGCGCGGGCGCGGGTCGAAGAAGCTAATCACAACCGTGGCATCATCCACCGCGGTGGCAGATTCCACCCAGAGAGCAACCTCGGTCGAGTTGCGGATCTTGGCCGCGTCCGGGTCATTGCCATTGTCCATCAACATGTTGAGGGTAAAGGCGACATCGCCCGCGGTAAACGGTGTGCCATCGCTCCACGTTACCCCACTGCGGATCTTGATCGTCAACTCGGTGTAATCATCGTTATATTCGAAACTCTCCGCCAGCCACGGAATATGCTCGTCGGAAAATGCCGAATAGAAATAGAGGGGCTCCCAGAGCGCTGCACTCCCGATCTGGTGGGTTGCGCCAGTGGCGTAAGGATTGCCCAAGTTGACATCGACAAACTGGCCCTGCGTCCCCCCGAACATAATGACCAGGGTGCGTTCGCGCGGTACATCAGCCACACCAGTCGCGGGCACAGCAGCCGGGGCTGCGGCATCACCCGCCGCGGGCGCTGCGGCATCCCCGGCCGGAGCAGCTTCGGAGCCAGGCGCGGGCGGTGTTCCACAGGCCACCGCTAAGACACCAGCGGCACTGAGCCCGCTGAGGCGCAAAAAGTCGCGCCGATTCAGATTCTGCAGATCCATGGGTTCCTCCTCAAATATAATAGTTTAGAAACTGTAGGCAATTGCTTCGGAGAACAAACAAGCAAAACAAATGACCGAGGCGAGCGTGGACAGGGAGTTATACATTACTACTCGCCACGGTCATTTGCTTCAGGTTGGGCATTACGCTGTTGGCTGCAAGCGATGCAGAATCAACGGGAAGGTCAAGTGCCAGAACGCGCCATTGACGTAGGCGTTGTCCGCGGTCGGCCAGCCCGACCAATAGGTGGTGTTGTAGGGAATGCGATGCAAGAATTGCTGGAGCGGGCAGTCGGGCAGTTCGTCCAGGAAGATCTCCAGCGCCTGCAAGTAGAGATCCATATATTCAGGGCGATCAGGCGCTACTTTCGCCATCTCTTCGAGCACGGCATCGTAGGCCTCGTTGCGGAAGCGCGAATTGTAGGTTGCTGGCGTGCCCACCGGTTGATAATACTTACTGGTGAACATGTCCAGCGTATCGAACGGATCGTTGATGCTACCACCGTGACCATCGATCCAGATGAACTCGCGGCCCTCGCTGAGCTGCGTGCCATGGTCGGCAGGCATCTGGAAGTCGACGGCAAAGCCGCCCTGGCGCAACTGCTCGGCTACCACCGGGCCGATGTCGGCAAAGACGCTCCAGCCGCCGATAAAGGTCTCAAGCCGCTGACCATCTTTCGCCCAGTAGCCTTCGCCATCTTTCGCGTAACCGGCAGCAGCCATGCGCTCCGCGGCCTTGTCGAGATTGTGTTCGAGCGTGTTGTAGGTTTCGAGCAAAGGAGCCGCCGCTTCGAAGAAGGGCTCCAACCCGGCATATTGCGGGAAAGGCAAGGTCGTCAGAACACCCGAACCCTCCAACGCGACATCGATCATCTGCTGGCGGTTTGCCGTGTAGCTGACGGCCCAGCGCACATTCTTGTCGGCGAAGGGACCTTCGTCGCAGTTGAACCAGAACGAGGTCGGCCACCAGTCGATATAACCATACGGCAACTCGCGGCCCGTGTGGGTGATGATGTTCGGGTTCTGGTCAACCACCTGGCGGATCGTCGTAGCCAACAAGCTGATCGACGAATCGATCTCGTTGTTGATCACCATCTGCGCCATTGTGGTCTCGTCCGCGGCGGGCAGAGCCAAAATGCGCTCGACTTGCGGCATCTCGGCCACGAAACCACTCGTCACCGCCCACCACTCGTCGCGCAGGTCGATGAACTTCTGCTGCGGTGTCCACGCCGTGATCTTGTACGGCCCGGTGCAGACTGGCAACCCGGCTTCGGGATCGTAGCCTTCGTAGGCCGAAACATCTTCCACCGTGCTGTAAATGTGCTCGGGCACGATGTAGATGCCGGTGTCGAACTTGGACGACAGGTGGCTGAACATGAAGCGCGGGCGCGGGTCATAAAAGCGGAGCACCGCGGTAGCATCGTCCGGCGCGCTGGCTTCTTGCACCCATTGCGCCACCTCGGTCGAGTTGCGCACCCTGGCCGCGTCCGGGTCGCTGCCATTCGCGATCAACATGTTGATGGTGAAGGCGACATCGCGGGCGGTGAAGGGTGTGCCATCACTCCACGTTACCCCACTGCGGATCTTGATCGTCAACTCGGTGTAATCATCGTTGTATTCGAAGCTCTCTGCCAGCCACGGAATGTGCTCGTCAGAAAATGCCGAATAGAAATAGAGGGGCTCCCAGAGCGCTGCACTCCCAAATTGGTGAGAGGCACCGGTGGCGTAAGGATTGCCCAAACCGACATCGGTGAATTGGCCCTGCCCCCCGCCCATCATGATGATCAATGTACGTTCGCGCGCTACCTGGGCAACAGATGACGCAGTCGAACCAGCCGGGGCCGAGGCAGCTGCTGTCGTTGGCGCAGCTCCAGCCGGTGCGGCCTCAGAGCCAGGAGCAGGCGGCGTACCACAAGCAGCAGCCAGAATTCCAGCTGCGCTCAAGCCGCTGAGACGCAAAAAGTCGCGTCGATTCAGGTGCTCAAAATCCATGCTCTCTCCTTATTACGAGAACAACAATCCAGTGGGTTTTCAGTTGTTAGGTGCTTTGCGCACTCAGACAGGAGCAACGCGAAACGTCTCTGGGTGGCAAAGAAGGTAGTATTTGGTGCTGAAGTTGTCAATTCGGTAACGCTGAGTATAGAATAGATTCCCCAGATGTGTCAAACCGAACGCAAGCGATTGCATCATGCACATGATTGGCAATGACCGTTAACAAAAACACGCCGAATTCTCCCCCCATCGAGCAAGTTACCCGGCCGATGGTTCAACTACAACGCCCAAACCGTTTATGGCGACCATTTCGTGGCTTTCTTGATCTGTTACACCTTTCAAGTCAACGCCTGCGCTATCACTTTGGCTTGAGCCTGCTCTCCTTGCTCGGCGTCATTTTGGCGATTGGGCTGGTGAGCAGCGCGGCCTTTTTTGCCCAGGCGGTCGAAACGGTGATCATGCGGCAGGAGCTGGCCGAGTATAGCCGGATCACGGGCCGCCCGCCTTTTTCATCCCGTGTCTTTGCCCCTTCTTCCCCGTCTGTGCCGCTGACCCTGGAGCGCGGCGAAGCGCTGGCCGAAAATGTGGCCGACACCCTCTCGTCTGAAGTGGGATTGCCCGTCAAATTCACCGGCTTTTTGGCCGATAGTGGGGTGTTGTCGCTCCAACCCAAAGCGGACGATAGCCGTTACGAGGGCAAACGCTCACTGGATGATGTGAATCTCGCCTATCTTCCAGGCGTTGAAGCGTATATCACAGTCGAAGGAGAGCCGCTGGGCGAGGGCCAATCGGGCGAAGCGCTGGATGTCTGGATGCATCAGGCCTTGGCCGACAAGTTGGCCATCCAACTCGGTGATGAATTTGAACTCACCGCCAGCCAGGGGCGAATCTCGATCCCGATCCGCCTGGCCGGTCTGTGGCAGAGCAATGATCCCAAAGATCCCTTCTGGTTTAGCGACCCCGACCAAACCTTGGGGGACAAATTGTTTGTCCGGCGGAATGATTATATCGGCCATGTCGAAGCGCGCCTGGAGACCAAAGTCCGTTCGGCCACCTGGTATGTCGTTCTGGATGAAATGCGCGCTCGCCCAGCTGGGGCACGCAATTACGCCACAGGGTGGGAGCAGGCCGCGGGTGTGGTCAAACGCTATCTGCCCGGCGCGCAATTGACCTTGCCTTCGGTGCCGCTGGCCAATTTTGTCGGGCGCCAAACCACCCTCACCACCATTTTGCTGGGGTTTAATGTACCGGCCTTTGGCTTTCTGCTCTATTTTCTGATCCTGACTTCGGCGGTGATCGCCTACTGGCAACAGCGCGAGTCGGCCATTCTGATCAGCCGCGGCATGACACGCTGGGGCGTCCTGAGTTTTACCCTGGTCGAAGGGGTGATCCTCTTTGCCATTGCCAGCCCAATCGGCTTGCTCTTTGGCATGGCTTTGGCCCGCCTGATGGGCTATACGGTCAGTTTTCTGAGCTTTGAGGAGCGGACTGCCTTGCCCGTCTCGTTGGATGGCCTCAACGTGACGCTCCTGGTGGCCACCCTTGTGGTTTTGCTGGTCGCCAAGTTGTGGACGGCCGCGCTCAGCAGCAACCAGACTGTGCTCACCCAAGAGCGCGAACATGCGCGCCCACCCCGTGGCCCTTTCTGGTATCGCGCCTATCTCGACATTCTGCTGCTGATCCCTACTTATTATGGTTATCAACAACTCGCCAATCGCGGCTCGCTGGGCGCGCTGGTGCGCGACCGCCCGGAAGATCTCTATCAAGATCCTCTGTTGATCATCGTGCCCGCGCTCTTTGTGATCGTCGCCGCCCTGCTGACCATGCGGCTCTTTCCGTGGGTCATGCGCTTCTTCGACCTGATCGCCCATGGCACACCCTGGTTGACGCCGCACCTGGCGCTGCGCCAATTGGGCCGCTACAGCCAAAATTATATCAACCCGCTGCTGCTGGTGATCGTCTCGCTGGCGCTTGGCGTCTATACCCTCTCAATGGCGGCCAGTCTGGATCAGTGGCTGCTCGACCGCATCTATTACCGAGTCGGGGCTGATCTGACTTTTGAACCTTATTCCGAAGTGGAAGCGATGGGCCCAGGCACGGGTGCCAACTGGGTGCCGCCGATCGATGAGTTTCGGGAATTGCCCGGTGTTGCCCAAGCGGCTCGGGTGGGGAATTACCAGACAAATATCACCCTGGCGGCCGGGGATGGGCGCAGGCAGGAGGGGCGTTTCCTGGCCGTGGACCGGGTCGATTTCTCGCGCACTGCCTGGTTCCGCTCGGATCTCGCCCGCGAATCACTTGGCGGCCTGATGAATCGCCTCGCGGCCATGGATGAGGGCATTCTGGTCTCGCAGAAATTTCTCACTAACAATCAGCTCAATATTGGCGACCAGATATCGATCTGGGTGCTGGCCGACATCGGCGCCAGCGCGACCGTCAATGCGCGCATCGTGGGTGTGTACGAACATTTCCCCACCGTCTACGAGGATGCGGAAACGATGATTGGGAATTTGGAGTATATCAACAGCTTCTTTGGCGTGACCATGCCGCACCGCATTTGGCTGCGGTTGCAACCCGGAGCCACCGGCGCGGATGTGCTGCGCGCGGTGAGGACCACGGGGATCAGCACTATCCGCGCCAACGACGCCCAAGCCATGATCAATGGCGAGCAGGCGCAGATGGAACGGGTGGGGGTCTTTGGCACCCTCTCGGTGGGCTTCCTGGCCGCGGCCTTTATGGCCGCGCTCGGCTTACTCACCTACAGTTACTCGTCGCTACACGAACGAATGTTTCTCTTCTCGGTCATGCGCGCCATTGGCTTGAAGCGCCCGCAGATCCTCAGCCAGGTGGCGCTGGAATATCTGCTCCTCACCGCTTACGGGGCCATTGCGGGCATCTTCGCCGGGGCCGTGGCGGCCAGCCTTTTTGTGCCGCTCTTCCGCGTGACCGGGGAAGCAACCGCGCCGCTGCCCACGCTCTTGCCGATCATCGCCCGCGAGCAGATTGTGCCGCTGGCAATCGTCTTTGTCAGTGGGATGATCGTCCTGGAGATGGTGACTATCGCCGCGGCCATCTATCAACGGCTTTCCGCGGCCTTGCGGTTGGGGCACACGGGGTAGACAGTCAACGGATTTGCGGCACGGATTGCGCGGATATCATGCCCACGATCCGCGCCAGAGATCAGCCGGGAACGGATTGTGCAGCGATACCCGTTCAGTCTGTTTCCATAATCCGTTGCCGGAGAATCCAACCGCCCGGAGGTCTTGGCGGTTACAGGCCGATGGTACATTGTGGGGTTAATTGGGCGTGTCAGAGCTGGCGTAGCAAAGCCTGCGAAGAGAGAGTACAGCGGAATCGGCAGGGGTGGGAGATTCCGAACGGAAAGACGATGGACGGCTACGCACTCGTCTACCGTCCCTCGTCCACCGGCCAGTTTATCCTTTGATCCCCGTCAGCACAACGCCCTGCACAAAGTATTTTTGCGCAAAGAAGAAGACGATTAGGATCGGCAAGACGCTCAAGGTCGAGGCAGCCATCACCGCGTTGAGGCGGATCTCGTTGCTGCCTTGTAGCGCGGCCAGGCCCAAGGGCAAGGTGCGCAGATCCATGTCGCTGATCACGATCAGCGGCACCAGAAACGAGTTCCACGAACCCATAAAGGTGAAAATGCCCAGCGTGGCCAACCCCGGCCCAGCCAGCGGCAGGATGATCCGCCAGTAGATGCCAAAGTGCGAGGCACCGTCGATCTTGGCGGCGTCAGTCAGTTCAGAGGGCAAGGTCAGAAAGAATTGGCGGAGCAAAAAGGTGCCAAAGGCGCTACCAAAAAACGAAGGCACCCAAAGCGGATAGAGCGTATTCAGCCAGTTGATATTCTTGTAGAGGATAAAAAGCGGCAGGAGCAACACCTGGCCAGGGATCATCATAGTGCCCAGCAAGATGGCAAAGATCAGGTCGCGGCCCGCAAAGCGCAAGCGCGCAAAGGCATAGGCAGCCAGCGAGCAGGCCAACAACGTCCCAAAGGTGGACATCACCGCCACAAACGTACTATTGACAAAAAAAACATCAAACGGCAGCGGGTCGAACAGGACTCGATAGCTGTCAAAGACGAGCGGCGACGGGATCCATTCGGGCGGAAAGACATACAACTGTTCGCGCGTCTTGAGCGAGGTCGAGAGCATCCACAAAAAGGGGATCAGCGTCAGGGCCGAACCGGCGAGGATCGCTGCATAGAGCAGGATCAACCGCACAGCATTCCGCACGCCCTTATTCAGACCCGGGGCGGCCAATGGGCGGGCCGAGGTCATCTCTAGATAATCCGACGAAGACTTTTGAACACTCATTGGCAACTCACTATTCGTAGTGCACCCAACGCCGCGCATAACGCAGTTGGATCACAGTCAAGAGGAAGACGACGGCAAAGAGTACCCAGGCGATCGCCGAGGCAAAACCCATTTTGAAAAAGTTGAAACCGTTGTCGTAGATCAGGTAGACCAGCGACATGGTCGCGTAGCGTGGCCCACCGCGCGTCATCATGTACGATTCGGCAAAGAATTGGAAGGCCCCAATAAAGCCCACGATCAGCAGGAAGAAAGTGGTCGGCGTGAGCATCGGCAGCGTGACATTGCGAAACCGCTGCCACGGCCCGGCACCGTCGATCTCCGCGGCTTCATAGAGTTGCGAGGGAACTCCCTGCAGGCCAGCCAGATAGATCACCATGGTATAGCCAGCGCCTTGCCAGATACTCATGATCATGATTGAAGACAAAGCCAGGGAGCGGTCTTGCAACCAGCGAAACTTGGGCAAGCCGAGTTGCATCATGAAGTGATTGAGCAACCCCAGGTCGGCATCGTAGATCCATTGCCACACGAGCGCGATGGCAGCCACGGCGCACACCGATGGCGTGAAGAACACAGTGCGGAAGAACGCCGTCCCTTTCACGCCCTGATTCATCACCATCGCCAGGGCCAGCGAAACGATCAAGCCAATCGGCACTGTGACCAGGGCGTAAACCAGCGTATTGCGGAAGGCAATCGGAAAGACATTGTCATCCAGCAACGATGTATAATTCTCAAGCCCAATAAACTTTGGCGGCGACAGCAGGTTATAATCGGTAAAAGACAAACCGAATGAAACCAGCAAGGGGCCGATATTCCAGAATAGAAAGCCAAGCAAGAGCGGCGCAATAAAGAGATAGCCCGTAATGGCCTCGCGCCGTGCTGTATTCAGTTTCATGCAATTCTCCGCAAGAGTACGTAGCGGGCTAGCGGTAACAAACGCTTGGAGATTAGGTCGTCGTTGTCACTTCACCAATCTCCAAGCGAACAGATGCGTATAAACCGAGGAGCAATTACGACGCAGCAGCTTCGGCCAGCAATTCAGTCACCAGGGCATCGGCCTCGGTGATCGCAGGCAGAATATCCACCGGCGTGGGCGAATTCCAGGCCTCACCCAGGATTTGGTTGATCGTGGTCTCTAGCTCGTTGGCAGCTGTGCTCTTCGAGAAGACCGACGCATCGGCCAGGGCATCCTGGAAGGTGATATTCAGTTCTGGCCCCTTGCCCGAGTTCTGGAACAGGTCGCTATTGAAGAGTTCCAAATTGGCCGGGATACCACCCCAATTTGATTCGGAGACCGAGATCGACTGGCCGAGGCGGTCTTCGCTACCCGAGAAGAAGGTGGCGAAGGCAAAGGCTTCGTCGGGATTGTCGGTGGCCGCGTTGATGGTATAGCCACCAGAGTGCAGGCGGCTGCCATGGGCTTCGCCATTGGGGCCAAGCGGAATCACCTGCACCATCGGGTCGATTTCACCCAGGTAGCTCATCAACCAGGATGCGTTGAAGGACATAGCGACTTTACCCGTGCCCAAGGCGAAGTAACCAGCCTCGGCCCCGACCATGCGCTCCATCCCTGCCGAAAGCGTGACCCGATCCCACGAGAGCTGACCGATCAACGTTAGTGCTTCCACACTCTTCGGGTCGAGCAGGTTCGAGGCGGTGTCGTCGGCGTTCCAGGGCGATGACCCATTGGCCTTGAGCCAGCTATCCCAATACGCGGTATGGGTGCCCAGGCCCCACTGCGTGATCGAATCCGGGTCGAAGTTGGCGCTGGTCGCGTTGTTGCCATTGCTATCCACCGTCAGGAGTTTGGTCAGTTCATGGAATTCGTCCCATGTCCAATCCGCGGTGGGATGCTCCAAACCGGCTTCGTCGAACAGGCCTTTGTTGATCCACATAAACGAAGGATCGACATAGTAGGGCACGGAGAAGATTTTCCCATCGCGCGAGAAGATGTCCAGCGCCGCGGGGAAGTAGATTTCACCCAGGTCTTTGCCCTGTTCCGCGGTGTAGGTCTCGAAGTAGGGGGTCAGATCCAGCGCGGTGCCAGCCTTGATCAAGGCCGGGGCGATCAAGTCGACGGTTGAGAGCACATCGGGGCCAGCGCCAGCCGCCAATTCCAGCGGAATCTTCTGGTTGTAATCACCAAACGCGTAGTGTTGGATCTCAAGCGTAACGCCAGGGGTTTGTTCCTGGTAGACATCCAGCACCTTGCGCATATTCTCTACGGAGAAGAGATCACCCCACATCGAGAAGACAAGTTGGGTACCAGCAGCAGCCGGGGCAGCGGACTCACTGCCAGTGGATGCAGTATCGGCTGGCGCTGCGGTATCAGCCGCAGGGGCAGGCGCGCAGGCAGCCAGGGCAAGCCCTGCGCCCAAACCAGCGCTGGCCTGCAGGAAATAACGTCGGGACCACTTTGTGTTCAGCATAACTTTGTCCTTGTGAAAACTAATAGGCGATAGATTTATGGGGAAGAGTTACTGCGATCAGCCCCACTTTTCCAAACCCAGCAATTTTTTGCCAAGCTCGGTCAATTCGGCAACGGGCAGATTTTTCTCCCAGCCACGCGGGTCGCCTGGGAAAGCGCGCCCACTGGGTGATTTGTGCTCGCGCCAGCTCTCGATGCGTGCCTGGCGGGCTTCCTCATCATGTTCGCGCGTTGGGCTCATGCTGATATATTGTGCCAGGCGCGGTTTGGTGCTGCGGTTGCGGCTATTGCCATGCGCCAGCAGGTTGTGCCAGATCAGGAGATCGCCCGCTTTGCCGGGGATTGTCTGCACTTCAGCGGCCACCTCTTCAGAGGGGCGCCACGGATCGCGGTCGGCAGGTTGGGTCTTTACCCATTCGGCGAAGCGATTGTGGAAACCCGGGATGCACTGGAAGCCACCCTGATCGGCATCTGTATCTGCCAGGTAGAGCACACCCTGCACAAAGAATGGAACCGGATCCTGCGAGGTGTCCACATCCCAGTGGACCATACCTGGCCAGTCCCAATCTGGACGGGAAGGCGGATTCATATTGGCGCGGTCGAAGCTGACCCAGAGCTTCTCCGTGCCCCAAATATCGGCAAATGCCCCATGCAATCGCGGATACTGGCGATTGTCCCACAATGATTGTGTGTGGTACATCTCCAACATCCCAGCTTTGCTGATCGGAGCTTTGTACCACGCTTCTGAATCGTTGCGGTCCACGCCCAGAAAGGCCCAAATGTCATTGATCACCGCATCAAGATTCTCTTGCGGCACCGCGTTGTGGATCACAACATAGCCATTCTTTTCCCAGAAGGCGCGATCTTCGGCACTCAAGACGCGATCACTGGTCCGTACTTCAGTCATCTTTCTTTTCCTTGCATCCTACAATCATTGAGATAGAAACAGCCAGACTACCTTTAGATTCGCCTAGAACCACGCTGGGTCGAATGGCAGCGTATAGACCAAGACCAGCGTATCAGCGTAACCCAGTAGATTCTGAGGCAGGCACCTAAAGAAAGAGAGGGGGGAGCCAGTTAGAAACAGAGAAAGCACCATGCGACAGTATACAATCAAAGGCACAAAATTCCAAACAATATCTTTATCATAATGTGCACTCTGTTTAAGTCACCGCGCAACTGCAGATTAACGCAAAATTGCACACTCAATTCCAGCCCCTGCCCGCCCTAACAGCATCAAGACTGTGCGGCCTGTCCAGGGTTGCCCCGGCACAGTGCTTGTCCCTTCAGGCGCTAAGTATTTTGACAAATATGATCGGCAAGTTTAGGATTCGTGCGTGTGTGACCTACCTGGAGCTAGGTGGTGCTGCCGCTGTGATGCGCGGCTGATTCGCTAGCCCACGATTGAGAGAGGGTGCTACGTGAGAATGCACAACCTGGCATGAAGGAAGAATCGGTGATAGCAACGGTGACCTCTACACCTGTGGGACAGTATTGTTATGAACATCCCCGCCCCGCGGTGACAGTTGACAGCATTCTTTTTACCTTTGCAGAGAACGATCTCAAAGTTTTGCTGATTCAGCGCAAACACCCACCCTTTGACGGGGCATGGGCGTTACCCGGCGGGTTTGTCGATCAAGATGAAGATCTGTATGATGCTGCGCTGCGCGAATTGGCGGAAGAGACCAATGCGACCGACCTCTATCTGGAGCAGCTTTATACCTTTGGCCAGCCAGATCGCGACCCGCGCACCCGAGTGATCACGGTGGCCTATTTTGCGCTGCTCAGCACCGATCAGGCAGCACAATTGCAGATCCAGGGCCAGAGCGACGCCAGTGATGCCCGCTGGTGGAGTATGTATAATCTGCCCCCGCTGGCATTCGACCACGACCGCATCTTGCACTATGCCTTGCAGCGCTTGCGGTGGAAGCTGGAGTGGACCGCGCTTGGCTTTCTCTTATTACCCGCCGAGTTTACGTTGTCGGAACTCCAAAAAGTCTACGAAACGGTCTTGGGTGAACCGCTGGACAAACGCAATTTTCGCCGCAAGATGCTCGCTGCGGATGTGCTCGAAGCGACCGGACGCGTCCGCCAGGGAGATCATCGTCCGGCCAAGCTCTATCGCTTTACGGCAGCGGCAATCGAGTTGGAACAAGCACGCCGACGTTTTCCTTGAGGCCTTTTTGCGTCCGCTTCCAGAAGGGCTCAAAACGAGTAGCGTTTGCTGAGATCTTACAATCCAGCTCAGGGTGACGCAGCAGTTTTGAGGCCATTCTTACCGGTTGGGCGCCACGATTTTATGCTCCGAACCCATACCACTCAACCTGCTCGCATCAACGCTCCTTATGGGTATTGGTGGCTCGCGACTGCTCTGCTCATACTCTCTGCCCATGGCATCCTCTTAACGCCAGCCCCACTTTTGCTCACTGCGCTGGCAACCTTGCTCTTAGCGGCGCTCTTGCCCGGCATGCTCTTTGTGGAATGGCTGGTTGGGCGCAGCGCGGCTCCGCCAACGCCCTGGGAACGCGCCCTCTATTCGGTGGGGGTTGGGTATGCCAATATGGTGATCATCATGCTGGGGCTCAGTTATCTCCCCGGCGGTGTGAGCCACTGGCAAACCCTACTCGCCTTTGATCTGGTGCTCGGCGTGTTGATCGTGTTGCTGCTGCGGCCACGCATCCCCACCCCGCGGCCATCGCCCCAACCCTTCGCCATCCCCTTCAACCGCTGGCTGCTGATCGGCCTGATCAGCCTGGGGTTGATCGGCGGGTTTCTGCGCCTCGCCAATCTGGGCTATGCCGAATTCCAAGGCGACGAGGCACGGCTGGTCCTGCGCGCCGGGGAGATCATTCAAGGCTACGAGAATGCCTTGTTCATCCACAAAAAGGGCCCCACCGAAACGCTGCTTCCCACGGTGATCTATGTGCTGGCCGACCGGCTCAACGAGGTCACGGCCCGCTTGCCCTTCGCGCTCGCCAACCTGACCGGGCTCTTTGCGCTCTTTTTGTTGGGGCGGTGGCTCTTTGGCCCCGCGGCAGGCTGGGCAGCCGCCATCCTGCTGGCGTTGGATGGTTATCTGGTGGCCTTTGGGCGTGTGGTGCAATACCAAAGCATTGTCTTTCTGATGGATGTCCTGGTCGTCTTGATCTTTGTGCGGCTCTGGCGACACCCCAAAGCCCTGACACCCTACCTGACGCTGGCAGCCATTTTGCTCGCCACCGGCTTGCTGTCGCATTACGAAGCCGCCTTGGTGCTCTTCCCAGTCGGCTATCTGCTGTGGCGCATCTGGCGGGAAGGCACAACGCTGGCTACCCTCGCCCGCAGCCTGATCGTGCCGATCCTCACCGGGGGCTTGCTGTTGGCGAGTTTCTATTTGCCCTTTGTGCTGCACCCCGCCTTCTACGACACCTATTATTATCTGACCGACTACCGCATGGGGGGCGGCAGTATTTTTAACCATCTGGCCGAATTTTTTGCGCGCACGACCATCTACAGTTCAACGTATTATGCGCTCACGCTGGTTGGGCTCACCACGGTGGGCCTGTTGGCCCGCTATCGATACATTCGCCCGCACTGGCTTGGTTGGTTGCTCGGTTTGGGCTTTGTGGTCGGGCTGATCGTCACCTTCTGGCAGCCGACCTGGCTACAAGTGGGCGACACCGATTGGATCTGGGTCTTCTTCACCGCCGCGTTGATCGGCCTGTGGTTCACGCCCCATTTCCCGCCCGGCGAGCGCATGGTCTGGCTCTGGTTTGGCGGCCCGATGATCCTCGCGCTCTTTTTTACGGCCATCCCCAACACCCACGTCTACAGCTTTTTTATCCCGTGGACATTGCTGGGGGGCATGATGCTGGGCAAGGGCTGGCATTGGCTGGTGCAACGCGTTCATCTGCCCGCGGCACGCTGGGTGGCCATCCCCGCGGCAGTCGCGCTGATTGGCATTTTTGGGTTCTACGAATATTGGCTTTTTGTCTACAATGGCGTCGAGGTATTGCGCACCTGGCCCGAGCAGCGGCCCCGCGGCTATTGGACGGTCTATGATATGCCGGTGGAGGTGGCGATCTTTGGTTTCCCCAACAATAATGGCTGGAAGGCCGTGGCCGACTTGTACGACAAGGGCACGCTGCGCGGCAATTATGACACCAATACCCGCGATGTCACCGCAGAGTGGTACACCCGCGGGCGCTTCTATTGCCCGGGCGATGACCTCAACTACTTTATGCTGGTGCATCCGGTCGAGCCGACACTGAATGATGAATACCTGGAATTGCGCAACACGATCGAAGATCAACACCAGTTGTATGGCGAAGTCTTTGTCCAGGGTGAACCCAAGCTGCGCATCTATCAGCGCACCAGCGCCAACCTGGAACCCCGGCAACTCAACCTCGAAGAATATGAGGCGCGCTTTGATCGGGAACTGTCCAGCCCGCGCTTCGAGCGGATCGGCCCCGTCGCGCCGGCGATGATCCGTAACCCGGTCAACTATCGGTTTGGCGACTCAATCTGGCTGCGCGGCTATCGCTTCGCCGATGATGACGCGCGCCCGGGCGAGGTGTTGCAAGTGACGCTCTACTGGGAGACCACAGCCCACATTCCGCTGGATTACAACGTCTTCGCCCAGGTGATCGATCTCAGCGATCTCGCCAAGGCGGGGCAGAGCGACAGCCAACCCGGCTGCGGCCTGATCGAAACCAGCACGTGGCTGCCCGGCGAGATCATCTCCGACCGCCACCGCCTGGTCATGCTCCCGGATGCCCGGCGCGGCAACTACACCCTGATCATCGGCCTCTACCTGGACGAAGAGCGGCTGCCCATCTACAACGCCGACGGCGCGGAACTCGGCACGCAGCTCGAATTGACCACCGTCGAGATCCACTAGTACTTATCTCAAAAATCTCTGTACCACACTGGCTGGGCCACCTTTGTTCATGGGAGCCACAACCGATTTTTGAGATGACTTCTAACCACCGCAAGTCGCTCAATCTCCATAAGCCTCCGTAAATCTCAAAACAAAGGAGACTTATAGAGATTTATGGAGATTATCTTTACCCGCCGAGTATCAGTTTAGGTGCTTGAAGGTCGGCAGATACGGCCCGTTCTGCTCGAACATCTCATTCACCATCTGCTGGATTTCGGCCAGCGAAAGTACCGAAGCCGTCAGCGGATCGTGGGCAATGGCCTGATAGATCATACGTGGGTCGCCGCTGAGACAACCCGCGACCGCCATCTCTTCGATCTGCGCGCTCAGCCCGGTCAGCATGGCACATTGGGCGGGCAGCGCGCCGACCGGCACCGCTTCCAATCCCTTGCGGCTGGCCCACACCGGCACTTCCACGCAGGCATCAGCCGGTAAATTTGTGACCAACCCCTTGTTCGCCACGTTGCCATTATATTGGAAGGGCTCGCCCCCCTCCAGCGCGTGCATGATGTAGGCCGCGTATTCGTGCCCGCGTGCCAGCTCGATCGGCTTCTCCTGGGCGAACCACTCTTTGGCCTCGTCGCGCCAATTGTGGATGCGCTCTTCGTAGCGTTTGACCACATAGGCATATTCGCCCGGATTCCACCCGGTGCCATGCGTACAATATTTCTCGATCAGGTCGGGGCGTTTGCGGAACCACCAATTATATTCGGAATTGTGGCCGCTCGATTCCGTGACATAATGGTCGAGCGCCAGGAACATTTCGTTGCGCACAATCTCTTCGTTGTAAACCTCGGCGCGCTCGGTGATCGCCTTGCGGATCAGCGGGTAGGCATCCTGCCCCTTCCACTCATATTTCAGGTACCACGCCATGTGGTTGATCCCCGCGCAGGTGTAGGTGATCTCCCCGATCGGTGCGCCGATCCAGCGGGCCAGCATTTCGGCGGTGCCCTGCACACTGTGACACAAGCCCGTCAATTCGATGCTCGTTTCGTGTTGCATGGCTCGGCAGAGCATCACCATGGGGTTGGTGTAATTGAGCATCACCGCGTTCGGGCAATACTGCTCCATGTCGCGGGCAATCTCCAACATCACCGGGATCGTGCGCAAGGCGCGGAAGATGCCCGACGGCCCGCGGGTGTCGCCGATATTCGTATCCACCCCATACTTCTTGGGGATCTCGATGTCGTGCCGCCAGACGTCAACGCCGCCAGCCAGGATCGTCACCACCACGTAATCGGCCCCGCGCAGGGCTTCGGCCCGATCCAGCGTCGCTTCGACTTTGGCCGGGTAATTACCCAGTTCGATGATCCGTTTGACCGCGCGGTGGGCAAAGTCCAGACGCTCGGCATCAATGTCCATCAACGCGATGGTGGCGTTTTCCAGGGTTGGAAAGGTCAACACATCGCGCACCAATTTGCGCGTAAATCCCCAACTGCCAGCGCCAATGAAGGCGATCTTGGCCATCTGTCTGCTCCTCTTGATTGAACTCTTTGATTGAACTCTTTGATTGAACTTTTCGGCAGGATTGATCGAAAACAGGTTCCTTGATCGAGCGGGGAAAAGGATCTTTCCCCGTGGCATTATAGCCCGAACCAAACAGCCCGCAAGATTGGGTGGATGACAAGTGAAGCGTGCAGCATGGTGGGTGATGGTTCCCGCATCACGTTTGACCTATGGTGATTTTGACGACCGACAACCCGTCTGCTATCGTGTATAGGATGTTTTTGTGTGAAACAATTCACAACGGATTAGGACTTACGCAAGCCTTGACTGAAAAATCTAGACCTAATAGAGAAATTAAATAGAGATCGCACAAATAGCGAGCAAGTAGGTGCGGTTTTTAACCGCATATTCTGGCCCTAGCCTACCTGTGCGGTTTCTAACCGCACCTACGATTTATGCGACATTTATCTGGTTTCTCTATAAGCAAGTTTTTTCTCCTGGTGGAGTCCCAGGCGCTGCGTAACGTAAGTCGTGCGGATATTGAGCCCCGGAGAGCACCGAGGACACGAAGTTATTTCTTCGTGTGCTTCGTGACCTTCGTGGTAAAAAATTAAAAAGTTCTTTACTTGAAAACAGAGCGAATTCGCTTTTAACTCGAAAGGATTCAAACCAATGTTTTATGCAATGATGTTAAACGCTCACAGCTACTGGCGGTGGATTGTCGTCCTGGCCGCGATCTGGGCGCTGGTGCAAGCCTATTCTGGCTGGTTTGGCAAGCGCGCCTGGAGTGACAGCGACAGCCGAGCAAGTAGATTCTTTGTCATCTCGCTCGACATTCAGTTGCTGTTGGGCATCTTGCTCTACATTGTCAGCCCCTTGATTCAAACATTCTTTGGCGATGTTGGCGGCTCCATGGGCAACACCGATCTCCGCTTTTATGCCATGGAACATGCTTTGATGATGGTGATCGCCGTTGCCATCGCGCACATTGCCGCGGTGCGCATCCGCCGCGCCAGCACCGATGATGCCAAACACCGCACTGCGGCCATCTGGTACACCATCGCGCTGATCATCCTCCTGGCTGCCATCCCGTGGCAGCGCCCTCTCCTGCGCGGGCTCTAAGGCATGACGAGTGATGAGTGAACATTACACAACCTGGTTCACTCATCACTTTTCCCGTTTTACCAATCACGCCTCCCCTTTTATTCACCCCATATTCTGCTCCACCGTCGCCGCGATCAGCGCCTGTTTGAGATCCCACAGCTTTTGGCTGAGCGAAACATGATAGATGTGCGGGTTGACCAGGCGGCGAATCCCCGGGTCGAGCGCCTCGATGTCGCGGATCCGTTGTTGGCGGATCGCGGGCAGGTCGGGCAGATCATAGACCAGTTTGCCACTATCCAGAATCGGCACCAGGAGCGGCTCGAAGCGTGAGATCGACTGGCGCGCCAGTGTTCGGTATTTGGTGTGGTCAGCGGGATGACGCAGCACCAGACGCTCGGCCAGTTGTGGGTCCTCATCATCCAGCGTCTGCAGATCAGCCGTGGCCTTGCCCCGCTGGTCGTACAGACGCCATAGTTTTTTGCGACCGGGGTTGGGCGTCTTGGCTGGGGATTCGGAAATTTTGATCGCCGAATTCCAATGGCCATTTTCGCGCACAGCCGTCAATTTGTAGACGCCACCCAGCGCCGGTTCCCCCCACGAGGTGATCAGCCGCGTGCCCACGCCATAGACCAGGCGGCCAATCAACTGATCCGCATCGACCCCATAACGCCCCGCTTCCTCGCTGATCTGCGTGATGATCTGCCAGATGACCAGCTCGTCGAGATCCCCCGAAAGCACAATGCTGGTGTCGCTAAAACCGGCCTCGTTGAGCAGTTTGGCAGCTTGAATGCTGAGATAGGCGAGATCGCCCGAATCCAGCCGAATGCCCACCGGGCGATGGCCTTTGCGCCGCAACCCTTCGAAGACCTGGATGGCGTGAGGAATACCGCTGCCCAGGGTATCGATGGTATCCACCAACAACAAACAATCATCAGGGTATAGATCGGCATAGGCCTGGAAAGCGGCTAGCTCGCCGTGCCCCAACGCCAAAAAGAGCTGGACCATACTGTGCGCATGAGTCCCGCGGGGAGCCATGCCCACGGATCGCGAGACGCCCACGTTCGAGGTGAAGCTCGCCCCACCAACCAGGGCGCCCCGTGCGCCGGCATTCCCCCCTTTTTCGTGCCCGCGCCGCAGCCCAAACTCCAACACGGCTCCCCCGCGGGCACTTTCAACCATGCGGGCAGCTTTGCTGGCGATCAACGTCTGGTAATTGAGATGGGCCAGCAACGAAGTTTCGAGGATCTGCGCCATTGCCAGCGGCCCTTCGACCATGGTCAGCGGCATGTTGGGGTGTACCACCCGCCCTTCGGGGATGGCGTAGAGCTTGATCTGGCCAAAATCGCCATGTTGCCGCAACCAGGCCAGAAAATCATCGGCAAAGAGCCGCTTGCCCTGGCCGTCGCGCTGGCTCGCCAGGTAGCTGATCTCATCATCGCCAAAATGGGCCTGTTCCATCCAGTCCAACAGCCACTCCAGCCCGGCATTGATACAATACCCGGCCTGATGGCTGCCATAGTCCGGATAGCGGCGGAAGAAATGGTCAAACTGGACTTGATGCTCGTGCAACCCAGCTCGGAAATAGAGCTGCGCCATGGTCAATTGGTATTGATCGGTGAAGAGAATCCCTTCGCGATCCTTTGTCTGTGTCTTCATTTTGAGCTCCTTGCTCAAATAGTGCGCAGTTCGGTTCAACAACGACAGCCCACCCGGCTCAGTCAGGCGTGACTGCCCCATTTTTGGTCGGCCCTGGGCGATCCGCGGGCCGAACTTAGTGTTTATTCTACACTATCGATGGCATTCTCCAAATTAGCAGCCGGTTTGATCAACGCTTGCGAGCCACAACTTGCTGGGCAGCCAATATCCGGTTCCAGCGTTTCCAGCTTGCAAAGTTGGTTGCTCTTTCCAGCAGGGGTATAATAAACGCGTGTGTATCATTACACCCACCAACAAAAGCGTCGCATGGCGACAAAGTGAATCGATTGATGAGTCAAGTATCCACAACCAAGCCAACCCCGCCGGACAGCACCGCCTCCACCGCCAAGGTTATTTTTCAACCCCTGGGCCGCCAGGGGGAAGTGCCTATCGGCATGACCTTGCTCGAAGCGGCGCGGCGGCTTGGCGTTGAAATTGAGTCGATCTGCGGCGGCCACCAAACCTGCCGAAAGTGCAAAATCCTGGTCGAGACCGGCGACTTTGCCAAATTTGACGTTTCCTCCGACCCCGATCACCTGAGCCCACCAGGGGAACGCGAAAGCCTCTACGCCGCGCGCTATGGGTTTGAAGCCAATGCGCGCATGAGTTGTGCCTGCCAGGTGCAGGGCGACTTGGTGATCCAGGTGCCGGAAGAGAGCCAGACCCGCAAACAAGTCGTGCGCAAAGCCGCGGGCCTCAATCGCCCGATCACGGTGGATGCGGCCATGCGCCTCTATTATGTCGAACTGCCCGCGGCCGAGTTGAAAGATCACCGCGGGGATTGGGAGCGCCTGCAAGACGAATTGCGCAGCGTTCATCAACTGGATGGGTTGCGCATTGATTTGACTGTTTTGCGCCGCTTGCAGCCAGCCCTGGCCGCGGCCGGGCGCGGCATCACCGTCACCGTTTGGCAAGACCAGGAAGTGATCGACCTGCAGCCCGGCCTGCAGGAAGATCTCTATGGCATTGCCGTGGATGTGGGCACCACCACCATCGCCGGTCATCTCTGCCACTTGCGCAGCGGCGAAATTCTGGCAACCGCCAGCCGCATGAATCCCCAAGTATCGTTTGGCGAAGATCTGATGAGCCGCGTCAGCTATGCGATGATGCACGAGGATGGCACCGCACGGATGCACGCGGCGATCATCGACGGGCTGAATGGGCTGATCGAGACGCTCTGCGCCGAGGCCAGGCTTGCGGCCAGCGCGGTGGTGGAAATGGTTCTGGTGGGCAACACGACCATCCATCATTTGCTGCTGAATGTTGACCCACGCGAGTTGGGGGGCTCACCCTTTAGCCTCATCACCCACGCCGCGCTGGATGTCAAGGCCCGCGAGCTGGGGCTGCGCATTGCTCCCGCTGGGAATATTCATTTTCCGCCGTGCGAGGCCGGCCATGTTGGGGCCGACAATGTCGGTGTGCTCGTGGCCGAAGCGCCCTATCAACAGGATCAACAAGTGCTGGTTTTGGATATCGGCACCAACGGCGAGATTCTGCTGGGCAACCGTCAGCAAGTGCTCAGCGCCAGCAGCCCGACCGGCCCGGCTTTTGAAGGTGCGCAGATCCACCATGGGATGCGCGCGGCCGCGGGCGCGATCGAACGGGTGCGGGTCGACCCCGCGACGCTGGCGGTGCGCTACAAGATCATCGGCAACGAAGAGTGGCTGGAAAGCGGCCCGCCAGATGCAGCCCCCGCGGGGGACGAGTCTACCCTCTCCGATGCCGAACGCCGCCGCCGCAAGCGCGAGCAGATCCTCAACCCGACTTTGCGGGCCGCGGGCATTTGTGGCTCCGGCATCATCGAGGCTATTGCCGAACTGTTTAAGGCCGGGGTGTTGGCGCCGAATGGCCGTTTTATCGAGATCGAACACGAACGCCTGCGGTTGGGCCTGGGTGATGGTGGGGGCAAGGCCGAATTTGTCTTAGCCTGGCCCCACGAAACTGCCACCGGCCGCGAGATTGTGGTCCGTTCGGATGATATCCGCGCCATTCAACTGGGCAAGGCCGCGCTCTACGCTGGCACCAAGTTGCTCATGCAGCGGCTTGGGCTGACCCAGGTCGACAAGATCATCCTGGCGGGCGGCTTTGGCAGCTATATCGACCCACTCTACGCCATGATCCTGGGGCTGATCCCCGACTGTGCGCTGGATCAAGTCCAGACTGTGGGCAATGCCGCGGGCGATGGCGCGCGCATGATCCTGCTTGACAAACAGAAGCGTCAAGAAGCACAATGGGCCGCACGCTGGGTCACGTACATCGAAACCGCGGTCGAACCAAGCTTTCAGAACGAATTTGTCGGCGCGCTCGATCTGCCGCACACGAGTGATCCCTTCCCGCATTTGGCCACGATTCTGGCCGAAGCCAGAGCGCAGTGGTCACCCGAGCGCACGCAGGCCTTTGCCACACTCGCCAATAGCGGGCGCGGGGAGCGAGCAAGCCGGGAAGACCGAGCCGCGCGCCGCGCGCAGCGGGCCGCTCGCCAGGCACAAACACCGTAACGGGTAGCAACCATACCTAACCAGAAGGACGTTTTTATGGCCGAATATCAGATTACCTACTGGCGCAACTTTCCTGCTATGGTCACGGCGCGTGAGGGACGGCGCAACAAAGCCAAGGCCGAGCTACCCATACGCTTTCAGGTTGCCATCGATGAGGCAGCGATGCGGCTCAACATGATCGGCACCGACGCTTATTTGGAGCAATGGCACCGTGCGGACTGGCAGGAGCAGGCTGGTAGCCCCGAAGAGGTTGCCACGCAAGTTACGGCGCAGCTCGAAGCCGATTATCCGCCCAGCCGCATCCGCGCGCTGCTCGACGAATTGGGGGCAGCTCGCAACCCGGCCCGCGCCGCGTCCAACCATAAATTATTGGAGATGTTCGCCAGCGGTGAGCCGATCCTGGGGGATGGCGCAATGGGCACAATGTTGCAGCAGGCCGGGCTGACCGATGGCAGCGCGCCCGAATTGTGGAATGTCACCCGGCCCGATGTGGTGCGTGCGATCTATCAGGGCTACGTGGATGCTGGGTCCAAGATAATCGAGACCAACACCTTTGGCGGCACAGCTGCCCGGCTCAAGCTGCACAATCTGCAAGACCGGGTGATCGAACTGAACCGGGCGAGCGCGGCTTTGGCCGTCGAAGTTGCTCACCCGCGCGGGGTCTTGGTGGCGGGCAGTGTCGGCCCCAGCGGCGAGATGATCGAACCCATCGGCCCCATGACCATCGCCGAAGCCGAAGCGCTCTTCGAGGAGCAGGTGAAGGGGCTGGTCGAAGGGGGCGTGGATCTGATCGTCATCGAGACGATGTATCTGATCAACGAGGTAGAAGCCGCGGTCAATGCCGTGCGCAAAGTTGCCCCCGATATGCTGATCGTCACCACGCTCAGCTTCGATACCAACCTGCACACCATGATGGGGGTCAGCCCACGCCAGGCAGTGCAAACACTCGCCAGTTGGGGCGTGCAGATCGTGGGGGCCAACTGCGGCACCGGCACCAACGAGATGGAAGTGATCGCCACGCAATTGGCCCAGGCCCGCCCCGAAGGGATCTATCTGATGGTGCAAAGCAATTCGGGCATGCCCAAATATGCCGATGGCAAAATCTATTATGATGGTACGCCCGAAGTGATGGCCGACTATGCGGTCAAGATGCGCGAGCTGGGCATCAATATCATTGGTGCCTGTTGTGGCAGCACACCAGCCCACATCACGGCCATGCGCGAGGCGCTGGAACGGGTGAAAGACCAGCCGATCAGCGGGCCGCCCCCAGAGAACGATGGTCGGATTGAAAGCGCGGAAAGTCGCGCCGCCCGGGGCGCGGCCCGCCGCAGCGAACGCCGTCAACGCGTGGCCGAGTAATATTTTTGCGCTTTGCGCGAATCGTTGGACAAAATGAAGATTGGAATTGTAGCCTGCGGCGCGATCGTGCGTGAGCTGATTGCCATTGCCAAAAGACAGGAATGGGACTTTGAACTGACCGCGGTCCCCGCTCAGTTGCACAACCGGCCCGAGCGGATCGCCCCAGCGGTGGCCACACATTTGGACGAATGGGCCGAACGCTTTGATCTCATCCTGGTCGGTTATGGCGATTGTGGCACGGGCGGCGCGCTCGATGAGCTACTCGCCGCTTACGAGCATGTCGTGCGCATTCCCGGCCCGCACTGTTATGAATTCTATGGTGGCGAAGAGTTCGAGCGCCACAACGATGAGTATATTGGCACCTTCTACCTCACCGATTTCCTGGCCCGCCACTTCGATGGCCTGGTCTGGCGAGGCTTGGGGCTGGATCGCTACCCCGAGCTGCTTGAGCTCTATTTTGGCAATTACACTCATCTGGTCTATTTGCAACAATTGCCCGATCAGGACGAGCAGGCGCGGGCCCAGGCTGCCGCAGCAAAGCTAGGCCTGACTTATAAGCGGATCGACACCGGTGTCGACGAAGTGGAGCGGCGATTGGTGGCGCTGGTCGAGGCCCGACGGCTGCAGCTAGCCCACCAAACGAGTGAATAATGTTCTGGAGCCTTTTTTGCGAAAGCGCGTAATTTTCCTCTTTCTCGACGGCGTTGGTTTGGGGGATGATGATCGCACGGTCAACCCCCTGGCAGCCGCAACCTACCCCACGCTGGCTCGATTATTGGCCGGGCGACGCCCCGTTCTGGCAACCGGGCGCTACTCCAGCGCTGAAGCCACCTTGATCCCAACGGATGCGCAAATGGGCATCCCGAGCCGCCCCCAAAGCGCCACCGGCCAGGCAGCGATCCTCACTGGGATCAATGCGCCGCAACGTTTGGGCGAACATTATGGCCCGCGCCCCGACAAGCGCGTGCGCGCGGTGCTGAGCGAAGGCAGCATCTTCCGGCGCTTACACGAACAAGGCCTGCAGACTTATTTTGTCAACGCCTACCCCCAGCGCTATTTTGCCGCCATTGAAAGCGGCAAGCGGCTCTTGAGCGCGGTGCCCTACGCGGTCACTGTGGGCGGGCAGGCGCTGCTCACCGCGGATGATCTGCGCGCGGGGCAGGCCCTGGCCGCGGATTTTACCAACGCGGGCTGGCGCAGCGAGCTGGGCTACAGCGATACGCCGGTCTATACGCCCGAAGCCGCGGGCCAATTGTTGTGGCGCATTGCCCAGGAATACGATTTTCTCTTTTTTGAGCATTGGTACACCGACGTGCTGGGGCACAATGGGGATTTGGCGGGTGGTGTTGCCAATTTTCAGATCTTCGACGCGTTCCTGGCCGGGCTGTTAAAGGTGGCCGATCTCGCCCACACATTGATCATCATCGGCAGCGACCATGGCAATTTGGAAGATTGTCGCCATGGCAAGCACACCGAGAACCCTGCGCTCACGCTCTTGATTGGGGCTGACCACGAGCGCTACGGTGCGCAGATCCACAGATTGACCGACTTTGTGCCGCTGATTGAGACATTTTTGCACGAGAAATAACGATAGCTACCCCAGACTGCGCGGTTGTCACCGATCTGGCAGCCGCGCAATCTATGGGCAGTTTCCCCCCGGCTTACACCCAGTCGCAGAGCGATTCGACATAGGCGGCTGAACCATCGCGCAGCCAGCCATCGAGTTGCGCCACTTCCTTCAGTTGTTGACCGCGCTGCCGCGGCACCGCCACAAATTGACTGTTGAGGGTGGGTAGGCTGGTCATATCGCCCCACAATTTTTCAAATTGCACCACCGGGAAAATATCTTCCTGGCCTTTACCCCAGCGCCGTTTGACCTCTTTGAGCGTGATGTAAGTTGGCATACGCGCGGCAACGGCACGCACCGCGGCAGCGACCGCGGCGCTGTCGGTCAACTGCTGGCGTGTCAGGCCAAAGAGCGCCAACAATTGTTCAATGTCCAGCCAATAGGTGGCTGAATTGTAATACGTGAGATCAAATTCCAGCTCTTCACGCGGCATCGCCAGTCCTTCGATCAGACGCAGCGCGCCATCGATGCGGGCCAACCCGCCGCCCCGATCCTCGATGCGCCGAGTGATCACCTCGGTGGTTATGGCCGCGCCGCGCTCGATATGATGGCCCAGCAGGGCAAGCCCCAGCGGACTGCCAACATCCACGCCCAACGTGTCGATATTGTGCATCATCAGATAGCGCAGATTGGGATGCTTTTCCAACAGTTGCACCAGCAAGCCATTGCGCAGCAAATTGGGCAATTCCACCCAGTGGCCCACCGGATGCAGACATTGCATGGGCAGATTGTCGGTATAATCGTTGCCCTCGCCCGCGGCACGCGCCCAATTCAGCAAGGCCGTGTGGACGCTATCCTGCATCTTTTGGGCGCGCTCATCGAGCAATTGCTGCGGCATCTCTTCCCAGGCAAACCGCAGATCGCGCGCCATGGGGATCAACCGCAAGCCAACACTGCGCCCCTGCGAAAGATAGAGCGGCTCGCGATAGCCAGATGCTGCAAGCTGTCTGGCGTATTGCTCGATGGGTTCATGGGTCAGGTAGCTGGTGGTAAGAATATGGGGCACCGCGTTTCCTGCCAGCCGCCCTGCCCGCCGACTCTTGGCCAGGTGGATATCGATAAAGTTGCGGTGGTGTCCACCTAATTTGCAGAATGGATTCAGCGCCTTGACAACACCAGCCCCTTGGGTCCAGCGGCTGCCCGCGCCCCCGGCCAATGAGACAATCGCCACTTGACCGTCGGCCAGCGCGGCCTGGCCCACCGTTTGCCACTGCGCCAGCTCCGCCCCACGCCACTCGGTCGATTGGGCCACATCCTCGCCGCGCACATCTTCGATCCGGCTGCTGACGGGGAGCCGATTCTGGGCCAGGCCGATGCGCCCGCTGCGCAGATCCGCGCGGATCTGCTCGTGCTGGATCGGGTCAAAGCCATATTGGCCCAGCAGCTCGGTTAAGGTGGCGGAGCCTTCGGCGCTGACCTCGGCCTGCGGCAAGAGGCGGTCAAACAAGGTCGGTACCATGTACGAGAGGTGCGGGTCGGTGCGGCAGGCCACGCCAAAGCGATCCAGCTCGGCGCGGCGGAAGGGAGACAGGATCCGTTGCTCGCGGCGCAATAGCTGGGGCACAGTCAACGTGTAATAGCCCGGCGGCATCAATGCTTGCGGCCCACTCAGCCATTCGGCGGTGGTGCCCTGCTCGTTGATGGCAAAATCGTAGACGACCGGCTCCATGGCAAAGGGCAACGCAGCTTCGAGCGATTGTTTGGTCTGCCCCATCGTCGTATGAAGATAGGCCTGCGCGGTTGCTTTCACCGTTGGGTCAAACATAAAGCCCATACCCCCGCCGGACATGCCACCCATCATCCAAAAACCCCAGAATTGGTTACCAAAGCGAGCCTGCACCTGGCGGATCAAGGTTTCGGTATAGAGATTGGTCGCCCAGGGGATGATCGTCTGGATCGGCCCGGAGAAATTGCGCTGGGTCGCCGCGCCGAGGCCGCGGATATCACCCGTGGCCAGGTGGGCCAACATCTGGTCGATCAGCTTGGTGGCCTCCAGACGCCCATGCCATTCGGCTTCCGAACGGAGCAGATACTTTTCGGTCACCATCTCCAGGATCGGGCCAACATCCTGCGCCATGCCCCCATGCACCATCACCAAACTGGCTTGCAGCCGCTGGCGAGTTTCCGCCGAAATTTCATCGAGCGTCAGGATATGGTGATTGGGCAACAAGCGACCCCGACTGACCCCAAATTCGGGGTCTCCCGCGCTGGCCTCGACCCCTTCGATCAGCTTGATGCCGGGCCAGACGCCGCCCGAATCCTGCCAGCCACCACCGGAACCGCCGATCCATTCGCCGAGGATGGCGCGCGCGGCCACGATGCGCCGTTCGGCTTCGTTCAGCGGGCCAGTGAGCGATTCTGTTTGCCCGGTGGCGCGCATACAGACTGCAATCAGCGAAGCCAGCAGATTGGTGGAAACGGCCAGCCGCGAACCTTTGGGAATGCCATTGACCTGGCTGACCAACTCGATGCCATAGCCAGGCGCAATCAGCCGCGCCAGGAGCTCACTCAATGGCTGTTCGGCACCTTCAACGCCCGGGGGAATGATGCCCGAGGCAATGATCGCGGCTTTGAGCAGGCCGGTGTAATCTTTGGCAAAATCAAACACCTCGCCCAGATTGCTGATCTCCGCAATGACTCCCAGATCCACACTCACCAAGCGGAGGATCGGCTGATCGATCACGCGGAAATAGGTCTCGATGGGTGGGCGCGGGCTGCTGCTGCCCGGCTGGGCAAAATCGCGCACGCTGAGATCCACCGAAATATTGAGTACACGCGCACCCGCGGGGTAATCCATCCCCAAAAAGAAGATGTCGCTCCAGCCGCTGTGGGTAAGATCAGCCCGCACCGGTGTGGCCTCGCGCAAAATGGGAAAGAGCGCCTCGCCCCCGTTCCCCACAGTTCGATAGAGCGCCGGTTGCACACGTAATGGATGATCCGCCGGGTGGCCGATGCGAAACATCCATTGGTTGCCACGCACCGAGCGCACACTGCGGCGCACCTGGTCGGCCAGCGTCTGGAAGGCCAGGTTGTGATAGGCGATTGCCAGGGCGCTTGACAGGCCGTCGGTCGGCCCCTGTTTGGCCTGGGCCGCCAGAAAAATTTCGATGGCCTCTTCAAAGCGGCGCAAGAGCAGATTGCTGTAGCCATCAAAAGGAATCTTGCCCCGAGCGTCGATCGCTTTGGTGGGCAGGTGAAAACGATGAAGGGCGTAGAGAAAAAAGAGCGCCCGTACTTGCTCGTACAGGCTGTCGCTGGTATGACGAAATTGTTCGAGCGCGGCGCACTCGGCCAATAAACCAGCCACATCCATCCGCCGGCCAAACTCATCCAAGGCTCGGTTGCGGATCTGCGGATCGCTGGCCGTGATGATCGAAATCAGTTCACTCATTCAATTCTTCCTGGTTGGCCGTTTAGGTTCAAGGCGCAAAGTGCCAGATTCTGATAGAGAAATTAAATAGAGATCGCACAAATAGCGAGCAAGTAGGTGCGGTTTTTAACCGCATATTCTGGCCCTAGCCTACCTGTGCGGTTTTTAACCGCACCTACGATTTATGCGACATTTATCTGGTTTCTCTATGAGTTCAGGCTGCCGGGTGAGCCTGTTCGCGCAGTTCACGCTGGGCAAGCAATTCCAACAATTTTGAAAGCACTTCAGCACGGTCGCGGCCACTGAGGGCCAATGCCAATTGCGCGGTCAACAAGCCATATTGCACGCCGACATCGTAGCGGGTGGCATCCAGTTCGAGGGCGAGATACTGTTCGTGGCGGGCGAGCAGGGCCAAAGCAGTCGCCAGGGTAAAATTAGCCGGGCCTGAATGCTCGCCGGTTTCGTCCGCCGCAGGGATTTGCTGGGCCAACAGATCCATGATGGTTGGGGTGAGTACGTGCATCCCAAAGAAGCAGAGATAATGCCCGGCGCGCAAACCGGGCACAATCAATCGTTGTTCAGCCTCGGTCGGCGTTGGTTTTTCGATCACCGTTTCGACCTGGTAGAGCCCTGGTTGCCCGGCCACACGCCGCCCCGCGACCGTGCCATAATAGGGCAGCAAACTTTCTCGGGTCGCTTGCACCGCGGAAACTGCGCAGGCGGCCTGGGTAGCAACTTCGACCAATTGTTGGGCGCAGCCTTGGGGAGTGCGGCTGATGTAGAGATGATCGCCCACCAGGTGCAAAAAGGGTTGATGGCCAACAAACTCACGCGCACAATACACAGCATGTCCATACCCCAGTGGCTGGTGTTGCTGGACAAACTGCAACCGTCCGGCCTGGGTGCCTGCCATTTCGGTATAGGGTTGTTCATCGCCCGGGCGCACGACCAGGCAAATCTCATCGATCCCCGCGCGCAGGACTTCTTCGATCAAGATGCTGAGCACCGATTTCTCGACCCCATCGCGGTCGATGACCGTTTGCAGCGGCAAGGTTCGTTGGCGAGGGCCCGCGGCTGTGATCACCGCTTTGGTAATCCGCATAAAACACTCCACTCGGTTGACAATTGGGCAAATACAGGTGCGTCAAACACTCAAGCCCGAAGCGCACACGGCTTACGCAGCGCCGACTCCAGACCCCAAAAATGGAGGTCAGAACAAGCAACCAACAACCTCCCCGAATCATCGCTTCAGGCCTGCGCAAACCCGAACCATTGTAACATTAGCCATGGCGAAAGCTCAATCATCTACCAGCAAGGGAAGCAGGGCCCGGGGTTAAAATTCTATTTCCCTATTGACTTTAATGCCATATTAAGGTATATTACCTTTAGAGCCTTCACTCTGGTTCTGACTCAAGGCAGCTCCTTTACTTCATTCATCGACTTACGGCTACCAAACGTTGCAGCCTCAGCGTGATTCATTGAGTCACCAGGTTTGAAATGGTTTCTTTCAACTCTGCAACGGGGATAGTCTATGTATCGTCTGGCCCTATTTTTTAGCCTGCTGTTAGGTGTCTTTATTTTTGTAGGTTGTAGCCGATCTGTACCACCGGCCGCGGTGATTCTGCCAACCATCGAAACACCAGCAAGTCCCCCACCAACTGCAACACCACTCCCCTCACCTACATCCACACCTATTGCGCAGCCCACCTTGGATGCTGCTCTGTTGGCCCAGGGCGAAACTGTCTATAAGACCATGTATTGCGGCACCTGCCACAAACTCGACGCGCTGGGAACGCAGGGAATCTTTGGTCCGGATCATAGTCAACTTGCGGATGTTGCTGCCCAACGCATCGAAGCAGCAGAATACACCGGGACAGCCACCACAGTCGCCGAGTATATTCGCGAGAGCATTGTGGCGCCGGATGCCTATTTGATCGCTGACTATGCGACAAGTCGCCACAAGATGCCCAAATATTCATTTCTGCCCCCCAGCGATATCGACGCATTAGTCTATCTCTTATCGCAACAGAGCACACCGTGAGCAAACATTTGTCTCCACTTTATGGTCTCGGCGCGGCCTGTTCGGCAGCAGCGACGGCCAGCAGAGCGGACAAATGTTGATTGTTATTTAGAGATTGCGCTACTCGCAGACAATCCCTAGACTCATTCCATCCTTAACGATTCAGGTCAGGAGCATGTTATGAAGCGATTACGACAACGCGGATTTATCGCCATTTTGTTGATCGGCACGCTGTTGCTGATCAGCGCCTGCGGTGGCAGCGACCCGACGCCCGCGCCCGCGCCGACCGAAGCACCACCCCCCACAGAAGCGCCAGCAGAGCCGACCGAAGTGCCCGCCGAGGAACCCGCCGCGGAACCAACGGAAGTTCCGGCTGAAGAACCAGCCGCAAGCGAGGAACTCACAGGCACGGAAGAGATCACCGCCACCGAGGAAGTGACCGCGAGTGAAGATGTGACCGCCACCGAAGAGCTCACGGCGACGGAAGAAGTGACCACCAGCGAAACAGTCAGCGACACAGCCGCTGCCGCCCCTGAAGGCGAAGTGATTGCCGAAGGGCTGAATGGCCCAATGGGTGTGTTCGTCGGTGAAGATGGCAGCGTCTGGGTCATTGACTCGGGCATGGGTGGCGAAGAGGGCATTCCCTTTATCAGCGTTGAAGGTCAGCCCATCACCGCTACGTTTGGCATGAGCGCCCGTGTGGTGCAGGTCAACCCCGATGGCGAGCAGAGCGATGTAGTTTCGCTGCCTTCAATCGGCACTCCTTCCGACATGATCGGCGGGGCACGCATCGTGGTGATCGATGATGTGGTCTATGTCACCGTGGGCCAATGGCTGGGCGACCCGTCCAGCGAACCCTCCGTCGATGTGCTGAGCGGTGTGGCGCAGATCGTCGATGGCGAAGCAACTCAACTGGCCAGCACCTGGGAGATCGAAGCCGCGGAGAACCCGGGTAGCTTTGTTTATGATACCCACCCCTATGGCTTGGCTGTGGATGCCGATGGCACGCTGCTGGTCGCTGATGCCGGGGCCAACGATCTCCTGCGCGTCGACCCAGCAACGGGCGAAGTCAGCCTGGTGGCAGTCTTCGAAGGCCAGCCCGGTCCCTTCCCGAACCCTGGCCGCGGCGACGCGATGGAAACCGATCCCGTGCCGACCGGTGTAGTGGTCGATGACGAAGGCACCATTTACGTAGCCTTCCTGCCCGGCTTCCCCTTTGCGCCTGGTTCGGCCAAAGTGGTGACCGTGACCGCGGAGGGCGAAGTGAGTGATTATGCCACAGGCTTGACGATGATCACCGACATTGAGCTGGGGCCGGATGGCAACTTGTATGGTGTGCAATTCGCCATCTTTGGGGAGCAAGGCCCCCAACCCAGTAGCGGCGCGCTGGTATTGATCAGCGAAGGCGAAGAATCCACCCCGGTGCTGGAAGGGCTCTCCTTCCCCACCTCGGTTGATTTTGATGCCGATGGCAACGCCTATGTGACGATCAATGGTGTGGGCGCTCCCGAGTCCGGCCAGGTTGTGAAGTTCGCAGGTGTGGCCGCGGAATAGCGAAATGTGATCAGTGACGTTTGACGCATGACGTTTCACTCATCACGTACGACGGTAGACGAGGGACGATGGACGGGAGATAAAACAACCGTCGGTCGTCCACCGTCTATCATTCCCTTACGTGCGCAATGTTTCGGTGTGCCCATCCACGCTGAGCGATTGGCCCGAAATTTTGCTCCCCAGTGGTGAACACAAATACAAGACGATATTGGCAATATCCTGCGCACTGACAAATGTGCGCAGCGAATTTTGACGCACAATCTGTGCGCGCACTTCGTCGATGGTGCGCTTTTCGGCCTGAGCCTTGGCCGCGATCACCCGATCCTGCCGCTCGCCCTCGACAATACCCGGGCAGATGGCATTGACGCGGATGTTGTCTGGGCCCAATTCCATGGCCAACGATTTGGTAAAACCGATCACCGCCCACTTTGACGCAGCATAGGGCGCGCGATTGGGGAAACCAAACAGGCCCGCGGCCGACGAGAGGTTCACAATCAACCCGCCACCCGCAGCTTTTAACAAAGGCACGGCCCGCCGCACACAGTAAAATTGCCCGCTGATGTTGATCGCCAGGGTTTGATTCCACGCTTCCGGCGTGATCGCTTCGACCGGCGCGGTGGGCCCGGCAATCCCCGCATTGTTGATCAGCACATCCAGCCCGCCGAGATAGGTGGCCACGTCGTAGAAGAGGCGGTCCACTTGTCCAGGATTCGACACATCGGTGATCGAAGTGCTGATCGCGGGCAGCGCGGTCTGGCATTCGCTCAGCTTGGCCGCATCCACGTCGCACAGGTGAACCTGCGCGCCAGCCGCGAGCAAGGTTTCAGCCATCACACGGCCAATGCCGCTGGCCCCAGCGGTGATCAAAACACGCAGTCCTTCACAAGAAAGTTGCATAAGTAGGGTCCTTGGGTGAAGAGGGTTTGGTTTTGTGTAGTATATCAGAGGGAAGCGCCAGGCGGTAGATGGGGACGAGAGACGATGGGCGATAGACGATGGACGGGGAGCGGTGGTCAATTTGAATCCTGATCGATTTGACAGCCATTGCCATCAACGTTAGGATCTGCATAACTCCAGACAATCCTGCCGTTGCGGCGAGATTGTTGAACCCATCACCAAATCAAACCGATCCACCCAGTCAATCGCTATTCAAACGTTTATCCACGACGCACACTACCACCGGAGGATGTGACGATGAAACGTACCTGGACATTACTTTGGACATCGCTGAGCGTGTTGTTGATCCTGGCTGCGTGTGCCGCGCCCGCGGCCAGCCCGGCCCCTGCCGAATCCGCGAGCGAGGCTCCGGCAGAAGAAGCCGCCGCGCCCGAAACCGGCGACGAACCCCTACGCGTGATCCACTTTGTCAACGGCGTGTTGGGCGACAAATCATTCTTCGATTCGGCGCAACGGGGCATCGATCAAGCGGTGGCCGAATTGGGCGTTGAATCCAAGACGATCGAGGCGGGCATCGACGAGACCACTTGGGAAGCCGCTTTGTTGGATGCTGCCGAAAACGAAGAATACGATATCTTTATCCTCGGCACTTTCCAGCTCAATGGCTACCTCACCGCGCTGGCCGACAACTATCCCGACAAGCGTTTCATCATCTACGATGCACCGGTGGATTACGAAGCCTGTGACTGCGCCAATGTCTATTCGATCCTCTACAAGCAGAACGAAGGCTCGTATCTGGCTGGGGTCTACGCCGCGGCGATGACCACGCAGGAGATCGAAGGCATGAACCCCGAAGCGATCATCGGCTCGGTCGGCGGCCAGGAGATCCCGGTGATTCTCGACTTTATGGTCGGGTACGAACAGGGGGCCACAGATACCAACCCCGACGTGCAGATCATCCGCCAGTTTGCCAGCGGCTGGAACGACCCGGCCAAAGGCAAAGAACTGGCCAAGGCACAATATAGCCAGGGAGCGGACATCGTCTTTCAGATCGCCGGGGGCACGGGCCAGGGCGTCTTTGAGGCAGCCGCGGAAGATGGCAAGTACGCGATCGGTGTCGATTCGGATCAAGCCTTGATCGTCGAAGAGGCCGACCCCGACCAGGCAGCCCGTATTCTCACGTCGATGCTCAAGAATATCGACAACTCGCTCTTCCGGGCGTTGACTTTACACCTTGAAGGCACCTTGACCTATGGTCAAATCGAGGCACTCGGCATTGCTGAAGGCGGTGTCGGCCTGGCCCGCAACAAATTCTACGAAGAGAGCACGCCCGAGGAAGTCAAAGCCGCGGTCGATGCTGCGGAACAACGCGTGATCAATGGCGAAGTGGTTGTCGCCAGCGCGTTCGAATAGGAAACTTTTTAATCTTCTCAAATCTCATTGATCTCAGCGCTCGATTCTACACAACCGAGCGTATGGAGATTAAAGAGATTTGAGGAGATTCATAACCGTCCAGAAAGTCTTTATATGACCGCCCTGGTTGAAATGAAAGCCATCAGCAAAGTGTACCCCACCGGGGTGACGGCCAATCGCGGCGTCGATTTCAGCGTCGAACCGGGCGAAATTCACGCCTTGGTGGGCGAAAACGGGGCTGGCAAAAGCACGCTGATGAAGATCCTCTATGGCATGGAGCAGCCCACAGCCGGGGAGATCTATCTGCGCGGCCAACCGGTCTCGATCAGCAGCCCGCAGCGCGCCATCGAGCTGGGCATCGGCATGGTGCACCAAAATTTTATGCTGGTGCCCTCGTTCACCGTAGCGCAGAATATTGTGCTGGGTCATGAACCGCGGCGCGGACAATGGTTGGATCGGGCCGCGGCCATTCGGGTAACGAGCGAGCTGGCCGAAACGTATGGGCTGGCCGTCGACCCCACAGCGACCGTCGAATCGATCCCGGTGGGGATGCGCCAGCGCGTCGAAATCCTGAAGACACTCTATCGCGGGGCCGACTTGTTGATCCTCGATGAGCCGACCGCGGTATTGACCCCGCAAGAGAGCGACGAGCTTTTCCAGGCAATCCAGCGCCTGGTCGCCCAGGGCAAAACCGTGATCTTCATCACCCACAAATTGCGCGAGGTGAAAGCGATCTCGCAGCGGGTGACGGTAATGCGCAATGGCGCGGTCACGGGTCAGGTTGCCACCGCGGCTGTCAGCGAAGAAGCGATCGCCCACATGATGGTGGGGCGCGAGCTGTTTTTGCAATTTGAAAGGCCAGCCAGGCCCCGTGGCGCGGCGGTTGCGCAGATCCGCAACTTGGGCCATGTCGCCAATACAGGTCGTCCGGCGCTGCGCGGCCTCACCTTCAACGTCTATGCCGGGGAAATTCTGGGCATTGCCGGGGTGGAAGGCAACGGGCAAACCGAGCTGGCCGAAGTGCTGAGCGGGCTCAAACCGGCCACCAGCGGGCAGATCCTCATCAACGGGCAGGATGTCACCCACAGCAATGCGCGCCAGGTGCGTGCAGCAGGGGTTGCGCACATCCCCGAGGATCGGCTGACCAACGGCGCGGCGCTGGACGCCAGCATCGCCGACAATCTCGTGGTGGATCGCTACGGACGTCCGCCCTTTACGGTCAGTGGCCGGTTGCACCCCGGCCAGATCCAGCAGCAGGCCGCGGCCTTGATGGCCGAATACGATGTGCGCGCGGCCAGCGCGGCAGCGCCGATGCGTTCGCTGTCGGGTGGCAATATGCAAAAGGTGATTGTGGCGCGTGAATTTTCCGCTGAGCCCCGTTTGTTGATCGCGGCCCAGCCGACACGCGGCGTTGACATCGGTGCCAGCGAATTTGTGCGTGGGCAATTGGTGAAAAAGCGCAACGAGGGGTTGGCCGTGCTCTTGATCTCTGCGGATCTCGCCGAGGTGATGAGTCTGGCCGACCGCATCGCCATCATGTACAAAGGGCGCATCGCGGGTATTCTGCCCAATACGCCGACGTTGACCGAGCAGGAATTAGGGCTGTACATGCTCGGCCTGAAAGAGCAACCGACGGACATTTGACGGTGGACGATTGACGGTGGACGATTGACGCATCACGCATCACGCATCACGCATCACAAATAATGAATAATCAATGGTGAATGAACCATCACTTCATCACAATTGACCCACCTTCTTCAAACACTCACAAGGAAGCGCCCGCGTGGCAGTAAATCAACAGCAAGCATGGCGGGGTTGGCTCCGCATTCTGGTCGTGGTGATCGGCGCGCTCGTCATCGGCTTTGGGATCACCCTGCTGGTCAGCGACGAACCAGTGGCCGCGTATCAAGCCCTCTTGACCGGCCCCCTGCCGCGCATCTCCTTTGAAGATGGCAGCTTCTCGATCCGCGCGGTCAACCGCTTTGGCAACTGGCTGGAAGAATCGATCACGCTGATTTTGCTGGGCCTGGCGGTCTCGGTGGTCTTTCGGGCGCGCCAATTCAGCCTCGGCGCGGATGGCCAGGTCTTTCTCGGGGCCCTGGCCGCGGGCATCGTCAGCTTACACATCCAGGCCCCGCTGATTCCGCACCTCGGCATGGTTTTGCTGGCCGCGGCATTGGCCGGCTTTCTCTGGGGCCTGATCCCAGGCACGCTCAAAGCGTATCTCCAGGTCGATGAGATTGTCAGCACCCTGATGCTCAATTTCATCGCCATTCAGATCTACCAATACGCGCTGATCCACTGGTTGCGCGACCCGAGCGAAGGCTTCATTGCCACTGAGCCATTCCCGCCCAGCGCGCTGCTGCCGCTGATCATCCCCGGCACCCGCGTGACCATCGCGCTGATCGTGGCGCTGGTGGGTGTGGTCGCTATCTGGTTTCTGCTGGCTCGCACTCCCCTCGGCTACGAGATCCGCATGGTAGGCACCAATCTCAAATTTGCCGAATATGGCGGCATCAACACCGCACGAGTGATTGCGCTCAGCATGGCGGTGAGCGGAGCGTTGGCCGGTCTGGCCGGGGCGCATCTGACCAATGGCCTGCTCCGCCGCATGACGCTCAATCTGTCGCCGGGCATCGGCTTCGAAGGGATTGTGGTGGCGCTGCTGGCTCGCAACGATCCGCGTGGGGTGCTGGTCGCGGGTCTCTTTTACGGCTATCTACGCACCGGCGCGCAGATCATGGAGCGCTCGTCGGATGTGACGCGCGAGGTCGTGTTGATCATCCAGGCCATCATCATTTTGCTGATCACCGCCGAACGCCTGTGGCCGTTGTTGCAAAGCCGCTGGCGACGGCCAGCCGCGCTCCGCACCAACCCACTCGGCACCACTGAAGCGAGTTAACCGCCATGTCTCTTGAAGTTGTGCTCGCCAGCATTTTTACCGCGGCCTTTTTGGCGACAATCATCCGCGTCTCGACGCCGCTCATCCTGCCCGCGCTCGGCGGTTTGCTCTCCGAACAGGCCGGGGTGATGAATATCGCGCTCGAAGGCACAATGTTGATCGCCGCGTTCACTGGTGTGATTGTCGGCGCGCTCGCCCCCGACTGGATCCCCGGTTTGCCGCGCGGGTTAGGGCCGTGGGCCGGTCTGCTGGCCGGGGTCCTGAGCGGCTTATGCCTGGCCTGGCTGATCGGCTTTTTCCACCTGGAATTAGGAGCCGACATCTTTCTCACCGGGCTGGCGATCAACATTCTGGCCCAGGGCAGCACTGTCTTCGCCATGTACGCGATCACCGGCGACAAGGGCAGCACGGCCAATCTGGCCAGCCCCGCGTTGCCCAGCGTGGTGATCCCCGGCGTGAATGGCATTCGCTTTGTCGGCCAATTGTTGAATGCTGAAAATCTCACCGGCTACAATATCATGACCTATGCCGCGTTCCTGTTGATGGTGCTGGTCTGGCTGCTGCTCTATCGCACACCCTTTGGTATGCACCTGCGCGCGGTGGGCGAAAATCCCGAAGCCGCGGCCTCGGTGGGCATCAACGTCAAGCGGATGCGCTACCAGGCTCTGCTGCTCAGCGGATTCTGCGCCGCGCTCGGTGGGCTGAATCTGAGCATGGGCTACCTGACAATCTTTCAGGCCAACATGACCGCGGGTCGGGGCTTTGTTGCTTTGGCGGTGATCTATCTGGGCAACAGACATCCCATCGGCACGGTGCTTGCCGCCTTGATCTTCGGGGCAGCCACCGCGCTCGGCGCGCAACTGGGCACGCTCAACATCCCCAGCCAACTGGTCGAGGTGATCCCCGCGGTGGCCACCATCGCGGCCCTGGTGATCTACAATCTGCGGCGCCGGGCCAAGGTGCGCGCCAATGTGCGTAAATTTCAGGAGCAGGGGGTATGACGGAACTGCTCATCGCCAATGGCGATTTGTTGGTCTTTGATGAAGCTGACCGCCCGACCATTTTGCGCCAGCATGATCTGCTCATTGAGCAGGGGCGCATCCGCGCGTTGCTGCCGAGTGACCCGGCCCGCGCCGCCACTGCGGAACAGGTAATCGACGCGCGGGGTCGTCTGGTCACACCCGGGTTGATCAACAGCCATGCTCATGCGCCGATGGTACTCTTCCGCGGGCTGGCCGAGGATGTGCCCGTCCAGCGCTGGTTTAACGATTACATCTGGCCGCTGGAAAGCAATCTGACCGCCGAAGATGTCAAGGCGGGGATGCTGCTGGGCCTGATCGAAATGATCGAGGCCGGTGTGACCACTGTGGCCGAGCATTATTTCTTTATGGATCAAGTCGGCGACGCGGTGACCGAGGCAGGCACGCGTGCAGCCTTAGGGTGGGCGGTCTTTGGCAGCCAGGGTGAACAGGTGCTGGCCGATACCGCGGCCTTTGCCGAGCGCTGGCAAGGCGCGGCGGATGGGCGCATCACCACGTGGATGGCCCCGCACGCGCCCTATACGTGTGATGATGATTTTCTGCGCGCCAGTGTAGCTTATGCCCGGCGCTTGGGCGTGGGGATTCACATCCACGCGGCCGAAGACCCAGCGCAGACCGCATCGAGCCTGGCCAGGCGGGGCATCACGCCGATCCAGGTTCTGGCGCAAACTGGTATTCTCGACGGTCCCACGCTGATCGCGCACGGCTGTGGCATCTTGCCCAGCGACATCGAATTGCTGCGGCCGTACGCCGATCATGTGGGGGTTGCGCATTGCCCCAAAACTTACATGAAGCTCGCTTCCGGGCTGACTCCAATTCGAGGATTGCGCGAAGCGGGCGTGGCAATTGGCCTGGGCAGCGATGGCGCGGCCAGCAACAACACCCTCGACATCTGGGAAAGTCTGCGCCTGATGGCCCTGACCCAAAAATTCGCCGCCAATGATCCCGAAACCATGCCCGTGGGCGAAGCCTTGGCCATTGCCTTTTTGGGCAGCGCCCGCACGGTTGGCCTGGCCGATCAGATCGGTCGGCTGGCACCCGGCTACTGTGCCGATCTGCTGCTGATTGATCTAAGCGGGGCGCACCATCAGCCGCTGCACAGCATCCCCAGTAGCCTGCTCTACAATCTGCGCGCCAGCGATGTGCAAACCGTCATCGTCAATGGCCGTGTGCTCATGCAAGATCGTCAATTGCTCACGCTCGACAAGGCAGCCATCATCGACCAGGTGCGGGCGGGAATGGAGCGGCTTGCCCAGCGCCTGCCAGAGCAACGCATCCAAGTTTATGCTCCCTGAACGGAACCTATGCCGAAAAAAATCATCATCGACACCGACCCAGGCATCGACGACGCCATGGCAATCCTCTTTGCCTTTGCCGCCCCCGAACTCGAGATCGTCGGCTTGACCACCATTTTTGGCAATGTACAGACCGATCTCGCCACCCAAAATGCGTTGCGCCTGGTCGAATTTGCCGATCGGCCTCACATTCCGGTGGCCTCCGGGGCAGACAAACCCCTGGTCATTCCCTATGACGAAGCGCCAGAGATCGTGCATGGCGCGGATGGCTTTGGCAACACGCACAATCCGCCGCCGCGCGGGCGAGCGATCGACCACTCGGCCAGCCAATTCATCGTCGAGACGATCATGGCCAATCCCGGCGAGATCACGCTGGTGCCGCTGGGCCCGCTGACCAATATTGCCCAGGCACTCGCCCTGGAACCTCGCATTGCGCAACAGGTGGCCGAGGTCGTGCTGATGGGTGGTGCGGCCACGGTCAACGGCAATGTCAACCCAGCCGCCGAAGCCAACATCTGGCACGACCCCCACGCGGCGGATCCAGTCTTCACCGCGGGCTGGCCGCTCACCATGGTTGGGCTGGATGTGACCATGGCCACGGTCATGGATGAAGCCTATCTGGCCGCGCTGCGCACCAATCGCAGTGGCGAATTTATCTACCAGATCAGCCGCTTCTACCAGCGTTTCCATTACCTGACCCACAACATGCAGGCCTGTTTCACGCACGATCCTTCGGTCATTGCCTACCTGATCGACCCCGGGCTCTTTACGTGTGAACAAGGGCCGATTCGGGTGGTCACTGAAGGGATAGCCGCGGGCCAAACGCTGATGGATCGCCGCCAGGAGTGGCTTGCCCCCAACGAGTGGAGCGGGCTGTCGTCGGTCAATGTCTGCACCGGGGTGGATTCCGAGCGGCTTTTGGCTTTGTACAAAGCGCGCATCACCAAAGGAATTTAAGGTAAAACTCACAAGCATTGAGCAAATGTATCCGTGGATTACACAGATTCTCCAGACGAAAACAAAAAATCTGTGTAATCTTTGGAATCTGCGGTTTCCAAGCAGTTTGTAGGTGTACTTCACAAAGCGAGTTTGCCGATGAGTCGTCGTTTTATCATTGATACGGACACCGCTTCGGATGATGCCGTTGCGCTGTTGATGGCGCTCTCCTGGCCCGACGTGCAGGTCGAGGCGATCACAATTGTGGCGGGCAATGTGCCCCTTGCCCAAGCCAGCATCAACGCACGCTACACCGTCGAGTTGAGCGGTCAACGGGTACCCGTTTACGAAGGAGCCAGCCACCCTTTGTTGCGCCCCCCGGAACATGCGGAGTGGTTCCACGGACCGGATGGCATGGGCGGGCGCTTTTACCCCGCGCCGCACCATACCGCTGCCGGGCAGGATGCGATCCAGCAGTTGATCGAGCGCTTCCGCGCCGCGCCGGGGCAGATCAGCCTGGTGACGCTGGGGCCGCTGACCAACATTGCGCTGGCCTTGCGCATCGAGCCCCGGCTGGCGGGTTGGGTCAAAGAGGCATTTGTGATGGGTGGGGCGGCCTGTTGTGTGGGCAATGTGACCCCCGCCGCCGAGTACAATATCTGGTTCGACCCCGAAGCCGCCAGGATCGTCTTTGAATCGGGCATGAAGATATTGATGATCGGGTGGGAACATTCACGCGGCGCGGCCGCGCTGACCGATGAAGAGCGCCAGCAGATCGAACAGAGCGGCAGCGAACGCGCCCATTTCGCCATGGAATGCAACGAGCACGCGCTGATCGCCAGTCGCGAGATCCAACACGCGCCCGGCTTGATGTTGGCCGATCCTGTGGCGATGGCGGTCGCGCTCGATCCGCAGGTCTGCACGCAACGCAGCGCTCACTTTGTCGAGATCGAATGCCAAAGCGCCCTGACCCGTGGCATGACGGTGGTGGATCAGCTCGGGGTGAAACAGCAGCCAGCCAATGTCGATGTCTGCTGGGCGATTGACCCGGCGCACTGGAAGGCCACGCTCCGTCGT
>CAZIRP010000010.1:0-119873 GCA_964541665.1 uncultured Caldilineaceae bacterium | reverse complement strand
GCTCAACAAATTGCGCGGCATGGTCAATGCCCTCGCCTTCAAGGCCCCTGGCTTTGGCGACCGCCGCAAGGCCATGTTGGAAGACATTGCCAACCTCACCGGTGGCCAGGTCATTACCGAGACCCTCGGTCGCAAGTTGGACAGCGTCATGCTTGAGGACTTGGGCCGCGCCCAGAAGGTCGTCAGCACCAAGGACAACACCACCATCGTTGGTGGCGCAGGCTCCGGCGATGCGATCAAGAACCGCATTTCGCAGATTCGCGCCGAGATCGAAGCCAGCACCAGCGACTATGACCGCGAGAAGCTGCAAGAGCGTCTCGCCAAGTTGGCCGGCGGCGTTGCCATCGTGCGCGTCGGCGCTGCCACCGAGACCGAATTGAAGGAAAAGAAGCACCGCGTCGAAGATGCCCTGAGCGCAACCCGCGCCGCCGTGGAAGAAGGCGTTGTCCCCGGTGGTGGTGTGGCGCTGATCAACTCGCTGCCCTCCTTGGATGGTATCACGTTGGAAGGCGACGCCGCAACCGGTGTTCGCATCCTGCGCCGAGCCCTCGAAGAGCCGATGCGCATGATCGCCACCAACGCTGGTTTGGATGGCGCCGTGGTGATCGAGAAGGTGCGCACGCTGCACTCCGATGGCCAGAAGACCACTGGCTACGACGTGCTGCAGAACAGCTATGTCGATATGCTCGAGGCTGGCCTCGCCGACCCGGTGAAGGTCACCCGCAGCGCAGTCGAGAATGCCTGCTCCATCGCCGCGATGATCCTCACCACCAGCGCGCTGGTGACGGACATCCCTGAGCCCGAGAAGGCTGCCCCAGCCCCGGATGGCGGCATGGGTGGCATGGGCGGCATGATGTAAGTTGTTTGCTCATTAATGATGGGGCGCAGATTGCTGCGCCCCATTTTTTTTTTTTTTTTTTTCGGGCAGGATTTACGCTTCGCCTGCTTAAGTGCAGCCCGGGCGGGTGTAGCTCCTGAATCATTGAGAAAGGAAATGCTCTATGGCTCTGCCTACGCGCGAGCACGCAATCGCTCTGTTGCATGAATGGGTGCAGTCGGAGAGTTTGCGGCGGCACATGTTGGCCGTTGAAGCGGCGTTGCGTGCCTATGCTCGCCACTATGGGGAAGATGAAGATCTGTGGGGGCTGACCGGCTTACTGCATGATCTGGACTATGAGCGCTACCCCAATATGGATGACCCGGAAAATGGTCACCCCCGCGCGGCGTTGCGGCTCTTCCGCGAACAGGAGTACCCCGCCGAGTTGATCCACGCGGTGGAGGCACATGCCACCTTTTTGGGGGTCCCAAGCGAATCGCGGCTGGATAAAGCCCTGCTCGCCTGCGATGAACTCACGGGGTTGATCCAGGCCGCAGCCTATGTGCGGCCCGACCGCAATTTACGCAGTGTGGAGCTAAAGTCCGTCAAAAAGAAGTGGAAAGACAAGGCTTTCACCGCGGCCATCGACCGCAAAGAAAATCTGCATTTCATCGAAGCGCTTGGCGAACCGTTCGATGAGCATCTTCAGCGGGTGCTGGAGGCAATGCAAGGGATTGCTGATGAGTTGGGCGTGGGCGACAGCGAGCAGCCATAAACAGGCGAATCGCACCGATCGTCGAGAAAGCATTTGGCCTTCTCGACGATTGGGTTTAAGGCTTTAGGCTTCCGCAAGCCTGGCCTGAAGTTGCACAGACGCGGCGTAAGCCGTGTTCTGCGTGGTGTTTATGCAAAAGGAAAGAGTTTGGCTTGGGCCGCTTCGGTCAATGGCGAGCCATACTCACAGGCCTCAAACGCTTCGGCGTATTGCACTTGTTTGCCCCGCTCGGCCCCGTACCGCGCAATCAATTGCTCGCGATAGAGATCCGCCACGCGCCGCAAGCGCGCATCATAACGGGTACGCAACCACTGCGGGCGAGCGGCTGGGTCTGCCGGCACCTCTTCCAGGTAGTGGCCATTGTACGGCAGCCACTCATAGACTTGCGAGGTGTGGCAATTCAGGGCCGCAAACTTCTGGTCGATTGTTTCGTCGATGGCGACAACAACATCCGCCTGAAACGGATAGGGCTTCTGAAAGTGATCCCACGTGTGGACGATGACAGGCATGGTGCGCAGGTGCGGCACATGCGAGACTACATTCGGCACAGTGACCATGTACGAAGCATCCTGCACCAATTGCGAGGCGTAGCGATGATCGGGGTGATAGTCGTTGGGCCGGTGGACCATGATCAAATCGGGCTGGAATTTGCGGATCTCGGCGATAACCAGATTGCGGTTTTCCAACGTGGGCAGTAGCGCGCCGTCGTGAATATCCAGCGTGATATATTCGGCCCCCAGCGCGGCCCCGGCATCGGCAGCCTCTTGACGGCGACGCCAGGCGAGGGGTGCGCCCCCCATTTCGTGATGGCCAGCGTCGCCATTGGTCAGGCTGATCAGCTTGACCGTGTGCCCCTGTTGGGCGTAGAGGGCCGCAACACCGCCCCCCATAAAGTCTGGGTCATCGGGGTGAGCGCCAAAAATCAGAACACGCACAGCGTTGGCAGACATAATTGACTCCTCAGGTTTCGCAGAAGCCAGGCTTCTGTTGTGGTAGAGGCCTGGCTTCTCTGGTGAAGACCGGTTGATTTGGGTCGTATGGGGAAGTTGGATGGTATGTCGAGTCTACATCAAACAGGGGCTGTTCCCAAATTCTGGTAACACTCACACTGATGGGTCAAGCGATAAACAATTATTCAAAAACCGGTGTTTCCGGCTGATTGCTCTTGCGCAAAGGCAATTCGGGCAACCAGATCGCAACCAGCAATAATGCCGCCGCTACCAGCCAGAGGCTGTAGAAATAGATCTTGGTGATGCTCACGGCAAAGGCGCTCCGCACAGCCGTGGTCACCTGTTCGCCGAGAACGTGCGCCTGAGCGGCAATTTCTTGCTGCGAGCTGTCAACAATCGCCAAAGCGTCGGCAAGCGAAGGGAAAGTGGCGGGATCCTGCTGCAATATCTCCTTGAGCTTCGGGGCCGTGGTCGGGCTGGCCAATAGTGTGGCCACGGCCTGGCTGTCGCTTTCTTCAATGGCCGCGGTGACCAGCAAACGCTCTTCATGAAAGAAGGTTGCGGTGGTGGCAGCCATCTGCTCGCCCAGATCGACCTGCTCGCCGCCCGCGCCTTCACTCGTCGAGACACTGTTGCGGAACAGGTCCGGATCCAAACTGGCGCTGAACACAGGCGGAGCCGTCTCCACAATTGGGGCAAAGTTGGTGTTCAATTGCGCGGTCAGCGTTGTGGTCAAAATGACGCCAAAGACTGCCCCGCCGATGGCCTGGCCCAGTTGCTGGAAAAATTGACGGCTGGCCGTTGCCGCACCAATCTGCCGGAAAGGGACTGCATTCTGCATCGCCAGGTTGAGCAGCGGCAAGGCTGGCCCCATGCCCAAGCCGATAATAAACATTCGCCAGGTGACACCCCAGGTTGTGGTATGGACACCGATCTGCGTCAGCAGGAAGAAGCCGATCAGCATCACCACGAAGCCGCTCAGCATCAACGTTTTGTAACGCCCGATCCGCTGCACGATCTGCGAGATAATATTGCTGCTGGCCACAAAGGCAACCATCAGCGGGATCTGCGCGGTGCCGGCTTGGGTGGCGCTAAGCCCCAGTACATTGACCATAAAGAGCGAGAGGAAGAGGATCGCCCCAAAAAAGGCCGCACCATTCAACACCGACGCGGCGATGCCCACGGCGAAGGTGCGATTCCGAAAGAGTTCCAGTGAAAGAATGGGCGAGGGCACCCGGGTCTCCACCCAGAGGAAAAGCGCGGTTGCCACAAACGCCACCCCGAACAGGCCCAGGATCAGCGGCGAGCCCCACGGATAGATCACTTTATCCAGGGTTAATCCCAGCATCAGCGGGACCACGGCCAGGATCAACAAAATTGTGCCCAGCCAGTCAATGCGGGCGCGCAGTCCGCTGGCTAATTGGGGCATTTTGGTGGTGACAAACAACAATGCCACGAGCCCGAATGGCAAATTCACATAAAAGACCCAATGCCAACTCAACTGGTCGGTCAGGAAGCCGCCCAGGAAGGGGCCGATCACGCTGGAGAGGCCGAAGACGCTGCCAAATAGCCCCATGTAGCGGGGGCGATCTGCCGGGGCAAAGAGATCCGCGGGAATGGCGAATGCGGTCGAGGTGAGCGCGGCCGCGCCGATGCCTTGCACCACCCGATAGAGGATCAATTGGATCATGCTGGCGGCAATGCCACATAAGACGGAGCCGAGCAGGAAAACAACAATGCCCCACAAGAGAATAATCTTGCGGCCATAGAGATCGGAGAGCTTGCCATAGATCGGCACCATCGCGGTGCTGGCCAGGAGATAGCCCGTCGATACCCAGCTCACCAGGTCGATGCCGCTAAAGTCCCGCACGATCGCGGGCAGGGCAGTGGCGACAATGGTCTGATCCAAGGCCGCCAGGAAGAGGCTTACCAGCACCCCCGCCAAAATCACCATCTTGGTGCGGTGTGGTAGAATTGCCGCATAGTCGATCCGCTCACCATCAATTGTCGTTGTTGCAGCCATACATTCCTCAACTAGTACAGATTCAAATAAGCGTCTGTCCGTAAATGCTGCGCCGATCTACGCTGGCAAGCCAGTTTCGGGAGCCGCACCTATTGTACGGACAGGTTCTAAAAGATTGACTCACCTTACGCAGCGCCAATGGCCAGCAGCAGGTGCAGCCTACAGTGGGCCAATGCTTTCGTAGCATCAGTGATCAACTTGAGCCGCTCGTCCACGTATCATCTGATATAATTTATCCGCAAGCCAATTGTTATGCCTATCAAACACTTTGATAGTAGAACTGTTGAATAGTAGTAGTATTTTGTGATTTTGTCGAACTGACTGACCCACAAAATGTCGAATTCCGCCAGTGACGCAAGCCACGATTTCTGTGCATCCAGCAAGTTGGGGATTGCCGCGCTGGTGCTGCCTGAGCGCTTTTCCAGTCGATTGACAGATCCAAATAGCCCGGTATACAATATACCGATCCTTTCGGGGCGCTGAGTCCTCAACTCCCCCTTGTGGTCAAGTTTGCGCAGGCCAGAGCATTCACTCCTGTTTGCGGCCTGTTGAAGCCCACAAGATTGGCTGTACGCACAGCCAAAGAGTACCCGGCCCCAGAGTGGACAGCCTCATCAACAATTTATCAGTACCCCTTCGCATTGATGCGCCCAAGCCTGGGTTGCGCACCGAGTCGGCCTTGCAATTGGCGCTGTGCGCAGAGCCGCTAATGTGCCGGGGAATGGCAGAGTATGGAACCAAAGCATGGAAATCAGAACAAAGGTGCAGGAATTAAAGCCAGTCGAAGCGCGGACATTGCGCGACGAAGCAGTTGACCGTCTACACGCTGCGATCCGCAGTGGCGCTTTGCCCCCAGGTGCCCGTCTGATCGAGCGCGACCTGGCCGAACGGCTGGGGATGAGCCGCATCCCTATCCGCGAAGCAATCGGGCGGTTGGTCGATGAGGGGCTGGTGCGCAAGTTGCCCCATCGGGGGGCAGTGGTCTACACACCCACCGCGGCGGAGATCGAAGAGATCTCTTCCTTGCGGGTGGTTTTGGAACAATTTGTGGCCGAACGGGTGGTCGAACGGTGGCAAACTCACCACGAACGGGAGCTGCGGGAGATCGTGAGTGCCATGCGCAGGGCAGGCGCACAGCGCGATCTGCAACAGGTCTATGCGCTGGATTATCAATTCCACCACCGGTTGTGGACCATTGCCGAGCATAGTTTGATGTTGGAGGTGCTGGCTGGCTTGCGGACGCGCATCAGCCGTTTTCTCTATGAAGCCAATGGCGCGCTGACGGATGTAGAGTTGGACAAACACATCAATTCGCATGATGCATTACTTGAATTGTTCGGGGCGAAGGAAGCCGCGCCCGCGCGGGCGGCGATCACACGCCATGTGTTGGCGGCCAAAGCGCGTATTCTGGCCCATTGCCAGTTGGCGAATGGCGATGGCCTGACCTGAACAGATGGCCTGAATACCCCTTGTTGCGCGACGAGCGCTTATTGATCACCACGCTGTTGGATCACCACGCTGTTGAGCCAACCAGGCAGGATCGAGCGCAAACTCGGCGGGCACGGGCGCTGTCCAGGAGTGGGCGGGAAAAGGCTCGGTGACTGGCAGGCTTAGTTGCCGAGCGTGCAGCAACAGGCGCGGGGCAGCGTCCGCGCTGCCGTAAAGGCGATCCCCCAGAATGGGCGCGCCGAGAGCGGCCAGGTGGACGCGCAATTGATGCGTGCGGCCGGTTCGTGGCCAGAGCCGGAGCCACTGCCGATCCCCTGCCGTCGCTAAGATCTCGTAGCGAGTGTGCGCAAATTGGCCGCCCTTCGTCACGGTCACCATGCGGTCGCGCCGGGCCGGGTCTGGTGCCAGCCGCAGCCGGATCTCCCCGATCGGTGCCAATTGATTGGGCGCGGCCACCACCGCCAGATATTCCTTCTCGATTTGCTGCTGTTTGAATGCACGATCCAACTGCTGGTTGATCGGCCCGGGACGCGTCAACAGCACCACCCCCGACGTGTCCCGATCCAAACGATGGAACAAAATCAACGGGCCGAAGCGGGCGCTGGCTAAGTCGCGCAGGTTGGTGCCCGTGCCCCAGCGCGTGGGTTCGGCCAGGAGCCCGGCTGGTTTGTTGACCACGAGCAAATCCGCGTACTCGGCAAGCAGCCAGGCATCCGCAAAGTGTTGGGGCTGAGTCGATTTTTCCTGGGGCAGAGCAGCCAGCGCGATCCGATCCTGGTTGCGCACCAACCAGGAAGCCAGCCACACCGTTTGGCCATTGACGCGAACCTGGCGCGCCGCGATCAATTTGTCGACGGCCTGGCGCCCCCAATTGGGGAATTGGCCGCGCAGGACACGATCCAAGCGCGTGGGTTGATTCAGGCCCGTTACAATAAATTCTCGCTTCATTTCCTCACGAAATCTCAGCAAAATATACGATTGAGCTTCACATACATGACAACTATAATTCGCTTAAGGAAAATTTAGTCCCCGTACGATTCAACGCTCGACCTGCGTCAGGAAAGAGTAGTGCGAATGTCTGCATAAAGGCACCAAACATTACGGAATCGTAAAGATTTTTGGCGAAATCTCCGGTATAATCCTAACCAGCGTTGGTTTTCACTGGCAGGCCCAGGCGATTCATAGAAGCCGCGGCCAACGGAACCAACCAGGAAATCGAGTTTTGGGATGTGAATAGGATCTTGTAAGTAAATCTGTTTGTTTGAACCGAGGATGTTGTGAGGCCGGCAAGTCTTCAGCAACATCCGCATGGAAACAGCACATCCGTGGCATGGGAGCTTTTTTCGCGCTCGCTTGCGCTATGGTTGTTGTTGGTTTCCATCATACCAAGGTATGGGAGACCTACAAAATGAACTTTAACTTCGTACCCCGCTGGGTCCGCCTCCTCTTTTTGGTTGGCATTGGGTTGGTCGGGATATTGGCCTATACGCAATTGCTTTATGCAGCGACAAACTGGTATGTGACCCCAGGGGGGGCGGGCAATCAGGATGGGCGCTCGTGGAACACGGCCTTTGCGACGATTCAAAAGGCGCTGGATGTGGCCCAACCTGGCGACACGATCTTTTTGGGCAATGGCGAGTATCGGGAATCGATCATCACCAAACGCCATGGCACGGTCAATGCGCCGATCAGCCTGGTGGGCAGCAGCGGGGCGATCGTGCGGGGCTCTCCCAGCCAGGACCGTGTCTTCCAGATTCAGCACGACTATTATTTGCTCGACGGCTGGACGATCGATGGCTATGACGGCAGCGGTAACAGTGCGGGCGATTATCGCGACAAGTTGCTCTATGTGCACGGGCAAAGTGGGCCGTATGGCGGCGCGGTGCGGCGTGGCCCAGCGGGGCTCGAAGTCCGCAACATGCGTTTCCAGAACGCGGGCGGCGAATGTATCCGTTTGCGCTATTTTGTGCAGGGGGCCAATATTCATCACAACACCATTTTGAATTGCGGGCTCTATGACTTTGTCTTTCATGAGGGCGGCAAAAATGGCGAAGGCATCTATATTGGCACGTCGAGCAATCAATGGAACGATGGCAAAAACCCGACAAACGAGCCGGATCAGAGCAGCTTCAACCATGTTCACCATAACTATTTCGACACGCAAGGCAATGAATGCATTGAGGTAAAAGAAGGGGGCAGCGGCAACCTGATCGAACATAACGAGTGCACGGGCAGCCGCGACCCCGAAGCCGCGGGGCTGGTCTCGCGTGGGGATGGCAATATCTTCCGCTACAATCTCACCTATGGGCACGCGGGGGGTGGCCTGCGTTTTGGGGGCAACACGATCAACGGCTATCGGTATGGCGTCAACAACGCGGCGTATGGGAATACGATCTACAGCAACAGCAGTGGCGGCATCAAGTTTGAGAATCGACCCCAGGGCCAGATTTGCGGCAACAGCTTCCAGGGGCCGCAAGGGGAAGCCCAACGCAACCCGACCTTTGGCAGCTATGCCAGCGATTTTACCCAGCAAGTCAACGCCACTTGCCCGCAGGGTACATCACCGACCCAGACACCGACCCAGACAGCGATCCCCGCGACACCGACGGCAACATCCACCCACACATCTGTTCCGGCAACAGCCACAGCCACGGAGACGGCCACACCACTAGCCCCGGATACCCCGACAGCCACCCCGACAGCCACAGCGACGAACACCCAGGTGCCACCATCGGCCACGGCCACGCCAACGGCATCCGCGACCGCGACGGCTACCAGTCCCAATGTCCCCGAGTTGCCCAGCGCCACCCCGACGGCCACAGCAACGCCAATTGATGCACCCGCGGCGCAAACCAGTCTTATCTATTATTTTAGTGCGGAATCGTCCGGCACCGTCGGCGGGATCCAATTCCGCGATGAAGACATTGTGAGCCTGGATCCAGCTACGGGCCGCTGGTGGCTCTTGTTCGATGGTTCGGATGTGGGGCTGGCGGATGCGGATATCGATGCGCTGGATATTCGCCCAGATGGTGCCTTCCTGCTTAGTTTTGTCGATAATACCAACGTTCCCGGGGTGGGCCGGGTCGATGATTCGGACATTGTGCGGTTCGTGCCGACACGGCTTGGCACAACCACCGCGGGCAGCTTCGAACTCTATTTTGATGGCTCGGATGTGGGGTTAAGCCAGGACAGTGAAGATATCGACGCGCTCAGTGTTCTGCAGGATGGCCGCCTGCTGCTCAGCACGACCGGAAACTACACAGTGGGCAGGCTCACGGGTGATGACGAGGATCTGTTGCTCTTCACCCCGACACGGCTGGGCAGCTCAACGGTCGGGAGCTGGAGTCGCTATTTTGACGGGGAGACGATCGGTTTGAGCCGCAATACCGACGAAGATCTGTTTAATCTCTGGGTGGATCAAACCACGCCTGGGGCCGTTACCCTGGTGCTGGGGACACGCAAAGCGCACACGGTGGGCCCATTGAGCGGGGATAATCAGGATCTTTTCCAGTGCACGCTCGCGGCCAATACCTGTACGCCCCAATATTTCTGGCAGGGCAAGGATTATGGCTTCCCGAATGTGCGGATCAATGCGTTTGCGGTGACAAACTTCACGGTCTTTAATGCCATGCAGATCAGCGAAGAACCGAACAATGAGAATGTGGGTGCCGAGGATAATGTTGACCCGACCGATCTCGAATCGGAGCTCGACGAATCGGCAGAGACCGCTCTGGAAGCGGGCGAGAACGAAGGGCTTCTGGAGCCGCAACTTTATCTGCCGCTGATCGGCAACTAGCGTTGTCTGCTGACGTGAAACCGGGCGACAGGCTGCGGCCTTTAGGCGGTAATCTGCTCGAGAAAGTCGCGGAAGACCGCGGCCAATGTCGCCAAGGTATAGTGAGCGTTGAGCCCGCTGGGGTTGGGCAACACCCAGACCGGCACCTCGGCGATCGGTACTGGCTGGGGGCCGAGGACCGCTTTGGGAAAGCCAAAGGCCGTGCGATAGGCGGTGATCCCCAAGATCGCCAGGGCGGCCGGTTGATAGTGGGCCAGTTTGGCTGCCAGGCGCTCTCCCCCGGCCTGCAACTCATCTGCACTCAATTCGGCAGCGGTGGCCGTCGCGCGCGTAACCAGGTTGGTGATGCCATACCCAGCATCCAGCAGCAAGCGTTCTTCCGCGGGGGCCAGCAGCCGGTCGGTAAATCCCGCGGCATGGAGTGTGGGCCAGAAGCGGTTGCCGGGCCGAGCAAAGTGATGGCCGGTGTAGCCCGAATATAACCCCGGGTTGATGCCACAAAAGAGCACCCGCAGGTTGGGCGCAATCACATCGGAGATCGTTTTGTTCTGAGCCGCCATTAGATCAGCCCGAGTGGGACGTGGTTTTTTCATGGAATGATTATACCACGAGTGGATGATGGACGGTAGGGGGCGGGTGAGCCTCTAGCGTCCACCGTCCATCGTCTTGACCAGCCGTTTGGGCGCGATCAGTCGGTAGCTTTTGTCGATCAAGTCCGCAACCATTGCCCAATCCAAGTGCTCATCGAGCCAGAAGCCAACCCAGCCATGTTTGCCCACGTACGGGGGAATGAAATAACGCGTCGGCTCGCTTTCCACCAACATGCTCTGCAACCCAGCGCCAACTTTGCACCAGCAGGACCAGCGGCCCGCGTGCAGATCGTGGCGCATGGCAAAGATTTTATCTCGGACACGCCACGTGGGGTTGCCCACCCCGGCGCCTTCGGTGGCCTCGGGAAAAGCCAAACAGCACGCGCGTAATCGTTCGAGGATCGCTTCGTTCATGTGGATCACCCCGCAGCTGCTTGCAGAAACATCCAGCGGTGGCCTTCCGGGTCTTCCGCACGATACAACCGCCCTGGGCCATCATCCATTGGTGCGCTCAAGATGGTCGCGCCCGCGGCTTGCGCCCGGGCATAGTGTTGATCCACATTCTCCACATAAATCAGCACACCATCGAGCACCCAGGAAGTCTGCGCCCAAAATTCCGCGCGGCCCGACCGTTCGCGCTGATGTTTGGGGTGCTCGTAGCCCGGCACCGAACTCAGCATGATCCGCCCGCGACCTGTGCGCATCTCCCCATGATCCAACCGGCCATCCGCGGCCAGCCAGCGTTCGGTTTCCTGGAAGCCAAAGGCCTGCGCCAGCCAATCCAGCGCGGCTGGGCCATCTTCATACGTCAACATCGGCACAACATCGCTGGCCGTGCTTTCAGCCGCGGCAGGTGGCGCGGCGGGGCGGGATTCCCAAACCGCGAAATACCAATCATGCCCAGCAGGATCTTTGATCCCCGCGCCGCGTGGTTCGCCAAAATTGGGGCCAGGGGGGAGCAACGACGTCGCGCCCGCGGCCAGGGCTGCGGCATAAACCCGATCCACATCTTCGAGATAGAGGAAGAGCATGGCTGGGTGTAACGGCGTGTTGCCCGCACCCTCGCTGACCATCAACATCGAATCGCCGATGCGCACCTCCACATGGGTGCCGCCAGCGTCGCCAGTCGCCCGAAAATGTTCTTGCGCGCCAAACGCCTGGTGCAAAAAAGCCAGATATTCGGATAACTTGGGGGCCATCAGATAGGGGGTAATGGTGTGAAATCCAGGACGAGTCGGTTGGCCTACCATGGTTTCTCCTCCTCTGCAACTCTGTCAGATCCGATAACGCTGCCGGAAATCGGCCACATGATGCAGTTCGTGACCGGCGATGATGTGGCCCAATGCCCGCACACTCACGGGGTTGCCGTTGGCCGTGCCGCTCCGGAGCCATGCCGTTTCATCCAGGGTGCGGAATAGGGCCAATGTCGCCTGGCGCACCGCAGCAAACGCACTGAGCAACTCGGCGAGCGGCAGCGTGGCAAAATTGCCATTGGCCACAAAGAGATCCTGGTCAAAGCCGGGCAGATCGGTTGCGTCGTTGCGGGCAAAGACCAGCGCCCGATAGGCAAATACGCGTTCGCTGTCGGCCAAATGGCCCAGCACCTGGCTGATATTCCAATCGTCGGGTTTGGGGCGATAGGCTGCCTGCTCGGGCGTGAGCGATGCCAGCAATTGGGTTGTGGTTGCCAATTGCTGCGTCAGCTGATTCAGCAGATTGCCCGGGGGAACAAGCTCGACATATTGCGCATAGTAAGGATTGAATTCATCAGCGGTAGGGCGAGTGGCGAAAAACTGCGCGAGTGTGCTCATTTTCAAGCTCCATTGGTGGATGATGTAGATGAGATACGCTTCATTATAACACAAATGTTCTGGATCTCAATCGTATAGCCACCACTTTTAAGCGTTTACGTGGTTATGGAGGCTCTCCCAAAGTCTGGTATAATCAATTCATCCTAGAACATTGGTTCACATCCACTCGCATCTTCTTGCGAATTTTCATTATAAATTGCAGGCAAGTGCCATGTCTTTTGTTCATCTGCACACCCATTCTGAATATTCCTTGCTCGACGGCCAGGGGCGGATCAAAAAACTGGTGGCCGAGGCCAAGCGGTTGGGCCAGCCCGCGTTGGCGCTCACCGACCACGGTGTGATGCACGGGGCGATTGAGTTCTTCCGCGCTTGCAAAGATGCCGAAATCAAGCCGATTATTGGCGTTGAGTCCTATCAGACGGTGTGGGGCCGACCAATGGATGGGCGCGACCCCCAATTTGATCGCGAGAATTACCATCTGTTGCTGCTGGCAAAAAATATGACTGGCTATCGCAATCTGCTCAAGATTGCCTCGCGCAGCCAGACGAATGGGTATTACTATCGCCCGCGCATCGACCATGATTTTCTCGCCAACCACGCCGAAGGGATCATCGCCACCACTGGTTGCATGGGCGCCGAAGTGCCCCAATTGCTCAGCCAGGGCAAAGAAAAAGAGGCTTATGATCGGTTGGGGTGGTATGTTGACACCTTTGGCAAGGAGAATTTTTTCATCGAATTGCAGGAACATTCGATCGATGAATTGCGCCCCATCAACAAAACATTAGCGCCGTGGGCCGAGAAGTTTGGCATTCAATTGCTGGCCACCAACGACGTGCATTATGTGCGGGAAGAAGACGCCACCCCGCACGAGATCTTGCTCTGTGTGCAGACCGGCGCGACCATGAACGACCAAAAGCGGATGCGGCTGAGCGACCAGAGTTATTTCATCAAAAGCCGCGAGCAGATGGAAGCCACCTTCCTGCCTTATATCGATCTGCCCGCCAGCGCGTTTGATAACTCGCTGCTCATTGCCGAGATGTGCGAGATCGATCTCGAAGACAAGAATTATCACCTGCCCGACATCCCCATCCCCGAAGGGTTTACCTACAAGAGCTATCTGCGCAAGCTCACCGAAGAGGGCCTCGAGCGGCTTTATGGGGCGCGTGCTTTCAACGAGGACGTGCAGGAACGCAAAGAGCGTGAACTGCGCGTGATCCACCAGATGGGCTTTGATGTCTACTTTTTGATCGTGGCTGATCTCTGTAATTTTGCCCGTAGCCGCAACATTTGGTGGAACGTGCGTGGTTCGGGGGCCGGTTCGCTGGTGGCCTATTGCACCGGCATCACCGGCATTGATCCGCTCAAGAATAACCTGATCTTCGAGCGTTTCCTCAACCCGGCCCGCGTTTCCATGCCCGACTTTGACCTGGATTTCCCCGACGATCAGCGCGAAGAGATGATCCGCTACACGGTGCAAAAGTACGGGGACGATCAGGTTGCCCAGATTGCCACCATGAACCGGATGAAAGCGCGCGCGGCGATCCGCGATGTCGGGCGGGCCAAGGGCATCGAGTTGGCGCAAGTCGACCGCATCGCCAAGCTGATCCCGGCCATCCCCGGGAAGCCGGCAACGATCCAGGATGTGTTGACCGAGGGGCACGAGTTTTACAACCCGGAATTGGTCGAGCTGGTCAAAAAAGATCCCACGGTGCGCGACCTGGTCGAAACCTCGATGAAGCTCGAAGGCGTGGCGCGCAATTCGGGGATCCATGCTGCCGCGGTGATTGTGGCCGACCGCGAGTTGACCCATTACACGCCGTTGATGCGTGCGAGCAAGGGCAGCATCACCGCCGCGGTGACCCAATATGAATTCCCGATCCTCGAATCGATTGGGCTGCTCAAGGTAGACTTTCTGGGGCTGAGCACGCTGACCGTGATGCGCGAAGTGGCCCGGTTGATCCGCGAGCGCCATGGTCATGAATTCACCCTGGCGAACATTCCGTTTGAAGGGGAGGAGGCCGCCGAAGCCTTCAGGCTGCTCTCCAGTGGTGAGGTGAGCGGCGTCTTTCAGGTGGAAAGCCAGGGCATGCGCCGCGTGCTCACCGAGATGAAGCCGACCATGTTCGAGCACATCATCGCCATGATTTCGCTCTATCGCCCCGGCCCGATCGAGTACATTCCCCAATTTATTCGGCGGATGCACGGCGAAGAAGAAGTCGCCTTCAAGCACCCCATGTTGGAGTCGATCCTGCAGGAGACGTATGGCATTCTGGTCTATCAAGAGCAGATCATTCAGGTGCTCAGTCAGCTTGCGGGGTATTTGCCGGGGGATGCCGACCTCGTGCGCCGTGCAGTCAGCAAGAAAAAAGCTTCGGACATTGAAAAACACAAAAAGGGCTTTGTGGAAGGCTGCCAAAAGAATGGCATCAAAACCGAAGTGGCCGAGGCGATCTACGGCGACATTGAATTCTTTGCCCGCTATGGGTTTAACAAGAGCCATGCCGCCGATTATGCGGTGATCTGTGTGCAGACGGCCTATCTCAAGGCGCATTATCCGGTCGAATATATGGCTGCCTTGTTGCTGGTCGAGCGCGACAAGACCGAGAAGGTCATCAATTTCATCAACGAATCGCGGCGCATGGGCATTGATGTGTTGCCGCCGGATGTGAATCACAGTGGCTTGGATTTTGAAATTCAGGCGCGGCCCGATGAAACGGAGACCAACGCGCAACGTGACCCAACGCTCGGTTACAATTTCCCGGTGCCGCCGGGCAGCGCCATTCGGTTTGGCATGGCGGCCACCAAAAATGTGGGGGAGGCCCCGGTCGAGGTCATCTTGCAGGCCCGCGCCGAAGGGGGGGCTTTCACCTCGCTCGAAGATTTTTGCGACCGCGTTGATCTGCGTAAAGTAGGCAAGCGCCCGCTGGAATGCTTGATCAAAGTTGGCGCGTTGGATCGTTTTGGCAAGCGCAGCCAGTTATTGGCGGTGCTGGATCAGATGGTGGAGAAATCGTCCCAGGTCCACAATGATCGCGCCAGTGGCCAACTGTCGATCTTCGATCTCTTTGGTGAAAGTGGGGCCAGCCAGGTGACGGCAATCCCGCTACCCGATCTTGAAGAGGTAAAAGGCAAAGAGCGGCTCCAGTGGGAAAAAGAATTGCTCGGCGTCTACGCCAACAGCCACCCGCTGCAACAAATGAATATCGATTGGCGACGCATTGCCACCTGCTCCTGCGCCGAACTGGATGAGCGCTACCACGACAAAGGCGTGGCCTTGGCGGGGATGATCACCAGCATACGCACGATCAACACCAAGAAGGGCGATCAGATGGCCTTTGTGCAGATCGAAGATGTGCAAGGCCAGTGCGAAGTTGTGGTCTTCCCCCGCACCTATGCCGAACTCAAAGAAAAATTGGTGACTGATCAGATCTACGTTTTCAAAGGTAAGGCGCAGACCCGCGAAGGGCAAACCAGCCTGTTGCTCGAAAGTATGCAGACCTATGTGGATCTGCCCAAAGCGGTCGAAGAGGAAAAGCCGAGCAGCACGCGGCCCATTTGGGAGCAGGAACCGACCTTCAATGGCATGGTGCTGCAAGAATCAGCCGCACTCTTTGAACTGAGCGGACCCGACGAACCAGAACTCGACAGCGAAGAGAGCGAAACGAGCGAGGTATTGGTCGGTCTGGGGCTGGCCGATGAGGATGAAGCGGAAGATGAGGATGCCGCGCACGAAGTGGCGGAAACTGAACCAGCGCTCGCGGTCATGGCCACTGCCACGGTTGGCGCGCAAGCCGCACCAGTTACGCCGGCCGCAAACGTGCTCGCGGGCCCGCCGCTGCTGCCCCCCGAGCCGGAGATGCTCCGCGACCGCCAGGGCCGTGCCGCGTCTATCGACGACATCAATGCCCTGTTGTCCAGTGCCAGCACCGACTTCTACGAGCCAGTGATGGAGCAGCCGCTGGAGGCCAGTGCGGCGCGACCGACCCCGGCCAAGGTGGAGCCTTCACCACGCGCCCCCATGACGAATCCTAGCACGGTCACGCACCGCAAGCTCGACGCGAGTGAGCCGCTCATGCGCACCGGTAATGGCCCCAGCACGGCCCGAGACAATGCGCCGCCCGAAGACCCGGAACCGGCACAGCGCCGCCCTCCGGCTGAAAGTGAGCGAACGCCCGCCCCTCGCCATGCTGCCGGAGCCCGCACCGGCGGCCACGGTCGCCAGTTGCACATTACCTTCCGCCGGAGTGGTGATCTGGAACGCGACAAGTTTCGGCTCAAGGGGATCTACGATTTGGTCTGCGACCCGCGCGGCCGCGACGAGTTTTTTGTCCGGCTGGAATGGAATGGCCAGGCCCATCAATTGGCCTTCCCCAACGACGGCTGCACGATCAGCGAGCGGCTCCTGCAAGAATTGCGCCGCAATTTTCGGGTCGAAGCCGCGGTCGAAGATAAATAATGGATGCTGCGGGGTGCCGCGCAAACCTTGCCCTCGCATCCCGCAGCTTGCCACTCACCCCACCCTTTACAGGGCCTCCTGAGCAGCTTTGGGGCGCTGGTATAGACCCGTCACCAAAAAGATACCGGCCAGAATCGTCAGCATCCCTAAAATCAAGCTGAGGCGCAAAGGCTCGTCCAAAAAGATTACTCCCCAGAAGGTCCCAAAGACCGGCACCAGAAAGGTCACGCTGAGGGTATTAGTTGGGCCGATCCGCTCCATCAAATCAAAATAAATGAGGTAGGCAAAAGCGGTCGAGAGGAGACTCAGCCCCAAGACCGAGCCAATCACCCCCCACGACGGGCTCGCCATCGTCCAGCTGGTCGCGGCCAGCGGGATCAACCAGATGCTCGAAGCGGTTTGCTGCCCCATTGCCATCCCCAAGGCCGGTACATTGCGAAAGCGCACTTTGGCGTAGACCCCACCAATCGCATAGCCAATGGCCCCGATCAAGGAGCCAGCAACGCCCAGCAGCACCCCAGTATTGATCCCCAACGGACTCCACCCGACCAGAATAGCCACGCCGATCATGCCCAGGATCAGCCCGGCGATGCGTGCCCACCCCAGTCGCTCGCGGATCCAGACCGCGGCGATCAGCGCGGTGAAGAGTGGGGTCGTCGCATTGAGAATCGACGCCATCGAGGCATTCAATTGGGCTGTGGACCACGCGATTGCCACAAAGGGCAATGCCCCATTGACCGCGCCGAGGATCAACAAGGCCCGCCAGTGGGCGCGCAGATCCGGCAGTTGCTGACGGGCCGCGGCATAGAGCCAGAGCGCGATCGCGGCAATGGTGACCCGCAGGGCACTGACCACAAAAGCCCCCAAAACCGGCGTTGCTATACGTAGAAAGAGATACGAAGCCCCCCAGATGGCACCCAACAGCAACAAACGCCCAAAATCTCGTGTGGTCATTGTGAATCCTTATTGATGATCTTTGTCGATCAGGTGGAGACGCTCTGCCTGGCGTCGCAATTTTGTCACAAAGTTACTGGCTGGCATCGACAAGGTTGTGTTGCGGGCCAGATGCACCAAAGCACTGTCGCGGTAAATCGGCGGCAGATCGGCAACGGTTAATTCTACCACCTGCCCGGAGCGTAAGTCGGTTTCGATCAACGTTTGCGGGAAATAACCGACCCCAATTCCTTGTTGCAAGAGATAACGCCCTGTGTCGGTTGGCAAGTCCGCCACGGACGGAGCCTGCATCGCCAGATGGGCCACCGGCGGCGGTGTGACGAGCCACCAGCGCATCAGCAAAAAGAGATCGCACCGCGCGAGTAGCTCGTCGCGCCTGATGGCGGATTGACGCACCAATGGGTGCGTACGATGCGCAACCAGCGGCACACGTTCGTGAAAGTGCAAAATGGGTGTGATCTCGGCAATGGGCTCTTCAATATAAGGCCAGGCGATCAGGCCGAGCTCAACGCGGCCATCCACCAACAGATCGACCATCTGCTCGTGCCGACCTTCTTCGATATAACATTCCACGTGGGGGTATTCGGCATGGAATTCGGCCAACACCGGGCCCAGCAATCCTCCACTCAACGACCGTAAGGTGCCCATCGTCAGCCGCCCCCGTTCCCCGCGCTGCGCTTGCCGGGCCGCGGTCATGCCATCGGCCAGCGCGGCCAATGCCCGACGCGCAAAGGGCAAGAAGCTGACCCCGCGTTCGGTCAGGCTGACGCGGCGATTGTTGCGCACAAAGAGCGGGCCACCCAATTCGCTCTCCAACGCTTGCATCCGCGCGCTGATGGTGGGCTGGGCAATGTTCAAGGCCCACGCGGCCCGGCTAAAACTCCCCTCACGCACGATCCGGTCAAAGGCCAAGAGTTGATCAATATCCATATGCGGTGCGGTTTGATGGTTACCTCCATAATCCACTGAGTGGACTTCTGCCAGTACTCGCCGATTCATATCAATAAATTCGATATATTGTATCAACAGAAACTGCTTGTAGGGAAAGCCGATTCAATGTACAGTGTAATCTGTGGTTTCGTATCGGGGAAACGAATATGAATCCTGTGCAGCGTAATTATTGGCTTACCTGGGCAACGTCGCTGATCTTCTTTGCGGCCTATTACACCTTACTGGTGCCCTTCCCGCTCTACCTGGTGGCAATCGGCCTGCCCGACTGGCAGATCGGCGTGATCCTCGGCGCTTTTGTAGTGGCCTCGCTGATCGGGCGCCCGCTGGCTGGCCTGGCTGCCGACCGCATCGGCTTTCAGCGGGTGATGTTGCTGGGCGTGGTCACGCTGATCATCGGGGTGGCCGGGGTCAATGCGACAACCAATCCGCTGCTGCTTTTCGTGCTGCGCATCTTTCAGACCATTGGCTACATCGCCTTCACCACGGCCTCGAATGGCCTGGTGGTTGGGCTGGCTCCGGCGGCTGTGCGCAAGTCGATGTTGACGCGGTTTGGTGCAGCAGCCAATGTCGCCATGACCCTCACACCGGCGGCGATCAACTTTTTGCTGCCGTGGCTCCAGTTGAGCGGGGCGCTCTGGGTCTCGGCCAGCTTTGCGCTGATCGGCGGCGGGTTGGCGCTGCAGATCCGCTACGCGGAGGCGAGCCCACCACCGATCAACACCCGGCGTGGTCTCACTCGGCCACCGCGGCAATTGCTCTTGCCGATGACCTTGGCGATTGTCTGTGGGATCGGCTTTGGGATCTTTCTGCAATTTCTGCCACTGTTAACCGAACGCCGCGGTGGCCTCGCCAGTGGCCCTATCTTCGCGCTCTATGGCGCGAGCATCGTCTTGACGCGGCTCCTGACCGCGCGCTGGATGGATCAAGGCGACCAGCGCGCAATTCTGCGGGTCGGCTATCTGCTCTTGGGGATGGGGTTGTGCTTATTCGCCATTGGCCAGGCATGGTGGCTTTTTGCTCTGGCCGCGTTTTGCATTGCCAGTGGCGCGGGTCTGCAAACTGGCTTGTTGATGAATCTCCATGTGGAGGCGTTGCCCTCGAGCGCGCGTGGGCAGGCGATTGCCTTTTATTACCTGGGGTTTGATCTGGGCATCGGTGGCGGCGCACTGCTGCTTGCGCCGGTCTTGCAAATGGCAGGGGTTGGCGGTCTCTATGCCGCCGCGGCTGGGATCATGCTGCTCGGTGCGCTGCTGGTGCACTGGTTGCCGCGGGCCGTGCCGGTTGCCAATCCCGCCGAGTCTCTGGCACCGACCAGATAGACGGATGTGTCACACATTGTCCTGCACATTCCACAGTTCCGGCCTGTGGCAAATTTCTGCCAAGTGGGCTATAAAAGTAAAACACAGAATCTGTTAATGGATTCGGGGAGCGGATTGAGCGGATCTGTGGATGGGGTTTGCAAGCGTTTTTGGATTCTGCTGATACCGGACACGTTCGGTCCATTTCGAGTAAAGAAGCTGAGTTGATTATGAATCAAACACGTGCATTGTTTATTTTGTTAGGGGTCAACTTTATTTGGGGCACCACCTATATTGTCGCCAAAGTGGCGCTCGAAACCCTGCCCCCGGCATTGTTGGTCTCCTTGCGCTTTCTGCTGGCAGCGCTGATTCTCTGGGGCATTATCCTGGTCCGGGCGCGCAATCGCCCCGCGGGGCAGCCCCACCCGCTGGCAATTGCTCCGGCAGACCGCTGGCGCGCCATTCGGATCGGCGTCCTGGCCTTTGCAGTGGGTTATCTCTTCAGCTATTTTGGCATCAACCTGACGACCGCAACCGAAGCCTCGTTGATGATCATCGGGGAGGCTATTTTTACTACTTTGCTGACTGCCTTCTTTGTGGGCGAGCGGATTGGCCGCTGGCGGAGTATGGGGATTGTCCTGGGCGCGATTGGGGTGGCTGTCTTGGTTTTGAGCAATTTGACGACGCTGGACGAAGGCTCAAATGGCTGGTTGCGAGCCCTCGGCAATGTGCTCGTGCTCTGCGGCATCTTCTGCGAGGCTCTCTATACGGTGTTGGGGGCCGAGTTGAGCAAACGCATCCCCCCGCTGACAATGGTGGCCTATGCCTATGGGAGCAGTCTCTTGCTCTGGCTGCCAATTCTGGGCTGGTATCTGCTCAGCGGCAACTTCCCGACCATCACCCTTGGCGCGGGCTTGAGTGTGCTCTACCTGGGGATCTTCCCCTCTGTGCTCTGTTTCATCGTGTGGTTTAGTGTGATCCGCCACACCGGGGCCAGCTTGGGCGCGATTTCGCTCTTTTTGCAGCCACTGGTGGGCTCGCTGTTGGGTATCTTCTTACTGGGTGATCAGATCACCATCGGTCTGCTGATTGGGGGCGGCCTGATCTTTGTTGCGCTCTATCTCACTACGCTGCCCGACCGACCAACCTTGCCCCTGCGCGAGGAGGCTCCCTTATGATGCAGGCAGTCGCCACTCCCGAGCTGGCGCTGGGCGATTTGGCGATCCGTCCGGCCACCGTTGCCGACCTGGCGGGCATTCATGCCATTTACAGCTACAGCGTGCTCCACGAGACGGCATCCTGGGAATTGGCCGCGCCGGATGAGGCGGAGATGGCCCGGCGCATGGCCACGATTGTGGAGCAAGGCTATCCTTATTTTGTCGCCACGTGCAGCAACGCGGTGATCGGCTACACCTATGCCAGCAGCTATCGGCCACGATTGGGCTATCGCTTTACCGTGGAGGATTCCGTCTATGTTGCTCGCTCCTGGCAAGGCCGCGGGGTTGGGCAGCGCCTGCTGATGGGGCTGATCGCGGCCTGTGCAGAACGCAACTTCCGCCAAATGATCGCGGTGATCGGCGACCGCGAAAATACCGGGTCGATCCGCCTGCACGAGCGCTGTGGCTTTCGCCGCGTGGGGCTGTTGCCAGCCATTGGCTATAAGTTTGGCCGCTGGCTCGATAGTGTGCTCATGCAGCGCGATTTGGGCGACGGCGCAGACCCGGCAGCCAGCTAGTCCTTCTCTCAAAAATCTCTGTACCACACTGGTTGGGCTACCTTTGTTCATAGAAGTCACAATCGATTTTTGGGATGACGTCTAATCTAACGCCGGATGCGCCCCCCGATCAATGCGCCGATGATTGCCCCCAGCAGTGCGGTGGCGGGCACCAGCAAGAAAGCAACAAAATAGCCGCGTCCGCCTTCAAAAGTGCTGATCCCCAGCGCTTGGCCCAGCGCGTCGCCCACTGTGATCGCCACCAGGCTCCCGAGCAGCAAGCCGACAATCGCGCCGAGCAAGCGGTGTTGCCAAGGGGGCCTCGGGCCTGTGGGGGCCGGGAAAATGGTGCGCAATAGCAGCCAGATTGCCCACGCCAGCAACAAATTACCCAGCAGATTCACCCAAAAGAGCTGCTGGCTGATCACTGTCAGCGCCTGCCCTTGCCGATTGGCCTGAGCCATCAAAAACAGGCTCACCTGCTCCACGACGATCAACTGCAGCAGAAGTAGCCCAAACGCGAGCAAGACACGCCGACTGGCCGCGGGTTGGGTTGCCCGGCGCTGCCACCCGATCCACAACCCCGCCAGATAGATGATCCACAACGGGGCTTGTGTTGCCCACCCACTAAAATCACCCATACATGCCTCTTTGCTGGGTATCCTGTTTCTGGACACACCTTAACTTGTTTGACAACTTGCCCATCTCCGCATAGGATCTAGGCGGCTGTGACGCGCGGCCAACCAATTCTCAGCGATCCCCACCGCGGATGCAAACCGAGCATCGCCCGGCAAGTGCATTGCCAAAGCAGCGGATCGCACGATTCAGCGCAACCAATTTCTCCTCTGCATGACTTACGTAGCGCCTGGACGATTGCACAAGCAATAACACCGCTGGCAACCGCTATTTAGGCAAGACCTACGTATGTTTCAACTCAAAAAGGAGTGACAGAACCATGAGTGAACAGCCAATTCGTGTGGGCGTGGTTGGCGCGGGTGCAAACACTCGCTTGCACCATATCCCAAAACTCCAGGCTATCCCTGGCGTCGAAGTGGTCAGCGTCAGCAACCGCAGCCGTGCCTCCTCCGAACGAGTGGCGCAGGAGTTCACCATCCCCACGGTCTATGATTCGTGGTGGGAGCTGATCCAGGCCGAAGATACCAACGCGATCGTCGTCGGCACTTGGCCCTACATGCACAAAACACTCGTGCTGGCCGCGCTGGCCGCCAATAAGCATGTCTTGTGCGAGGCACGCATGGCCATGGATGCCACAGAAGCCGCGCAGATGGTGGAAGCAGCCCGCGCCAAACCGCACCTGACCGCGCAGATTGTCCCCTCACCTTTTACGCTGGGCGTGGACAAGACAGTCAAACGTCTGCTCGCCGAAGGATATGTGGGTGAGTTGCTCGCCATTGAAGCACGCGCGGGCGGTCAATTTCTCGACCGCGATGCCCCGCTGCATTGGCGCCAAAATCGCGACCTGAGCGGCCTCAATGTCATGAGCATGGGCATCTGGTATGAAGCGCTTTTGCGCTGGGTGGGTGAAGCCACACGCGTCACCGCCCTGGGCAAGACGTTTGTCAAAATGCGGCGCGATGATGAGCGTGGCGAGCTCAAACCGGCGCGCGTTCCGGAATATATCAACGTGCTGGCCGATATGGCCTGTGGCGCGCAATTGAGCTTAACCGTTTCCGCCGCGACTGGCCTTGCCCAGCCCGACGGGGTTTATCTGTTTGGCAGCGAAGGCACGCTCCACTTCAGCGGGGGCAAGCTGTTTGGGGGCCGCAAAGGTGACAAAAGTCTGGCCCCGATCGAGATCTCCGCGCACGAGGCTGGGGGCTGGCGGGTCGAAGAAGAATTTGTCAACGCCATTCGCGGGCTTGAACCCATCACCCATACCAGCTTTGCCGACGGGCTCAAATATATGCAATTCACCGAAGCGGTCGCTCGCAGCATGGCCGAAGCCAGGACGATCGCTCTGTTGTGATATAATCCATGCCCCGCGGCGCGCATCGGCTGGGCACTATTGCCTGGCCAGTTGTTGGAATCAACTTTTTATGACCAAATTTGAGGAGAAAAGCCAATGCCCCTTCAACTCCCTGCTGGTGTCCAGGTATTGGGCGACAGCACGCCCGCAGTGGGAGAAGTCTTAACGAGCGACGCGCTGGCCTTTGTAGCCGCGCTGCATCGTCAATTCCACAGCACACGCAAACAACTGCTCAAACAGCGTGGCGAGCGTCAGGCGCAACTCGACACAGGGGTATTGCCCGACTTTTTGCCGGAGACCGCCGAAATCCGGGAGCGCGAATGGCAAGTGGCCCCAGCCCCGGCAGATCTGAACGACCGCCGCGTCGAGATCACCGGCCCTGTCGAGCGCAAGATGATGATCAACGCGCTCAATTCAGGGGCCAAAGTCTTTATGGCCGACTTTGAGGATGCCCTCTCCCCCACGTGGGAGAATGTGATCCAAGGGCAGATCAACTGTCGCGATGCTGTGCGCCGCATCATTGAATTTCACAACCCGGACGGGCGCATCTATAGGCTGAATGAAACCACCGCGACGCTGCTCATCCGCCCGCGCGGCTGGCATTTGGTCGAAAAGCATGTCACGGTGGATGGTGAATTTATCTCGGCCAGTTTGTTCGACGCCGGGCTCTATCTCTTTCACAATGCCCAGGAATTGCTTGCCCGGGGCAGCGGCTCCTATTTTTATTTGCCCAAATTAGAGAGCCATTTGGAGGCCCGCCTCTGGAATGATGTCTTTACCGCGGCTCAGGCCGCGCTGGGCGTGCCCCATGGCAGCATCCGCGCCACGGTGTTGATCGAGACGATCCTCGCGGCCTTTGAGATGGAAGAGATTCTCTACGAGTTGCGCGACCACGCAGCCGGGCTCAACGCCGGGCGGTGGGATTACATTTTCAGCACAATCAAAAAATTGCGCAACCACAGCGACAAGGTCTTGCCCGACCGCAGCCAGGTGACCATGACAGTGCCCTTTATGCGGGCTTACACTGAATTACTGGTGAGAACCTGCCACAAGCGCGGCGCCCATGCAATCGGTGGGATGGCGGCCTTTATCCCGAACCGGCGGGACGCCGAGGTGACCGAGAACGCGCTGGCCAAGGTCCGCGAAGACAAGACGCGTGAATCCCAGGATGGGTGCGACGGCACGTGGGTGGCTCACCCCGATCTGGTCTCAGTGGCGATGGAATGTTTTGATGCAGTTTTGGGCGACCGGCCCAACCAAAAGGAGCGCTTGCGGCCCGACGTGCAGGTCACCGGCGCCGAGTTGATCGATATCCAGTCCGCGGGTGGGTCGATCAGCGAAGCCGGGGTGCGGCTCAATGTCAGCGTGGCGCTGCAATATATCAATGCCTGGCTGAGCGGCAATGGTGCAGCAGCGATCAACAATTTGATGGAAGACGCGGCCACCGCCGAGATCTCCCGTTCGCAGATCTGGCAGTGGATCCACCACGGGGCCCGGCTCGACGATGGGCGGGCGGTGACGCGCGAGTTGTATATGCGCGTGCGCGATGAAGAATTGGCAAAACTGGGGGGCTCGGACAAGGAGCACTACGAGGAAGCCGCCGAATTGCTGGATAAGCTGATCCTCACCGATGAGTTTGTCGAATTCCTGACCGTGCCTGCGTACGAATATTTGTCGTAAGAAATTGTGATCTGCTGCGTCTACTTGACATATTGTTATCCACCTGTAACTCGATCCAATTAGTCTGGTGACGTAATGTCAGCGCAAGATGGCTTAGGGACGTATCGGGTTCGAGACAAGGAGCAAGCGCAATGGACTGGACGCAGCAGATGGAGCAGATGAGCCAACAATGGCTAGACGCGCAGCGCAGCTTTTGGGCAAGTTGGGCCGGGGGCGCACCCCGGAGTAACACTACCCCGAGCGCAGCCCTTTGGGTACAGATGATCGAAGCCTGGCGCGCTTCGTTGAACCAAATGCTCGACATGCACGCCGAGGGCGTCCGGCTCTGGGCCGAACAGGTTGCCAGCAGCGATGCACCAATCACCGTCCAGCAGGGGGCGGAGCAGCTCCAGGCCATGACCAAACAGTGGATCGTCAGCCAGAAACAGTTGTGGGAAGGCTGGTTCATACTCTTGGAACGGTTTGATCCAGCCACGCTCAGCCAAACGCCCACTTACGATGCCCAATCAATGGCCAGGTTGTGGCAGGAGATGGCCCAACAGACCATGAGCGCTCAGCAACAATGGGCCAGGTTGTGGAGCAACTGGCAGCCGGGCAGAAAAGGCTAATCAGCCATGACCGATGCGCAACGCTGGCTGGCCCACTGGCAGGAATTGACGCAACGCACGCTCGAAACGCTCACCCAAGCCGGGGTCGAGGTGGCGCGGCAGGCCACGACGCAACTCTTTGCCAGCCAGGCCCAGACGGTACACCTGGTGGAAATGGCACAAGCGAGCTGGCAGCAGATCCTGGCCAGTGGCGCTGACCCGCAAGATTGGCAAGCGGGGCTGGCCGCGCATTCTGCACAATTGCGCCAGCAATGGCTGGATTCGCTCACGCGCTGGCAAGCGGCCCAACCCTTGCCTGAACTCTGGCAACAATATTGGCAAAGTTGGCAACAATTGAGCCAGCCGTGGTGGAGCCTTTCGCAGGCTTTGCCCCAACTTTGGACGGAACTCGCAGCCAATCCGCTCGATGGCCCGCGCTGGCAAGCGGCCATGAGCGCGGGCCAGGCCCAAATGAGCGATGTTTTTGCCCAAAGCTGGGAAAGTTTGCTCGGCGCGCCAAGTTTGGGGCTCCTGCGTGAAGCGACCAATCAGCAGAACGAGCTATTGGCACTGCTGCCCCATTACCAGCAAGCCATCGTCGATTACCAGCGGTTGGTGGGCGGCGCGTGGATCGACGCCTACACCGCGTGGCTCGAAGCAATGATCGGGCGTATGGGGCAGGCCGAGCCGCTGCGCAGCGAGCGAGAATTGCTGGATCTCTGGGTCGAGCTGGCGGATCAGCGATTTTTGACGCTGTTTCATTCGCTAGAATATGCGCAGGCCCAGGCCAGGTTGCTCAACTTGAGCTTGGAATTGCGCCAGGCCCAACGCCAGATCACCGAGCGCTGGTTGCGTATGCACGATCTGCCCACCAAAAGCGATCTCGACGAAGCGCACCGGCAGATCTACGAATTACGCAAAACAGTCAAAGCGTTGCAAAAATCGCTCAAAGCTGTCACCGATTCACCCAAACCGCCGCGCCGCCGTGGTCGCTCGCCCGCCGCGGCCGATTGATTTGCCCAGCCTGAATGATGACGCACTCTCTTTTTCCACCCGACCAACTGGGCCTGCACTGGGCTACCGCGCATCGCAAAGCAGTGCGCCTGGGTGAACAATTGGGCCGATTGCGCGAAGAAGATCTGACGATTGGCACCGCGGCCAAACAAGCCATCTACCACGAAGACACCCTGACGCTTTATCGTTACACCCCGCAAGTGGCGGAGCCGCTCTCGCCGCCGCTGCTGATCGTCTACGCGCTGGTCAACCGGCCTTACATGGTGGATCTCCAGCCCGACCGCTCGTTGGTGCGCAATCTGCTGGCGCTGGGTGTCGATATCTATCTGGTCGATTGGGGCTACCCTGGCCCGACCGAGCGCTGGCTCACACTCGACGATTATATCAATGGCTATATTGGCAATTGTGTGGAGGCCATTTGCCACGAACGGGGCGTGGACCAGATCAATCTTCTGGGCATTTGCCAGGGCGGGGCCTTCAGTCTCTGTTATGCGGCGCTCCACCCTGAGCGGGTAAAGAATCTGATCACCATGGTCACGCCGGTGGATTTTCATGTGCCAGCCACGGCCAGTTGTGGGTTGCTCAATACGTGGTGTCAGGCGATGGATGCCGAGCGGGTCGTCGCTACACTGGGCAACGTGCCCGGGCTGATGATGAATTTTGGCTATCTGCTCTTGCGTCCTTTTGCGCTTACGCTGGGCAAATATGCCGATCTGCTGGACATGGCCGACGATGATCGCAAGGTGCTCAACTTTTTGCGCATGGAAAAGTGGATCTTCGACAGCCCTGATCAGGCAGGCGAGGCGTGGCAACAATTCATCCAATGGTTTTACCAACAGAATGGCTTGGTGCGCGGCAGCGTACAACTCGGCGACCAGCGCGTCGATCTCCGGAAATTGACCATGCCTGTGCTGAATGTCTATGCGGAGCAAGATCATCTGGTGCCGCCCGCTTCCTCGTTAGCCCTGGGTACGCAGATCGGCAGCGAGGACTATACCGTCCACTCGTTTCCTGTGGGGCATGTGGGCATGTATGTCAGCAACAAAGTACAACAAACGCTGCCATCATTGATCAACGAATGGCTGCGCGCACGGGCCTAAGGGAGCATGATGTGTTTGGCTTGGAAGGCAAAATTATCCTGGTGACTGGCGGCAATCGCGGCATTGGCGCGGCCATTGTCGACCGCTTGACGCTGCTCGGCGCGGAGGTAGTCTACACCTATCGCAGCCACCCAGGCCCGCGGGCGCGCCTTGCCCTCCAAGCCGATGTGACCGACCCCGTGGGCATGGCCGGGGTGATCGGGCGGATCGAAGCCGAGGTCGGGCCGCTCTATGGCGCGGTGCTTAACGCGGGCATTACTCGTGATAATTTGTTCTCGAACCTGAGTGTGGAAGATTGGTACGCGGTCATCGACACCAACCTGAATGGCGTCTATAACACCTTGCGCCCGCTGATGCCTTGCCTATATGAACGCAAAGAGGGCGCGCTGGTTTTTATCAGCTCGGTGGTGGGCGAACAAGGCAATATTGGGCAGGCGAATTATGCTGCCGCCAAAGCCGCGGTGATCGGCCTCGCCAAAACATTGGGGCAGGAGGGTGCACGGTTTGGCGTGCGCGCCAACGTGGTTGCGCCTGGCTTTACCTCGACCGACATGGTCAAATCGATCCCGGATAAAGTAAAAGAGCGCATCCTCAACAAAATCCCCTTGCGGCGCTTCGCCGAACCGGAGGAGATTGCCTGGGGGGTGGCGTTTTTGCTTTCGCCGCTCATGGCGGGTTACATCACTGGCGAGGTGATGAGCATCAACGGCGGGCAATATACGTAGACGGTGGACGATAGACAGTGGATGGCAGACGAGGGGGTACGGAGGAGCAAGCCGCCGTCCCTCGTCCTCCGTTCCTCGCCTGCTCCTTAGCCATTCAAGAAGCTGTCGATTGCCTCTTTGCTGATGCGAAATTGAGTGCCGATCTTGCGGGCTTTTAGCTCCCCACTGTCGATCATCGCCTGTACATCCGCGGGCTCCACTTTGAGATAGGCCGCGGCTTCTTCAACCGTCATGACGCCAGCTGCAGGGGTCGCGGCTGCTGGCGCGGGTTGGGCGCTTTGCGCTGCGCCGCTTTGCATCCCCGACATGGCTTGCGAAATCATCCCGGCCATGCCCGCGCCCATGCCAATCCCAGCCCCAAGACCCAGGCCTTCGCCCGAACCGCCCGATTGTTGCGCGGCATCGCCGACGGCACGCGCCGTCTTGAACTTCAGGTATGCATCCAGGTTACCGATCGCACCCATCGCGGCCCGTTCGTCCATGGCTTTGGCGGTCTCATCAGTCGGGCTGATCGAGACGATCATAAACTGGCGCAAGCTCACGCCCATCGCGGCGAAATCATCCTGCACTTTGGCGCGCATCCCCGCGCTGATCTCATCGAAGAGCCGGGGCAGGTCGAGGATGCTGGTCATGTTCTCGCCCAGCACATCGGTCAGGCGGCTGAGGATGGCCCCCCGCAGATATTCGTCGATCTGCGCCGTGGTGTACGCGCCCTGGGTGCCGACAATTTTGTCCACAAAGAGCTTGGGGTCGGCCACTTGCAAGGTGTATTGGCCAAAAGCGCGCAGCCGCACAATTCCCAGATCCGCATCGCGCAGGCTGATGGGTTGCGGCGTCCCCCACTTGAGGTCGGTGAACTCGCGCATGTTCACAAAATAGACTTCGGCGGTGAACACATTGTTGCCACCGGTGAACATGCTCATCAACCCGGAGATGAGCGGGAGATTGGCCGTGGTGATGGTATGGCGGCCTGGCTCGAATGTATCCAGCGACTTACCATCGCGGTAAAAGATTGCCCGCTGGCTTTCGCGTACAATCACTTGGCTGCCTAGCCGAAAATCACCCGAGCCAAACTCGGGCACGCGTGAAACCAATTCGTTGGCTTTTTGATCTGGCGCTTCGACGACATCAATAATTCGTGGCATATCATTTCTCTCCTTCAGAGACTAGGAATCGTGAACCCTCAGGCAGGAGTTTTCACCCTGGGTTTCGGTAAAAATATCGGGTCGCTTGTCTGCATCCAGCCATGGGCGCGCCCACACGATGGTTACCGAATCATCTTGTAAAACCACTACCGAGAATCCGCAGGCAGATCAACTGTTGGCGCAAAACCGCTGCTCATGAGTAGGTCTGGGTCGAGGACCGCTTCCTGGCGTTTGCCAAAGAGATGATTCAACTCATCCAGCAGACTGGTCAATTGTTCGCAGGCTGCGAGCACATCCGCCTTGTTGGCGACCGCGGTGCTGAGGGCTTGCACGGCATTCTCCACCGCGACGATCCGGCCAGCCAGGGCGACATCAAAGCTGTGCAGCGCGTTCAACTGTTCTTCGCGGATGCGGTTGGCATTAAAGAGCCCGGCATAGCCATAACTGGCGGTGCGCACCCGGTCGATCAGCAATTGCAACTTTTGCACCGCGCTGTCGATGTCATCCAGCCAGGCGAGGCCGCCGCTGCTCAACAAGCGTTTTTGCAGGGCGAGAATGGCCTGGCGCTGCTCGTCGAGTTGAGTGGCGATCATCTCGCGCAGGCGCTTGTCCGCGTCGCGCCGCAACTCTCGGTCGATATAGCCGCTGATGCCGGGCAACCCCTTTAAGAGCCGCTCGAAGACATTCATATTGGCTTTGGCTGCTTCTACATATTGGTCAGACATGGTGCCTCCTATCTATGTTATAATCGTCAGAAATCAGCAATTCATGAAGCTCAAGCGGGCATGGTGGCGGTCGCCGCGGCTGCTCGCTTGGTCAGGAAAACTTCACTACCACAATAAGGGCACGCAATGACTCCTTTGCCAGCAAAGACCAACTCCCCCCCACAATTGGGGCATTTGCGGCCATCGGTCAGTTGCTGACTTTCGACGCTGTAAAGCACCCCTTTGTCCCAGTTGATGGCTCCGCTGAAAAGCTGCTTGCCCACCAGATCGCGGATCATCTCTTCGATGTTCTCACGCGGCAGTTGCAACTCCGCCACCAGTTCGGCAATCGTGACCTGGCCCTGCGTCAGCACGGTGTTGAGCAGACGTTTTTGCTGCTGCACAACCGCCAGTTGGCTCTGTTCGCTGGTGCCTTGCCGAAAGAGATAAAAGCCGATCCCAAAGATCGGCGCGAGCACAATCAGCGCCAGTAGAATGCCCAACGTCATGCCGCCGCTGCTGGTTTCACTGGTGCTAAATGCGGTCATCACCCAGGCCAGAAAGCCCAGTAAGATCGCGCTGCTGGCAATCATCAACCCTAAGCCGACAACTTTTCCACTCCCAACCATCTTGATTCTCCTTGCGGTGTCTTGTCACTATCGCCAGGCATCTATCCTGAAACTGAGTGCGGTGCCCGCATCTGGGCAACGAGCATAGGTGGGCGCAGCACTTCAGGATAAAACTGAGGTTTGGTGGCTCAGCTGAACCCGCCGCCGCCGCCACCACCACCACCGCCGCCGCCTCCGCCGCCGCCACTAAAGCCACCGCCGCCACCGCTCCAACCCCCACGCGATGAACTCTCGGCGGGCCGACTGGTGAAGGTCGTGCTCGCACTATTCAACATGGCGCCCAATCCAGCGCTCATGCTGGCCAGGCTGCCTCCCATCCCGCGGCTCATATCGCCCAGCCCACCCCCGGGACTGCTGCCCTCGGAGCCACCGGAACCGCCCGCACCACCAGGCATGCCTGTGCCCCAGGTGCCCCCACCGCCATAATAGCGGCGGCGATAAGGGCCGTAGAGCTCCGGCGAGGGAATATACCAACCCGGCGCAGGCGCGTCCACCGCTTCGAACTTGCGGATATAGGTGCGGTCAATGCCAAAGGCAATCGCATAGGGCAGCCAGCGATCCCAGATGGCTTTTTGCTCTTCCAAATCGGTATAGCGATCAATATTTTGCAAATAGCGCTTGAAGGCTTGCCAGCGATCCGCCACTTCGGCCCCATGATCGGTTTTGCGCGGCATGGCGCGGGCCAGGACGATCAACCCGATCGCGGTGATGCCCAGGCCGATGCCCGGCAGGATTCCGGCTGCGGTGAGCTCGGCAAAGAGCGCGGCACCCCCAATCGCCACCCCAACCGCGATCACAAGCCCCACGACGCCGATGCCCACATACCAGTTGCGGACAGTATCGGGGTTCCTGGGGAAGAGATTGGCCTGCACAGCTGCTTTGTACATGGCATTTTTGATGCCGGGAAGCCGCTTGTAGAAACGATTTTTCAGATCAGAAAGCCGGATTTCATCTTTTGAGCCAAAAATGGCGTTGAGCAACGACTTTTCGTAAGGCAGCAAATTCTGCGCTTCCAGCTCGCGGCGGTAGACAAAATCGTGGCTCATGCGGAAGAAGCCCTGCTCCTTCTCTTCGGTGATGCTGATCACCCTGCGCTGAGCCAGGTCCACAATGGTCGCGATAATATCTTGCAGGTCCACTGTTTCATCCAGCAGGAGGCCCGCCAGCCCCGGTGTGAGATCGTCCGGGGGTTCCGGCAGATAATCGGCCACCAATTCGATGGGCTTGTCGCGCCCGGTTCGGTACCACAGCAAATAGAGCAGCACAGGCCCGCCCAGGGCCAGCAACAGGGCCAGCGCGCCCAACCCGAGCGAGGCAATTGGTCCCCAGCGTTGACGATAGGCCAATTCGGCTTCGCGTTCGGCGGCGGCGAGATCCGCCTGTTGTTGCCAGGGTGCTGGGGCCCCATCCACAATATTGGGGGTGAACTGGACGCGCGTCTCGAATTCCTGCCCGCTATTCAAACGCTGGGTCAGCTCGAAGATGATCGCTTGTTCTCCATCCAAAAGGGTGGCGGTGGCGCGGTCACGGGCATCAAGCTCGTTGATGTACGCGGCCCATTCTTCAATGGTGGCCCCGTCTGGCACAATCACCCGCACCTGGCCATTCAGCACGGGAAAGGCGCGGTCCCCATAGATCGCCTTCCACCAGACCTGATCGCCCCCTTCGTAGAAGCGCAGGGCGTCGTGCACCACATAACTGAGCGTATAGGTAGCAGCGCGATTGGCAATTTCGGGGAAATACCAGCGGATTGTATAGCCTGAGCGATCCTCGTTGACGGAGAAGGTGTAAGGAGAATTCGACCCATCGCTGCGTTGATAAACGTTCCCGGCATCGTCAGTGACGGCCCAGCTATCGATATAGCCCAAATTGTTGTGCGGTATGCTGCGGAAGCCCGATGTAAAACTACCCTGGGTAAAGCGAATGGTCTGGTGTTCGGCCACGGCCACAGTGCCATTTTTGCGCACAACCAGATCCACATCAAACCGATCCCAGACCAATGTTTTCTCTTGGGCATAGCTGCGTGGGGCTACACTCAGCAGGCTGACAATGATCAATAGAGCCACCCAAAGCGCTCGATTTGTTCGCCATGGTATGCTCATTTCGTATGCTCCTTCATCTAATCATGTTCGACTTAAAGACTCTGGGCCCACTGGTGCTTATCTCAAAAATCTCTGTACCACACTGGTTGGGCTACCTTTGTTCATAGGAGCCACAACCGATTTTTAAGATGACTTCTGGTGATGCTGCCACAACCAGTGCGAGCCACGACTGCCATTGAGATGACCACTCGGCATTGTAAACGAAGTACGCTTGGAAGTTTGAAGACCCGGCGCTGAGGCCACATCACAAGGCAGTCTGCCGGACCAGAAGCCAAGGCAACCGGCCTGCACGCTAGTATACCCAAAGCAGACGCTGTTTGGATGACAGCAAGCTGCCATTTGCTGACAAAAAACCGACAAGCACCAAACGATCAAGTTGGCTTGTCGGTTGCGAGGGTGGCAAGTTGGGTAGTCGATTCTAAGAGATCGAGTTCTGGGGCAGCCAAAGGGGGTAATTGGCTGAGCTCAGTCAGGCCAAAGTGTTGGAGGAAGAAATCGGTCACCCAGTAGAGGATGGGCCGCCCCGCTGTCTCTAAACGCCCTCGCTCTTCGATCAGGCCCCGTTGCACCAAGGAACGCAAGACGCCCGCGCTATCCACCCCGCGCACGGCTTCGATCTGCGCCCGGGTGATCGGCTGCCGGTAGGCGATCACGGCAAGCGTCTCCAGCGCCGGCCCGCTGAGCCGTGTGGTCAGGTCCAAACTCAGGAATCGCTCGATCAATGGGCCAGCCGCTGGGAGCGAGACAAGCTGGTAGCTGCCATCGCGTTGTTGTATGCGCAATCCGCGTTCGGTCTGCCGATATTGTTGGGCCAAGGTCTGCAAGCTACTTTCGACCATTTCGGGCGAGCATTCAAGCACCTGGGCCAGCTGTTCGCTCGATACCGGCGCACCGGCAACAAACAATAAACTTTCCAACGCCACTGCCAGCGGAAGCAGCGCCCCGCCAGACTCAACTTCGGGGAGATCCTGGGCATCGCTCTGGTTGATCGCTGCCGAATCAGCGAGGGTAGCTTCGTCAATGCCCATCTTAGGCCGACCATTCAGGCTCAAAGGGGGCGCAACGGACGTGCACATCGAGCTTGCCCAGCTTCAGGCCCATATCTTGCTCGATAATGTCTCGGGTGAGCTCAACCACTTCTTCTGTCTTCATGGGGATATCGACATCGGGCGCAGCTTCAATTTCCAATTTCAGATCCACCGATCCCCCGCGCGATCTGACCACTGGCACCACACGAATGATTTCGGCCAGCTGATCAAGATGCCACTCCAGACGGCGCCCTACACTCTGGGTGTCCACCTCGGCGGAGCCCCCTTCGACCGTGCGAATGCGCACCCCCCGTTGGCGGCCGCCCCATAATTCGAGCCAGAGGAGTGTCCCGAAGATCACAACGACGACAACGCCAAAGACTGCCTGGGCAATCAGAAAATTGGTTGGGTTGGCACTATGCCAGTCGGTTAAGAATGTGGCCAGGCTCGCCAGTGCAGTCTGGCTTGTGCGGACACTTTCGAGGGGCAGGACAGCAAAAATTGCTCCTCCCGCCAGCAAAAGCAGCCACAACAGCCCGGCAATGATTCGATTAAAAAGCCCCATACCACCTTCCTATTCCCAACAGACTGCCCGTACTCTGGCTGATTATACATGAAGAAGGAGGGCTTGGGAAAGCAAGCCAGGTAGCTCAAAAATTGTATTCACAGCACCATCACACTCCCCAGCGTTCGCCAGTCGAGCCTGCACCAATCAAACACCGGCCTCCCGATGGGAAGCCGGTGTTGCGAATATCCGTCTGCACACCAATCTGATGGGAACTTGCTCGGTTTAGAGATAATCTCGCAGTTTGCGGCTCCGGCTCGGGTGCCGCAAGCGGCTGAGGGCCTGGGCCTCGATCTGGCGAATCCTTTCGCGGGTGACGCCAAATTTCTTGCCCACCTCTTCGAGCGTATAACAGTAGCCATCGACCAACCCGAAGCGCAATTGCAGAATCCGCACCTCGCGCGGGGTCAGGCTCTGGAAGATCTCGTCGATCACCTCGCGCAGCAACTGATGACCAGCCGCTTCACTCGGTGCGTCCGCGTCTTCATCCTCGATGAAATCGCCCAGGTAGCTGTCCTCTTCTTCGCCCACCGGCATTTCGAGGCTCAGCGGGCGCTGGCTGACGCGCATAATATGTTCGACCTTGCGCGGTGAGACGCCCAACTCTTCGGCGATCTCTTCGGTGGTCGGGTCGCGCCCCAGCTCTTGCACCAGTTGACGGCTGGTGCGGGTCAAGCGGTTGATCTGCTCGTACATGTGCACCGGCACGCGGATCGTGCGCCCCTGATCGGCGATCGCTCGGGTCACGGCCTGGCGGATCCACCAGGTGGCATAGGTGCTGAACTTGAACCCACGGCGGAAGTCAAACTTTTTCACCGCGCGGATCAAGCCAATGTTGCCCTCCTGGATCAGATCCAGAAAGGGGACACCACGGCCCACATATTTCTTTGCCACGCTCACCACCAACCGGCTGTTGGCTTTGATCAGGTGCTCCTGGCCGGCCTGGCCATCGCGCACAAACCAGAGCAGGCGCTCGCGCTCTTCCCAGTCATCGACCCCCTGCGAGAGCTTTTTGCGGGCCTCGCGCCCTTTTTCCATGCGCTTGGCGAGCGAAACCTCTTCTTCGGCGGTCAACAGGGGAACCCGACCAATTTCCTTCAAGTAGAGGCTGATCGAGTCGTCGATCTCAATCTGGCTGAGGTCGAAGCCTTCTTCCTCAATCGCCTCCCCATCCAGGTCGGGCATATCCTCGCTATCATCTTCTTCGCGCGTTTGACCAACTTCAATCCCTTGCTCAAAGAGCGCGGCGAAGATATCCTCCAACTGGTCCATATTGCTTTCTGCTTCAGGCAGAACGCTCAGGACATCGTCGTAGGTGACGTGACCCTGGGTGCGCCCCAAGGTGATTAGATGTTCAAGTGCAGCCTCTGGGCTCATGGGGGTGCGCTCGACTAATTCCGTCGCATCCTCCAACTGAGCGTCGGGGTTGGCCTGCTTGTCATCCACCTCTTCGTGGTTCCCCGCAAAGCCATTGGTGAGTCCGTTTGCCATTCCCCCGTCCAGATCGGCTTCACTTGCAAAATTGAGTGTTTTTTGCTTTGCCATATTCAATGAAAGTGCTCCTCACACAGTGCGATCGAGTCAAGTTGAAGTTCTGACGACCCGCATCGCTGCACCATGGCTCGTCATTACTAATTTGTTTCTGGTCCCTGATATCAGAAAATATCGTATAGGATCGCTTTTGCTCTACCGCGGCCTTTTCACCGGCACCAACTACAGCGACTACATTTGGTTTGAAATCAAAAGATTTCTCTACCCGCGTCACGAAAAATATCTTACAACAAATACCACAAGGGGAACACCGTCTTTTAGACTATTTTCTGTGTGTTTTGGAGCCATTCCACTATGCAAACGAGCGTTGCTCCCCTTCTTTATTGATCACGTCCTTGAAATCCCAAATCTTATTCTTTTGTTCAACTGTTATACCACACTCTTGACATAAAAGTTGTCTTTTTCCACCCAATTCAAAGGCTTCGGCAGCACAAGCTGGGCAGCGGAAAAGCTGGGCAACGGCTCCTGGATCGGCACTCAACGCGGGCCGGGCCTGCCCCTGCGGGGCCCCAAGCTGCACAAACACACTAGGTGCCAATGGATAACGCCCACCGAGCGTATACAAAAGGCTATCCGCCTTTGCCAGCCGATGAGCGTCGATTCTTGCCTTCAACGAGGCAAGACGAAAATGAGAAACTGCCAATTGTTGGCGAACCTGCAGGCCAACCTCCGCAAACCGTGCGGTCATCCAGTGTGGATGAAAATCAAAGTTGAGGGCAACAAACTCGACTGGTTCAAGTGCGAGTGGCGACCACGTCTGGCGCCTCAAAGCCCACCGCAATAGTGATTTCAGGTTGCGCTTGTTCGCATACTCCAAAACAGCTACACTCTGCCGATGCAAGACCCGCCGGATCTGCCTGAGGGCCTGCGGTACATCTGCCAGATGGTGCATCACCCGCACCATGTTGAGCGTGTCCAGGCTCCCATCTGCCAGAGGCAGCCGATAAAGATTCCCCGCGACAAAAACAAAGCGGGGGTCATCTCCCCATTGTTGCACGGCTTCCTGCAAAAGTGATCGGCTATAGTCGAACAGAATAATCTGCTCGTAACCCTGATACAAAGAAGCCAGTCGCCCAAACCCAGCGCCAATTTCGGCAATACGCCCACCGTGAGCAGGGAACAGTTGCTGAAGCGCTAACCGTTCCGTGGCGTCCTCGTACTGACGGCCTTGCCCTTCCCAGAAGGCTTGTTTATAAGGGCTACCCTCATAATCCATCACTGGGGGGGCTAGTGATGACGCAGCAGAGCGGCTGGTTGCCATAATACCTGCTCAATCTTCAAAATATACGCCACTTACAAACACCAATGGCGCAGAGATAATTTTGTGTTGACCCATCTGCCAATGAAATAGTTTCACGTGAAACAGGGTGAGCCATGCTTGAGCTACTTACAACCACCGAAGCCAGTTGTTTTGGTGGCAAAAAAATAGTCGGAGTATTGGCCCTTCCGACTATCTGGAGCTAGTATACCAAAGAGTGTAAACAATTTCAACTACCAATTTAATGTAAGAATTCATCAAAAATTGATGCTGGTTACAGTTTACCTTACACTTGCCTAAGGATCTGATTAAGCCTGTTTGATTCTCCTCGCCAATCGGGCTTCCCCGGACTGGTAAAAATTACAAAAATATCGCCTGCCTAATTGACAGCGCAAACTCCTCGTGCTACACTTGACGCTATGCAATATTCAACGAGTAACTCACGCTTTATTATCGTTAGGTTTTGCCGTGACGTAGCTGGCTAGCAGCTCTGGATATTTGCACGCGGATAGGACCAACCACACGAAGCGAGGCTCTCCAGACGGGGGAGCTTTTTTTTGTCTAATTTTTGGGTCATCAGTTGAGTTTCAGGTGCTGAAATTTGCTTATAGAGAAACCAGATAAATGTCGCATAAATCGTAGGTGCGGTTAGAAACCGCACAGGTAGGCTAGGGCCAGAATATGCGGTTAAAAACCGTACCTACTTGCTCGCTATTTGTGCGATCTCTATTTAATTTCTCTATTAGAACCGATCCGTAAACTGGGCTTACCAGCAGCGATGGGTGCAGAATTTACGGATACAGCTTAAGAGGGGAAGGAACCAGACATGTTCAAGGCAGGCATTGCCGGCGCCACCGGCTATACTGGGGTCGAATTGATCCAACTCATCCATCGCCATCCCCAATTGACCGTCGGCTGGCTGACCAGTGAGAACAACGCCGGGGGAACCATTGCCGATGTCCACGCGGTGCCGTGGGATTATCCGCTGATCAGCCTCAATGATGCGGTCGAGCGAGCTAATGAGGTCGATGTCGTTTTCTTGTGCCTACCACACGCCGCTTCGATCGGGCCGGTGAAGCGCTTCCAGGAAGCTGGTGTGCGCGTGGTCGATCTGAGTGCGGATTTTCGCCTGGCCGACCAGGCCATCTACGAACGCTGGTATAAGACGCCGCACACTGCGCCAGAGCTGCTCGCTCAATTTGTCTATGGCCTCTGCGAAGTCTACCGCGAGCAGATCCGCGGCGCAACGCTGATCGCCAACCCCGGCTGCTACCCGACCAGCGTCAACCTGGGCCTCTATCCGCTCGCCAAAGCCGGGTGGTTGGGCGAGAAGGTGATCATCGACAGCAAGAGCGGGGTGAGCGGGGCCGGGCGCAAAGCAGCTTTGCCCTATCAATTTGTCGAAGCCAACGACAACCTGACCCCATACAATATCGGCGTGCGCCATCGCCATGTCGCTGAGATGGAGCAAGTGCTCAACCAGCTCAACGGTCATGGGCCGCATCAATTTATCTTTTCGCCGCACTTGTTGCCCGTCAACCGCGGCATCCTGAGCACGATCTATCTGAGTGTGCCAGCCGGGGTAACGGAGACGCAGATCCGCGAATTGTATGCTGAAGCGTATGCGGGCGAGCCCTTTATCCACCTGCTGCCAGCTGGGCAACAGGCCTCGCTGCGCCACACGGTCAACACCAATCGCTGCGCCATCAGCATCACCCCGACTGACCCGACGGTGCCAAACGGGCCCGATTATATCATCGTCGCCACCCTCGACAATTTGCTCAAGGGTGCCAGCGGTCAGGCGATCCAGAACTTTAATATCGCCGCCGGGTTGGATGAAACTTTGGGCCTATTCTAGCCGCCGCACAAGGGAGCGCATGATGGATAGCACGCAGGAGACGTTTGACCAAACCGAGGAAGCCATTCCCGACCGATTTATTGTGGTGCTGAAGGTGGGCGGCAATGAGCTGGATGATGAGGCTTTTCTCGCCGGACTCACCCAGGCCGTGCAAACGGTGATCGCTGACGGGCACGCGCCGGTGATCGTCCACGGTGGGGGCAAAGCGATTGCCAATCTGCAACAACGGCTGGGGATTGAGCCCAGCTTTATCGAAGGGTTGCGCGTGACCGATGAAGCCAGTTTGGACATCGCTGAGATGGTGCTGAGTGGCTTGATGAACAAACGCATTGTCCGCTCGCTGGTGGATGGCGATGTGCGCGCCGCTGGGATCAGCGGGGTGGATGATGGCACCATCCACGTCGAGAAGCTGTGGCATCCCCTGGGCGATTTGGGGCGTGTGGGCGATATCCGCGATGTGGACCCGCACTTGTTGCTGACGTTGATCGAAGCGGGCATTGTGCCAGTGGTCAGCCCGATCAGCTTTGGCTCGCTGGATGGACAGAGCTACAACGTCAATGCCGACCACGCGGCCACGGCCATTGCCGCCAGGTTGGGCGCGATCAGGCTGGTCTTCATCAGCAATGTGCCGGGCGTTCTGGTAGCGGGTCGCGTTTGCCGGGTCGTCACGGCGGATCAAGCCGAACAGTGGATTGACGAAGGGATTATTTTTGGTGGGATGATTCCCAAAGTCCGTAGCGCCATTGACGCAGTACGCGGGGGAGTAGCCCAAGCCGTCATCACCAATTTGGCCGGAGTCCAAGAAGGCGGCGGTACCGGTGTAATCGGTAGCAAATAATTGAACGAGCAGACAAAGGAGCAGAAGGGAAATGGAGAAGCAAGCTGTGGATAAACAAACGGTCATCGATATGGAGCAGACCTATGTGCTGGGCGTCTATGGCCGCCCGCCGTTTGTGCTGGAACGAGGCGAGGGCAGCACCCTCTACGACAGCGATGGCAAGGCCTATCTGGATCTGGTCGCTGGCATTGCCGTGAATGCGCTCGGCTATAACGATGCCGGGATCACCAATGCCGTCAACGAGGTGTTGAGCAACGGCGTGTTGCATGTCAGCAATCTTTATCACAGCGAACCTCACGCGGCCCTGGCCAAGCTACTCTGCGACACCAGCTTTGCCGACAAAGCTCACTTTGCCAACAGTGGCGCGGAAGCGAATGAGGGGGCGCTCAAGTTTGCTCGCCGCTATGCCCGCGAAAAGGGACACGAAAACAAAACCAATATTCTTTCGTTTAGTAACGCCTTTCATGGCCGCTTGTATGGGACGCTGGCCGCCACTCCACGCCCAAAATATCAGGATCCCTTCAAGCCGCTCATGCCTGGTGTGCGCTTTGCCGAGTTTAACAACCTCGAAAGCGCCAAAGCGCAGATGGACGAGAGCGTCTGCGCGATCATCGTCGAGCCGATCCAGGGCGAGGGTGGCATTTATCCGGCTACGCCCGAGTTTTTGCAAGGGTTGCGGGCCCTGGCCGACCAGTACGACGCGCTGCTGATCTTCGATGAGGTGCAATGTGGGGTGGGGCGCACGGGCCATCTCTGGGCCTATCAGGGCTTGGGCGTGGAGCCCGACATTTTGACGGCGGCTAAACCCCTGGCCGGTGGCTTGCCAATCGGCGCGGTCTTGATGCGCCAAAAAGTGGCGGATGCGATGCACAAGGGCGATCATGGCAGCACTTTCGCTGGTGGCCTGGTGGTCACCAATGTTGCCGGCCATGTGATCAATCGCATCAACACGCCCGACTTTCTGGAGGCTGTACGCAGCAAAGGCAAGCTGCTTAAGGAACTTCTGGACGAATTAAATAGTCCCCATATCAAAGAAGTGCGCGGCAGCGGGTTGCTGGTCGGCGTCGAGATGGATATCGATGTGACGCCAATCGTCGAAAAAGGCTATGAGCGTGGCCTGCTGCTGGTGAGTGCTGGCACGAATGTATTGCGTTTTGTGCCACCGTTGATCATCAGCGAAGAGGAAATCAAGCACGCGGTTGCCCAGGTGGGCGAAATTCTGCAAGAGGTCTGAGCGGCAAGCGGAGCAACGTCTCCTCGCCCCCGTCTCGTATGAGAGAACTTACGCACGCCTTTGGTTGAAAGACCCCGGCCGCAGCAAGCGGTCTTTCTGAATGGATGGCCATAGGCGTTGCGTAAGTCGTGATGATTCAGGAGGGTTAGGCATTGGCTATTACGATTCGCCCGGCAGAAGCCGAGGATGTCCCGCATATCTTACGTTTGGTGAATCATTTTGCGGCCCAAAATATCATGTTGCCGCGCACGGCCGAGAGTATCTCGGGCACACTGGCCGACTGGCTGGTAGTGGTCGAGGAACCGGCCAATGCCGAGGTACCGATTGCGGGTTGTGGAGCGCTTGTTCCGCTGACCAATACGTTGGTCGAAATTCGTTCGTTGGCCATCCACGATAGCCAGCATGGCAAAGGCATCGGCAGCTTGATTGTGCAGCAGCTGATCGACCTGGCGCGCGCACGCGAATATCACCAGATTTGCGCGTTGACGCTGCGGGAGAGTTTCTTTACGCGGCTCGGGTTTCAGGTGGTAGACCGCTGGAGCATCAGCCCGAAGGTTTGGCAAGCCTGCATCTACTGCCCCAAATTTCACCGCTGCGACGAGATCGCCGTGTTGATGCACCTGACGGCCCAGCCGGAAGAGCAGGAATTGCCCAAACCGGCCTGGAGAAATCTGCTCAAATATCAAGCCTGGCAGCCGCTCCGGTTAGCGTACCGGGTGGATGGCAATGTGGACGACAAAGTTACCGGATAAAACGCACCACGTGCAGATACGTGGCCTTATGTTCGACATATCAGTAAACTTGAGAATCTACAGAATCCACAGGTGAAAAATCAAAATCCGTATAATCTGCGCAATCTGTGGAGAAGATTTTGAAAGACTTTCTGTGGTTTACGTAAATCAGCAAAAGGGTGGGGAAATCTTGTGAATGCACTCCTCGTACTGGCCGATGGCACGGTCTTTCAGGGCAAAGCTTTTGGCGCAGCCACCACTGTCGTCGGCGAAGTAGTCTTTAATACCAGCCAAACTGGCTATCAAGAAGTGATCACCGACCCTTCGTACCGCGGGCAAATGGTCTGTATGACGGTCTCGCATGTGGGCAACACCGGCATCAACACCGAAGATGTCGAGAGCGATCAGCCGCAGATCACCGCTTTTATCGTGCGGGAAATCAGCCCGATGGTGAGCAATTGGCGGGCCCACGAAACACTCAATGATTATCTTGTCCGCCACGGCATTCCTGGCATCAGCGAGGTAGATACGCGTGCCTTGACGCGGCGTCTGCGCGACAAGGGCGTGCTTCATGCCGCGCTCTGTACCGATGGCAGCCAGACCGTGGAACAATTACTGGCCCAGGCCCAAAGCTGGGAAGGCTTGGATGGGCGGGATCTCGTGCGCGAGGTCACCTGCCAGGAACCGTATCACTGGGTTGATGGCACCGGCCAGGAGTGGACACCCGTCCCTTCGAGCCGCGAGTTTGATCCGCAGACCGGTCGCGCCGGGCGCGATGCGGTGAACGATGCCCCGCTGGTTGTCGCTTATGATTTTGGCATCAAGCACAATATCTTACGGCGGCTGACGAGCCATGGCCTGCGGGTGACAGTGGTGCCTGCCCATACCCCCGCGGATGAGGTAATGGCGCTGCAACCGGATGGTATCTTCCTGAGCAACGGGCCGGGCGACCCGGCTGGTGTGCCCTATGCGGCGCAGGCCGTGGGAGAATTGCTTCGAACTGGCATCCCAACCTTTGGCATCTGCCTGGGCCATCAGATCATCGGGTTGGCGCTCGGTGGCCGGACTTACAAGTTAAAATTTGGCCACCATGGGGCGAATCAACCCGTGAGCGACAGCAGCTCGCCCACGGTGCAGATCACCGCGCAGAATCATAATTACGCGGTGGAAGAAGCCGGCTTGCCCGACAATGTGGAGATCACCCATCGCAACCTCAACGATGGCACCATCGAAGGGTTGCGCTTGGTGGATCAGCCAGTCTTTTCGGTGCAATACCATCCCGAAGCCAGCCCCGGCCCGCATGATGCAGATCTGCTTTTTGCGCGCTTCGCGGGGATTGTCAAACAATACGCGGCGGAAAACTAAGCCGCGTCTGAAAACGCTTTCAGACTAGCAATTACGGAATTTCGATCACGGTGGGCAGGATGGCGCGGGCTTCGGGCCATGCCTGCCCATCGGCTTTGTGCGCTGGCAAACGGGGCAAGGTTGCCTCAGTTGCGTCGTACCAGCCAACCCCCAGTTGATACGCCCCAGCCTCGACCCCTGCCAGGCTCAACACAACCTCCTCTACCACAATTTCCTGCGGTGCCCATTGTGTCGTGGGGTAGTGCCACTCCAGCGGAACGGCGTCTGCCTGCGCGACAATGTGCTCGGGTGTGGCGACTGGCACAAGATGTACAAAGCGGGTATAGCTCGCCCGCTCCGCGCCCAAGGCCCGCCAGGCCAGCTTGAGCCGCAGCGCGTCGGCCTGCTGGGTTAGATCATAGCCCAACAGTTCAAGTTGATCGCCAAAGTTTGCTGCAAAGGGAATCTGCAGCGGTGGCACGCTGAAACTACGCGTATTGAGTGTCGCGTGCCAGGCCGGTGGATCCACCAGGGGCAGGGTTGGAATCCGACAGGTCGGCTTGACGTTGGCGCACGCGGCCACTTGCTCGGCCCATTGGAGGTCAGGCAGTACATTGCCCTTCAGGTTGGGCGTCAACCACAGAAAGGTCCACAAGATCGGGGCCAGCACGAGCCATTTCCAGGGCAACCGGACGAGCAGCAGCGACCAGATCAACAGGATGGTGGGCAGATAGATATGGCGGCCATTGGTCACATGGAGCACCGGCCACTCAGGGCGCATCACATAGATCGAGAGCGACATCACCGCGAGCGCGGCCAGCAGGAAGGTCAATTGTGTCCATTGTTGCTGGCGGAAAGCGTGCCAGAACAACAGCATCCCAACCACGAACGCGCTGATGAGCAATCCGCCACGCCAGAGAGTGGTCATTTCGAGCTGATAGATCGATTCGCCCAGAAACAAAAAGCCCCAGCGGTAGATAATACCATTGAGCAGCACAAAATCGAGCGCTGGCGTCACACCCCCGACGGCACGTTCGAGCATATTGGCGAGTTGAATGGCGGCAACCAGCAGGCTGCCGAGTAACAGGCAGAGACTATGCCGCGTGCGTCGCAGATAATAGCGCAGGCCGAACAGCGGCCAAAGGCAGATGGCGAAAGGTGAGTTGAGGCCGGCCAGGCCCAGCACACAGAAATCAAAAAGCCGCTGACGTGGGCGAGTGGGTTCCTCTGCCACCGCCAGCAGGATCCAAAAGAGGCTGGTAATGGTTGCCCAGTTCGCCAGGTTAAAATAGACCTCGTTGTCAGTTGGGGTCACCACCAGGGCCAGCCCGAGCAGAAATTTCAAGCCATTCGCAAAAGGAAAGCGCGGCGAGAAGAGATAGGTGATGATGGAGACCAATAGCGCATAGGAGGCAAACACATACCAGATGGGGATATAGGCAGCAGGGATCCATACCCCAAGTGCCGCTACCAGGCGAGCCAGCGTATGATAATAGCCCGCAAAGGGCGTCACCAGGGTTTCACCGACGCTTACCAGGTTGAGCGCGCTGAAAAATCGGGTTGCATCTTCCCCCCACAATTGGGGATTGTAGAACGCATCGGGGCGGCGCCAATACAAAACAAGCGTCATCCCAATGACGCAGGCACCCCACCAAGCCAGGGTAAACCGGCGTGGCAACCAGGTTGGGGAGGGGTGATTCGACACTGCTTGAACCCGATGGAACGATCCCATATCGCCTTACGCTCTACTCGCTGAATCTCTGCTCGAATTGAATTCGGAGAGGGTACCCACTCCAGCAGAAACCAGACTTCTTGCAGCAGAAGCCTGGTTCTCTCGTATTGTAAACGACTTTCGGAGGGGTGCCAACGCCCATCTTTCGCCGCGCGGCTTGAAGATGTGTATACGCTATGATAAGATTGGGCCCAGTGCCTTTTTGCTGCCCCCCCTCAGGGTGGTTGTCCAAACAATTTTCAAGACTTACGGAAGCCCCGATAGATAAGCCTTTGGTCGACAAGCTTGTCTCGCCTGGGTTTGCTCGGTGCTGCGTAAGTTGTCCCACCAACTCAAAGCCGTGGAAGGAACTCGCATGGTCACCAGCCGACCACAACCAACGACGATCCCTGTCACCAGTACGCTCCCCGCACCGCATTGGGCCTTGCTGCAACGTGAATTGATCCGCACGCAGAGTGAGGCGATCGAGGAATTTTACAATCATTATTTTGATGATCGTGGCTATCTGCTCTGCATTCCTCGCTGGGGTGGGAATGATGGCCCAGACGACGCCGCGGAGAATTTCCTCAACTGGACGCTGCTCTACGCGCTTGGGGCACCGGCCGATGTGTTGGCGCGCTACAAACAAGCCTGGGAAGGGCACCTGCGCCAATATACCGAGGCCAAAACGGTCGAAGTGCCGCTGGCCCGTGAAGGGATGTATTACAAAGAATTCCCCACCATGTTCGACTGGTTTCACAATGGCGAAGGCTTTTCCGCCTTCTTTCTCGAAGGGTTGGCCGACCCGCACGATCGGCGGTTTCAGCAGCGCGCCCGCCGCTACGCTGGCTTCTACCTGAACGAAGACCCGCTTGCGCCCAATTATGACCCCGACAAGCGCATCATTCGCAGCATGTTTAATGGTAGCCGCGGGCCGCTGCTGCGCAAAGCCACTGGTCAGGATTGGGCCGGCGACCCGATCGAGGTCGAAGGGCGGTTCTCCCCGCTGCATGGCGAACGCACCTACGCCGAGATGATCGCCCACTTTGAAGATTATAATGATGTCGTCGGCGATCACCCGATCAACCTCGCGGTGACTACCATGACGGTCAATGCCTACGCGTTGAGCCACGAACAACGTTATCGCGATTGGACGTTGGATTATGTGGATGCCTGGGTCGAACGCACGCAGGCCAACGGCGGCATCATCCCGACCAACATCGGGCTGGATGGCAGCATTGGCGGCGAGACCGGTGGACGCTGGTGGGGTGGTGTCTATGGCTGGGGCTTCACCGTCACCGTGCCGCAGACGGGCAAACTGGCGCACCGCACCTACTGGCACGTGCGTGGTTTGTGGGGCTTTGGCAACGCACTGCTGCTCAGCGGCGATCAGCGCTATGTGGATACGTGGCGCGGGGTGATCGATCACATCAACGCCAATGCCCGCGAGATCGATGGCAAAACGCAATGGCCGCGCGCTTATGGCGACTATTTTGGTGAGCCCGATTGGTACGATTTCCAACCAACGCCCTTTGATTCGGGCGCGCTCGAAGTCTATTACTGGTCGATGAACCGTGATGATCTGCGGTTGGTGCAACCCAACCCGTGGATCGATTTCCTCGAAGGCCGCGACGATGACTATCCGGTGCGGGCATTGCAGGAAGATCTGGCCCGGGTGCGCCAGCGCGTGCAGTTGATGCGTGACGACCCAACGACGCCAGACACGCGCCTCTCCGACGATCCAAACCACATCAACCCGGCAGTCACCGAAACCCTGACCCAATTGATGTTGGGCGGTCTGCCCACGGGCCGCATGGGCGCGACGCTGCATTGCCGCCTGCGCTATTTTGATCCAGCACAACAACGCCCGGGCTTGCCCGCGGATGTGGCTGCGCTCGTCGAAAAGTTAAGCGCCGATGAAACCACGGTCACGCTGGTTAACCTGAGCCCTGTCCACGAACGCGTTGTGACTGTTCAGGGCGGCGCGTATGGCGAGCATCAAATTGACCAGGTTACAGTTGACGGCACGACGACCGCGGTCAACGCGCCGTTCTTCTCGGTGCGCCTGGCCCCCGGTTGTGGTGCAACGTTGACCCTGGCGATGCAACGCTACGTCAACCAGCCCACGCTCGCGTTCCCGTGGGATCACTAAGACCCTATCCGTAACCTGGTCGCGCCGCTCGAACCTGGGCGTACCCGCATCATTGGCGCGGAATGTACAGATAAACGGTGAGCGGATCATCAGTCAGCAATGCGTGCCCAGTGGCGAGTGGCAGAGTTCACTATGGGCCATTCGCCACTGGCGGCCTGCGGCCAGCGCATAAATTGCATCTCTTGGCTCCCCATTCTCGTTATCGAAGCAGCTCAATTACCGAAGCAGCCCAATTACCAAAGCAGATCGTCATGAGCCATTACAACACCATCATTGTGGGGTCGGGGGCGGCGGGGGCAATTCTGGCCACTCGGCTTTCTGAGGATGCAACCCGGCGCGTGCTCCTGCTGGAAGCTGGGCCAGATTATCCCGACCTGGCGACCCTGCCGGACGATCTAAAATATGGCTATGGCACCCCCGCGGGCATCCTCAGCACCAGCCATGATTGGGGCTACCAGGCAACCGCCAGCACCCATGCGCGGGGCATGCCTGTGCCGCGTGGCCGGGTGATCGGCGGTTCGAGCACGGTCAATGCGCAGGTCTTTTTGCGCGGGGTGCCGGAAGATTTTGCGGCCTGGGCTGCGCAGGGCAATGATCGCTGGGATTTTGCCGCGGTTTTGCCCGCGTATTGCCGCCTCGAAACCGACCTCGATTTTCAGAATGAGTATCACGGCGCGGCTGGGCCAATTCTTGTGCAGCGGTATGCGCAGCATACCTGGAAGCCCGATCAGCAGGCGTTTTACGCAGCCTGTCGCGCCGCGGGGTTTGCCGACTGCCCCGACTATAATCAGCCGGGCAGCACTGGCACAGGCCCTTACCCGCTCAACACGCATGAGCGCATCCGCCAGAGCACCGCATTGAAATATCTGCTGCCCGCACGCGAGCGCACCAATCTCACCATTCGTGCCGAGGCGCAGGTTGTGCGGATTTTGTTTCACGTGAAACAGGCAACGGGCGTCCTGGTCCGTTTTCCGCATGGTGAAGAGCAGATCAATGGGGATGAGATCCTCGTCTGCGCGGGTGCGATTGGCTCGCCGCACTTGTTGCTGCACTCGGGGCTCGGGCCCGCCGCTGATTTGCGGGCCCTGGGTATCCCGGTGATCGTGGATTTGCCCGGTGTTGGCCAGAATCTGCGCGACCACCCGGCAGCCAACCTGGTCTGGGCCTTGCGCGACGACTTTGTGATCGACGAGCAGAAACATTGGCATCAGGTGGGGTTGCGCTATACAGCCAGCGGTTCTACGCTGCCCAATGACATGATCATCTACATCGGGACGATCCCGGCGACCCGCACCTTGCTCTTGCGGCCCACGGTCAACCTGCAACTGAGCCAGGGGACGCTGCGTTTGCGCTCGACGGATCCCACCATTGCGCCCGAGCTGGATTATCGCTACCTGAGCGAGCCATTTGATCAACAACGGCTGCGCGAATGTGCTGACCTCTGTCTGTTTCTGGTCGAAGGTGGCGCGTTCAAGCAGATCGTCCGTGAACGCTTGGCCCCCACTGCACCAGCAGCGACCGACATGGACGAGTGGCTGTTGCGGCATGTGAACACGGGGCATCACACCTGCGGCACCTGCAAAATGGGGCCCAGCAGCGATCCGTTGGCCGTGGTCGATCAGCGCGGGCGAGTGCATGGCGTTACCGGCCTGCGCGTAGTCGATGCTTCGATCATGCCGGATTGTGTGCGCGCCAACACCAACGCCACCACCATGATGATCGCCGAGCACATTGCCGCAACCTTTTAGCCCGACCTCCCGCCCGATCATCCGGAGGTCTCACCAAAGAGAGCTTGCATGTCAAAACAGCCCAATATAATCTATTTGCATTCGCACGACACCGGGCGCTATGTGCAGCCGTATGGCTATGGCGTGCCGACCCCCAACATTCAACGGCTGGCCGAGGGGGGGATTCTCTTTCGCCAAGCCTTTTGTGCCGCGCCCACTTGTTCGGCCAGTCGGGCGGCTTTGCTCACTGGTCAGGCCGCGCACAGTGCAGGCATGACTGGTCTGGTCAATCGTGGCTGGCAACTGCACGATTATGGCCAGCACCTCGTGCATACACTGCGTTCTGCCGGGTATCATACCGTGCTGGCGGGATTGCAGCATCTCCACCGTGACCGCACCCAGCTTGGCTATGACCAGATCCTCGCGCCGGAACAGGGCAATCGGGTGGCCGAGATTGTCCCCCGCGCGCTCGATTTCCTGAGCGCGCCGCCAGCACAGCCCTTTTTCATGGATATTGGCTTCTTTGAAACGCATCGGGAATATCCGAATGCGCCGACCGCGGCCAGTCGCTATGTCCGCCCACCCGCGCCCCTGCCCGATACGCCCGCCACGCGGCAGGATATGGCGAATTTTATCGAAATGGCGGGCGAGTTGGATCGGGGAGTCGGGCTCTTGCTGGATGCTTTGGAACAGAGTGGATTGGCCGAGAATACGCTGGTGATCCAAACGACTGATCATGGCCTGGCTTTCCCCGCGATGAAATGTAATCTGACCGATCATGGCACCGGCGTGTTGTTGATCATGCGCGGGCCAGGCGGGTTTCAGGGTGGACAAGTGAGCGACGCGCTGGTTTCGCACATCGACATCTTCCCCACCCTGTGCGACCTGTTGGCCATCCCCGCGCCGGATTGGCTGCAGGGCCGCTCGTTGTTACCCTTGATCCGCGGCGAGCAAAGCGAGATCAACGAGGCGATCTTTGCCGAAGTGACCTATCATGCCGCTTATGAACCGCAGCGGGCGGTGCGCACAAAACAGTACAAATATATCCGCCGCTACACCGACCAGCCCACGCCGGTTTTGCCCAACTGTGACGATGGGCTCAGCAAAACGCTCTGGATCGAACAGGGCTGGCGGACAAGGCCGGTCGCCCGCGAGCAGCTCTATGATCTGCGCTTCGACCCGAATGAGGCCAATAATGTGCTCGACGCGCCCGCGTACGCCCCTATTCTCGAAGAGATGCGTACGCGGCTGAATCGCTGGATGCAGGAGACGGACGATCCACTGCTGAGCGGTGTGCCACCTCGGCCCGCTGGTGCCCAGTTAAACGATCCAACCGGGCTTTCGCCGCGCGAGCCGCTGATGGCCGCGGAATAATGGCTGTGACCGAGTTGTAAGTACCGAGGAGGGGACATGGCACTGCTTGCACCGACAAATCCAGCCAGGATCCGCAAGTTGGCGCGGCTACTTGATCTGGACCTGGTAGTGTTGGCATAGCGTCAAAAAATATCTGAAATTTTATCCACAGATGCGCAGATTCCCCAGAGTTCAACTCTGCGAGAAGCTGCGTCCCCTGTGCTTCAAGCATGTTTTCATTGTCGTTCACACAACAAACGAGGCAGATCCATGAAACGAATCGGCTTTTTGCTCAAAGTCAAAGAAGAGATGATCGAAGAGTACAAGCGCCATCACGAGGCAGTGTGGCCGGAGATGTTGGAGGCGCTGCGCCGCCATGGCTGGCACAATTATTCGCTCTTTATGCAACCCGACGGTCTGCTCTTTGGCTACTTCGAGACGCCCGAAAGCTTTGATGCCGCCCGCGCTGGCATGGCAACCGAGGAGATCAACCAGAAATGGCAGGATTTCATGGCCCCCTATTTTGAGGGCGTCGGACTGCACGCTGACCAGATGATGCTGGAATTGACCGAAGTCTTTCATACCGATTAAATGATCGATCCCGCCAACCCCATCGGGCAATTATGCGTAGCGGGCATGGAGGCTGAAAACGCAGGGCGACTCGACGAAGCCCGGGCCTCCTTTGAGCTGGCGTGGGCGAGCCGCCGCGATGCGCTCGATGCCTGCATCAGTGCGCATTTTTTGGCTCGGTATCAGGCTGACCCAGCGCAGGCTCTGGCCTGGAATCAACTCGCGCTCGACTACGCCGATCAAGCTGAGCCAGCGAGCGTGCGCGAGTTTTATCCTTCGCTCTATCTCAACCTGGGCTGGTCGTACGAGCAATTGGGCGAGATCTCCCAGGCGCAAACCAACTATTGCCTGGGGGCAGCGCATCTGGCTGATTTGCCCGATACGCCCTACAGCGCAGTTGTGCGACGAGGCTTGCACATGGCCCAACAACGCATGAAGCTCGCGGCTACAGCGTCGCCAGACGGGTAAAGGTTGTCTGCAACGTCGGGTAGAGCGTGCGATAGTGTTCGTAGATCGTGCTGTATTGGGCCGCCCGTGCTGGATCCGGCTGGGTGCTGCCAGTGACGCGGATGGTTTGCGCGCACGCGTCGGCAACATCCGGCCAGATCCCCGCGCCTACACCGGCGAGCAGGGCCGCGCCAAAAGCGGCTCCTTCGGTGGTGTTGACGGTCACCAACTCGCGGTTGAGGATCTCCGCCAGGATCTGGCGCCAGAGCGGGCTGCGCGCCCCGCCCCCCGAGACGCGCACCTGATGCAGCGGGCCTACGCCCACTTGGTGCAGCAATTCAAAACTGTCGCGCAGGCCAAAGCCCACCCCTTCGAGCACCGCGCGCGTCAGGTGGGCCTGGCTGTGCCGCACGGTCAGGCCGATAAACGCGGCCCGCGCCAATGGGTCCGGGTGCGGCGTACGTTCACCGGTGAGGTAAGGCAAAAAGAGCAGTCCTTCGCAGCCGGGGTTGATCGCCGCCGCAGGAGCGAGCAGCGCATCATACTCGGTGCCTGGGGCCAGGGTATCGCGATACCAGCGCAAACTGCCCGCAGCCGCTAACATGACCCCCATCAAATGCCAATGGCCTGGCGCGGCATGACAAAATGCCTGCAAGCGCGCTTGGGGATCGAAAAAAGGTTCAGCGGTGCTGGCGAAAACCACGCCCGATGTCCCCAGCGTCAGGGCGACGATCTCGCGCTGTACCGCCCCAACCCCGACCGCCTGCGCCGATTGATCACCCCCACCGGCGATGATCGGTGTGCCGACTTGCAGGCCAGTGGCTTCTGCCGCGGCTGCTGTAAGCTGACCCGTGATGGCAGGCCCTTCGTAGGTGGGCGGAAACCAATGTGCCGGCAAGGCCAGCGTGTCGAGCAACTCGGCTGACCAGTGACGGCGTTGCAGATCCAGCAGCAGGGTGCCGGATGCATCGGCTTTGTCGATGGCGTAATCGCCGCTCAAACGCAGCCGCACATAATCTTTGGGCAGCAACACATGCGCAATACGGGCGTAGATGGCCGGTTCGTGCTGGCGTACCCAGAGCAATTTGGGCGCGGTGAAGCCGGTCAGCGCATCATTGCCGGTCAGTTGGATCAAGCGTTCGCGGCCAACCTGCTGGCGGATCTGGTCGCACTGGGCCGCGGTGCGTTGATCGTTCCAGAGAAGCGCGGGCCGCAGGACTTGCCCCGCAGCGTCTAGCAGCACGAGGCCGTGCATCTGCCCCGTGAGGCCCACACCGGCAATCGCGGCTGGGTCGAGCCCGGTGTCGGCCAGGACCGCGCGGATGCCCGCCACTGCGCCGCGCCACCACAAGTCAGGATCCTGTTCGCTCCAGAGCGGTTGGGGGGTGGCAACAGCATAGGCTTGCGCAGCCACCGCCAGAACCTTCCCTGTGGCGTCGATCAACAAAGTTTTGGTGGCGGTGGTGGAAACATCAATTCCGAGCAGATAGCTCATGGGCTTGACTCCTCAAGTTGGGGTGCAGGGTGAATGTGCGATAGAAGTTTCGGATTGCTGAGCACACCTGTCGAGAAACGCACTTGGCAGCCAAACGTGGTTTGCATTACAATAGCGCATAGTCAGATCGATGCTGGCAAGCCCAGCTTCGGGAGCCACAACCAGGTTACAGATACGTTCTTATTCCTTCAATCATCCACCAATATGAGTTACGCAGCGCCTGAATCACCTCACGCAGGCTTGCGTAAGTTCAAAGCAAATCAGAGGAGTTTTGCTCGATGGGTTTGTATGCGTTTATGCACAGTGGGTGGCGACGCCACGCGCTGACCAGTCTGTTTGTTTGCCTGCTGACTCTCCTCCTGACCCTGGGGAACGCCCTCCCCGTAGCAGCAGAAGCCCAACTCTCCACAGGCACAGTGGACGCCCGGCAAGGCCGCGTGGGCGAGATCACCGACGAGACCGCGCTGGGGCTGCGGCCACCGCTTCCTTTTAGCGAACCCCAGGTTGGGCCGATCATCAAACGGGCGTATAGCGATGATATTGATCGCCGCACCACCGCATTCATTCCGCAAGCCAGCACGTTGGATCGGCTCTCGCCGATCGAATTTCCAGAAGACGAAGCCCGCTGGATTCGGGTTGATCTCAGCGAGCAGATTGTGGTTGCGTACGAGCAAGACAAGCCGGTGCGTGCGTTTGTGGTTTCGTCTGGGCTGCCGCGTACCCCCACCGTCACCGGCACATTTCGCATCCGCACCAAAGTGAAAGAACAGGTGATGTCGGGGGATGGCTATTACCTGCCGGGCGTGAAATGGGTGCAATATTTTTACGCCGATTATGGCTTCCACGGTACCTATTGGCACAATAATTTTGGGGAGCCGATGAGTCGCGGCTGTTTGAACATGACCGACAGCGATGCCAAATGGCTCTTTGATTGGGCTGGTCCGACTTGGGATGGCAAAACCATTTGGTATAACAGCAGTGAAGCCAATCCAGGGGCGTTGGTCATTGTAACCGAATGAGCAGCGGAGCGCCGTTGCCTTGATGGCCGCGGCGCTCACCCTCGAAAAGTCTGCTGAAGCCAGCTTTGTCCGCGCGGCCCCGCACGGGTGAGCGCACGTTTTGTCGCTGGTGCGCGGAAAAATCGGCCCAGCGGCTCGCGCAACGCGGGCAGATTGGCCAGTAACCAATCCCCCACCGCGCTGATCGCGGCTGCGTTGGGCGCGGGCTCGTCGGCCCGTTTGCACAGTTCCGTTTGCAGCAGGGTTAATTGTAATTCGCCCTCGGTGCGCTGCGCTGGGGCGAGTTCAGCGCGCAAGCTCCGCAGCGCAAAACGCAATTGGCCGATCTGCTGCTCGATCCAAAGCGCGTCGGCGGGCTCGATGGGGGCTGCTGGCGGGGTGCTGGTCACTGTCATGCGATTGTTGTTGCCAATGATGATGTGGCTGCCGCTTACTGTGCCGCCGATCTGCACATTGGCATTGACGCTGGGGCCGGGCTGGGTCCGGGGCTCGCTCGGCGCTGATGGCGCAGCTTCGGTTTGCCAGAGTTGTCCATCCGCCCGCAGATAGAGCACCGGCGTCAACCATTCTGGCGCGTATGCCCGGCGCAAGCTGAGCGCTTTACGCGCTTCGCCGGTGGCGGCATCCACTGGCAGCCCGGCGGCCAACGCGCTATAGAAGCTGTGCGAAAACTCGGCAGCAGCCTCATCCAGAATGGCATACTGCATGGCCAGTACGGCAGGCAGACCCCGCCGCACCAGCGAGGCAGCCAGGCTCGAAAAAGCCTGTTGTTCATCACCCCGTGCGCCTTCACAGGCATTGAGAACTACCAGCCGCAACGAAGGTTGCGCCTCCAGCAGTCGAGCCAATTCATGGGCGCGCAACTCGTGCGGTTCGCCGAGATCATCCGCGAGAAGCAGCTTGCCCGCCTGCTGCTCGTGATCATAAATGGCGTGGCCGCTGTAGTGAAAGATATGCCAGGGGCCAGCCTGCAACGCCTGTTGCAGATCGCGCCAGCGCTGCCCCGGTAGCCAGACCAACTCCACAAGGCCTTGTTGCTGCAACGCTGTCAGCGCGGCGCTCAATGCGCGTTGTTCTTGCGCGATATCCAATGCGGGCAGGCCCGCCGGGCTCGCGCTCAGGGCCAGAATACGCAACGGCGGGGCGATCTGCAATGGTTGATTGGGTTGCGGCACCGGCAAATAGCGCACAAGCGGTGTCCGGCGCGACAAACAGAGAAATTCAGCCGCTTGTGGATCGTAGAGCAATTCCCAGGGAATGGCCAACAATTCCGCGGGTTCACAGCGCAATTGCAACCGCAACCCCTGCCCATTGGCTTGGGCTATGGCTTTGCTGGCCGTGAAGCGCGCGGCCACCTCACCATTTAACAAGGCGGCAAAAAGCGTTTCGCCCCATTGCTGCAACTGCTGCTCCCGCTTGAATTGGGGCGGGCTGAGGACCAATGTCTGCAACTGGCTCAACCAGGTGGGGATTTGGCTCAACGACCAGGGAAGTTGCAGGGTTGATTGGGCTTCGCCAGCTGGGGAACGCAAGACCCGCACGCGATATTGCCCTGGCGCGGTGCTATCGATGGCTACTTCTATGTTGAGATAGGTAAGTGCAGTGGTCGGTGGCGACATGAGCGACGGGTTCCGGACTCAGCAGCAGGGAGATGCTCTTTTAGCCGCGGGCGGCCCAGCGTACCCCCTGCGTCACCAATTGCTGCATGGCTGGGCGCTGAAAAGTGGCCGCGGTGTGGCCCAGCGTCGTGTAGAAGACGCGCCCCGCGCCATACGGTTTGACCCAAGCCATGGGGTGGGCGCGTCCATGCCACTCGGCAGAAGCCAGAATGTTGATTGTCGGATCATAGGCCGAGATGTAAATTTCGTCCTCGACCTCAAAATCCGCGAGCCCGGCGCTCGCGGGGTGTTCGCTATTTTCGACATGCACGGTGAAGGTTAGCCCCGGCGGATGCCAATTCGCCGCGCCGCCGATCAACTCCATGGCGCGACCATTGATCCACCAGGCCGTACCATGCACACCAACCATCCCTTTGCCGCTGGCCACGAATTGTTGCAACCCGCTCTCTTGGATCGCGTTCAATTCGGCTACGCGTTTGACACGCCCATCGGCTTCGCGCACGCTGCGCGTAAAACCGGTGCCAAAGACAAGCGCGTCATAGGTATATACGGCAGACGAGGCCAAGAGATCCTTGTCCGCGCTGAGCGTCACGTGCAGATCGGGCTCAGCCGCCAGAAAGTCGTGGATCACCTGGGCGCTGCTGGCAAAGCCATGATTCTCACCGGAGAGGACTAGCACATTCACTGGGGAGCTCCTTTGTTTGGTAGACGGGGCATGAGAGATGGGAGATGATGGACGACGGACGGGAGACGAGCGATTAATACCGTCTCCCGTCCATTGTTAAGCCTTCAACAATACGCCGACAATGGCAGCCCATTCTTCGTCGAGCGAGACCTGGGCCACAGGTTGCTGGGCGCGCCGATACCAATACCCAGCATTGGTATGATCCCCCTCTTTGCGATGGAGATAGGCGTGCACCCAATCGCACTGCGGTTCGCCCTCGCGTGTTTGACAGACTTTGTGGGCCGCGTCCCAATCCCCTTTGGCGTCGTGCCAGAGTGCCTGGAGTGCCAATGAGAGCCCGGCAGGTGGTGTTGCACCGGCCAGCGAGTCTTTAAAAGTTGCTAGATCCACAATTACTTCCTCCCTTCACTACCCCTGGCGACCATTGATGTAGGCTTCGGTCAGCGATTCTTTGGGGGCAACAAACAGTTCGCGAGTGAGGCCATATTCTACCAGCTTTCCCAGCCAAAAGAAACCAGTGTAATCCGAGGCCCGCGCGGCTTGCTGCATGTTGTGGGTGACGATCACTATCGTATAGTCGGCGGCCAAACGACGCATCAGGTCTTCGATGTGCAGGGTCGCCAGCGGATCGAGCGCGGAGCAGGGTTCATCCATCAGGATCACTTCGGGGTGGACGGCCAGCGTGCGCGCCAGGCACAGGCGCTGCTGCTGACCCGGGTTGAGACTCAGCGCCGACATATACAAATTGTCTTTGACCTCGTCCCATAGCGCAGCGTCCACCAGACTCTCCTGCACCAGTTGATCCAGATTGTGCGTTTTGGTCATGCCCAGGACTCGCGGGCCAAAGGCGACATTGTCGTAAATACTCTGCGGGAAGGGATTGGGCCGCTGAAAGACCATCCCAACCCGCTGGCGCAATTCAGTAACATCCACCTCGGAGCTGTAGATATTTTTGCCATCGAGCAGCGCTTCGCCCTCGGCCCGCGCGCCCGGTACGGTGTCGTTCATGCGGTTGAGCGAGCGCAAAAAGGTGGATTTGCCGCAGCCCGATGGCCCGATCAGCGCGGTGATCTGTTTCTCGCGAACCGGCAGATTGAGCCCGGAAAGTGCCTGAAAGTCGCCATAGAAAAAATTAAAGTCTCGTACTTCAATCTTATTGTTGCGTTTAACCGAACCGTCCGACAACGTAGTCCTCCGTTCGTTTATCTGTAGGTTGAATAAACATCTGCTGGCGCGAGCCAACTTCGATCAACTCGCCCCCGAGCAGGAACGCAGCCCGGTCGGCGATGCGTGCAGCTTGTTGCACACTGTGGGGCACCATAATGATGGTGTAGCGGCGTTTCAACTCGATCAGCGATTCCTCGACCATGGCCGTAGAGAGCGGGTCCAAGCCCGAGGTTGGGTTGTCGAGCAGGATCACTTCGGGTTCGAGCGCCAGACTGCGGGCCAGACAGAGCCGTTGTTTTTGCCCACCCGATAGCGCAAAGGCCGAGCTATGCAGGCGATCTTTTACCTCGCTCCACAACGCCGCCTGTTTGAGCGAGCGTGTGACTCGTTCTTCGAGCACTTGCGGGTCGCGAATGCCGGCCATGCGCAAGCCGTAGGTGAGATTGTCCAAAATCGAGCCGGGTAAGGGCGTGGGGATGGCAAAGACCATGCTCAAGCGCCGTCGCAGCTCGGTCACGTCCACATGCGGGGCAAAGATGTCTTGCCCGTTGAAGTGGATCGAGCCGCGGCGTTGCGCGCCCTCGCTCAGATCCGACAGCCGGTTGAGCAGACGCAACAGGGTCGATTTGCCACTGCGCGATGGCCCGAACAAGACAAACAGTTCGTTGGGTTGGATCTGCAACGAAACTTCTTTCAGGGCGGTTACGCTGTCTGAAAAGGTAAACGAGAGCTGATCGATGGTAATTTTGGGCGACGAATTCTGGCTCATGATCACCACTCCCGGCGGCGGCGCATATTGCTGCGCAAAACTGTTGCGACCAACGTCAACGAAAGCACCACCAGCAGCAACATCAAAGCGGTCCCATATTGCAACGACAACGGCATTCCCGGCACCTGGGTGGCGATCACATAGAGGTGATAGGGCAGAGCCATGGTCTGGTCGAAGATGGATTGGGGCAATTGGGGCAGGTAGAATGCCGCCACCGTGAAGAGGATCGGCGCGGTTTCGCCCGCGGCGCGGCCCAGCCCCAGAATGATCCCAGTGATGATGCCGGGCAAGGCGTGGGGCAACACTTGATGGCGGATGGTCTGCCAGCGGGTTGCGCCCAGGCTGAGGCTCACGGTGCGGAACTCACGCGGCACGGCCAGGATCGCCTCTTCCGCGGTGCTGATCACCACCGGCAGCGTCATCAAGCCCAGCGTCAGCGAGCCAGCGATGATCGAGGTGCCGAGGTTGAGAAAAAGCACAAAGGCGCCCAAGCCAAATAACCCATAGACGATCGACGGGATCCCGGCCAGGTTGACAATGGCCAGGCGCACCCAGCGTGTCAGCCGGTTATCGCCCGCATACTCGGCTAGATAGATCGCGGCAGCAATGGCCAGCGGAAAGGAGACAATCGCTGTGCCAAAAGTCAGAAAGACCGTACCCAGCAGCGCGGGCATAATGCCCCCTTCACGCATCCCGTTGCGCGGGGCCGCGGTAAAAAATTCCCACGAAAGTGTGCTGGCACCGTTATAAACCATATACAGAATAACGAGGACAATCGGCAACACGACCAGCGCGGCCACCAGCGAAATGCCCCAGCGGGCCAGCGTGTTGATTTGTTGGCGAGTCATAGATGATTCCCTTTACAACCTCATAACTGACCGCTGCGTTTTTGTTTGCCCTGACCACCGATCAGCGCGCCGGCCAGCGAGTTGATGGCAAAGGTGATCACAAAGAGTGCAATGCCAATGGCAAACAGGGTTTGATAATGCAGGCTGCCCTGGGCAACTTCGCCCATCTCCGCGGCAATGGTGGCGGTCATCGTGCGCACGGGCTGGAAGAAGAGATCCGCCCCCAGCGTGGGGATGTTGGCCGCGTTGCCCGTGACCATCATCACGGCCATGGTTTCGCCGATGGCGCGGCCAATGCCCAGCACCACCGCAATCACCACGCCGGAGCGGGCCGCGGGCAAAATTACCCGCCAGATGGTCTGCCAGTGGGTTGCGCCGATGGCCAGGGCCGCGTCGCGATATTCTTTGGGCACCGCGTAGAGGGCATCTTCCGAGATGCTGATGATGGTGGGCAGCGACATGTAAGCCAAGATCAAGGCCCCGGTAAAGGCGGTGAGCCCGGTCGGCGCGCCCGCCTGTTGGATCAACGGGGCCAGGGCTACCCACCCCAGGAAGCCCAGCACAATCGATGGGATGCCGGCCAGCACTTCGATCAGCGGCTTGAGGATTTCACGCTGCCAGGGTGGGGCAAGTTCGCCCAGGTAGACAGCGGTGATCAGCCCCAGCGGAACCGCGATCACCACCGCGCCCACGGTGACGATCAATGAGCCGACGAGCAGAGGAATAAAGCCGTACAGCTCTTCGATTGGGTACCAGCGTAAGCCGAACAATTCGCTGGGGGCAATCTGGAAAAAGGCTGGCAGCCCTTCGCGCAGCAAAAAGAGAAAGATGAGCCCAATGATGAGGACAGCAGAGATGCCCGCGATGCGGATCAGGCCTTCGATCACCCACTCGCTCCAGCGGCGGCGCGGCATAGATGGCGCTCCCTGAGCGGTTGGCAGGGGGGCGGCTTGCTCCATGTTTACCATAGCATGAATACTCCTTAACGGAATAGGAAATTAGATAACCCGGCGCGAATGACTATTCGGTGCCCAGTGGCACAAACCCCAACTCGGCCACAATTCGCTGACCATCTGCCCCTTGGATCCAAGCCAGGTAGTCGGCGACGGCACCAGTCGGCTCGCCAGCCGTGTAGATGTAGAGTGGGCGAGCGATAGGATAGCTGCCATCCATGCCAGTGGCCACGGTGGGTACCACATAGGGCGCATCCTCATCAGCGGCCACAGCAATCAGCTTCTCGTGCGCGGGGTCAACATAGCCGAGCCCGTCGTAGCCGATGGCGTTCGGGTTGCGGCGCACCTCGCTTGTGATGCCGACCGAAGAGGGCATGAGCAGCGTCTGCGGCGCAAAAATATCTTTGTTTTCGCTGTCACCCTGGCGCACAACTTCTTCGAGAAAATAGACATGGGTGCCCGAATTGGTTTCACGCGAGAGCAGCACAATCGGCGCATCGTTCCCACCCAGTTCGCGCCAATTGGTGATGCGCCCGGTGAAAATATCGGCCAGTTGGGCAATGGTCAACTCGCTGACGGGGTTGTCCAAATGGACGACAATCGCCAGCGCGTCGATCGCCACGACATATTCAATCGGCTCGATCCCGTTGGCGCGCGCGGCCGCGATCTCATCATCTTTCAGCTCGCGCGAGGCGTTTGCCAGATCGACCGTGCCATTGATCAGCGAGGCGATGCCGGTGCCCGTACCACCCCCGGTGACCGCGATCAGCAAGTCTGGGTTGACCAGGCGGTAGGCTTCTGCCCAACCCAGCGCCAGATTGACTAATGTGTCGGAGCCTTTGTTTTGGATTGCTCGTTGGGTGGGGGTGGTGACGGTTGCCGCTTCAGCGCTGGGCTGACCACAGCCGCCAATCAGGAGGGTGAACACGAGGAGGAGACAATACCAGCCGAGCGTGCGTCGTTTAGTTGGCGCACATTCGGGGCCAAACGGTTGTGTTTTCATAAAAGAGTACCAACCCTACGCGATTAACTGATGTTATAACTGAGGGTACACAAGCCCCGAGGAAAACCCGAGAAAAAGTAGCCTGCTGCGGCTCGTCCCTCTGGGTTAGCTACTGGCGCTGCGTACCGTGAATTATTAACAAACTTTAACCATTAGCAACGATAATTAACACAAGTACCAGAGTACGCCCCGAGTGTTAATCAAAAAAGAACGGTTTGTGAACAAATTGTTAACAGATCATTAACAGGCACGGTGATTGGAGACAGAAGCAATTGGAGACGGAAGAAGTCCATTTGATCATAAAAGGCCGCCCCTGAGGACGACCTTTTGTCTTTACTGCTTGTCTTGACTGGCTTGCCTGGGGCCAGCGCGGGATTATGCTGGTTGGGACCAGGGCAGATCGTAGGCTGGTGTGTTCACATACCGTTCCACGCGCAAGTCCAGGCGGATCTCGGTGGCGGGTGGCAGCACGACTTGCAGATAGCGATCATCAATGGCGAGCGTTTCGGGGCTACTGGTGACCGGCGGTGCGCTGTAGCTTTTCTGCACGCCTGGGTAATCGCTGGTGCGGTGCTCGTAATCGACGCTCAGGAATTGATGTTCCCCAAACCCACCGGCCTGGATCAACACCGTGCGCGTGGCGAAGGGGGTCAGATTCACCAGCCGGATCACCGTTCGCTCGGCAGTGACACTCTCCACCAGCGCGGCGACATCCGGCGGGAGACCAGGGCGTTGGCGCTCGGCATCGTAATAGCGCACCGCGCAATGCAACAAGCCGCCATTGTAAATGTGCTGCGGCGCGCCGAGGGTCAATTGCACCAAAGCTTCGGTGATCACCGGGTTGAGTTCCTGCCAGTGGTGAATGTAGACCTGCATCAGGTCTGCCTGATCTTGCTCAATCAGGGCCAGGCGTCGGCAGACCGTGCCATAGGTTGATTGCAAAATCTTTTCCGGGTAGCTTGGGTTGTCCCCGGCCAGGAAGCGCAGCCACGGTTGCTCGTGGCCACAATCCTCTTTGTTGCGAAACTGTACCACAGTGCGCCAATCGTAATTTTCCACTTCGCGCAAGCGCTCGATGCGGGCCCAATCCTCCTCGGCCTGCGACACATTCCAGACCGCGGTCGGGTAGACGGGCGAAAGCGGCATATAATCGAACCAGCCATTGTCGCCATAGCGATAGGGCACCACAAACATCTGCGCCACCTCGCCAGACGCGGCAAATTTCCCCACCCAATGGTGCGAGAGGCTCATCTCCAGGGTGCGCGGATCCCGGTATTCGCCCAGTGCCCACACATGATCCAACTGGCTGCGCGGCAGATCGAGATAGGTGGTTTCGCCGGTCAGCAAAAAGGCATTGACGCCAGCCACCGTGGCCGCCATGCCGATATTGTAATAGCCGTGGGGCCACGTCCAGCCATAGAGGCCGCCATAGGGTTTGCCGCCCATCAACTCGCCGACAATGCCATTCGGCCCTACATTATCGGGCAGCAAGCCGCTGTTGGCCTGGGCCCGCTCAACCCAGCCATCGACATAATCGACGATCCACTGGCGATATTTCTCCTCACCGGTCAGCAGATAGGCATTCGCCACCAGGCTGGTGACGATCAGGTTTCCGGCAACATCGCCGCGCCCCATGCGCTCTTGCATCACTTCGCCCATGCGCCGAGCCTTGTCGGGGTCGGTCAGATCGTCATAGTGGTCGATGCCGGGCACGTCGGAGAAGGGCAAGCCATAGACGCGCATCCCCTTGGCCCAGCCATACTTTGGATCGCCGTCTGAATAGCCCCACCGCGGGCCCCCGCTGCCATTGTGCGCCGCGCGGATGATCCTGTGCTCGGGATCATAGTTGAGCGCTTCGGGGTCCTCGTTCAGGTAGAAGCCGGCAAAGCGCTGTGCCCGCTCACGATTGATTGGGTTGGTTGGGTCGGCCAGGCAGAGAAAGTAGAAATAGATGTAACTTTCGCCCTGGTGAAATTGATCGTAGCCGAGCTCGTATTCTTTGTGCACATGGCCCGCCGCGGTCAATTGCCGGGTGATGCCATCCCACAAGCGTTGGCCTTCGTGCAACAAGCGGTCGTCGCCCCCCAGCAGATAATAGAGCGGCCAGTTGAACGAGGCTTCGTAAAAATCGTCAGCGCCATCGCGCGAGCCGGTGCCCCCTTCACGCCAGATCAAGCTGCCATCTTCACGCACATATTTGGCCAGGAAGGGGTCGATCGCTTGATCCAACAGATCGAACAATTGACGTTCCAGCACCGCCCAGGTCGGTGGTTGCAGGCAGGGGAGAGTAGCGGTCAGCGTACGCATAAGTTCCTTTCCATCTTTGAAGAGCAAGGTTAAAGCCAAACCGTGTATAATAGGTGCTACAGCGAGGGACAACCATGACACAAACCGATCCATCTCCAACACCGAGTGCGCCAGGCGGGGTCAACCCTGTGAGCGCCGCAACCTATCATTTTGCCGATGATGGCTCGATCCCCAACCACCCAACGCTGCCGCTCGTGCTCTATCCGGGGGTGCTGACATTGCCCGCGACCGATCCTGCCGCCGCGGCCGAGCAGATCCTGCGGGGGCATGGGTGGGGTGGCACCTGGCGCAATGGGATCTATCGGTTTCACCATTATCATAGCACAGCCCACGAGGTATTACTGATTTGCCGGGGGCAGGCTCGTGTGCAATTTGGCGGCGAAGCCGGTATGATCGTCACCGTGCAGGCGGGCGATGGCGTGGTCATCCCCGCGGGCGTGGGGCACAACAACCTGGGCGATAGTGGCGACCTGCTGGTGGTGGGTGGCTATCCGCCTGGGCAGCGGCCGGATCTGCGCGATGGCCGCGCGGGCGAACGGCCACGCGTGTTGCAGAACATTCAACGCGTGCCGCTGCCCGCCGCCGATCCATGCTATGGCGCGAGTGGGCCGCTCTATGCGCATTGGCAGCTTCCGAAACGATAGTCGTATAGGTATAACGAATAGACATAACGAACATTCAGGCAGCCTGCCTTCTGGCGCAGGCAAAGTTTGTCAATGAACCGAGCTCATTGTTGACCACGCAGGCCATGAAGAAAACTTCGTGTACTTTGTAACCTTCGTGGCTCATCAACCAAAAATTATCACCAACCACAGTTCTTCAGGATCAGGAGGGGACCATGGGAGCGTTTGACGGGAAAGTTGCGATCATCACCGGTGGGGCCAAGGGCATTGGCCGGGCGGTGAGTTTGAGTTTTGTGCGTGCCGGGGCCAATGTGCTCTGCGCGGATGTTGACGAGACCGCGGGGAAGGAAATCAGCGACGCGGCCGCGGGGCTGGCCGGTCGTTTGTTCTATGTCAATGCCGATATCAGCCAGGCCGCCGCGTGCCAGGGCTTGGTCCAAAAAGCGGTGGAGACCTTTGGCGGGGTCGACATTGTCTGCAACAACGCGGGCATCCAGCCCAAGAGCAGCTATTTGCCCGCGCATGAATTGCCCGAAGAGGATTGGGATCGCATCATCAATGTCAATCTTAAGAGCCGCTTTTTGATGACCAAATATGCGGTGCCAGAGATGAAAAAGCGCGGCGGCGGGGTGATCATCAACACCGCGAGTGTGCAGGGGCTGCAATCGGCGCTGGGCGTTTCGGCCTACGCGGCCAGCAAGGGGGGCGATCTCTCGCTCACCCGTCAATTGGCGCTGGAATATGCCAAAGACAACATTCGGGTCCTGGCGATCAACCCCGGGACAATCGAGACGCCGCTCGCGCTGGCGGGCAGCGATAATGTCGAGGAATTGCGCGCGGGGGCCGAGCGCACGCATCCTTTGGGGCGCATCGGTCAGCCGCAAGATGTTGCTAATGTGGTGCTCTTTCTGGCCAGCGACCAGGCCAGTTTTATGACCGGCGAGCATGTCAATGTCGATGGCGGGATGATGGCGAAGGGTGCCTGGGCGTAACCTAGAGATTGGAGACTAGAGACTGCGCCAGCGTAGCGAGGGCAGCTTCCGGGTCTTGACAGAGGCCGGTATGCACCGGCGAAGTTTGGATCACCGTGCTGTGTGGGTGAACGAGCCAATGAAACGCGTCGGCCTGGCCGAGCCGCCCAATTGGCCCTTCGCCCGCACAGATGCGCGGAATGAGTTCGAGATGATGACGCAAGAGCGCCGGATTGAGCATTGGTGCAACTTGCTGCAAATGCGCTTCATCCGCCAGGATGCGAGCAGCCAGAAACCGGCGTGGGCGGCAATAGAGAATCACGCCGACGTTGAAGCAGGCCCCTAACTCTACTCGCGGCACCACCCGCACATACGCATAATCATACGCGCTCAGCGTGGGCACGAATGGCCTCCTCCACAAAATTCGAGGATGCCAGGCGGCGCTGCAGATAATCCACATAGGCCTGGCGATGGGCCGCAGGATCGGCAAATTGTGGCTCGTCGCCCAGCCAGCCTTCCGGCACCAGATCCACCGTGGCCGCCAGCAATTCCGGCGTGATCAATGGGCGCAACCGGGCATCGGCTGCTGACAATTCACGGGCTCGCTCCAGCAATACATGGTCACGAATGCGGGCAAAGGGCAGCTCGGCGCGGCTCTGATAATCTGCCCAATCGTAATGAAAATAGAGCGCGGCCCCGTGGTCGATCAGCCAGACTTGCTCTTGCCAGACGAGCATATTGACATTGCGTGCGGTGCGGTCCACATTGGTGACGAACGCATCGAACCAGACCAGATCCGAGGCAAATTCGGCGCTCACCGCTGGTTCCGCCATGGGGTTGAACGCCAGTGCGCTGGCCAGATAGGCCATGCCCAGGTTCAAGCCAACACTGGCGTTGAGCAGGTCGCGGATCTCGTCGTGGCGTTCCTGGCGGCCAAAGACTGCGTCCAGGTTGAGCAAGACCAATTCGGGCACCCGGAAACCGAGCGCACGCGCCAATTCCCCGGCGATGATCTCAGCGATCAACACTTTGGGGCCTTGCCCCGCACCAGAAAACTTGATCACATAGCGTTGGCCGTCGTCGGCCTCGACCACGGCGGGCAATGAACCGCCCTCGCGCAGCGGCGTCAGATAGCGAGTGGTGTTGAGCATGCGTAACATGGGGTTATCCTACACCAGAGCGATTGAACGATCAAGCCATCAGAGTCACTTGACAACAGTTTTCAAACCCTGTATGATTCAGCCATTGAATTCAACGATTGAACGATGATGATCCATGATGGTCGAAGAAAGCGTCAACCCAGCCAACGAACTCCAATTATTAGAAGCGCTTGAAGAGTCACCCGAAACTACCCAGGCGGATCTGGCGGCCCAGCTCGGCGTTGCGGTAGGCACCGTCAACTGGTATTTGAAGCGCTGGTCGAAAAAGGGCTATGTGAAGATCAGCCGGATCAATCGCTGGAAGTGGCGTTATCTGCTGACCACCGAAGGGATTGCGCGCAAAGCCCGGCTGGCCAGCGAATATGTCGAAGCATCGATGCGCCTCTACCGGCGCACGCGTGAAAGCGCCAAAATCCTGTTGAAAGAAGTCCGCGGCGCGGGGTACAATCAAGTTCGGATCGCGGGCGAAGGCGAGATCGCCGAAATCTGCCGGTTGACTTGCATCGAACATGGGGTTGACGTGCTCTATGCTGGCGACGCGCCGTTGCCGGTCTTGCAGATTGAAGGTACCCGGCTGCTGCTGGTGTGGCCCACGCCCCCAGAAGAGGAAACCATAAACGTATGAAGACCATTGCCGTGATTGGGTGTGGGTATTGGGGCAAAAATCTGGTGCGCAACTTCAACCAACTGGGCGCGTTGCACACGGTCTGCGACCTGACACCCCAAGGGCGAGCCATTGCCGCCGAAATTGCCCCGGAAGCGCGCATTGTGGCATCCCTGGCCGACGTTGCCGACGATCCGCAGATTCAAGGGGTGGTGGTGGCGACCCCCGCGGAGACGCATCATGCTGTGGCCGGGCAGATGCTCAAGGCGGGCAAGGATTTGTTTGTCGAAAAGCCGCTCGCCCTCACCTTCGAACAGGGGCAGGCGCTGGTCCAGCTGGCGCACCGCTACGAACGCATCCTGATGGTCGGGCATGTGCTGGAATATCACCCGGCGATTATGCGGCTGCGCGAATTGATCAGCACGGGGGCATTGGGCAAAATTCAGTATATCTATTCCAACCGCTTGAACCTGGGCAAAATCCGCACGGAAGAGAACATCTTGTGGAGTTTTGCCCCGCACGACATCGCGGTGATCCTGCGCCTGGTCGGCGACATCCCCTTCCAGGTGATCGCCTGTGGGGGCAGCTACATCCAGCCCAACATTGCCGACGTGACCATCACCAATCTACTCTTCGACAATGGCGTGCGCGCCCATATTCATGTCTCGTGGCTGCATCCATTCAAAGAGCAGCGTTTGGTCGTGATCGGCTCGAAGAAAATGGCGAGTTTTGATGATGTGGCCAAACGATTGGTGCTCTACGACCAGCATGTGGACATCAAACAGGGCGAGCCGATTCCGGTGAAAGGTGAGGGGGAGATCGTCGATTTTGCCGCGGATGAACCGCTGCGCCTCGAGTGCCAGGCCTTTTTGCGAGCGATCAGCACCCGTCAACCGGCGATCACCGATGGCGAAAGTGGGCTGCGTGTGCTGCGGGTATTACAAGCTGCGCAACGCTCGCTGGTGATGAATGGCGAGCCAGTTACCTTGCCGATTGCCCATTAAAATCTCGACAAATCTCTCAATCTCCCTGAATCACTTTCGTGTGGGAGACTTACAGAGATTGACGGAGACTCATAGAGATTCGCAGAGATTGACGGAGATTCAGCCGTGAACGAGTTGACGCCTTATTTTGTCCACGAGAGTAGTTATGTCGATGAACCCTGCGACATTGGGGCAGGCACCAAAATTTGGCACTTTTCGCATGTGATGCCGCGGGCACGGATTGGCGAACGCTGCAATCTGGGCCAAAATGTCCTGATCGCCTCCGACGTGGTCATTGGGAACAATGTGAAGATCCAGAACAATGTGGCGGTTTATACCGGCGTTGAACTGGAGGATGATGTCTTTTGTGGGCCCTCCTGTGTCTTTACGAATGTGATCAATCCGCGCTCGCAGATTGTGCGCCACAGCCAGTATCAGCGCACGTTGGTGCGGCGCGGGGCCACGATTGGGGCAAACGCGACGATCATCTGTGGGGCGACGCTCGGGCGTTATTCCTTCATCGGGGCTGGGGCGGTTGTGCGCGGCGATGTGCCCGATTATGCGCTGATGCTCGGCGTGCCGGCCAGGCAAAAAGGCTGGATGAGCCGCCACGGTCATCGGTTGATCGACAAAGACCGCGATGGTGCGCTGATCTGCCCGGAGAGCGGCTGGCGTTACGCCGAAGTGGAGCCCGGCGTGTTGCGCTGCCTCGACTGGCCGGAAGAGGAACCGTTGGGAACAGCCAATAATGAATAATAAACGGTGAACAATCAATGTTCAAGGCCGAAGCGCTCATTCATTATTCATTATTCACCATTGATTCTTGAGCTGTTGATTCCACGAAAAAGTGTGACCTATGACCACAGAAAAACAGCCACAACCCGTGCCGCTGCTCGACCTCAAAGCCCAGTATGCGACGATCCGCGAAGAGATCCAGGCGGCGATGGATCGGGTCGTCGAATCGCAATATTTTATTCTGGGGCCGGAAGTGAAGGCGCTGGAAGAAGCAGTGGCGGCCTATTCGCACTGCCAATATGGGGTCGGTGTCTCCTCGGGCACGGATGCGCTATTGGTGTCGCTGATGGCGCTCGACATCCAACCCGGCGATGAGATCATCACCACGCCCTACACTTTTTTTGCCACCGCGGGCTGTATTGTGCGGCTGGGAGCAAAGCCCGTCTTTGTGGACATTGACCCCACCACCTACAACATTGACCCCGCGCGCATCGAAGCGCAGATCACGCCGCGTACCAGGGCGATCCTGCCGGTGCATCTCTTCGGGCAGATGGCGGATATGGCGCCGATCATGGCTGTGGCCGCGCGCCACAATCTGCCGGTGATCGAAGATGCAGCGCAGGCAATTGGTTCGGAATATCAGGGGCAGCGCGCTGGTTCGTTTGGCACACTGGCCTGTTTTAGCTTCTTCCCCTCCAAAAATCTCGGCGGCTTTGGTGATGGCGGCATGGTCACGACCAATGACGCCGCCCTGGCCGAGCGGGTGAGCATCCTAAGCAAGCATGGCTCGCAGCCCAAGTATTATCACAAATTTGTGGGCGGCAACTTCCGGCTGGATGCCCTGCAGGCCGCGGTCTTGCGCGTCAAGCTACCATATCTGGACGAATGGACCGCGGCGCGCCAGCGCAATGCGGCCACCTACCGGCAGCTATTCAACGAAGCGGGGCTGCATGAGCAGATCGGCTTGCCGAGCGAAGCGCCCAACGTGCGCCACATCTACAACCAATTTATCATCCGCAGCGCGCGGCGCGACGACTTGATGGCCCACCTGAAGGCCCACAAAATCGGCACGGAGATCTATTATCCCGTGCCCATGCACTTGCAAGAGTGTTTTGCGGACCTGGGCTACAAAGCGGGTGATTTTCCCCACAGCGAAGCCGCGGCCAACGAGACATTGGCGATTCCGATCTACCCCGAGCTGACGGACGCGATGTTGCGCACCGTGGTGGCGACGATTGCTGGGTTTTATTCATGAAGATTCTGACCATCGTGGGGGCGCGCCCTCAATTCATTAAGGCAGCACCGGTGAGCCGGGCAGTGCGAGCTGCTGGTCATGCCGAATGGCTGGTACATACCGGTCAGCATTATGACCACAATATGTCGCAAGTTTTTTTTGATGAGCTACAAATTCCCCAACCGGACGCTAATTTAAGCATTGGTTCTGGTGCGCATGGGCAGCAGACCGGGCAAATGTTGATTGCTCTGGAAGAAGTGATGCAAGCGCAGCGGCCCGATTGGGTCTTGGTGTATGGTGATACGAACTCAACCTTGGCTGGGGCACTCGCTGCAGTGAAATTGCAGATTCCTGTGGCCCATGTGGAGGCGGGGCTGCGTTCCTTTAACCGCAGCATGCCGGAAGAGCACAATCGCGTCCTGACCGATCATTGTGCAGATATGCTGTTTTGTCCGACTTGCCATGCCGTGGATTTGCTTGCTCAAGAAGGGATCACCGAGCATGTTCATCTGGTTGGGGATACGATGTTCGATGCGGTGTTGCAGTTCAGCCAGCTTGCGCAACAGCGCTCCACCATTCTTGCGCAACTGCAGCTGCCCCCCAATAGCTACTATTTGGCAACGGTGCATCGTCCCTACAATACGGATAATCCCATCAATTTAACGAATATTCTGCAAGCCTTGGCTGCTCTCGACAAGCCAGTCATTTTTCCAGTTCATCCACGCACTCGCCACAAGATTACGGAATTGGCCCAAGCTACCCGGCAAACGTTGGCGGCCTCCATTCGATTCATTGAGCCAGTTGGATATTTGGATATGCTCCTGTTGTTGCAAAATTCGGCCATGCTATTGACTGATTCCGGCGGTATGCAGAAAGAAGCCTACTTCTTTGCAATCCCCTGCGTGACCTTACGACCCGAGACTGAATGGGTCGAGACTGTTGCGAGTGGCTGGAATGTGTTGGCGGGGGCGGATAAGCAGCAAATCATAGCTGCCGTGCAGGAGCATCGGTGGCCGCAGGAAAAACCGGCAGCGGTCTTTGGGGATGGCCAGGCGAGTGAGCAGATTGCAGCTATTTTGTCCCAATGAGCAAAGGTAATTTTGCAACCGACACCTTAAAACTAGCATTGGGCACAACCTTTACACAAGTGCTTGGACTGCTCTTATCTCCAATTTTTTCCCGAATCTTTGCGCCAGAGACCATCGGTGTGGCGACTATTTTTACGTCACTATTGGGGGTATTGCAGGTTATTGTCTGTTTGCGGTATGAGTTAGCCATTATGTTGCCTGCTTCTCATGAGGAAGCAAGAGCTCTTTTGTTCCTGAGCTTTATTGTTATCGTAGTTATCAGTGGGGTGACGGCCCTGATTCTTTGGGTTGGGACATCTCGTGCGCTTATAGGGGCACCATTCACGGAAATACAACCCTATTTATGGCTATTGCCGATCGCCTTGTCGCTGGCCGGCATTTCGTCGGCTCTGAATGCCTGGAATTCGAGGCTCAAACATTTCGGGCAGATTTCCATAGCGCAAGCGATTAACTCACTGGTTTCACTCGGTGGTCGCCTGATTGCAGGGGTGCTGTGGGTCCCTTCTAGTGGGGCGATCATCTACACCTACGTGTTTGGGACGGCTACTTCAGTTTTTTACTTCATAAACCAGTGGATGACTACTGATAAAAATAATCTGCACCCTATTCAATGGCATACTGTTTGGGCAAGCGCAAAACAATATTACAAATTCCCCCTCTATAATACCTGGTCGGCTCTTTTAAATGCGGTGTCTTGGCAATTGCCCATTTTCATGCTTTCAATGTTCTTTTCACCTATGGTCGTTGGTTATTATGCGCTGAGCAACCGGGTGATCAGCTTGCCAATGAGCGCGATCGGGGGGTCGATCGCCCAGGTTTTTTATCAACGGGCGTCTGCATCTATCCACACGAACTCGCTTGCCCCGATAGTCGAAAGCATTTTTCGGATACTCGTTTTGCTTGGCTTATTCCCTTCGCTGGTATTGGCAATTGTCGGAGATGATCTCTTTTCGTTAGTTTTGGGTGAACGCTGGAGTGAGGCAGGCGTTTATAGCCAGATCTTAGCCCTGTGGACATTTTTTTGGTTTATCTCGTCACCCCTGAGCAGCCTCTACAACCTCCAGGATAAGCAGGAGAGCCTGCTCGGGCTTCAGTCAATGATCTTCCTTTCTCGGCTTCTTGCCTTACTAATTGGTGGTTGGCTGGGCGATCCCCGACTCTGTCTGGCGCTATTTGGATTCTCGGGGGTCGTAGTCTACGGCTATATGACTGTTCGCATCCTGGAAAGTTCGGGCGTTTCTAAATGGAGGCCATTCCAACTGGTTCTCCATAACCTGCTCTTGTTTTTGCCCGCGGGGCTTGTTCTGCTCACACTCAAATTTTTTCAAGTGTCAGCATGGCTAACAGTTGGGGCTGCAATCCTTTCCTGTGGGGTGTATCTACTCTATCTGTTACGCTCCGATGCCCAAATTTACCAATTGTTTCAGCGCCTTGTCGCAAGTAGAACTACTACCTAAGGAAGAACTGATGTCATTCTCTGCAGAGAGAGCCTATTACGAAAATACAGCGCTATGGGAGCCTGGGCTATACCAGGCTGAACAAACAGAACGCGCGTTGTTGACAGCAAGCTGGCTACCGGCAGATGTTCATTCCGTTCTGGATGCAGGCTGTGGGAACGGCGTTTTGACGAACCTGCTATCTCAGGCCGGGCTCATTGTTGGGGTTGATCGCAGCTTTGCAGCGTTGCGCTGGGTAAAGCAAGCAAAATGCCAGAGCGATCTGGTGGCGCTTCCCTTTGCGGACAATACCTTTGATGCTCTGGTCTCCACAGAAGTGCTCGAGCATCTACCCCCATTTCTGTATGCACAAGCCCTGGATGAGATGGTACGCGTCACACGGCGTTATCTTTTGATTTCCGTGCCCTACTGTGAAGATCTGGAAGCAGGTCGGGTTACCTGCCCGTACTGTGGTTGTCACTTCCACCGTAACTACCACATGCGCAGCTTTACGCAACAAACCATTCAGGCATTGTTCAGCCACCATCCTTCTGTGGCGCTGGTGCGAGCATCTGGCATCTTCACCTATGCTGTTTCTGGCACAGAACGTATGCTCCAGACATTGCAGCATATGGATAGTCGTCTGAATTTCAGGCGTTCAGCATTCACCAGTGCGCTGATTTGTCCGCAGTGCAACTATACAAGTCCAGCTGTTGTTGGTGCATCTGATGTCGTGCGGAAACGAGCCCGAATGCGCCCAAGGCTAGGGCCCATACTCAACCGCCTTATTCCCGCGAAACAAACCTATCGCTGGTGGTTGGCGTTATACGAGAAAAAATAGAGAGCAGCTTTTATCGTTTGAGTTTTTCAATGGCCAAAGAATCGCACCCTCAACCCAGAAAATCGATCTGCATCCTTTCGCTTTCGCCAATTGCCCGCGATGGCCGAGTGCTCCGCCAGATCCAATATCTACGCCCCCATTATGACCTCACGGTTGTAGGGTATGGGGAACCCCACCAAGATTGGGCGAAGGATCCTCGGGTACGCTGGGTCCAGTTGCCCGACCTGGTACCCGCCACGTCCTTTGCCACCATTAAGTCAGAACTCAAACGGGGTAATTTTGCGCCTCTTTTTCAGCGGATCCCCCTGGAGTTGACCAAACAGCTTTATCGCGCTTCCCTGTATGTGGGGCAGGTTTTTCCAGCCAGCTATGATTTCAGTTACTCTGTGCGCTGGCAATTGATGGAACCGATAAAAGCGCTCAGCGCTATCAAACACGATGCCTATCATGCCAATGATTGGAACACGCTTTCCTTAGCGGCCGCAATGGCTCGTCGGCATAGCGCCAGGTTGATCACCGATCTTCACGAATATGCGCCTCTTGAGTTTGAAAGCAGGAAAGATTGGTGGCTCTATGAGCCTATGCTGCGCAATATTCTACATAAGTATGGCCCATTGGTCGATGCCTCCATTACAGTGGCGGAGCCAATTGCCGAGCGTTACCAGCAAGAGTTTGGCTTCAAGCCGATTGTCATCTTGAATGCACCCGAATATACCCCAGTGGCGGAACGCACGAGCGATGCACACAGTCTGCGGATTATCCATCATGGGGCCGCCTCAAAATTCCGTAAACCCGAAGTGATGATTGAGGCAATGGCCCACTGTGATGACCGCTATTCGCTGCATTTTATGTTGATGCCTTCACCCTATGTTGAAGAACTCAAGCGTCTCGCTGCTGCGCGAGCCCCGGATAGAGTCTTTTTTCATGCACCAGTTGCTCCTGAGCATATCGTACAGCGAATTGCGGAATTTGATATCGGCTTCACGGTATTGCCGCCCCAGAGCTTTAACGATCAAATGGCGCTGCCCAATAAATTTTTTGAAAGCATTGGGGCTGGTTTGGCGCTTTGTGCTGGCCCTTCACCGGCAATGGCCCACATTATCCAGCATTATCAATGTGGTGTCGTGGCACCCTCATTTGAGCCGGAAGCGATTGCAGCAACCCTAAATCGGACATCCATTGAGGAATGGCGCACCATGCAGAAAAATGCCCGAGAGGCCGCGAAAGTCCTGAACGCGGAACAGGAGTTGGGAAAACTGGTCCAGCTTTACGCCGATTTGTTGAACGGAGCCTGAACGGGTATGTGTGGTATTTTTGGCATTTGGCAACGTGATAAAAGGCCCATCGACCTCCCATTGCTCAAGGCGGCGACAGATACATTGCGCCACCGCGGCCCTGATGATGAAGGCTATCTGCTTGCCAATACGGCGCAAACCCGAGTGGTTTCTTGCGGAGGCCATCACACGGATGAGCAACTAAACTTACCTGTGCTCGAAATCATGACGGGTGAGCCATTTGATTTTGCCTTTGGCTTTCGGCGCCTGGCCATCCTCGACTTGTCTGGGGCAGGACACCAACCGATGAGCAGCCAGGATGGCCGCTATTGGATCGTCTTTAACGGGGAGATTTATAATTATCTGGAATTACGCAATGAATTGAAGGATTACGGGCACACTTTTCATAGCCAGACGGATACAGAAGTCATTCTGGCCGCCTTTCAACACTGGGGGCCTGCTTGCCTGCATCGCTTTAATGGCATGTGGGCCTTGGCGATCTGGGATACTGTCACGCAGACACTCTTTTTGGCCCGAGATCGCTTCGGGATCAAGCCTCTGCATTATGCGATACAAGATGGCTGCTTTCGCTTTGCTTCGGAGATCAAAGCGCTGGTGGGGCCTCATGGGATCCCGTTTGCCCCCAATGAAAAGATGATCTATCGCTATATCCTGGCTAATATTTTACCCAATCCGCTTGAGGACGAAACCTTCTTTGAGCATATTTTTACCCTTCCCGCGGGTCATCAGGCAACCGTTACCGCCACACAGATCCATATAGCGCGGTACTGGCAGTTAACAACCGATACCGCGGGCCCTGATCGCCCAATGTACCCCGTAGAAGCTACGGTTGCGGCCTATCAAGAGCTATTCACCGATGCTGTGCGGCTGCGCTTACGGGCTGATGTTCCCATCGGCACTTGTTTGAGTGGAGGGTTGGATTCATCAGCGATTACCGCAACCATTAGCCATTTGCTGAACTCAAGCGAAGATCTCAGTAACCACAACTTTCCGAATGGTCGACAACAAACATTCAGCGCGGTCTATGACACTGAAGGGCGCTACAATGAGCGCCGCTATATTGAGAAAGTTCTCAACCACCTACCTGAGGTCGTCGGTCATTTTACCTTCCCAACAGTCGAGCGCTTACTGAACGATCTCCACCAATTTGTCTGGCACCAGGATGAACCTGCACTCTCTCCAAGCCCTTTTGCCCAGTGGTGTGTCATGCAAAAGGCGCACGAACAAGGGGTCACGGTTCTGCTGGATGGGCAAGGAGCCGACGAAGCATTGGCCGGTTATCGACCCTTTGGCGTCTATCTGCAACAGTGGTTAACCCCTGGGCAGCTCGCTCGGTTATGGCAAGAGATGGGGCCCATTGGTAGCGTCACCAGTTTATCAACGCGAACGTTGCTCCAACAATTGATCATGGCCAGGTTGCCCGACAGGCAGCTCATGCAGTTGCGGATGCTCTGGTGGCAACTGCGTGCGTCAACTGAGCTGTTTCTGCCGGACTTTGCAGCCCGGTGGCGGGATACACTCTCAGAAGCATATCCCCATCAACGTGCAGACACACTGAATCAGCACCTGGGGTTTAAAATCCTGGTTGCGTTGCCAGAACTATTACGGTACGAAGATCGAAACTCGATGGCCCACAGTATTGAAGCGCGTGTCCCTTTTTTGGATTATCGCTTGATGGAGTTTACGTTTCAACAGGCAGACGAGCTACGCATTCACCAGGGCTGGACTAAATGGATCTTACGGAAAGCCATGGCAGATAGGTTGCCCAGGGAAATTATTTGGCGGAAGGACAAAGTTGGCTTTGAAACTCCGCAGAGCGATTGGTTTCCCCAATTAGTGCGGGCGTATCCGGCATTGTTTGCCAGCAACGCCCTGAGCGGAAAATTCCTGAATTTAGTGCTGATCCGCCAGCAGCTGCCAAAGCTGCTGAACGAGCATCGACCGAACCGTAGCCTGCTTTGGCGTTTGATCAATCTCGAAATATGGTTGCAGGTGTGGCAACAGGCGGCCCAGCCCTCATAGAAGGCGTCCAGACAAACCAGCTGGTTGACACGAGCCGCAACCGATTCTGAGATACCGTCTAACCAGTTTTCAATATATAATCGAATTCAGACCAACTATGCCATTCCTCAAACGGAACCACTGTCCCAGTTGCCAGAAAACGAACATACGCGAACTCTATCGCTGTGGGTATGATGACCCAGCAATTCGGGATTACTTAACGACCGCCTACAAGGCCGTCGGGCCCGGCATTGACTATGCATCTTTGCAGGGTGAGGTGTTTGTTCTGGTTGAATGTCTGAATTGCGAACTGGTCTATCAGCAATATATTCCCGACCCCACATTGATGGAGCTCCTCTATGAGCGCTGGATCGACCCGCAGACGGTCTTTGCGCGCCACCAGCAGAGCGATACGCTCGCCTACTACGGACGCGATGCCCAGGAGATCATGCAGGTGATGGCCGTGTTGAGGAAAAGCCCCCATACGCTGACGTTTTTAGATTATGGCATGGGGTGGGGTAAATGGGCTCGTATGGCCCAGGCGTTTGGCACGACAGCGTATGGCACAGAACTTTCGCCATCAAGGATCGCCTATGCACAAAAATATGGCATCACAGTAGTAAACGAGAGTGAACTCGCCAATTACCAATTTGATTTTATCAACACCGAACAAGTCTTTGAGCATCTCCCTGAACCGTTGGAGACGCTGCGCTTGTTGAAGCGTTCGCTTAAGGCCGATGGGCTGCTCAAGATCAGTGTGCCAGATGGGGCGGATCTCAAACGTCGCCTCAGTGTGATGGATTGGCGCGCGCCCAAAGGCAGTCGTAATTCGCTCAACCTCGTCAGCCCTCTAGAGCATATCAACTGCTTTCAGCGCGTGACCCTCCAAAAACTGGCCGCAGCCGTTGGGCTTGTCGAGTATCAAATTCCGCTCTCTACCCAATATGCCTTTGCGACCAATTGGCAATGGCCCAAGCCGCTGTTCAAAAATCTACTCTTGCCGCTCAGGCGCACTCTATTGCAGCGCGGCACTTATCTCTTTTTTCGCCACGCTGCCTGAACAGAACTTATGCCGACCTTGCCCGGAGTTATAGACCCAAATTCGCCAAACATGCTCTACCTCACTTGGGGGGAAGTGATTGTTTTTGATGGTCTTTTTAGTAATCAGGTGCTTGAACAGTTAAAACAGATGCGCCAGCTTGCCGATGCACTGCCGATGCGCCTGCTCTCGGGCATCCCGCTGGGGAACCGCTATTTGCTTAAGCAGCGCGCTCCATTTTATGCCGAGCTGGCCAAGATCCGGGCACACCTCACGGCCGCGCAGATTGGCTTTGTGTATCGGTGGATTCCAGCCATCGCGCGCTGGTTTCATTCGCAGCCCTATCAATTCCCCTTGTACACAGTCGGGCAATTGGGCTATTTGGCGCAGATGACGCAAAGCCAGCGGATCAATATCCTCCACTGTCGCAGCTATCATGCCACGCGGCTGGCCTTGCTTGCTCGCGCTCGCTATCGGCTCCCCTATAAAGTCATCTTTGATGCGCGCGGTATGTTCCCCGAAGAAGCCGTCTTGGCCAATTATTTTACTGAAGCCAGCCCGGCCTATCGCCGCTGGAAGACGGTTGAGCAGACGTTGCTGGATCAAGCAGATGCGGTGGTCACTGTGTCGGCCACTTTTACCGAGTATCTGCGCAGCCTGACGCATAATCCGCAGATCCACACGATTGCCACCAGCGCAAATCTCGAACTTTTCCGCCCCAATGCCGAGCTGCGACGGAGCCAGCGTCAGTTGCTGCAATTCACTGATGCCGATAAAGTCTTGCTCTATGTCGGCAGCCTGGGCACCAAACGCGGCTGGCATAACCTCGCCAATCTGATTGCGGTCGATCGCGTTTTCCGAAGCGAATTTTCATCGACCAAATTGCTGATTGTCACGCGTTCGCCCCATACCCCTTTGCGCGAAGCACTCCACCAGGCTGGCTATCAACCGGACGATTATCGTTTGGTAGCAGCCAATTCGCCAACAGAAACGAGCGAATATATTCAGGCGGGAGATTATGCCGCGCTCACCTATTATGATGTCGAAAGTCCGCTGGAGCGACAAGTGGGGCAGACAGTCATCGCCTCGAAGAGCGGTGAATATCTAGGCGTGGGCCTGCCGATGATCGTCAACCGCACCGCGGGCGCGGCCGCCCAATTGGTCAGCCAGGAAGGGGTGGGTTGCGCCTATCAAGGCGGAGATGAAGCGAGCATCCGCGAGCCATTGCGCTGGATCGACGCACATTACACGGCGGTTCAGCAAAAGGCAATCGCAGTTGCCCAGGAGCATTTTAGCGCTTCGGGCAATGCCGCTAGATATTTGGCGCTGTATCGGGAATTACTCACCACACCAGCAAAGTCAATACCATGACGACCACACTGGATATCATCCTCGTCAATTGGAACGCGGGCGATCAACTGCGGCGGTGTCTCGCTTCGGTGGTTGAAGCGCAGCAACCTGATTTTATCCTGCAACGGGTGGTCGTGGTAGATAATGGCTCCAGCGACGATTCGCTCGCCAATTTGGAACAACCCGGCCTGCCGTTGATCATCATCCGCAACAGCGAGAATCGTGGCTTTGCCGCGGCGTGCAACCAGGGGGCAGCGGAGAGCCAGGCAGATTATTTGCTCTTTCTGAATTGTGATACGCTTCTCTTTGCCAATTCGCTCGCTGGGGTGATCGAGTTTATGGACAGACCAGCCAACGCGCTGATCGGCATCTGCGGGATTCGTTTGGTCGATGAGCAAGGCCAACCGACCATTGTGGCCGCTCGCTTCCCCACACCGCGCGTGATGCTCGGCAAAATAACCGGCTTGGCGCACTTGTTGCCCGCGCTCTTCCCACGTCATCTGCTCTCCGCCGCGGATATGCGCCAGAGCGGCCCGGTCGACCAGGTGATTGGGGCCTTTTTTCTGATTCGCCGACCACTTTTTGTCGCCTGTGCTGGCTTTGACGAACGGTTTTTTGTCTATTTCGAAGAGGTGGATCTGGCCTTGCGGGCCAAACAAGCGGGTTACAGTTCCTATTATCTCGCCGACGTGAGCGCGTTTCACGCTGGCGGCGGCCTGACTGGGCAAGTTAAGGCGCGGCGGCTCTTTTATTCGCTGCGCAGCCGGTTCCAATACGCGCAGAAACATTACACCGTGCCGGCCTGGCTCCTGCTTGTCGCTTGCACACTTACCGTCGAATTGTGGATCCGCCTGCTGCGCGCGCTGCTGCGCCTATCTCCGGCCCAAATTGGCGAAACGCTTGCTGGGTATCGGCTGCTGTTTACTCACTTTTGGCGACCATCAACCAGGCCGTGACCAACCTATGAGCATTTTGGATAAACAGGGAGTTCTGCAAAATCTTGCGGCCCGCGACGAGGTTGTCGTAGAGTTGGGCTGTGGCAACCGCAAACGAGTGACTGGCTCGATCGGCATTGACCAGCTAGACTATCCCAGCGTCGATATTGTGGGCGATCTGCTCGCGGTTTTGCAGGCTTTTCCGCCCGCCTCGGTGGATCGAGCAACCTCGCACCATGTTTTTGAGCATCTGCCCGATCTTGAAGGTACCTTGTTGGCACTGGCTCGTGTGCTCAAAATCGGCGGGCAACTGGAAATCGTCGTCCCGCACTTTTCCAATCCCTATTATTATTCGGATGCCACACACAAAAGTTTTTTTGGACTCTACACCTTTGCCTACTTTGCGGCTAACTCGCCCTTCCGTCGCCAGGTACCCACCTATCAGCGTGAGTTGCATTTCGAACTGGTGCGGGTTGATCTCAAGTTCAAATCGCCGCCCCCCTTCTATCTGCGCTATGGCATCAAACGGGCATTGGGGTATCTCTTTAATTTGAACAATGCCATGCGCGAATTCTACGAAGAGAATCTCTGTTATCTTTTTCCCTGCTATGAATTACGCTACGAGTTGCGGCGGATCGAGGCGCAGACCGCGGCCCATGGCCCCAATCGTTCTGAGAAACCGTGAATGTCCTGTTTGTTTTACCCTATCCCATCGAAGCGCCGAGCACGCGCTATCGAGTCTATCAATATCTGCCTTACCTCGCCGCCAATGGTATCAACGCGGTAGTCAGTCGCTTTATCGACTCAAGCGCCTTTTTTTGGCGGCTCTATCGGCCCGGTGGTGTCGTCACCAAAGCGACTTATTTTGCCCGGCGCACGCTCCACCGCCTGCTCGACTTGACTCGTGTACGCCAGTTTGATGCCATTTTTATCCAGCGCGAAGCCCTACCCATCGGCCCGGCATTCTTTGAAACCTTGACCGCTCGCCTCGGCTGCCCGATCATCTACGACTTTGATGACGCCATCTATCTGCCCCGCGCCAGCGCGGCCAATCGGTGGGTGAGTTGGCTCAAACAACCGGCCAAGACGGCTGAGATCATCCGGCGCAGCCAGCGGATCATCGTGGGTAACCGTGTGTTATACGACTATGCGCGGCAGTACAACGAGGCTGTAACCGTGATTCCCTCGTCGATCGACATGGCTGCTTACCCGATTCGTCCTCATCAATCAGCCCAAGCCGATGAGGTCACACTGGGCTGGGTTGGCAGCGGCAGCAATCTGGAGTACCTGCATGATCTTGCGCCAGCCCTGCGCCAACTGAGCCAAAACCACACCATTCGCATCGAGGTTGTTGGGGGTAAAATCGAGCTGGCCGGGCTCACTGTCCACTGTCGCCCCTGGCAACTGAAGAACGAGATTAGTGATCTGCACGGGTTTGACATTGGCCTGATGCCCCTGCCCGACACGCCGTGGACGCGCGGCAAAGGTGGCTTTAAGGCGATCCAATATATGGGCGTGGGCTTGCCTGTGGTCGCTTCACCGGTTGGCATCAACACCGAAATTATCCAGCATGGTGTCAACGGATTGCTGGCCAGCAGCACCGAGGAGTGGGTGGCCGCGCTCACGCACCTGGTGGAAGATGCCAGGTTGCGCCGACGATTGGGGCAAGCAGGCCGGGCCACCGTTGCTGCCCACTATTCGACTCAAGTTAATGGGCCGCGCTTGTTGCAGGTATTGCAATCGGTCGCTGCCACCTAAAGAGACAACGTTATGCCGATTCGTGTTCTGCACCCCATCACCCGCCTGATCGTGGGCGGCGCGCAAGAGAATACTATGCTCACCGCGCAACTGCTCGACCCGGCGCGCTGGCAAGTCGATGTGCTCTCCGGGCCGCAGACTGGCAGCGAGGGCAGCTTGATCGAAACCGTGCGCGAGCGTGGCATTCCCTTGATCATCGAACCGAGTCTGGTACGCGAAGTCAACCCGCTGCAAGATCTGCGTGCCCTCTTCCGCCTGATCCGCCTGATGCGCCAGGGTCGCTACACCATTGTCCATACACACAGCTCCAAAGCGGGCATTGTGGGGCGCTGGGCCGCCAAATTGGCCGGTGTGCCGATCATTGTGCATACCGTGCATGGTTGGGGCCACCACGAACGGCAACACCCGCTCATCCGCGCCTATTATATCCTGCTCGAAAAATTGACCTTGCCGATCACCGATAAGCTGATCGTCGTGTCGCCGCTCAACACCGAGAAGGGACTGGCCGATGGCATCGGTCGCCCCGAACACTACGCGGTGATCCGCAGCGGCATTGAGCTGGAACGGTTTGGTCACCCGCAAGTTGATCGGGCAACGACGCGGGCCGCCTGGAATATCCCACTCGATGCACCGGTGGTCGGCACGGTCACCCGGCTCTCGGCGCAGAAGGCTCCGCTCGATTTTGTGCGCGCCGCGGCCCAGGTCGCAGCCGCCGTGCCCAATGTCTATTTTCTCATGGTGGGGGATGGGCCATTGCGCGCCGAGGTCGAGAAAGTGGCGCGCGACCTGGGCATCCGCGAACGCCTGGTCTTGACTGGATTGCGGCGCGATGTGCCGGAACAATTGGCCGCCATGGATATCTTTGCGCTCTCTTCCCTCTGGGAAGGGTTGCCGCGCGTCTTGCCCCAGGCCATGGCCAGTGGATTGCCAGTCGTGGCCACCGCCACTGATGGCAGCATCGAAGCGGTGACCGATGGCGAGAATGGATTCCTGGTGCCGCCAGGGCAACCCGCCATCCTGGCCGAATCGCTCATCCGGCTATTGCGCGATCCCGCGCTGGCCCGGCAGATGGGCGAGGCCGGGCGACAACGTGTGGCCGAATTTGATGTCCGCACCATGGTGGCGCAGATCGACCAGCTCTATCAGGAGTTGCTGGCGCAAAAAGGCCTGGCCGCGCCCGCGTAGATTCCACGCCATTACTCGGACGAACCATTCCAGTATTCTAAACACTCTCTAAGGTGGTTGCGACCTTGTCCTGTGCTATACTGCCCAGCAGACCGAATCCTTATCTCAAAGATCTCTGCGCCACAAAGGCTGTGCATGTTCACAGGAACCCTGCCCGATTTTGAGATGACTTCTAATAAATTTCTTGCATGAATTCGCTATTGGATAAGTAAGTAAGCTCATGACTTCAAAAACGAAATTAGATCATTGGTGCGAAGCGATTATTGAAGCAGGCTGGCTGGCCGCGCTAGTCGTTGCGCCAATGTTTTTTAATGTCTTTTCGAGTCGCGTCTTTGAACCCGATAAGATCAGCCTTATTCGCTCGATTGCGCTTGTCATGTTACTGGCTTGGGTGATCAAGATTCTGAATGGTGGGCCAGCCTGGCTACCAGCGGTTCAGAATGGCAATCCCACCGGTCAGGCACCCCCCATCGAGCGCTCGGTCTGGCGCAATCCCTTTATCCTGCCGGTCGGCTTGCTGGTATCCGCTTACTTACTGAGCACCGCGTTTAGCATTGCCCCCTTTGTGAGTTGGTTTGGTTCGTATCAACGGTTGCAGGGCACCTACTCTTTTCTCAGCTATGTGATCATCGCCGTGCTGACGGCCTCGCAATTGCGCCGCCCCGAACAATTCCGCCGCATCCAGCACGCCATTATCGCTACCAGCTTGCCGATTGCCATCTACGGCGTGATCCAGCACATGCAGCAAGATCCGCTGCCGTGGGGGGGCGATGTGACCCGGCGCATCGCAGCTAACGCGGGCAACGCCATCTTCCTGGCGGCCTATCTGATCATGGCCTTTTTCTTCACGCTGGAGCGCGTGTATAACAGCTTTGCTCACTTTTTGGGCGGCACAGAGGATGATCAAACCGCCATGACCAGCCAGGATCTGCCCGCGGCGGCTTCGGGCGGCGCCTATCTTTTTATCCTGATGGTGCAGGCGCTGGCGATCTTTTGGACGCAGAGTCGCGGCCCCTGGCTGGGTCTGCTGGCGGGCTTTTTCCTGTTTGTGTTGCTCTTGCTCTCTGGGCTGCGCCCCAAAAATTATCGCGTGCTCATGGGCGTTTGGGTCGGGTTGGCAATGTTTGGTGCCATTGTGTTGATCCTCATGAACACGACCAATCTATTTGCCTTCCTGCGCCCCATGCCCTATGTTGGCCGCCTGACCCAACTGTTGGATCAGGATAGCCGCACCGCGCAGGTCCGGATTCTGATCTGGCAGGGGGCTGCGGATATGGTGAAGCCGCACGAGCCGCTCGCGTTTCCCGACGGCAGCCGCGACCGTATCAACCTGATCCGCCCGTTGGTGGGCTACGGGCCGGAGGCGATGTGGGTGGCCTACAACCGTTTTTACCCGGCGGAATTGGCCCATGTGGAAGCCCGCAATGCCAGCCCCGATCGTTCCCACAACGAAACGTGGGATAGCCTGGTCATCACCGGGATCTTTGGCTTTGTCGGCTATATGTCCCTCTTTATTCTGATCTTCTATTGGGCCTTGCGCTGGTTGGGTTTATTGGTCAATCGGCGCGACGTCTCGCTCTTCTTTGGCTTACTTGCTGTTTGCAGCCTGCTGTGGAGCGCCTATCTGATCGGCTCCGACGGGGGCAATTGGCGCTTTTTTGGTGTCGCCTTACCCGCTGGCATCATCATGGGCCTGGTGATCTATGTGGCGGCTGCGGCCTTTTTACACACCGATTTTACCATTGCCCGCGAAGATATTCCCCGGCAATTATTGATCATCGCCATCCTTGCCACCATGGCCGCGCACTTTGTCGAGATCCACTTTGGGATTGCGATTGCAGCCACCCGGACTTATTTCTGGGCGCAAACCGCCATGCTGCTGGTGCTGGGTATGCGCTGGGGGGGGCCAGAGCCCTTTGTTTGGGGATTGCGTGACCTCAGCGGCGAGGAAAACGAGGAAGAGGTCGCGCCCCCACCCGAGCCAGTGGATCCCAAAGAGAACAAATCGCGCCGTCGCCGCGGCCAAACCCCCGCGCGCACAAGCTCGGCTCGCCGCAGCCTCCACCCCGATCTACCCGCGCTCCCCACCATGGTCATGACGGATCTCTTTATCTTCCTGACCTTTGTCTTCATCTACACCACCAATCCGCAAGGGTTGCGCAGTGGAATTGACCTGCTCTTTAGCAGCATCACCCAGCGGATGGTTGGGGGCCAACCGGTGGGCAGTCCCGCCATTTTGCTGCTGATGCTCTTCACCTGGCTGATCACCGCCACGCTGGGCTTGACCGCCGAGGCATTGCGTCATCGTGTCGCGCCGCCGCTTGGTTGGTGGCTGCGCGGCTATGGGCTGCACGCGCTCGTAGTCGGGGCCGGCTGGCTGCTCTATGGCATCATCCAAGGTGGGCGATTGGCAACAGGGGCCGGTGGCACCACGCTGGACGAACAGCTCAATCACATAGCCTCACACTTTGCCGTCTATACGGTTGTCATCATTGTGGCAATCGTGCTGGCAGCTACGGTCTATAGTTGGCCGCACTTGCGCAGCCGCATTCCTCAAGGCGTAGGGCGTCCCTTGCTCAGCCTGGGGGTGGGGGCAATCCTGGCCGTAGCCGTCTTCCTGGTCGTGGATACGGTCAATATTGGGTTGGTGCGGGCCGATATTATCTACAAACAAGGGCAGCAATTCGATAGCCAGGCCAACTGGATCACCAGCATCGATCTCTATCGGCGTGCCCTCAACGCCCGCAAGACCGAAGATTATTACATGCTGTTCCTGGGGCGCAGTTTCCTGGAACAAGCCAAAGTGGTGCGCGACCAGTTGCGACAGGGGCAACCCGAAGGGTTATATCAACTCAGCTCGGAGCCCGATATTGATGAGGTGCTCGCGCTGACCCAGGGGCAGACCAGCCAGATGAGTTGGTTCGAATTGATGCGCGCGGCCGCGGTCGTCTTAGAAGAGGCGCAACAAGTCAATCCGCTCAACACCGACCACACCGCCAACCTGGCTCGCCTCTACCGCAGTTGGTCGGATCTCGCCTATGATGACCCCATCATGCGGCAGGAGATGCTGGAACGCAGCATTTCCGAATATAGCATGGCGGTGACCCTCAGCCCGAATGCCGCTCACCTCTGGAACGAACGCGGCAACACATACCTTGCTATGGGCAATCGGCCAGAAGCCGAAGCCTCCTATCTGCAAAGTTTGGCGCTCGACCCGCTCTATGAACAGACGTATATCCTGCTGGCTAATTTCTACGAAGATGATGAGCGTTTTGCCGATACAGTGCCCATGTTACAGGCTGGGATCGACGCCATGGATACCGATCCCCGTTTCACGCCTTCGGCAGCCATGTACAGTTACCTGGGCGTGGCTTTGGCGCGGATTGGGGATCTGGCCGGTGCCATCGAGGCCAACGAAATGGTGGTCGAGATGCAACCGGGCAATACCAATGCCATGTTAAATCTGGCCCTGCTCTATCGCGACACCGATCAACCCGCCGAGGGGATTCCCTGGGTGGAACAGGCGCTTGCCAATACCCCAACAGAGCAGATCGAACAATTGGCCTCGTTGTATGAATTAGCCAGAGAGCTCTATCAGAGCACCGGCCAGATCGATCAGGCCATTGCCGCGCTCGATCAGTTACGCCAATTCTTGCCCAACGATGTCGAGCTGCTGGCCCAGTTGAGCAATCTTTACAATCTGCAAGAGGATGACGGCCAGGTTTTGGGGGTGGCCCAGCAACTTTTGCGCCTGGACCCGACCAATTACGCCCATGCTTTGAGTGCCGCCCAGGCCTTGCAGCGGATGGGGCAGATCACGCAGGCGTACAGCTATGCCGAACAAGCGTTGACGCTCGCCCCCGTGGAAGCTCGTGCGGAAATCTCGCAATTGCTGGAAAGTTTAGAACAGACCCTTGACTGAAGGGTTGTCCGTTGACAATTATCTCGCCTGAGCATCCTCAGGTGCCGTGTCGGTCATACATCAACCAATTCGCGAGCCATTTATGGACTTTCCCAGAGCACCCACTTTCGACATTATCACGCCCTATCTCCTGATGGCCGCCAGCGCGCTCGTGTTGGCGATTGGCAGCACCCCGGTGATGCGCCAGGTTGCCCTGCGCCTGGGGGTGATCGACAATCCAGCCGCCCGCAAGATCCACACTACCCCGGTTCCGCTCCTGGGCGGCGCGGCGGTCTATCTCGCCTTTCTGGCCGCGCTGATCTTCTTTGGTGACCGCCGCTACATCAACGAAGTGGTCGGCATCTTTGTCGGCGCTTCGCTGATGAGCCTGATGGGGGTGGTCGATGATAAGTGGGGGCTGGGCAGCTATATCAAACTGGGCGGGCAACTGCTGGCCGCGGGCATTTTGATCTACAGCGGCGTGAGTGTTCGCCTCTTTTCCAATTGGTTGGACATTGCCATCACCGTGGCCTGGGTGGTGGGCATCACCAACGCCTTCAACCTGCTCGATAATATGGACGGGCTCTCCGGTGGGATCGCCATGATCGCTGCGGTCTTTTTCACCCTCCTGGCTGCCATGGGCCATCAATATCTCGTCGGGATTTTGGCTGCGGCCCTGGCCGGTGCCTGCGCGGGTTTTCTGATCTACAACTGGAACCCGGCGCATATCTTCATGGGGGACACAGGCAGCCTCTTTCTGGGCTTTCTGCTCGCCGCGGTTGGCATCAAATTGCGCTTCCCCGCCAATAGCCAAACCATCACCTGGATGATCCCCGTTCTGGTTTTGGCCTTGCCGATTTTCGACACCACGTTGGTCTTTATCAGCCGGTTGCGCCGGGGGAAAAATCCACTCACCACGCCGGGCAAAGATCATGTCAGCCACCGATTGGCTCACCTGACTGGCAGCCGCCGCGAAGCCGTGCTGATCTGTTATCTGATCGCCGGGGCAGTCGGTTTGTCGGCGGTTTTTGTGGCTGAAGCCAATACGACTGAAGCCCGGCTGGTTGGAACAGCGGTGGCACTTTTGGCGCTCTATAGTCTGTGGTGGCTGGAATTTCGACGCGGCGGTGTACGCATGAGTTGACGCAGCGGAGCAAAGCGCGGAGCATGGGTTGCAAATCGCACTCTGGAACCGTAAGCTGCAATCTTGGTTTATTATAATGAGCTTAAAGGAGCAAACTTTGAATTTTCTATCCTCTGGCCGGTTTACCTGGCTGATATCGCTCGTAATCACAGGAAGTTTATTTTTCGCTGCCTGTACGCCCCTCCCTACCGCGGAAGCCCCAGCCGAGACAGCGATCCCTGCTGCGGCCGAAGATGCTTCCGCCACCCCGTCCCCCGCGGCAGAGGCAGCCGAAAGCGCGGCCGAGGTTCCTCCACCGGCAGAACTCGCCGAAGGGGCTGCCAGTGAACTGGCACCCAATGTGCGCGCAGATATGTACAGCGCGCCGCCAGAGATGACCATCGACCCAAGCGCCTATTATTACGCGATCTTCAAAACTCAGCGGGGCGATATTAAGGTCCAGCTCTTCGCGGACCGGGCACCGATTACGGTCAATAATTTTATCTTCCTGGCGCGCGAAGGGTTTTATAACGACACGGTCTTCCATCGCGTGCTCGAAGATTTCATGGTGCAGGGCGGCGACCCCACCGGCACGGGGATGGGCGGTCCTGGGTACACCTTCCAGGATGAATTTGACGAAAGTCTCGTTTTCGACCGCCCGGGTCTGCTGGCAATGGCCAATAGTGGCCCGGCTACCAATGGCAGCCAATTTTTCATCACCTTTGTGCCCACCGATTGGCTCAACTTCCGCCACACGATCTTTGGCGAAGTGGTCGAGGGTCTTGAGGTGCTGGACCAGATCACCCGGATCGACCCGAGTGTTGGGAGCGCCACACCACCTGACACGCTCTACACGGTTTTGATCGAAGAAGGGGAAGTCAGCGAGCTGCCCACACCGCTGCCACCGACCCCAACCCCGACGCCCTTTGCGCCCGACAGCATGGATAGCGAGGCTCGTCCGCTGGCAGAGGTAGCCCCAGCCGAACGCGCCAACTATTTCAACGAAGCTCCCGAGATGGTGATCGACCCGGCGCTGGTCTACACCGCGACCATCCAGACCACGCAGGGCGATCTGGTGATTGCGCTGAACGCGGCGGATGCCCCCGTTGCTGTCAACAATTTTGTGGTGCTGGCGAATGTCGGTTTTTATGATGGCCTGCCAATCAACCAGAATGCACCAGAAAACGCGCTGATCATCGGGTCGCCGGATAACAACCCGACCAATGATGCGGGCTATCGTGTGCAAGCCGAGACCAATATCTCGGCCACGCTGGACATCGGCGTTGTCTCGTACATTCCCTTCCAACTGCCCACCGGCGAGTTGATCGCCAGCAGCAGCCAGTTACTGGTCGCCCGCATTGTTCCGCCAGAGGCTGCCAAGGAGCAATTCAGCTTCTTTGGCCAGGTGGTGAGCGGCCTCGACGTGCTGGAAGCACTGACGACCGCAGACACAGTCGAAGCAGTGATCATCACTTCTTCCGCACCGTAATTCGGCTGGTTGTTGCACCAGCGACAGGAACCAGTAGCAGCAAACAGGGCTCGAATTGCCTGAATTTTCACCAAATTCTTCAAAGATGCGTGCGAATTTTGGCAATTCGGGACGGCTTCCCTGCAGGCCTGCCAGCCCAGTCTGTTCCCGATCATCGGGATGATGCGCTATCCCTGCGGTTGCGGGGGTAGTTGCAACTTCGGGGGAATACCTCCGTATTATCTGATATGTCCAAAACCAAGATGGCGACGCCATCCGAAGTCGTAAGATCCGAAGCAGCTATGTTGACTGCGCAGAATATGGCCCCGCCCGTGGAATCTCAAACGCCGGGCTTAAAGCGCAGCCTGGGCGTGCTTTTGATCCTGGCGATCACTGTGTTTAGCATTTGGCTGGCTCTCAATCCTATGGTCGTGCAACAGTTCGGCCGCTGGGGATATGTCGGCGCGTTTGTCATCAGCCTGATCGCCAGCGCGACCATTGTCCTGCCCGCCCCGGGCCTGGCCATTATCATTGCCATGGGCGGCGCGCTCGACCCCTTCATCCTGGGGATCGTCGCTGGCGTGGGCAGCGCATTCGGCGAGTTGAGCGGCTACATTGCCGGCGCAACCGGCAGCGCGTTGATCCCGGAGCAACAGCGCCACCACTTTGATCGCCTTCACCACTTGACAGACAAATATGGCGGCTGGTTGCTGCTGGGGCTCTCTGCCATCCCTTTTCCCCTGTTTGACCTCGCGGGGATGGTCGCCGGTGCGCTGCGCCTCAATGTGCCAATCTTTTTGTTGGCGGTCGCGATTGGTAAGAGTATCAAATATATTATCCTGATTTTGCTTGCTGCTGGATCGCTGCAATGGCTGCAAGCCTTCTTCAATTAGACGGAACAAAGCTCAATTCCATACCGTCTGAACCAATGCAGCCGCAGCAGGCAACGATGATTGCTTGATGGCGGCAATTCTGCGTTGCCCACGTCGTAACCACGGTTGATCATGCCTGCCCAGCGTAAGGAGAGGCTTTATGGTTCTGAAACGATGGCGAATCTCGCCCCAGCATGGGTACAAATTAATTTCACTGCTGGTGATTTTTTCATTCCTGGCGTCGTTGGTGGCCCCGACACCGCTTGCCCGTCCTGTGGAGGCCCAAATGGTCCGGCAACTCCCGACTGACCCGCTCCCCGAGCCGACCGCGAACACAACCGGCCTGGCAATTACCTTGAGTGAGGGTGCCCAGCAGCTCACAACTACGCAGCCGATCCCGGTGGTCAGTGCCGCGCCGCTGGCCGAGCGCGAGACCACGGCCTTGCTGGACCGTTTGCCCCCGCTTACGACAACCATCACCGATGTGCAGGATTTCCGCCTGCCAGAACAGACCTTGCCCCCGCCCCAACCCGGCGTGACGCTGGCATCGACCTTCCCGCCAACGCAAACCGCCCCGGTTTCGCCCACCGTCGAGAGTGGGCCGCTGGAAGTTGTGCGCTATTCACCAGAGGGCGAGATCACCATTGCGCCCTTCTTGAATGTCACCTTCAACCAGCCGATGGTGCCGCTCGCTACGCTGGATCAGCTGAGCGCCGCGGAGGTGCCCGTTCGCCTCACGCCCGAATTGCCCGGCATCTGGAAATGGATTGGCACCAAGACGCTCTCGTTTGAATATCAGGCGGACGACCTGGCCATTGACCGCTTCCCCAAAGCGACGGTGTTCACTGTCGAGATCCCGGCTGGTACACGCTCTGCCACTGGGGGCGAACTGGCCGAACCTGTGGTCTTCACCTTTACCACACCGGCCCCACGTCTGGAATATACGTTCCCTGTCGGCGGGCCCCAGCCAACCGACCCGCTGCTCTTTATCCGCTTTGACCAGGCCATTGACCCAGCCGCGGTCCTGGAGACGATCCATGTGACGGCCAGCGGGGAGCCCTATCCCGTGCGCCTGGCAAACCAGACCGAACTGGCCGCCAGCCGCCAGGTTCAGGGGTTGATCGCGGCCAGCGACGAGGCGCGTTGGCTCGCTTTTCGCAGCGAGACCCCCTTCCCGAATGACACCACCGTCACCGTCAATGTGGGGCCGGGTACTCCCTCGGCGGAAGGCCCGTTGACCACAACCGAGGTGCAAGCTTACAGCTTTACGACCTTTGCCCCCTTGCGGTTCGTAGAAGCGACTTGCGGTTGGGGTGGCGAATGTCCTCCTCTAAGTCCGTTCTATGTCCGCTTTAACAACCCGCTGGATGCCACCACCTTCGACCCCGCGCTGGTCAGTGTATCCCCGGAGATCCCTGGTTTGCGCGTTGACGCAATCGGCGACCGCCTGGAGATCCGCGGCGAGACCCAGGGCCGCACCACTTATAGCGTAACGATTGCGGCAGCCCTGAGCGACATCTTCGGGCAGACACTGGGTCAGGCCGAGACGCACACCTTCCAGACTGGCCCGGCCCAGCGTTACCTCGCGGGCCCCAATCGTAATTTTGTCACGCTGGATCCTTCGGCCCGCCAGCCGAACCTGACGCTCTATTCGATCAATTACGAGCAGTTGCGGCTGCGGATCTACCAGGTTTCGCCCGAAGACTGGCCGGCCTATCTGCGCTGGCAGAACGAAGAAAGTTACAAAGAGAACCCCGCGGTGCCGCCTGGCCAGGAAGTCTTTGCCGAGCAGATCAGCATCGAAACCGCCGAGGATACGCTGGTCGAAACCACGCTCGATCTCAGCCCCTACCTGACGGAAGGTGTGGGCCACTTGATCGTCTGGGTGGATGTGCCCCGTAGCTTGCTTGGCTCACTCTTTGGCAATCGCGATTACAACCGGGTGATCACCTGGGTACAGAGCACGCAAATCGGCCTGGATGTGCTGGCCGACCGCAATCAGTTGTATGCCTGGGCCACCTCGCTGGTCGATGGCAAACCGCTGGTTGATCTGCCGCTCGCGTTGAGCGGCACCGAGTTGACCGCGAATAGCGATGCGCAAGGCATGGCCCGCTTCGACCTGACCGACCAGGCCGCCTTTGCGCTGATCGGGCGCCAGGGCAATGACGTGGCCTTCTTGCCCAACAATATCTATTATTACAACAGCTCCAACAGCGGCTGGCGCAAAATCCCCAGCCAGGATCAACTGCGCTGGTATCTCTTCGATGACCGCCAACTCTATCGCCCCGGCGAGGAGGTCCACATCAAAGGCTGGGTGCGCGGCTTTGAAGATCGCGCCGATGGGGACATTGTGCTGGTGGGCGATGCCATCGAGGCCCTGCACTATATGGTCAGCGACCCACAAGGCAACCAGATCGCCGAAGGCGCGGTCGAAGTGAATGATCTGGGTGGCTTTGATTTCAACCTTACCTTGCCCGAAAATGTCAATTTGGGCTATGCCACTGTCTACCTCGCCGCTCGTAATGCGAGTTCTTACAGTGCAACCGAGACTTATTACAGCTTCCAGATCCAGGAATTCCGCACGCCCGAATTCTCGGTCGCGGTGCGCAACGAGGAACAAGGCCTCTTCGTAGTGGGGGATGACGCGGTTGTCGCGGTCGCTGCTCAATACTTTGCGGGCGGGCCACTGCCAAATGCTGAAACGCACTGGCAAATCAACGCGTCGCCCAGCAATTACAGCCCCCCCAACTGGCCCGACTTCACCTTTGGCCGCTGGGTGCCGTGGTGGCCGATGGACGATTTTGCGCGCGGTGTTGTCGTTTATCCCTATGACAATAGCGCCGCGAATAGCTTCAGCTACGATGGTCGGACTGATGCCAGCGGCACCCACTATCTGCGCATGAACTTTGACAGCATCAGCGAGGTGCGTCCTTACAGCGTGCTGGCCGAAGGCACGGTGCTCGATGTCAACCGGCAGGCCTGGGCAGCGTCGACCAGCTTGTTGGTGCATCCGTCGCGTTATTATGTTGGCTTGCGCAGCGAACGCTATTTTGTCGAGCAGGGCGACCCGCTGAGCATCGAGGCAATTGTGACCGATCTGGATGGCAATGCCCTGGCAAGTGTGCCGATCACGGTGACGGCCTCGCGTCTGGAATGGAAATTTGAGCGCGGGCGCTGGCAGCAAATCGAGAGCGACCCCCAAACCTGTGCGGTCGAGTCGGCTTTGGAGCCGGTGACCTGTACCTTTACCACGGAACTCGGCGGTGAATATCGCATTGCCGCAACCATGCAGGACAATGAAGGTCGCCCCAATTACACGCAAATTGATCGGTGGGTTGGCGGCGGTCAGCGTCCCGCCGCGCAAACCGTGGAGCAAGAACAGGTCACCTTGATCCCCGACCAGGAGCGCTATCAACCGGGAGACACCGCGCAGATTCTGATCCAATCGCCCTTTAGCCCCGCCGAAGGAATGGCGACGATCAGCCGTGGCGATATTCTGACCACCGAACGCTTTGTGATCGAAGATGGCACCTACACGCTCCAGGTGCCAATCGAAGAAGGCCATATTCCCAATCTCACTGTCCAGGTGGATCTCAATGGCGCGGCCGCGCGCACCGATGGCGAGGGCGAGCCCCTCACCGATGTGCCATTCCGCCCCGCCTACGCAACGGGACGAGTGGATCTGCTGATCCCGCCGTTGAGCCGCACGCTCAAGGTCGAGATCACGCCCGAAGCGACGGCGTTGGCCCCCGGGGCTGAGACCGCGCTCGATCTGCTTGTGGTCGATGCCAGTGGGGCGCCCCAGGCCAATGCCGAGCTGGCCGTGGTCGTGGTCGATGAGGCGATCCTGGCCCTTACCAACTATACAGTGATGGACCCGGTCGAAGCCTTCTACCAGATGCGCTATTCAAATGTGAACGCAGCTTACGGGCGCGGCAGCATTGTCCTGGCCAACCCCGACCAACTAGCAGACGAAGTTGCGTCCGGGGGCATGGCGCGGGCAGGTATGCAATTGCAATCTGCCGCCGATATGGCGATGCCCGCGGCTGCCCCCATGGCGACCGCGGAGATGGCCGTGGCCGAGGCCGCGATGGTGGATGCTGAAGAGGCGCAAGCAGGCGCTGACCCTTCAGCACCGATCACCATTCGCAGCAACTTTAATCCGCTGGCACTCTTTGCCCCGGACACGCGCACCGATGAGCAAGGCCGGGCGCGGGTCGAGTTCACCTTGCCCGACAACCTGACCCGCTATCGCCTGATGGTTGTGGCCGTGGCCGGTGATAACCACTTTGGCATGGCCGAGGCCAACCTTACCGCGCGGCTGCCGTTGATGGTCCGCCCTTCAGCGCCCCGCTTCCTCAACTTTGGCGACCGCTTTGAGTTGCCGGTTGTGTTGCAGAACCAGACCGACGAGGTGATGGAAGTCAGTGTGGCGTTGCGGGCGAGTAATCTGCAGGCAATGAGCGATGAGGCAATGCGTGATTCAGCCGCGCCGATTCCTCTCCCACTCACCAGCGGGCAACTCGTCACCGTACCGGCGAATGACCGCGTCGAGGTGCGCTTCCCCGCCCAGACTGCCAGTGCAGGCACTGTCCGCGTGCAGATCGCCGCGTCCGCGTCTGGTGCCGCCGATGCCGCCGAGCTTTCGCTGCCGGTCTACACCCCGGCGACCAGCGAAGCCTTTGCCGTCTATGGTGTGGTGGATGAAGGGGCAATTGCCCAGCCACTGCAAACGCCAACCGATGTCTTCCCGCAATTTGGCGGATTGGAAATCAACACCTCGTCGACCGCGTTGCAAGCCCTGACCGATGCGGTGATCTACTTAACCGACTATCCCTTTGAGTGCTCCGAGCAATTGGCCTCGCGCGTGCTGGGCATAGCTGCCTTGCGCGATGTGCTGAGTGCCTTCGAGGCTGAAGGCTTGCCTTCGCCCGATGCGCTCAACGCTGCGGTCAACCAGGATATTGCTCGGCTGCAAGCGCTGCAAAATAACGATGGTGGCTGGCCAATTTGGAGCCGCGGCGATGACTCCACGCCCTATTACACCATTCATGTGGCCCATGCCTTGCAGCGGGCACGCCTGAAAGATTATGCCGTTGCCGACGAGACGCTCAGCCGGGCGCTCGACTATCTGCGCAACATCGAGCAGGTTTATCCAGAATATTACTCGCCGATGACCCGTCACTCGCTCAGTTCGTACGCCGTCTATGTGCGCGATCTGATGGGCGATAGCGATCCCGGCAAGGCCCGCGCGCTCCTCGCTGAATATTCGCTCGAAGAGCAGTCGCTTGAGGCAGTTGCCTGGCTCTGGCAAGTGTTGAGCGGCGACTCGGCCAGCAGCGCCGAAGTAGAGGCCATCCGCCAGCACATCAACAACCGGGTGGTGGAGACCGCGGGCGCGGCCAACTTTACCACGTCGTATGGGGAGCAGGCATATCTGTTGCTGCACTCCAATCGCCGCACCGATGGCATCATTCTGGATGCACTGATCAACGACCAGCCCGCGAGCGACCTGATCCCGAAGGTGGTCAATGGCTTGCTGGCGAATCAGGTTGCCGGGCGCTGGAACAACACGCAGGAGAATGCTTTCATCTTGTTGGCGCTGGATCGCTATTTCAGCACCTTCGAGGGTCAGACGCCCGATTTTGTGGCGCGCGTCTGGCTGGGTGACACCTACGCGGCCGAGCATACCTACGCCGGGCGCACCACCGAGCGCTACCAGACCGTGATCCCGATGGAGTATCTGGTGGCGAGTGATGAAGCGCTGCAGGATCTAATCATCGACAAAGAGGGCGCTGGGCGGCTCTATTATCGCCTGGGCTTGCGCTATGCCCCGAGCGATCTGAATCTGCCGCCCATTGACCAGGGCTTTGTGGTGCAACGCAGCTACGAAGCGGTCGATAGTCCCGACGATGTGACGCTGGACGAGAATGGCGTCTGGCGGATCAAAGCGGGCGCGCGTGTGCGCGTGCGCATCAGCATGGTGGCCGACAACCGCCGCTATCATGTGGCGCTGGTCGATCCGCTGCCAGCTGGGTTGGAGATCCTCAACCCCGCGCTGGCCAGCACCGAGCGCATCCCCGCGGACCCGAGCGCGCGCCGCGATGGCTGGTGGTGGTGGCGTCAGTGGTACGAGCACCAGAATCTGCGCGACGACCGTGCCGAGGCCTTCACCACGCTCCTGTGGGATGGTGTCTACGATTACTCGTATGTGGCGCGGGCAACCACGCCCGGTACGTTTGTGGTACCCGCGGCCAAGGCCGAAGAGATGTATTCGCCCGAGGTCTTTGGCCGTGGTGCCATCGACCGGGTGATTATTGAGTAGGAGTCATCTCAAAAATTGGTTGTGGCTCCTATGAACAAAGGTGGCCCAACCAGTGTGGTACAGAGATTTTTGAGCTAAGTACTATGACTGTGTGAACTCTCTATGAATCCCTGTAAGTCTCTTGTGTTTGGGAGATTTGCGGGGATTTGTAGAGCGTGGGCAGATTTTTGGCGAATGGACGGACAAAAATCTCTCAATCTTCTCAACTCTCTATAAGTTATGGGGATACGGAGATTGTAGAGATCTACAGAGATTGGCCGTCCTCAACTCGCCGCAACAGGACATCAAACGGGTAAGGCGGCTCGCTCTGGCTGTCAAACGTCTGCACAATGGTAAAGCCCTGGCGCTGAAACATGCGGCGGGAGCGTTCGTTGAAGTGTGCGACTGTCGCCCGGAAATATTGGGGCGCAAATGCGGTTCGGGCATGGGCCAGGATCGCGCGCAGGAATGCTGCGCCCAGCCCGCGCCCGATCAGGCCCGGGTGCATGCCAACGCCCACATCCAGCGCGGCCAGCGAATAATCTCCGCCTGGCACTTGCGCATCCTCGCCAAAGCTGCAAAAACCCACCAGCATCCCTGAGCCATCCACCACGCGATGAAAGTGATTGGTCGGGTCGAGGAAATAGGCCAGATCCTCGGCTTCATCCAATCCCTCCATATCATAGAGGGCATACGGTTCTGGATAACGCCAGGCGCGAATCTGGTAGACATCTCCCCGCTGGAGCAGGCTGACCTGAAAGAGCGCGGGTGACTCCCCGGTTGCGCTCATTGCAACGTCGCCGCGATGATCGCTGCATAGCCGCGCGCCGCGGCCAGCAGATCGGCCAGGTGTAGGCGTTCGTTGATCATATGGGCGTCGCTCTCTTTGGCCGGGCCAAAGCCAACCGTGGGGATACCCGCTTTGCCCGCGGTGTAAGCTGCGTTGGTGCAGAAGCGATAGGCGCGCAACTCGGGTTGTAAGCCGGTTGTATGCAGGCCAGCCAATGCGCGCTGCACAAACCAATCGTCGGCGGGCAATTGCCAGGCAGGGAAAAATTTTTCGGCCACCAGGTGGGCACCCGTATAGGCGGCATAGGTGCCCACGCCGATCTCGGCGCGCAGCTCAATGTCCTGTATGTCCGGGTGATTGGTGATCGCTGCCAGCAGCGTTTCGGCTTGTTCACCGGGTAGAAGCCGCCGGTCGTAGGTGGCTTTGCAGATGCTGGGGATCACCGAGTGGCCGGGGTATGGGTCGGAGATGATGTCGGTGAGGGCGAAAATGGCCGGGCCCATCAGCGGGTGGGTGGGCAGCGGCAAGGCCTCGATCGCGGCGATCACCCGCATCATGTCGAGCACGGCATTGCGGCCCAGTTGGGGCGAGGACGAATGGGTCGGGCGCCCGACTGTGGTCAGATGCACTTCGGCACGTCCGCGGCCCCCGTGCACCAGGTTGAGATCAGATGGCTCGCCGATGATCACAAAATCGGGCTGGTAGCGCTCGACAATCGGTTGCAGCGCAATGCCTTCGAGCACTTCTTCGAGCGTCGAGGCACTGATGATCACTCGCCCGCGCAACTGGCTGCGATCCAGCGCGGCCGCGGCGTGGATCATGGCGGCGAGCGCGCCTTTCATGTCCGCCGCGCCCCGGCCATAGAGCGCGTCATCCACAATCTTGGCCCCAAAGGGTTCGTATTGCCAGGGCACGCCAGGCGAAATGCCCACGGTGTCGGTATGGGCATCCAGCAGGATCGTTTTGCCGGGCTGCGCCCCTTCGATGATGCCGATCACGCTGCCATTTTCATCGGTATAGACCTGGTCAAAAGCGAGGCTTTGCATCTCGGCGGCAACGCGTTGCGCAACCCCAGCTTCTTCACCGCTAAAACTGGGCAAACGCACAAGCGCTTGCGTAAACTCGATCAGATGTTCGATGTCCATTGTGATGTATCACTCGTGGTTTGGATGAGGTTGGGTGGGCCGGGAAACCAGTCCATAAGTACACGCTTTGTCGGCCTGGCGTGTTTCCGAGTATAGCATGGCTTACAGAGAAACAAAATCACTTGTGGTTGAATAACAGCGCTACTTGAGCCACCAATGTACAGAAAAGCTGCCCCTGGTCTGTCACTTTAGCCGATTTACAAAGCCATTCCCTTGATGTACACTGCCCGGTAGCATGGATCCGAAATTCTGCTGAGGGTTGCATCGCAGCCTCTGGTATGCGCAACCCCTCGTGTTTGTTCGACAGGAGATCCTCTGTGAGCACCAATCGTTCTTATTCATCCCCAACCGATATTCGTCAAGCCCTGGGCAATCAGCAATATATTGCCAGCGACGAGATCGCCACGACGGTCTTTTTAACGCAAGAACTGGGCAAGCCACTCTTGTGTGAAGGCCCGGCGGGTGTCGGCAAAACCGAATTGGCCAAAGCAATTGCCAGCGCAACTGGTCGGGAGTTGATCCGCCTGCAATGTTATGAAGGGCTGGACGAAACCAAAGCGCTCTACGAGTGGGAATATGCCAAACAGTTGCTCTATACCCAATTGTTGCGCGACAAGCTTTCCGAGACATTAGCCGGTGCCAATAGCCTGGCCGCGGCCGCGGATCGGCTCGCGCAAGAGGAAGATGTCTTCTTCTCGATGCGCTTTTTGTTGCAGCGCCCCCTGCTCAAGGCCATTCTTAGCGAACAGCCGACCGTTTTGCTGATCGACGAGATCGACCGGGCTGATGCCGAGTTTGAAGCCTTTCTGCTCGAAGTGCTGAGCGATTTTCAGGTCAGTGTCCCCGAATTGGGCACGTTGACCGCGGTGCATCGCCCAATTGTGCTGCTCACCAGCAACAATACCCGCGAATTGAGCGAAGCCCTCAAGCGTCGCTGCCTCTATCTCTTTATCGGCTACCCGAGCGTGGAACAGGAATTGGCCGTGGTCAAGCTGAAAGTCCCTGAGCTGAGCCCGAAACTGGCCCAGCAAGCGGTGGAGCTTGTCCAGCAATTGCGCTCATTGGATCTGCGCAAGTTGCCCAGCATCAGCGAGACGTTGGATTGGGCCAAGTCGTTGGTGACCCTCAACGCCAAGAGCCTGGATGCTCAAACGCTTGAGACGACGATGAGTGTATTGCTCAAACACGAAAGTGACCTGCAAAAGGTGCGCCGCCGCATGAATGTCAGCAACCGCGGGGTGGATGTCGAGGACGATGATCTGGGTGAGTACCGCTGGCGGAATTAGCAAAGTTGCAGGGTACACTTCGCACCTTGCAACTGGAGGCAACTATGGAAGAACGAATCGTTCGGTTTATCACCGCGCTGCGGTCGGGCGGGGTGCGGGTGAGTTTGGCTGAAAGTGCCGACGCCTTCAAGGCAGTCGAGCATCTGGGCGTCCAGCAGCGCGATGCCTTTAAGCTCAGCCTGCGCGCCACTTTGATCAAAGATGCGAGCAGCTTGCCGACCTTTGAGGAACTCTTCCCCCTCTTTTTTGATCATGCTGACGCGCCCGAGATGCAGAATCTGATGGAGGACATGTCGCCGGAAGAGGCGCAACTCCTGGCCCAGATGATGCGTCAATTCAACGAGCAATTGCGCAAGATGATGGAGAAGCTGCTGCGCGGGGAACAATTGTCGCAGCAGGAACTTGAGCAGCTAGCGCAATTGACCGGCCTCAACCGCATGGATGATATGCGTTATCGCGACTGGATGACCAAACGCATGATGCGTGCGCTCCAGTTCAGCGAGGTGCAAAAGGCCCTGCGCGAGATGATGGAATTGATGGCGCAGATGGGGATGAACAAACAGCGTCTGGAGCAGATGCGCGAGCTCATTCGCCAAAATATGCAGGGCATGGAAGAGCAACTCAACCGGTTTGCGGGGCAGCGCATCGCCGAGAATATGAGCGAAGAGCGCCCCACCGAGAGTATCGACCAGCTGATGGAGCGCCCTTTTAATGCGCTGTCGGACAACGACATGCAAAAGCTGCGCAAAGAGATGCAACGCCTGGCAAACCGGTTACGCAGCCGCATCGCGCTGCGCCAGAAGCGGGCAAAAACGGGCCAGCTTGATGCCAAAGGCACCATCCGCGCCAACTTGAAAAATGGGGGCGTGCCAGTCGAAATCAAACATCGCGACCATCGCCTCAAGCCCAAGCTGGTGGTAATCTGCGACATCAGCACATCGATGCGCCCCTGCTCCGAGCTGATGCTCAGCCTGGTCTATGCCCTGCAGGATCTGATCACCAAGACACATGCGTTTGCCTTTATCGACCACCTGGAATATATCTCGCCCGACTTTGCTGGTCGCCCGGCCAGCGAAGCAAACGCGGCCATTCAGCAGGTCTTGATCCGTATGCCACCCGGTCATTACAGTACGGATCTGGGGTATGCGCTTGAAAATTTCAGCCGCGACTTTATGGATACGGTGGACAGCCGCACCACTGTGATCATGGTGGGGGATGGCCGCAACAATTACAACAATCCGCGCCTGGAGATCTTCAAGGACATTACCCGCCGCGCTCGCCGCACGTTGTGGATCAACACCGAGCCGCCGATGTTGTGGGGCAGTGGTGATAGCGATATGTTGCACTATGCGCCGCTCTGCGACAACGTGGTGATCGCGTCCACGCTCGGCGAGTTGACCGCCGCGGTCGATCATCTGCTCACCCAGCCGTAAGGTTCAGGAAAACACTGCACAGGCAGACTTCGAGCAGGAGCCTGCCTGTGCTTGAATACCCCTACCTTTTACTCATACTCACCGCCGGATTATCGGTAAATAGATGCTCTGCGCTCGGTCGCCGGGCTTAGGTTCGGGCTGCGGTTCCGGCTCCGGCTCAGGTTCGGGCTCAGGTTCGGTTTGGTCATCTGCTGTCACGGTGATGGTCACCGTACTGGTGGCCGTAAAGTTGCAGTGAGGCGAGCCAATCGAATACGAAAAGCTATCGGTGCCGACAAAGCCTGCAGTTGGCGTGTAGCGTACCTGTTCACCCTCGATCTCAACGGTACCGTTGCTGGGCTGCGTGACCCCAGTGATGGTGAATGATTGGCAATTCCCTGGTTGATCGTTACCTAACACATCAATGGTGACAGGGCCGGAACCAGTGGCCACGGCCTGATCGGCCAGTACTTCGGGCAGCTCATCGTTCTTGACCGCTTCGCCGATCTGTATTGTCACAGTCGCCGTGGCGGTAGCGCCAAAGCCATCATCGATGGTGTAGCTGAAGCGATCTTGCCCGAGATAATCGCCATTGGGTTGGTAGCGGATCTGGTTGTTGAGCACAACCGCCGCACCATGGTTCGCCGCACCCACCGCGGTGATGAGCAACGGATCGCCGTCGGGGTCGCTGTCATTCGCCAGCGCGTCGATCACGATCACTGTGCCCTGCGTCGTCGTGATGAAATCCGCTACCGCGATGGGCGGTTGGTTGGCCCCGCGCTTGCTCACGCCTGCCAGACAGGGCAGCAAATTTTCTGCACGATTCAGGGCATGTTCGGGCACAATGTAATCGAGCACCAAAAATTTCTGGCTATAGCCATAATCGGATTCTTCGGTTAGCTCGTAATAATAGGGCTGAAACCCATAGCGACACTGTTCGGGCCAGCGCACAGTCGTTCCCTCCACTTGCAAAGGAAATCCCTGCACGCCGCCATCGATCTCAAAGCCTTCTTCCCACGAGATGGTGCTGGCCTCTTCGCTGCCAAAACCGGTTGCGTATTCGTAGCTGCCCCCAATTTGCACCTTTACGGGGATGATCCCGGCTTCCACATCAAATTCTGTGCCGACTTTGGCCGTATGCGAGACCGCAGTAGCAATGGATCGCCCGCCGCCTTTGCTCTGGCTCAACGACCAGGAGAGTGTGCTATCGCCGTCCCCGATCCGCTCGTTTTGCAGCACATTCTGGTTGGCCCCATTCCAGAGCAGATTGCCACGCGAACGCACCGTTTCATATTGTTCAGTTACTGGATTGAAGAGACGCACCTCGAACCAACCATCGGTTCCTGGCACATAGCCTCCCTGCGCACCCGTTTGTGCATCGGGATCCCAAACCGCCACGGGGTACCGATCCGGCTCGACATGATTGGGGCCAAAAACCTGCACCTCGGCTAAAGCCAACGGGCCATCCCCGGCCAATTGCACCCGCACATAACGCCCGCTGATCGGCTGAAGAGCGGCGTTTAGGGTGCGAAAGGTGGTAACTCGCCCGGCCGCGCCGGTATGAAAATAACTTTGTACAGCAGGATTGTTCTTCAATTCTTCGGGGTCATTGGGAAGCGTGTTGAAATCCACATTCGCAACAAAGAGATAAAAATTGGTTAACTGGTTCATGCACGAAGGAAGCGTGCAGCCGATATTGTTGCGGTTCCAAATGCGGATCTTGCTGATCGGTTGTTCGGCCCCGAGGTCGATCTGCCACCACGGGTGCATTTCGGATTGAGTGTGAGCCACGGTGCCATTATCCACACTGCCATCGAGCAACCCATCCGCCGCGAGCTGGGCATGATAGGTGTCGAGGGTGGAGGATTGGCTGGCGCTGACTGCGCGGAAGAGCGCCAAGTTGCTCCAATCGCGCACGACCGGTGTCCAGTGCAACGGTGCATTCTGTTGCAGATCCCACGCATCCAAACTGAGTGAATTATTGGTCACCTCTCTGCTTTCGCAAAAACGTATCGCGCCATCCAACGGCACATTATTTTTGATCAGTTGATAGCTATAGCAATTGGCGGTAGTGCTGTCCATTACCATAAAATCGTAAAAATTTGTCCAGCCAGTAGAAATTGACTGGCCTGTGCTTTGGCTGTCGGTGCGGGTCTGCTCGGCGGCGTATTCATACCCGGCGGTCAGCCTGACACTGGCCGAAAACGAATAGACCGAGCCTTCCACGCCCACTCCGCCGCCAAAATAACCCGAAGCGCTGTGCGAATAGCTGCTGGTCATGGCGGTTTCGGTGGTCTTTTCGCTGGTGCGTGACTTGCCCACCGAACTGTAGATGTATTGCCCGCCTTGAATATTTTGCCAGAAAGGCGGCACAAAGATCGCCGAGGTGATGCGCGGTTCGACCACCTGTTTGCATTTCAACGTGCCACCCTGGGCCGGTGCATATTGGGCTTTGAGTGAATCGTTATCCCAATCGGCGATTTTGACTTGAATGGCTCTGGCTCCGCTTCGGCCATCCTCGCCGTTGCGCCAGTGACTGGCAAGGTTGATACCCATCGGCCCGGTCAGGGCTTGCGTCAGGGTGAGATTCTGCGTGGGCGTGATCAGGTCTGTCAATTGCACCACTTGCAGCAAATTCCCCGTATCGCGAAAGGCCGCGACGATCTCGGCCAAACCATCCCGGTTCAGATCCGCCGCGTCCAGAGCAAGGCCCTGTACAGTAGCCCGCCCAACGTCGTTGCTAAACCAGTAGTTGTGCGGCACGATCTGCGCAACTTCCGCATCCAGCGAAAAGACGGCCAATCCTGCGTTGGGGTTGTGGGTGTTGCCATAGGTGGGGAAGGCGACAACAATCTCGGCTTGACCATCGCCATCGGTGTCGGCTGTACTCAGGGCGAGATCATAGAAATGGACGTTGGGGTTGCGCCATTCACCACGCTCCTCCCACACCGGTGTGCCGCTCTTGATCGTAAAGCTGTAGGTACTCACCTGAATCACCGTACTCGAACCGTCATTGTCGGGGCTGGCTTGATCGTAAGCGAGCACGATCTCATCCCGAAAATCCTGGTCCAAATCCCCACTGGCAACCTGGACATTCAGCACATTGCTGGCCTCGATCCGCAAGCTGCCGATCTCTTGGAGGTTGTTCTGATAATTGGTCGATGCCCCTTGTTGGAATCCTGGCGTATATTCGAGGATGATCAGTTGAATATGCGAGTTTATAGACTCGTGCAACGCAACGATGATTTCATCATCATAGCCATCACCGTCGAGATCAGCCGTAGTCACGGCGAGCAAGTCGGGGGCCAATCGTTCGGGCGTGTCCGAGCGCCACAGCCCGAGCGGCGTGGGTGAATCTATCAACTCGCCGTTGGACGAGCCATTCGCCAACAAGACATTGAGGATGCCGTTGTTGCTGCGCGAAACCACCACCACTTCCTCGTCCTTGGCCGCGGAGCGGGTCAGGTTGCCCGCGGCCAACACATACGCCTGATGATTGGTCGCATTATGCAAAATTGTGCTGAGCGCTTCCCCGTTGCGCTGGGCGACCAGGCGATAGTTCCCATCGGCATCGCGCAAGGTCTGGATAAATTCAAAACGACCATCGGCGTTGAGATCGACCACGGTTGCCGCCGAGTCACCAATCGGATTCAAGCTCGCGAGCTCGGTGCTGCCGATCCAACTTGTCTGCAATTGCAACTGTCCGGCCCCGTCGTGATCCAGCCGGGCGTAGCCAAGCCCATTTTGATTGGGAGCCGAACCGCCGCGATAGCCGACAAAGATCTCGCGTTCCGCACCGACCATCAACATGCCGCCAAAAGGAGAACGACTGCAATCGAGCGGGGCTTGTGCCAGCGCGGAATTGGCAGGCAAGCCGAATAACAGTAAGATCACCGTCGTTATGAAAATCAAACCTATAGCCCGTACTCGGCTTATGAATTTCCTAAATTGTACTTTCATCGATTTCCTCCTTGACTAAACCTTCCTATAGGGTCTTGTTTGATGGGAGTATACAGACTGATCGTCGAGAGATCGTCGATACTAGGAGGCGGCGATGCTACAAATCTATCTTCTGGGCGCACCGACCATTTTGCGCGACGGCAATCCAGTCCAGGGTTTTGTCTCTCACAAAGCCACCGCGCTGATCTATTATCTGGCGGCCACGGCGCAACCCCACACGCGCGAAACGTTGACGGCGCTGCTCTGGCCCGATGCCGCTGACGCCCAGGCCAAGAAAAATCTGCGCGATATTCTCTCGAATCTGCGACGCTCCTTTGCCAACGAATTGCTAATCACCCGGCAAAGTGTGGCTTTCCAGCTATCTCCTCAGGTCGAGATCGATTGTCATTTGTTGATGAGGACACTGGAAGATGCTCGAGGCGAAGCCGCATCGACAATGCTTCTGCACCGATTGCGCACCTTGTATCGCGGCGACTTTCTGGCTGGCTTTCAGATCAACGAGGCGGAACCGTTTGAAACTTGGTTGCGCGACGAGCGCGAGCACCTGCGTCAACGCGTCGGGCAGGTGCTGCACGGTTGGGTTGACGCGGCGCTCACGCGCGGCGATCACCCATTCGGCATCGAGGCGGCCAATCAATTGCTAACGCTGGAGCCGTGGTCAGAGATTACCCACCGGCACTTGATGACTTTGCTCGCGGCCAGTGGTCAGCGCGGGGCAGCGCTAGCGCAATTTGAACGCTGCCGCACAATCTTGGCCGAAGAGTTGGGGGTCGAGCCCGAGCCAGCCACGTTCGCTCTCTACGAGCGTATCTCATCCAGAACCGAAAAACCGCGCCACAATCTGCCGGTCGCTGGACAGTTGAGTCCATTTGTGGGGCGCACGCAAGAGCTAACCGACCTCCAGCAACTATTGCGTAACCAGGCAGGCAGCGGACGAGTTCGGCTGTTGACGCTGCTGGGGTTGGGGGGCGTGGGTAAAACCCGCCTTGCCATCGCATTGGGGGCCAAGCAACTTCATCATTTCTTCGACGGTGTCTATTTTGTATCGCTGGCCGCGCTCACTGTGTCCGATGACAGCGCAGTGGCAGCGGCGATTGCGCAGGCGCTGGGTTTACCGTTGCGCGGTCAGGAAAAACAGACCACCAGCGTACTTCAGTATCTGCGTGACAAAACACTTTTGCTGATCCTCGACAATGTTGAGCAGTTGCTACCAACCGGTTCGACGACTGTCGGTGCAAACAATCGCAACACCATGCTCGATTTTCTGGCCGAGATCTTGCGCACTGCGCCGGAGGTTCAGGTGATCGTCACCTCGCTCGAGCGGCTTCAGTTGCAGGGCGAATGGCTCTTCCCGGTGCAAGGGCTACCCACCCCGCCACAGCTCGACACTAGTCAGGCCGAACATTTTGACGCGGTGCAGCTCTTTCTGCAACATGCTCGCCGTGTCTGGCCTGCCTTTCAACCAAACGCCTATGACCTCCAGGCGATTGCGCGCATCTGCCAGGCAGTGGCGGGTTTGCCGTTGGCGATTGAGTTAGCCGCCGCTTGGGTGCAAATGTTGCCTTGCCACGAGCTCGCGACCGAGATCGAAAACACGCTGGCATTTCTCGAATCCTCGCTGCATGACATCCCCGCGCGTCATCGCAGTTTACGCGCCGTGTTTGATTATTCCTGGCGTTTACTGGGCGCAGCCGACCAACGTGCGCTCACCCAATTGACGGTCTTTCGCGGTAGCTTTGATCGCCGGGCCGCCCAACAGATCCTCGGGGTTTCATTGCCCCAATTGACGAGCCTGGTCAACAAATCGTTGCTGCAGACTGTCAGCGCTGGTCGGTATGGCTTGCATGAATTGGTGCGTCAATTCGCTGCCGAGACGCTCGATCAGCAGATCGACATCGAACAGAGCGCAAAGTTCCAGGCGATCCACCGTCGACATTGCACCTATTACCTGGATCAGCTCGGTGCCTATACCCCGCAACTCTTTGGACGCGAACCACATAAGGCGACCCTGGCGCTCCAAAATGATCTTGATAATCTTCGCCAGGCATGGCAATTCGCGGTAGCGCACAAACAGCACAGCGAATTAATCAGCGCATTACCCGGGTTTGCCCGCTTTTATGAATTGGTCGGGTTGATCCACGAGGCGGTCGCGCGGTTGCAAACTGCCTACGAACAACTGCCCGAAACTCACCATGGACGATTGGGGTTGCAATTGCAACTTGAATGGGCAAGTGCGCTCACCACACTTGGTGATACAGCGGCAGCCATCACCCTGGCAGAACCGTTGGTCGAGCAGGCCCGCACACACGGGGCAGCCGACATCGCAGCCGGGGCGCTTTTTGTCTTTGGCGTGGCGCGCTACCGACAAGGTGATCAGGCGCGAGCGCAGCAAACATTGACAGCAGCATTGGTGGCAGCCCAAACAATTCCCTTGCCCCGCCTCGAAGCCGAAACCCTACTCAGTCTGGGCGATCTGCTGATGTACCAGGCGGATCCGCAAGGTCAACGTTATTGCCACCAGGCGCTCGCACACTTCCAGCAACTGGGCGATCGCCGCGGCGAAGCCAATGCGATCAACAATCTCGGTGTAGCAGCGAGCCTACTCAACGAATGGCAGAACGCAACCGATTTTTTTGAGCAAGCCTTGCAGATCTATCGCCAACTTGGGGATGCAATGTATGAAGGGCGTGTGCTCAATAATTTGGCAATTGTGCATACCACACTCGAAGCCCATGCCGCCGCCGAACGCTGTTTGGAAGAAGCACTGCGTTTGACGCGCACCACCGGCTACCGCAGCGGCGAGGCCAATGTGCTGCTCAACTTGGGTAGCAATCAAGCGGACCAGGGCAAACGTGTACGCGCCCGGTTGCTTTATGAGGAAGGTCTTGCACTTGCACGCCAGATTGGCTACGCACGCGCCGAGGGAGCGTTTCTGAATAACTTGGGCGATCTCGCCAATGATGATGGCGATTACGAACGTGCGCAACTACTCATTCAGACGGCGTTAGCGGTGGCCCGCACCAGCGGTGATCGTTATTTCGAGGCGCAACGGTTACGCGCCCTGGGCGATGCGCTGCGTTGGCAAGGAAATTATGCTTTGGCCCACGAACAGTATCAACAAGCGACGGCGCTCGCCCATGAGATTGGCGACAGCAAAACCGAATGTCAGGCCCGCATCGAAATCGGGCGCATTTTGCGTTGGCTGGGTGATCCGCCTGAGGCGGAGAGCCAGTTGCGGCAGGGCTTGGCGCTCGCCCGTCAACTAACCGCGCAGGCGGATATTGCCTTGGCTTTGGCGGCGCTGGGGCAGATGGCGATCCAAACCCACGCTGATCCCGGGGGGCTGTCTTTGCTCGACGAAGCGCTCCAGGCGGCCCAAGCCAGCAATAATCCAACCATCGAAGCGTTGGTGCTGGTAGAACAAGGGCGGACCTGGCGCACTTTGCGGCAATTCGACCAGGCCTTGACCGCCTTGACAACCAGCCTTAGCTTGTTACGCGAACAACCCTCCAGCCGCTGGTTGCCGCTGCCGCTGACCGAATTGGCGATCTTCCATTGGCAGACCCAAAAGCCACGGCTCGCCCAGGCCGACGTCGAAGAGATCTTGCAACGTTTGGGCAACCGTCCAGTTGGCGGGGTTGATCATCCAGTGGCAATCTACCGGATCTGCGCGCAAGCGCTGGCGGCCACGGACGAGCCACGCGCTGCCGCGCTGCGGACACGAGCAGCACATCATCTCGCACAACAAGTCGCGCCACTGGTGGGTGAATCTCACCGACAAACCTTTCTCGCCCAGATCGAAGCCGACTTTGGGCCGCTTTCGCCCGTCGCCTGCGCCGATGGGCAGATCACCCAGCCGCAAACATGACAAAATTTGGGCACTCTTTGTATAATCTGCTTAGCAAAATCTTCCATTCAAATGCAAGCCTGGCTTGAAGCTGGTTCAGCGATGCAGGCGCGTCAATGTACAACGAGGGCTTGCGCAAGTCATGGCCATTTCAACATTGGCTCCACCCAAGAGGACCCTATGCAACTCATAATTGAACCGCTTGCGGCGAGCGATCTGAAGCCGTTCCCTTCGTCGTTAGCCTTTGGCAAATATTTCTCCAACCGCATGTTCACCCAAAAGTGGACAGCAGAAGCGGGCTGGCACGATGCCATCATTGGCCCCTATCGGCCCTTTACCTTCGACCCATCGACGGCCGTTTTTCATTATGCGCAGGAGATCTTCGAGGGTACCAAGGCCTATCGCCGCCCCGATGGCCACATCAATCTCTTCCGCCCGTGGGAGAATATCGCGCGCTTTAACCGCTCGGCCACCCGCATGGCCATGCAACAGGTGGATCCTGAAGATCATCTCGAAGCGATTGTGCAACTGGTGACGCTGGAGCATGAATGGGTGCCCAACCAGGACGGCGCGTCCCTCTACATCCGCCCGACGCTGATCGCCACCGAACCCGCGCTGGGGGTCCATGCCAGCCACAGCTATCTCCACTTTATTATTCTCAGCCCGGTGGGCCCTTACTTTGCCACAGGGTTCAATCCTGTCTCGGTCTTTATTTCAGACGAATATGTGCGGGCCACGCGAGGCGGGGTGGGGGATGCCAAAACCGGCGGCAACTATGCGGCCAGCCTCTATGTTTCTGAAGAGGTCAGCCGTCTGGGCTATCAGCAAGTGCTCTGGCTGGACGCGGTCGAGCGTCGGTATGTGGAAGAAGTCGGCTCCATGAACATTGCCTTTGTCTACGAAGGAAAGCGCATTGTCACACCGGCGCTTTCGGGGAGCATTCTGCCCGGCATCACGCGTGATTCGGTGCTGCGCCTGGCGCCCGACCTCGGCTACCCGATCGAGGAAGCGCGCATCGATGTGAACGATGTCCTGCGCGACCTGCGCAGCGGGAAAATCACCGAAGCCTTTGGGTTGGGCACAGCCGCGGTGGTGGCCCCCGTCAGCAAATTTGGCTACAAGAGCGAAGAATATCTGGTGGGCGATGGCCAATCCGGCCCGGTGGCGAAACATCTCTTCCAGACGCTGACCGACATCCAATATGGGCGCATCGCCGACCCCTACGGCTGGACGCACACGATCCAAGTGTAATTTACGCAGAAGCCAGGCTTTTCTGAAAAGCCTGGCTTCTAATCATCTAACTCGCCTGCTACTGTGTAACCCAGCCTACAATATTTTGTAGATTCTCTGTTATACTAATAGGCCTATGCCTACCATCTGTGTACAGCGGTCATTCATCACCCAGATCTTCCCCAGCAACCCCACCGGTCTTGCGGTAGGCGGTCTTCTCGCGCTTAGATAGCCCCCACGGCGCAGGCTCCATCCCGTGGCGGGCAAAACTTCATCCAATAAATCAACAATCTTCCCGGATTCCCTGTGAGCGGACAGCTTGCCCAGCAATTGCGCAGGTCATTGCCGCGGCATTGTAGCAGCACTTGGGCAATGCACTATTGATCCGCAGCGCGCCTGGCCAATGACGCCCGCGGTGGCTGCCGATCCAGCGCCCTGTTGTAGCCCCTGGGAGACTTGTCAACTTTTTGACCAACAGGTAAACTTGATTGCAGAAAAACTTTATTGATTGGTGAGGAAGCAGGATCAAACCTATGGCCGACCGTTATTCTCCAGCCGAAATTGAACCCAAGTGGCAAAAAGCTTGGGAAGAACAAGGGTTGTATACCACTGTCGAAGACCCTGGCCGTCCCAAATGGTATGCTTTGACCATGTTGCCGTATCCCTCGGGCGACCTGCACACCGGCCATTGGTATGCGTATACGCCCAGTGACGCGGCCGCGCGCTTCCGGCGCATGAATGGCTACAATGTCTTTTTCCCCATCGGCTTTGATGCCTTTGGGCTGCCCGCCGAAAACGCGGCGATCCGGCGCAATATTCACCCCAAGTCGTGGACCTACGACAACATCGCCCGGATGCGCGACCAGTTGGGGCGGATGGGGGCAATGTGGGCGTGGGATCGCGAGGCGGTTTCGTGTGATCCCGACTATTACAAATGGACGCAATGGTTTTTCTTGCGCTTTTACGAAGCTGGGCTGGCCTATCGCGAATTTTCGCCGGTGGATTGGTGCCCGAATTGCAACACGACACTGGCTCGCGAACAAGTCTGGGGGGAAGATCGCCACTGCGAACGCTGCGGCACGCCGGTGATCAAAAAGCCGCTCAACCAGTGGAGATTCCGCATCACCAACTACGCCGACGAATTGATCGACAAATTGGGCGAGATCGATTGGCCGGAGCGCGTCAAGACGATGCAGACCAACTGGATCGGGCGCAGCATTGGCGCGGAAGTCGACTTTTTGATCGACGATGGGCGCCAGGCAACAGACGCTCAGTCTGCCCTGCGGATCTTCACGACGCGGCCCGACACGCTCTGGGGTGCTACCTTCATGGTGATCGCGCCGGAGCATCCGTTGGTCTCCGCGCTCACCAGCGAGGAGCACCGCGGCGCGGTCGAAGCCTATCAACAGCAGGCAGCCCGCCTGGACGAGATCCAACGTGGCGCGGCGGACAAAGAGAAGACCGGCGTCTTCACCGGCGGCTACGCTGTCAATCCGGTGAATGGCGAGCGCATCCCCATCTGGATCGCCGATTATGTGATGATGGGCTATGGCACGGGCGCGATCATGGCGGTGCCCGGGCATGATGAGCGCGACTTTGAATTTGCCCAGAAATATGGGCTGGAAATCCGCCGCGTGATCAGCGGGCCAGACGGCGAAACCGGGCCGTTGAGCGAAGCGTACGTCTCCAAAAGCGATGGCGCGATGGTCAACAGCGGGGCTTTTGATGGCACACCAGTAACAGAGAGCGTCGAGCGTGTGATTGCCTGGCTGGAAGAAACGGGCAAAGGCAACCGCGCGGTCAACTATCGCCTGCGCGACTGGCTGATCAGCCGCCAACGCATGTGGGGCTCGCCGATTCCGATCATCTTCTGCGAAAAGTGCGGCACCGTGCCCGTGCCCTACGAGGAGTTGCCGGTCTTGCTGCCCGACGATGCCGAATTTAAGCCGACTGGGGAAAGCCCGCTGCGCTCGCACGAGGGCTTCCGCTTTGTCACTTGCCCGCAATGCGGGGGGCCAGCCGAGCGCGAAACCGACACCATGGACACTTTCATGTGCTCCAGTTGGTATCAATACGCCTACATCTCGCCCAACCACAAGGCGGGTGAGCCGATCAGCCGGGATGACATGCCGTGGGACCCGGCCAAGGGCCAATATTGGCTGCCGGTCGATCAATACACCGGTGGCATCGAACACGCCACCATGCACTTGTTGTACACGCGCTTCTTTACCAAAGCGCTGCGCGACCTGGGCGTGGTCAATTTCGATGAACCGATGCTGCGCCTCTTCAACCAGGGAATTGTGCTGGGGCCGGATGGCGAGAAGATGTCCAAAAGTCGCGGCAATGTGGTCAATCCCGACGAATATGTCGATAAATATGGCGCGGACACCGTGCGCGGCTACTTGATGTTTATTGGCCCGTGGGACTTGGGTGGCCCCTGGGATCCCGGTGCGATTGGGGGCATCTATCGCTTCTTGCATCGTGTCTGGGCGGTGATCACCGAGGAGCCGGACGCTCATCAGTTGATGGCGATGCCTACCTCAGACGAGCTGCGGGCAATTGGGCGCAAGATGCACCAAACGATCTTCAAGGTGACGGAGGATCTGGGGCACTTCCACTTCAACACGGCCATCGCGGCGTTGATGGAGTTGAACAATCTGCTCTTCCGCACCAAGGATTCGGCGGTGGTTGGCACCGAGCTTTGGCGCGAGGCCCAGGAAACCCTGCTCAAGTTAATGGCACCAATCTTCCCGCACATCAGCGAGGAATTGTGGCACGCCTTGGGCCACCGCGAGAGCGTGCATCTGCAGGCGTGGCCGCAGGGCGACGCGGACAAGGCCAGCGAAGACGAGATCGAGATCGCGGTGCAGATCAACGGCAAGGTGCGCGACCGCTTGAGCATCACGCCGGGCACCGACCAGGCCACGTTGCAAAGCCGCGCGTTGGCGCTGGATGTTGTGCAAAAGTGGCTGGAAGGCAAAACTGTGCGCAAAGTGATCGTCGTGCCCGATAAGCTGGTCAACGTGGTGATTGGCTGATGATTCCGGTGGCGTTGCGTGCTTTGCCGCGGCCTAGCCAGGTTTTGGCTTGTGCTGGCTGTGGCGAACCGCAATTGACGAATTACCCGACTTGCAGCGCTTGCACAGAAACGCTGGATCAATTTTGGCGGGCCGATTGGCAGGCATTGCTCAAGCGTGAGCAGATCCAGACCGGGACGGGGGACGAAACCTTGCTCGCCCAAGTGGTGATCGATGAGGTCGAGCAGTACCCGTGGAGTTGCGTGGATTGGGCGATGACGCTGGTGATCTGTGACGAATGCGGCCAGGAGTTGGGGGGCGGGCCGCTCGAATGCACTGCTTGTGTAACAGCCTTTGGCAACGCGCTCTGGGCCGAGATGGTTGCGGGGCGGCGTGGTGAGGTGACGGGGAATGAACATGCGCTGCACGTCGGGCGCTTTGTCCTGCGCCATCCGCAGCGCTACCCGCCAAATAGTGTGCTGGGTTGGCGCTTGAATATGCCTCGACTACTCACTGGCTGGTTGCCCAGCACAGCGGAGGCGCAAGCCGCCAGCAAGCTGCTCAAAACTGGCCGCATGGACGAGGTCAAAGCCCTGTTACAGCAATTGGAGCAAGCAGAGCGTTAGACAAAATCAACGGCCTATAGAAACCACAGATTACACGGATTTCGCAGATTTTTGTGATTGTACCCGAAGGTCACGAAGAAAAACTTCGTGTTCTTCGTGACCTCGGTGCCCTTCGTGGTTTGATAAAGATAAGCGATGGAACATTCAAATACCTGGCGAAAGTATCTCACCGATTATAACGAAGGCCTGGGGCTGGTCTACGAGCGCTTTGTGCTCAACGACTTTTTGGACGAATTGCGCCGCCGCTATGATCTGCAATCGGTGCTCGAAGCGCCCTTGTATGGCATGGCCGGGGTCAGCGGCATCAATGATGTGATCTTCGCGCAGCAGGGTGTTCCCGTTACGCTGGTGGATGATGACGCCGAGCGCTTGCGCGGGGTTGAACGGATCTGGCGCGAGGATCTGCAATTGCCGGTCAATCTGGTCTACAACCCGCCGGATCGCTGGGGCGCGCTGCCCTTTGCCGACCGCAGCTTCGACCTGACTTGGTGCTGGGCCGCGCTTTGGTACATCCATAACCCCGCGGGGCTGATCGCCGAGTTGGCCCGCGCCAGCCGCAACCTGGTCTTTATTGCCATGCCCAACAATCTGCAAGTGGGCTATTGGATGCGCAAATTGGTGATCGACCGCGAGTTTTTCGCCACCCATGATGAAATGTGGACCGATATCGGGCGCATCCGCGGGGTATTGGAGGCCAACGGCGTCGAGATCATCGACCAGGGCGTGCTGGATGTGCCACCCTGGCCCGACACGGTGATGCCCGCCAGCGAGGTGCTCAAACGGTTGGGCATCCGCAGCAAACAGCTCGAAGCGCAATTTACCGGCGAGGGCTGGCAATGGAGCACCATGGCCTATTACCTGGGCCAGGAGCCCGACCTCTATGACCGGGTGATCAAGTATGCCTGGCTCGATCATGCGCGATTGCCCTGGCAACTCAAGGCGATCTGGGCGCACCATCGCTACCTGCTGGGGCGGGTGATCACCTGACGAGTGACGACAGACACACGCGTCATGCCCATCTCACCCAGCCCTCACTCAGGAACCAAATGTGGAGCGCGGTCGCCAGCACCAGCATGATCATAAAAAAGAGATGATCGGTCTTGTGGCGAAACCAGAAAAGGCCCGCCCAGCCCCCCAAAAAGCCACCGGCAAAAGCCAGCACATGTAACCAGACTTCGGGCACGCGCCAGCCTTTGCGCTGGGCCTGATATTTGTCGAAGCCGTAATAGCTAAAGGTGACGACACTCATCGCCAATAGCCACGCCTCGTAGGCACTGAGATCCGCGGCATAGAGGAAGATCCAGACAAAGACCGCGATCATAAAAAGGGTGAAGAAGATGTGCAGGCCACAGCCCGCGCCGTATCGCATGGCCCTTTACTCTTGATTCTGGCGTGTTGCCCGATATTCGGCCCACATCGCGGGCGTTGGCGGATAATAGGTGCCCGGCGGCACACCTTCGGCCAGGATCTTCTGCTTGACATAGTTCTCGACGCCCTCGTGCTCCTCGCAAATCTCTACACATTCGGCGGCAAACCACGAAGGCACCACAACCACGCCGTCACCATCCCCGACCAAGACATCGCCCGGGCGCACCAACGCGCCGCCGCACTGAATATCGATATTCTCTTCCGCCGGTGTCGCCCACGGTTCATTGGCATAAGGTGTACGCCCGCGCGCATAGATGATCAGCCCGTAATTTTCGGCCTCCATCACCTCCAGATCGCGGATCGAGCCATCGGTGACAATGCCATCGGCGCGGTTCATCTTCAGTTGCAGCGCCTTGACATCCCCGAAGATACAGGGCCGCGGGTTGCCCGTCAGGTCGGCGACGAGCACATCGCCGGGGCCACACCGGGCCATCGCCCGGTATTCTGGGCCATCGCCAGCGCGGCGCACATCTGCCACGAGATCGGGCCGCGGCGGCAAGAAGCGTAAGGTGCGGGCGCGCGCGGCCAACCGTTTGCCGGGCGTCCACAACTTCACATCTTCCATAAATGGCAGCGGCACACCGGCATCTTTGACCACATGATTCCAAATTGTGGCGACCGGCAATTTTTTGAAACGATCCAGGATCTCCTGCGGCACATGGACGGGGGTAAACGAACGCTCAGTCATAGGTGGTCTCCTGCTGGCAGTGGTGGGTAATTGGTTGCGTGGCATTATAGCATAGACGGTGGACGGGAGCTTTGGCGTCAAACGTCAAACGTGATGCGTCAAACGTGATGTATCGGTCGTCCGCCGTCGGTCGTCCATCGTCCATGATCAATAATACGATCAATAATACGACAGACAAAGTGTCTACACCTAGACAAATCCGCCGGATGATGCCACAATGAATGGGGAGGGAAAATTACCATGCAAGAGAGTGGATTACGCTTTTTACTGCCCTATATGCGGCCCTATCGCGGCATGCTTGTGCTTGGCACGCTCTACGCTATTCTCGGCGCGGGCGCGCAAGCCTTTAGCCCGACGCTGCTGGGGTGGGGGATCGATGCCCTTACAAGCGGGGTCACCGCACGCACCTTAATTCTTTATTCGTTGGGCCTGGTGAGTCTGTCGATGGTACTGGCTTTGTTTCGCTATCTATTGCGGATGTTAACTGGCGAAATAGCAGCCGGTGTTTCGTACCGCATGAGCCAGGATCTCTTTCATCGGCTGCTCTTATTCGACCGCGAAACGCGCCAACTCTATGGCACTGGGGATCTGCTTTCGCGGGCCACCAGCGATTTTATCTACATTTGGCGCTTTTATTCGGCGGGTTTCCAAATGTCGATGCACGCCATCTTCTTGCTGCTGATCGGCTGTGCGCTGATGGCTGTCACCAGCCCCGCGCTCGCCGGGATGGTCGTTGTTGCCCTCTCCCTGAGTGTCTTTGCCCAGGTACGGTTGGGGTCGGTTTTGGAACGCTCGTTTGTTGCCGTGCAACAAGAGATGGCCAAACTTTCGGGCTTTGTCCAGGAGCACCTCAACGCGGCCCGAATGTTGAGTGCCTACGCTCAGGAAGCCGCGGTCGGCGCGGCCTTCCGGGCTGCGAACGAAAGCTATGTCGATAAGAATCTCGGCTTTGTGGTGCGCTCGGGCGCGATCTCGCCGATCCCGAGTATGGTGGTTCGCCTGACCGCCAGCGTCGTCGTGCTGATCGGTGGCACGATGATCATGAGCAATCAATTGACCGTCGGTCAATATGTGCAATTTATCGTCTATTTGGGGTTACTAAACAGCGCCACCCGCCAGATCACCGGGGCTTTTGAGCGCCTGCAGCAAGGGACAGCAGCCGCGGCCCGCATCGGCGAGATTTTGCATCGCTGGCCCAAAGTTTTGGATGCGCCGAACGCCAGCGCGCCGTCGCTCAAAGGCCACATTCGCTTTGAAGATGTCAGCGTCTGGGCCGAGGATCAGGACCGCTGGGTCTTGCGTAACATCGATCTGGATATTCCCGTCGGTTCCACGCTCGGCATTGTCGGGCCAACGGGCTCGGGCAAAAGCATGTTGATCAGCTTGCTGGGGCGCATCTATGACCCCGACGAAGGCCGAATTGCGCTCGACGGACATGATCTGCGCGATCTGCAATTGGCAAAGCTGCGCCAAGCGGTGGTCTATGTGCCCCAGGAATCGCTGCTGTTTAGTATGCCGCTGCGCGATAATATTGCCCTGGGCCGCCCCGAAACGCCCGACCGCCAGCTCAACCAGGCGATTCAACAGGCCCGGCTGAGTAATGATCTGCCCCAGCTGCCCAAAGGATTGGACAGCATCGTTGGTGAGCGTGGGGCCACACTTTCTGGGGGCCAAAAACAGCGAGCCGCATTGGCGCGGGCATTGGTGCTGGAACCGAATGTCTTGATCCTGGATGATGCCCTCGCCAGCGTGGATATGAAGACCGCTGCGGAGATCATCAACGAATTGCGCGCCGAAGCTGAGCGCCGTACGTGCATCATCGTGAGCCAGCGGATGAGCGCGGTCGAGCATGCCGATCAGATCGTGGTGCTGGATGAAGGGCAGATCGTCGAGCAGGGGAATCACACCGAGCTGATGCAGCGCAATGGTCGCTATGCCGAAATGTATCATCGTGAAATTGAACAAGCCACGGAGGTGTTGACCGATGGCACAGAGTAAAGTTGCTCCCACCGCCCAAAGGCCAACACAGGTCGAACAGTCGCAACCAATCGGTGAGGAAGGCCAGGAGTCGCTGAGCCAGGATACAGCGTTATTCAGCTTGTTGGGGCAGGCGCTCGCTCCTTACTGGCGCTATACCGCGCTGGCTTTTGTCTTGATGCTGGCCACAGCCGCCACCAATGTCTTGCCCCCCTATCTGCTCCAACAGGCCATCGACGGCCCAATTGCCGATGGCAATATGAATGCCTTGTGGCGCATTACCTGGTTGTACGCGGGTACGGGGGTGGTGGGGTTTGTCTGCACCTTTGCCTATACCTACTTTTTGCAAAAGGGTGCCCAACAAGCGCTCGCCGACATTCGGACGCGCTTGTTCGACCACATTCTCCGCCAGGATCATGGCTTTCTGAACCGCACCTCCACGGGTGATCTGGTCGCCCGCCTGACCAGCGACATCGACAGCCTGAACGCGGTGCTCTCGAACAGCATCGTGGTGATTCTCGTTGAGGGGGTCACGCTGATTGTGATCGTGGTGGTGATGTTTGCCACGAATTGGCGCCTGGCCGCGATTGCCCTGGCCGTCTTGCCGATTGTCTTTTTTATCACCCGCTACTTCCGCCGACGGATCCGCGAATCCTCCGGGGATGAGCGGTCGGCGCTGGCCCGCATCAGCGCGTTTATGAATGAGCATCTGCACGGGTTGACGGTCGTGCAACTCTTTCGGCACGAATCCGAAAGCGAACAGGAATTCGAAGTCTACAACAGCCGCTATCGCTCGGCGCTGATCCTGCTGCGCCGTCACAGCGCGATCTTTTTGGCCTGCCAGGAGATTTTGGCCGCGGTCGGCCTGGGGTTGATCCTCTATTGGGGTGGGCAGGGCGTTCTGGCTGGCTGGGCCACCCTGGGGACGCTGGTCGCCTTTATTCAATACACCGAGCGAGCCTTTCACCCGGTTCTGGCGCTCTCGCAGGAATATAACGCCATTCAGATCGCGCTGGGGGCCGCTGAGCGCATCTACCGCATGTTGATCCGGCGTTCCGCGGTGCAAAGTCCCGCGCAGAGCATTGCCATGCCCGATGCTCGGGGTGATATCGAATTCCGCGGTGTCCATTTTGCCTACAATCCCGACGAACCCGTCCTGCGCGGGGTGGATCTGGTCATTCCGTCCGGGCAAACAGTCGCGGTGGTGGGCGCGACCGGCGCGGGCAAGTCCAGCCTGGTGAGTCTCCTGGCCCGTTACTACGACCCGTCGCAAGGGGAAATTCTGCTGGATGGCATTGACATTCGCAAACTCAGCCTGGAAGATCTCCGCCGCAATGTCACCGTTGTGCCGCAGGATCCAGTCTGTCTGGAAGGCAGCATCCACCATAACATTGCCCTCTTCCGCGCGGACATCACCGCGGAGCAGGTGCGCGAAGCCGCGGAATTGAGCAACGCGGCCCGCTTCATCGAGCAATTGCCCGACAGCTATAATTTCCATGTCATGGCCGGTGGGGCTAATCTCTCGCAGGGGCAGCGCCAACTCCTGGCCCTGGCTCGCGCCCTGGCGCTCAGCCCGAATGCTGTCCTGGTGCTCGACGAGGCCACCAGCAGCATCGATACCGCCACCGAGGCGCTGATCCAGGAGGCGCTGAACCGAGTGTTGCGTCTGCGCACCAGTTTGGTGATCGCCCACCGGCTCAGCACGGTGCGCAATGCCGACCGCATTATCGTCATGGAACGGGGGCAGATCGTCGAAGATGGCAACCATGCCTCCTTGCTCGAACTGGACGGCTATTACGCCCGGCTCTGCCACCATCAGGCTCTGCCACCGGCCTTGCCGCGCTTGTAGACGAGGGACGACGGACGGTTGTTTAATAATGAACAATGAATAATCAACCGTGAATGACGTTTGACGCATGACGTTTGACGCATGACGTTTGACGCATGACGTTTGACGCATCACGTTTGACGCATCACGTTTGACGCATCACGCATCACCTGTTACCCAGGAGCACTTATGTGGCAAGGGGCGATTGTTGGTGAACGCCAGGCCGCGCTGATCGAAACACGCA
>CAZIRP010000009.1:0-120310 GCA_964541665.1 uncultured Caldilineaceae bacterium | reverse complement strand
TGCCTGCTTTGCTTGCCTTGATGATTATTAAATATTTACCTAGTTCTCATTAGTTATTGCAAAAGCTTATGCAAACATTTTGTGGAATTACAACCGATGGCATGCTCGACTACCTGGCGACGGTCTATAAGTTGACCACCACGATGGATCGGGTCACCACATCGGCTTTAGCTGAACGCATGCACGTTTCGGCAGCCGCGGCCAGTAGTATGCTGAAGCGGCTAGAAGATTCGCTATTTATTGAACGTTCCAGCGATGGCATCAAATTGACCGAACAAGGGCGATTGGCCGCGCTCCAATTGATCCGCCGCCACCGCTTGCTCGAAGTCTTCCTGATCGATATTATGGGCTACACGTGGGATCAAGTCGACGATGAAGCGCATCGCTTGCAACATGCCATGAGCGCCAATTTTGAAGAGCGCATGGATGTGCTGTGCAACTATCCGACCCACTGCCCCCACGGCGACCCGATTCCGCGCAAAGATGGCACAATGCCTGAAGAACCGCTGGTGTGTGTGTTGGAATTGGGGCCCAGCCAGGAGAGCGTTCTGCGGCGTGTCGACACCAGCGATGCCCGAGTTTTGCGCTATTTGGGCCAGTTAAAGCTGATGCCGGGGCGGCGCTTGCGCCTGTTGGATGTGGCGCCCTTTAACGGGCCGGTGACGCTGGAAGTCGTGGACGATGACGAGACTTCGACCATCACCCAGATCCTAGGGCGCGAACTGGCCGACAAACTCTTTGTCTTTACCTTGAATTAACCGAGCTACTTCGCCCAGTGCTCCCTCCCATAGCGCGCACGCCGGGCCCATGGGGGCTGCTTTGGCGTGCGCCAGCCCTCCCTGGTTCACTGCTCGCCGACCGGAACCGATTTCTTAGCCCAGACGTTTGTCTGGCACATCCTCATGGGTTATTCCCCCGTGGGGGATTGCCTATTGGAAATAACTGTATCCCGACCATACGAAATAAGGATTGAGGGCTATGACCTCTTTTGTGATCGAAGGCGGCCACCGCATCGAAGGCACCATTCGCCCCATCGGCAACAAAAACGCGGCCTTGCCGATGTTATCCGCCTGTTTGCTGACGGATGACCCCATTACCCTGCACAATGTACCCCAAATTGAAGATGTTGCGACCATGCTCAAGTTGCTGCAAGAATTGGGCGTGGCCGTCGAACAAAATGGCAGCAGTGTCCACCTCTGCGCCAAAAATGCCGACCAAACCACCCCCGACTCCGAGCTTTTTGCCCAGATCCGCGGCTCGTTGACGGTGATGGGGCCGCTGCTCGCTCGCTTCCAACATTTTGGCGTCAAAGCCTCTGCCGGGGGCGATAGCATCGGGCGCAGGCGGATCGATACCCACATCCAGGTGTTTGAAGAGATGGGCGCACGCCTCAACAGCAATGGCAAATTTGAATTGCGCGCCGACCGCCGTTTGGTTGGCCGCGATATTCTGCTCGATGAGGCCTCGGTGACCGCGACCGAAAATGCGATCATGGCCGCCGCGCTGGCCCAGGGCACCACCATTCTGCGCTATGCCGCCTGCGAACCGCACGTGCAGGATTTGTGCCACATGCTGGTGACGATGGGCTGCCCCATCGAAGGCATTGGCACCAATGTCTTAACCATCCACGGCCAGGAACGGCTGCACGGGGCCGAGCAGCGCATCAGCCCCGACTTTATCGAGATTGGCAGCTTCATCGGCCTCGGGGCTGTCACCCCGGGCGAGCTGCGCATCAGCGGGGTGATTCCCGAGCAGCTCCGCATGATCCGCATGGTCTTTGAGCGCCGTCTTGGCGTAAAGATGCGCATTGAACCCGACCCGACCGCCCCGCCCGAAGCGCCCTATGTGTTGATCGTCGAATCCGACCAGGAATTGCACATCCGCCCCGATTTTGGCGGTGCCGTGCCCAAAATCGACGATGCACCCTGGCCCGCTTTCCCACCCGACTTGATGAGTATTGCGCTGGTCATGGCGACCCAGGCCCAGGGTACCGTGATCATCCACGAGAAGATGTACGAAAGCCGCCTCTTTTTTGTGGATAAGCTGATCGCGATGGGGGCCCAAATCATTCTTTGCGACCCCCACCGCGCGGTGATTGTGGGGCCCAGCAAGTTGGTGGGGCAGCACGTCACCAGCCCCGATATTCGGGCCGGCATGGCGCTGGTATTGGCTGCACTGGCCGCGCAAGGCACCACCACAATCGGCAACGTCCGCCAGATCGACCGCGGCTATGAGCGCATCGACGAGAAGTTGCGGACGTTAGGCGCGCAGATCGAACGCGTGGAAGAGCCTGTGCGAGTAAGGTGACCGGAACCGATTGACGCGGGACGATTGACGGGAGGCGCCTGGTTGTTCGCAAGCATACTGCCGCCATCGTCATTTGTCCTGCGTCTGCGGTCACTTGTTCGTGCCCCAAGTGTTCAGTCCACCACCCATCTTCAAAATTTAACCATTTCCAAATCATTTCTTAACCAAATCATGCTATCCTCGGAGCGAGCAGACTTGCCGCGCCATTTTTCGGGGCAGGTTGCGTAAGGTGCAGGCAAGTGCCGACGGAAAGTCAACCAGGGTTTGCGCGGATCCCGCTGGTGAAGCTGCAAAATCCGGGCAATCTCCGGGTGCCCAGTGCGTTCTGGACTTTACGATAAAGGCTGCTGAGGGGTGACTAAGTGTAATTTAGGCACGAAGCATGATTGACGCACCGATTGGGCTACGGTATACTGAATCCAGAAGAATTTTCCTGCAAGTCAATCGCTTTGATGATTGTCGAGATGATTCAGCAAACGCAAATCCCGCTATTGATGGCCCCTGTTTTTTGTTCGCCAGGAGAATAGCCCCATGAGTTCACTTGCTTCGGGCAAAACCATAGCAAGCGATGTTCGTCCACGATCTGGCCTCTTGCCACAGTGGTTGAGCGGTCGCCAGGGTCGCCGTGCGCGTGAAGCCATCCTGGCTTATGTCTTTCTGATTCCGTCCATTCTGATCATCGGTCTCTTTGGTCTCTTCCCGCTGATTTTCGCTGCCTATGAAAGTACGCTGCGCGGGCTGAATCGCATCATCGGGACATACGATGGCTTGAGCAATTATGTGCGGGCCGTGGGGGATCTGGCCTATGTGCTCGGTTTTTGGGTGGCAGCAGTGGCCCTCTTCTTCGCGGTCAAAGTAGTCATCGATGCTGTTCGGACAGCCAGTAACCAGGGGCAGAATCCCTGGCCCTGGTTTGTGCCCGGGCTTTTGAATGGGGCCGGTCTCGGCGTTGGTATTATCTTTATCTTTCGCTTTTTCCCCGCACTGCTCGACATTCCCACACAATTGCGCGGGGCGAACAACACACCCGAACGCTTCCGCGAACTTGTTGGCGAGGCCTGGCGCAGTGAACCAGTCCAGCAATCATTGTGGGGCTTCATTGGCTTGATCGTTGTGGGTTTGCTCCTGGGCTGGCTGGTGAGCCGCTGGCAGCATCGATCCGGCCAGCCCATTTACATGGATGAATTTACCGCGGCCACCTTTCTATTTGGGCTCGCCGGTGGCGTTGGCTGGCTGACCTGGACTGAAGTCCAAAAGGCCTATGCCGAGGCCCTGGAAGCTGGCGAAGGGCTGGATCTCTGGACGCAGATCATCACGATCAGCGCTGGGTTTATGTTGTTGCTGGTGGCCTGGTGGCTGTGGGACAGTGCCAGTGATCGCGTGTCGAATGTGGGCACGGCCTTTCGCCTCGGCGCGGCCGCGATGTTGCTGGTCGCAGCCTGGGTGTTGATCGGCGAATTGCCGCGCGTCATTGCTCAGGGTGACAGCAAATGGTGGACGGGCCTGTTGGCGACCACCTGGTATTCGCTCGGCACCGTGCCCATCCAGTTAGCGTTGGCGCTGATGTTGGCCGCGCTGCTCTTTCAGAATATCCGCGGGCGGTCGCTCTACCGCATGATCTTCTTCATCCCCTACATTGCGCCCTTTGTGGGCACCGCCGCGGTCTTTCGCATCATCTTTTCGGCCCGGCCCACATCGTTGCTCAACAGCGGGCTCAGCTCGATTGGCCTCAATCCTTTACCCTGGCTCAACGAACCGACTGGCATTTTCCAGTTAATTGTCGGCAAAGCGACCCAAATGCCCGAATGGGCGGTGGGCCCCAGTTTGTCGCTCGTTGTCATCATGATTTATGGCATTTGGACCTATGTGGGCTTTAACACGGTGGTCTTTCTGGCCGGTCTAGGCAGCATCTCACGCGAAACGTACGAGGCAGCGGCGATCGATGGGGCTGGGCGCTGGGCCCAATTCCGCCACATTACCCTGCCGCTTCTCTCGCCGACGATCTACTTTTTGACGCTCTATTCTGTGATCGGCACCTTCAAGGCCTTCAACCATATTTACGTGTTGCGCACTGGCGCGGCCCTGGGTACGACCGACACGGCCAGCGTGGTGATCTTCGATGCGTTCAAGCGAGATACGCGCTATGGGTATGCCTCGGCGCTGGCAATTCTGCTATTGCTGGTAATTTTGGTCCTGACCGCGATCAACAATCGGATTGCCAGCCGGAGGGTCTTCTATGGCTAGCCAAGTGAATACAACACCCTTGGTCGCTGCACAATCGGCCCAGACAGAGAAAAAACAACGGGGCCCGGGCGATGTCGGCAAAATTGGTATCTACATTGTCCTGACTTTCTTCGCCATCATCGCGATTGTGCCCTTCTTGTACACGGTCAGCGTCTCGTTGATGAACCTGACGGAGGCCACCGCGGGGCGGTTGTTACCGGCGACCCCCCAATGGGGCAATTACACCCAAGCCTGGAATGACGCACAATTTTCGCGGTATTTCATGAACAGTGTGATCATCGCGTTGATCACCGTGGGCGGCGAAGTAGTTTTTTGTACCCTGGCGGCCTATGCCTTTGCTCGCCTGCAATTCCCGGGCAAGGGCTTTATGTTCATGGTGTTGCTTTCGACGCTGATGATGCCCGAAGCGATCATTTGGGTGCCAAACTTTATCACTGTCTCGTGGTTGGGGCGCATCAGCCCAATTCCGTGGATGAACAATTGGCCCGCGCTGACGATTCCCTTTATGGCGGGTGCGTTTGCTATTTTCCTATTGCGCCAATTCTTCCAACAGATCCCCAACGAGTTTTGGGATTCGGCGCAGATCGATGGGGCGGGCCACACCCGTTATCTGCTCCAGATCATGGTGCCGCTCTCCAAAGCCGCGATCATGACGATTGCGCTCTTTGGGTTTATCGGCTCGTGGAATTCGCTGGCCTGGCCGATTTTGGTGACCAGCACGCCCGATTGGCGACCGATCTCCTATGGCCTGCTGGCCTTTTTGGACGAAGCAGGCTCACAATTTCACTTGCAGATGGCCGGCTCGATGATCACCATGGCCCCGATCTTGCTACTCTATTTCTTTACGCAACGCACATTCATCGAGGGCATTGCCAGTTCGGGTATCAAGGGTTAGTTTTCAAGTCAGGCGCATATCCCTGCGTGCATGGGTGTGCGCCTGACTGGTCTATACAATATCGTTCACACCATAGGATAGTTCCATTTCCTTGAGGAGAACAGAAATGCAAAGGAAGCAATTTTGGTTGTTGAGTTTATTTGCTGTCTTGCTTTTGGTCCTGGCAGCATGTGGTGGTGGCGCAGACCCAACCGCCACACCAGCACCAGCCCCAACCGAGGCGCCTGCTGAGCCAGCCGCCGAGGAACCGGCGGAGGAAGAAGCTGCCGCTGAAGAAGAGGCCGAAGAACCAGCCGCTTCGGAAGAGGTAGCAGAAGAAGCAACAGAAGAGCCAGCCGAGGAGCCGACCGAAGAACCGGCTGAAGAAGAAGCTGCCGCAGAAGAAGCGACTGAGGAAGAAGCTAGCGAAGCAACTTCGGCTGCTTCTGCCTTCCCAGCAGATTGCGATGCAGCGACGGATGGCAATCTGGCCGGTGTCGACCCGAATGGGCAGACCGTTGTCTGGTGGCACAATCACAGTGGTTCGCGCGAAGAAGGGCTGCTTGAGTTGGTCGCCCAGTTCAACGACGAAAACCCCTGTGGCATCACCGTGGACGCCCAGAACCAAGGTAGCTACGATGATATCCGCGACAAAGTCAATGCAAGCATCGGCGCTGGCGAAGCAGTCGCCACGTTGATCGTTGGCTATCAGAACGACCAGGCCTTCTATCAACTGAACAACGCCCTGGTTGACCTCAACACCTTCCTCGACGATGCGAAGTGGGGGTTCAGCGCGGAAGAGCAGGCGGACTTCTACCCCAGCTTCTTCGACCAGAGCGTTCACCCTTCCTTTGGCGATCAGCGCTTGGGCTTCCCGCCAAACCGCTCGATGGAAGTGATCTATTACAACCAGACCTGGTTGGAAGAGCTGGGTTTTGATGGCCCGCCCACCACGCCGGAAGAGTTCCAGGCCGCGGCCTGTGCCGCAGCCGAAGCCAATGGCGATGGCACCGGTGGGTTCATCCTGCGCGATGATGCCTCGGCAGTCGCCGCCTGGACCTACGCCTTTGGTGGCGATGTGCTGACCGAAGATGGCACCGGCTATGTCTACAACAGCCCGGCCACGGTCGAAGCATTCACCTGGCTGAAGGGCCTGCTGGACGAGGGGTGCGCCTTCTTCTTCACGGAAGGCTTCCCGAACACCGAGTTCGCTGCTCGCCGCGCCATCTTTGCCATGGGCTCCAGCTCGGGCATTCCGTTCTATGCCGGTGATGTGCAGACCTTCGCCGACGAGAGCGGTGCCGATGCCGACGTCTGGGGAGTCGCAGCTGTGCCCCACACCACCGCTGATCCCGTACAGAACATCTACGGCGGTGATGTGATGATCGTTGCCACCACACCCGAGCAGGAATTGGCTGCCTGGCTCTTCATCAAGTGGTTCACCTCGCCGGAAATCATGGCCGAGTGGGATCTGATCAGCGGCTACTTCCCGACGCGGGCCAGCGCGGTCGATCACCTGACCGACTACCTGAGCGAGAACCCGCAGTGGGCGCAAGCCGTCGAGTTGCTGCCCTACTCGTACTATGAGCCGCAACTGATTTCCTACACCGCGGTGCGCGATGCAGCCACCCAAGCCTTCAACGAGATCATGCAAGGGGCCGATGTGCAATCCACGCTGGATACGCTCACCGAAACCGCCAATGAACTCCAGGAAGAGTTGATGGCCGAAGTGGAATAAGGTTCCACTTTTGACAATCTGGTAAAAAAATGGCTGGCGCGTTGCGCCAGCCATTTTTTATTACACGAATCACCCTGGGTTGGGCCGGAATAAGCTTCATAGCTTCGACCAGAAGCCAGGCTTTTTGAAAAAGCCTGGCTTCTTTGGTAGCTTTGGTAGGTTCAACCAACTGCGTAACTTTATTGATCAAAAAAACCTCCGCCGAAGCAGAGGTTTTATCAAAAATCGTACTGGCGACGACTACCCCATATTCAGGGCTGCATACCCTGGGCCATCCGTGAAGAAGAGAGCATTCAACTCGGTGGTATATTGCTGATCTTCGGGCAGATCTTCCTCGGGCAGAATGGCAGCCACTGGGCATTCGGGCACACAGGCACCACAGTCGATGCAGGTGTCCGGGTCAATATAGTACCAGGGCCACTCATCTTCAGGCTGCCCCGGAATAATGCATTCTACCGGGCAGACTTCCACGCAGGCGCCATCGCGGATGCAAAGATCAAAGATGACATGAGTCATAGCGAACAAACCTCCTAAAATCCTCAAGCGGAAAACTTGGTCAATGTGTTACAGTGCCGTGTATACCAGCGGGCAGACTGTTCTTATGAAAGCGTTTGTTCCAAAGAGCACAATCAGTGTTCAGTCCGATTGTACGCGCCTTCCAGCGAATTGTCAACTGTTATTTGGAAATTCTAACTTTGTAACAAAGTGAATTTATCAGAACAATGTGGAAATCGCAGCCCATTTATGGAACGGGCCCAGTGAAAAGCATCCAAAAAGAAGCCGCGACAGCAGGCAGCCAGCGATCATCAGTTGCGCGGCTTGATTTGTGGCAGCGCCTAACTTTCCGCCACCATCTCGAGCCCTTCACGGTTGAGCAGCTTGATCCGCTTGCGCCCAATCTCGATAAAGCCGCCTGCTTTCAGATCGTTCAACACCTGGGTCGCGGTTTCGCGGTAGGTGCCCACGCTTTCAGCCAGATCCTGATGGGTTAGCCCGATAATCTCGTCGCTCTCCTGCTCCACCGACAGCCGCAACAACAGACTGGCCAACCGCGCCGGAATGCCCTTGAAGGCCATATTCTCCAGCCGCTCTTCAGCCTCATGCAGCCGCTTGCCGGTGATGTCCAACAGGCGCAACGCCACTTGCGGCTTGTTTAAGATCAAGCGTTCCAAGTCGGTGCGGCTCATCACACAGATGAGGCAATCTTCGATGGCTTCGGCAAAGGTATTGTGCATCTTCGCGCCGAGCAGCGCCATTTCCCCGAACAGGGTATGCGGCCCCAGCGTGGTGATCACCAATTTTTTGCCTTCAGGGCTGATGCGGTAAAGCTGAACCCGCCCTTCTTTCAGGATAAACAACACTTCCCCCGGTTCTTCGGGGCGGTAAAAGACGCGGCCCTTGGGGACCGTGCTAATGGTGATGATACGATTCAGTTCTTCCATCTCGCGCGGGCTGAGATCTTGGAAGACGGCCAATTCGGAGAGATAGCGCATCTTCTCCGCTGGCTGGACGGCTATCGCGCGTTCCTCAAGTTTCACAGTATGCTCCCTATTTCAACTGCCTTCAACCGCCAGGAGGCTTTGTTAGATTATAAAGCCCATCGCGTTCGCTGTAAACTAGCAAATCGATACTTTAGTGTTAGAAAGGAGAGGGAAGTGATGCGTGACATATAACGTTTCACACATCACAAGCAAACCACCGTCCCTCGGCTGTTGTCTACCTTTACTCAATCACAGGACCACGGCGTGCGGTTGTCCGTAAAGGGACGCACGCGAAATTCCGGTTCCCCGCGCTGAAAGTTGCCCGTGGATTGCACAACTCGATTGTTGACCCACTGTTCAACGCGGTAGGGTTCACCCGCCTCGCCAAATCGGTCTGTATCAACCACCAGGCCATCGATCTTGAGCGTCCCATCGCGATTGGTGGTGCCAATCCCGCGGCCGGTTGCCACCCAAGTGTCGCGGCCATCCAGCCGATAGAGCCGAATCCAGGCCAGGTTGTCGGGCTGGGGCGGCACACAGGTGAGAATATTGCCCACTGGCTCCGGTGGCGGATCGGCAATTTTCCGCCAGCCGAGGCGCGCCACTGCCGGGCCCGTCTGCTCGAAATATTCCAGCCGCAGCCGGTGCGTGCCCTGCCGGAGATCGATCTCAACCTGGTTGCGGGTGCGCGGTTGCTCTTGCCACTGGTTGATCACCAGGCGATCATTCACATAGAGGCGGACACCATCATCACTCTCGGTGATAAAGCGATAGCGCCCCGCGCTAAAGGGCAAGGCGATCGACCAGCGCACGGCAAAATTGTCGCTGTTGATAGCCGGGTCGGGCGAGCCAGCTCCCCAATCAAAGTCGATGGCCCGGTCTTGACGCACCAACGCGGGCGTGCCGGTCAGCCCCAGATTGTTGAAGTATTCGCCGCGCCAGGTCCGGTTTGTGGCCGCACCGTCGATCCGTTCCCAAGCCAGTTTTAAGGAAGCTGCACCGCCCAGCTCGAAATATTCAAGCCGAATGGGGACCCGGCCACCGGGCAGGCGGATCTCGGCGGTGTGGGTGCCCGGGCCACTCGTCCACTCGTCGATGAGCAGGCGCTCGCTGACCCACAAACGCACGCCATCATCTGCCTGCACCTGGAAGCGATACGTACCCGCGGTCAGATCCAAAGCCCGAGTCCAGCGCGCCGAGAAATCATTGGGGGTGATCACCCCAGGGGCGGGCGAGCCAGTGCCCCAAGCGAAATCCAACGCATCATCTTCGCGCAGCAGCGCGGGGGCACCACTCAGATCCGCATTGTTGAAATATTCGCCTCGCCAATAGCCAATCGGCGGCGTGAGGGTCAGGGCTTCCCAGGAGAGCGCCACACGGGCCACATTGCCCGCCTCAAAATACTCCAGCTTGACTGGCACTGGGTCGCCAGTGAGCGCAATCTCGGCGCTATAGGTACTGTCGGGCTGGATGCGCCACTGGTCGATCATCAATTCGTCGCCCACCCACAACCGCGCGCCATCATCCACGCGCAGGGTGAAACGATAGCGGCCCGCGGGCAATGCCAGCGTGCGGGTCCAGCGCACCGAAAAGTTATCTTCGCTGAGCGTACCAGGCGCGGGCGAGCCTGTGCCCCAATCAAAGTCGATCCGCTCCTCTTCCCGAGTCAGGGCGGGGGAACCACTCAGGTCACGGTTGGCAAAGTAGGCACCTTGCCACCGCTCATCCGCGGGCGGTGTGGTTGTTCGGCGCTCCCACGCCAGGTGCGCAAAGGCATCGCCGGCAAAGTCGAAATACTCCAGACGCACGGGGATCGGCCCACCGGGTAGGTAAATGTCGCTGCTTTCGCTGAGCACACCCTCATCCCAGGCGTCGATGAGCAGCGCGTTATTGACCCAGAGCCGAGCGCCATCGTCCGTATGGAGCTGGAAGCGATAGGTGCCCGCGGGGAGATTGAGCGTCCGCGTCCAGCGCGCCGAGAAATTATCGGCATCAACCGTGCCGGGAGCGGGCGAATTTCGGCCCCAGTCAAACTGAATGGTGCGATCATCGCGCACCAGCGCGGGTGACCCCGTGAGCGTGCGATTGTTGAAGTATTCGCCGCGCCAGTTGCGGATCTCACCGCCAGCGTCCAGGCGTTCCCATGCCAGGCGCACCGAAGCACGATCCGCATTTTCGTAATACTCGACTCACACCAGATGATGCCCGGTGGTGAGCGTGATATTCCCGCTGAAGGTCTGCGCATCGTGGTCAAACCAGCCATCGATGATCGATTGGTCATTCACAAAGACGCGCACGCCATCATCCGCGGTGGCGCGGAAACGATAAGTGCCTGCTTCGAGATAGAGATAACGGGTCCAGCGTGCGGAAAAGCCATCCGCGGGCAAGGCCGGGTCGGGCGAGCCAGTGCCCCAATCAAAATCGAGATTGGCATCACTGCGGCTGACCGTTGCGGGGCCGCTCAGCGTGCGGTTGTCCCAATACGCGGCCTGCCAGACAGGATCTGAAACTGCGGCCCGGACAATATCCTCCTGAGCCTGCACAGGCTGCATCCACACGCCCACCGCCAGCAAGGCCAGGAGCAAGCTCATCATTCGAGACGCGATCCGAGACGAGCGCCCCTGGCCACGAACCCGATGCTGTCGCTGCATCGTCATGCTTTACCCTCCATCCTAATCATTCAGCGGGGCAGCAACCACACGCGGCCCACCGCTGATGAACCATGATTTCTGATTGTAATACTACAAAAGCAGGCGGAAGGTTCCCGGGACGGCAAACGCAGCAATCAGGTGGAGGCGTGGATGGGAAGGGTGAAGATCAGATTGGCGTAGCTGCCGGGGATACTTTCGGCCCAGACGCGGCCTCCGTGGGCTTCGACCAATTGTTTGACAATCGCTAAGCCGAGCCCGCTGCCACCGGTTGCCCGGGTACGCGAACCATCGACTCGATAAAAACGCTCAAAGATATTGGGCAAGTGATCGCTGGGAATCCCTTCGCCCTCGTTGTACACATTCACTTGGATCTTATCCTGGATCCGGCGGGCGCTGACTGTAATTTTGCCCCCAGGTGGGGTATATTCAACGGCATTATTGAGCAGATTGCGCAGCACCTGGCCGATCCGCTCCGAATCGACCGAGACAATGGGCAACTCTGGCGTCACTTCGGTCTGGATGATACGACTGCCATTGATGTGCCCCTGCACCACCTGCACCGCCTTGTCGACCAGTTCATCCACAGCGATGGGGTGGCGCGCCAACTTGAGCTGCCCAGCCTCGGCCAGCGCCAATTCCTGCAGATCATCCACCAGCCGATGCAGCAGCATTGCTTCGTCGTGCAAGGAATCGATCACCGCGGCGGTGGGCTGCACCACGCCATCTTGCACCGCTTCGAGATAGCCACGAATGTTGGAGAGCGGCGTGCGCAACTCGTGCGCAACATCCGACACCATGTGGCGCCGCAACTGTTCGATGCGGGCCAAACTGTCGGCCATGCTGTTGAATGCGTGCGCCAGTTGACCAACCTCATCCTGCTCGCCATTCTGCACCCGCTGACTCAAGTCGCCCTGTTTCATGCGGTTGACAGCAGTGGTCAGCGCGTTGATCCGCCGGAGGATGCCGTGCGTCAAGCCGAGCGTCAGGATCACGGCGACGATCCCCGAGACCGAGAAGGCGATCAGCAACGACCGGTTGACCTGGGCGATGTAGGCTCGTTCACTGGACGAATTTTTGATCAGCGGGGCAGGGGGAATCTGGAGCAGGCCGACTGCCTGACCGTCAACGCTGATCGGTGCGGGCTCGACCAGCGGTTCGCCGCTGAATTGGCCATCGTCGGTGTCCACGATCAGCCGCCCTTGCAGATCGGTGAGGATAATGCGTTCTTCGGTCAAATCGGCAAAGCGATCGACCAGATCGGACACATCTTCCCAGTCGCCACGCTGGGCGTATTGATTGGACAAGAGCACGGGCAGCAGTTCTTCGAGGCGCTGGCGGCGTTCCAGACTCGCGGCTTGATGGGTGATCAGATACTGTTCAAACCGGCTAGCAATGGCGCGGCCAGCCAACCAGGCGGCGAGACTGCCCGCGGCGACCAGCACAAAAAGCATCAGTAGGAGCAGACGGACGCGTAGGCTACGCACGATCGCTTTCTCCGTTGAACCGATAGCCAATGCCATAAACGGTCTGGATGAACCGGAGTTGTGTGGTGTCTGGCTCGATTTTGCGGCGCAGATTCATGATATGAGCGTCCACGGTGCGCTCCAGCCCTTCATAGTCGTAGCCAAAGACCCGCTGGACGAGTTCCATGCGGGTAAAGGCCCGCCCCGGCTCGCGGCCCATGGTCTCGAGCAACTTGAACTCTTTTGGGGTGAGGGGCAAGGGCTGGCCGCGCCAGCGAACCTCGTGGCGCAAGGGGTCGATCACCAATTCGCCAAACCGCAAAATTGGCCGCGCGGTGGCCGCCTCCCCAGTTCGCCGCAAAACCGTGCGGACGCGCGCCACCAATTCGCGGGGGCTGAAGGGCTTGGTGATGTAATCGTCTGCCCCGACTTCGAGCCCGCGCAGAATATCTTCTTCCGTGCTCTTGGCGGTCAGCATGATGATTGGCACCGTGCTGGCGGCCTCGCGCAATATGCGGCAAAATTCCAGCCCCTCCAGCTTGGGCAGCATCAGATCCAACACAATCAAGGCTGGTTCGTCCTGGCGCACAAGCTGCAGTGCCGAACGGCCATCGCGCGCAATCATAGCCCGATAGCCTTCGCGCTCCAGGTAGAGCCGGATCAGCTCCACAGTTTTTGGATCATCTTCAACGATTAGGATCTGCCGGTGATTACTCATGTGGGGCAACTCCTGCGTCACGCAACGGGGAGTTCCGAGCGGCACGTTGCGGATCAGGCTGTCGACCCGCAACGTGCGTTAATTTTACTGTGCTACTGCTGTAAATTGCAATTCGAGGCTGACCTCGTCACCGACATCGGCCACAAAGGGGACATCGGGGATGGTCAGGCCATAATCGGCGCGGGCAATGGTGCTTGTCGCCACACCGCTGATCTGGGCATCTGAATCAGCGGTGACCTCGACGGTAAAGACTGCTGGGTTGACCACATCGCGGATTTGCAGATCACCCATCACCGTAAACGAGAAGCTGTCTCCCACTTGCACACTTGCTGGCAAGCCCTCGACACCCGTCGGTTGAAAGGTGATATGTTGGTAACTGCCTGTTTGCAGGATGAAATTGCGGATCGCTCGATTGCGCATGCCTTCTGGCGTCGCCAGATCGTTGGCATCAATGGAGATGGGGCCAATGCTGGCGCTTGCCGGGTCGGCAGGATCGACGGTCAGTTCGCCGCTGACCAGCGAAGTCACGCCGATCACGGTGACGGGATTGCCGCGCAAGACTTCGTCGATCAGGAAACGGGCCTCAGATTGAGCCGGGTCGATGACGAAAGTTTGGGGGTTGCTGGCGCTCGGGGCATCAGCACTCTCGGCCGCTGCTGCGCTTTCGCTGGTTGCTGGTTCGGTAGCTTCTTCGGAGGCAGGCTCGGCTTCAGGGGCCGACTCGTTCTCCAGTTCGGGCTCGGGCTCGGCAGGTACTGCGGTCGGGTCCGCCACTACCGAAGATTCTGCTGGAGCGGCGGGCTGGGTTGCCCCCCCGCCACAGGCCATCAACACACCCAACAACAGGACAAATAGCAGATACAATCCTGGCTTGCGAAATTGCCATTGCTTCATACAACTGATTCCTTATCGAGCTTGCAGTGAATAGATCAACGTTGACTTGCCCGGCCTCGTGCCCTGGGCCAAGTCAACGCAGCGTCGGTCTCGACGTTGGCTGTTATTTAGCCCGTAAGAGATTAGCACGGCTTTGGAGAAGCCTGAGAAAAGAATGAGAAACCCGCGCTTGGCCGCAGAATTCCTTGCGTTTCCCAGCGAGCGCACACGCGGCATCACTTAACTGTACGATTTACCTACGTTTACCGTTGATTTAACCGCAGCCCAATCCAAGGGTCACGCCAGGACGTTTTTCTTGTGTTGAGCGTGAACTTCCCGGTGCGCACACGTCTCAACGACTTGATACCATCATACCAGGAACACAAAATCAAGCGCCCATCCTGAATATGGGTATGGGGCCAGCAGTCGGGCGTGCACGAAAAGCCTGACTTCCCCGGTGTTCCCGTCGACCGCGTAGTCGGCGTTCTGTTCCGTTTATTACGCGTCCCAATAGCTTATCCCCGATCAATTGCATAGATGTTCCAACATTGTCCGCATGAATAGGAGGAATAGACCAATGCATGGAAAATGGAGACGGTGGCGGCCATTTTGGGTAGCCGGCCTGTTGCTGCTAGTGATGGTGCTGATCGTTGCCTGTGGCGGCGGCACGCCAGCCGAGCCCGCACCCGCGGCGCCCGAAGCACCCGCGGCCAGCGAAGAAGCTGCGCCTACTGAGGCCCCGGCTGAAGAGGCCGAACCAACAGCCGAGCCAGCCGAGGAAGCGGCAGCCACTGAGGAACCAGCCGAAGAACCAGAAGCGACCACAGAACCAGCGGAAGAGCCCGAAGCAACAGCCGAGCCCGCAGAAGAGCCAGAAAGCACCGAGCCAATCACGGCCACCGAAACCATAACCGGCGAGGCAACGAGCATGGATGCCTTGTCTACGGGTGAATATATTGTGAACCTCAGTGGGGGCTGCGGTTGTCACTTCAATTCGGATCTCAGCGCCTTGGCCGGTGGCCGCTCCTTCAACACGCCGACCGGTGTGGTCTATTCCGCGAACATCACGCCTGATCCAGAAACGGGGATTGGCAATTGGAGCCCTGAACAGGTGGCTGAGGTTTTGCTATTCGGGGTTGAACACATCGGAGACGAGACCAGACAGTTGCACCCGGTGATGCCCTATCGCCTCTTCAGCAATCTCTCGCAGGCAGAAGCCGAGGCCGTTGGCACCTATTTGCTCTCACTCGAACCGGTGGAGAATGAAGTAGCCGAGCGCGAATTGAGCGAAGAACCAGCCGCCTTTACACCAGAGACCGAGCCCCCGGCCGAGCCAGTGACTGATCCCGTGGCCCGTGGCGAGATGCTAGTGGCCGTGGCGAATTGTGGCAGTTGCCATACTCCGGCGGCAGACAATATGTTCCTGGCCGGTGGCCCGGTCCAGGATGAGATCGCCCCCAACATTACCCCAGACGAAGCGACCGGCATTGGTGGTTGGAGCGAAGCAGAAATTGCCGATCTTTTGCTGACGGGCACCCGCCCGGATGGCGGCCATGTCGAAGGCAGCATGGCGCAACAGATCGACCGGCGCTTCAGCCTGCTCACCGAAGCCGATGCCCTGGCGATTGCCGCTTACCTCAAGAGCATTCCGGCAATCAGCAACGATCCGTATCAATAAAAGTTCTACGACCATCTTCCAGGAAGCTATGAGTTTCCTGGAAGATGGTAGCTCAACCTCAATTATCCTCAGCGCCCGCCGCGATCCAGGCGATGATCGTGTCGATCTCGTGTTGCGGCAGCGGATCGGCCCGCTTGGGCATCTGCCCCTCGACGACCAGCTCGACCAGATAGCTGCTGTCTGGATCGCCAGGTTCGATCACCGTGCCATTTTGCGAACCACCGAGCGCAGCGCGATAGGTCGTCAGCTTGAGCCCCTCTGCCTGCTCCTCGTCGCCGTGACATTCGCTACACCGCTGCTGGAAGATCGGCAGCACATCATTCTGAAAGCTGATTGCAACCGGTTCAGCGGTTGGTGTAGGCTCCCCAGCGTCAGCGTCGCCCTCGGGCGCGCCCGCCGCGATCCAGGCGATGATCGTGTCGATCTCGTGTTGCGGCAGCGGATCGGCCCGCTTGGGCATCTGCCCCTCGACGACCAGCTCGACCAGATAGCTGCCCTCCGGATCGCCAGGTTCGATCACCGTGCCATTCTGCGAACCACCGAGCGCAGCGCGATAGGTCGTCAGCTTGAGCCCCTCTTCCTGCTCCTCATCCCCGTGACATTCGCTGCACCGCTGCTGGAAGATCGGCAGGATGTCGCTGGTATAGGTCAGTTCCGTCGCATCGAGGGCAGGGGGTGGGGCCGCAGGGGCCGCTGCGCTCGTGACAGCCGCTTCAGCAACCGGCAATCCTTGTTCGGCAACCAAGGCAATCGCACGCTCAATGGGGATGTGCGCCCGGCCAGCGGGCTCATCGACCCAGCCATACGCGGCGAGCTGGGTGGCCACTTGGTCTTCAGCCTGGGTCTCGGCTGGAATTGTCACATCATCCAGGCGTTGCCCAGCCATTTGGGCGAATAGGGTGGGCCCCCACAGGGCCAGCACCACCACCAACGCGCCAAGCAAACCGACCAGGGCCAACGCGCAGCCCTGCCCGATCAACAGGGTGGCGCGGCGTGACGCTTTCGGTTGTTTGTGCGGCTGGGGGGCATTTGTCGGCTTGTTCATGAACGACTCCTCCAGGGTACGCAGGCCTGGCCGCCCGGCGGCGTGGCTGGTTGCCCCTACGGTTGAGCAACGAATTGGTGCGGCGTATCCTGCGGTTCTAACTGGGGATCGTGCAGCGGCAGCGGGCTTTTGCTACGCCACTGGCGCACAAAGATCGTCAGCCAGCCGCCCCCAATCGCCAGCAGCAAGACGGCATCCAGCCAGTAGAGCTGCACCCCTGCGGGCGCAAACGCGGGGCGGATCAACCAGAAGAGATCCAGCCAGCGGCTCACAAAGATCAACACGGCCAGCCCAACCAACCAGCTCGCTTGGCGTTTAATGCGCCGCGAAAGTAGCAACAAAAAGGGCAGCACAAAATGAAAGCTGACCAGAAAGATCCCCACCTGTTGCCAGCTCCCAGCGATGCGGTGCACATACCAGACTGCCTCTTCGGGCAGGTTGGCCGACCAGATGATCAAAAATTGCGAGAAGGCAAAATAGGCCCAGATCATCACAAAGCCGAGCAGAAAATTACCCAGATGGTTGAGCGTTCTGCGCCAATCGGGGTCTTCGAAGCGGGGGCGGATCACCATCACCACGCCGATGATCGCCAGCGCCAATGCGGCCAGCGCCTGCCCAATGATAAAGAGCAAGCCGTAGATGGAAGAATACCATGTTGGTTCGAGCGACATCATCCAATCAAACGCGGCGAAAGTGGTGGTCACGCCGTAGAGGATCATGCCCGGCGCGCTGAGCCGCCGCATTGCGCCAGCCACTCGTTCATCGCCAGTGCGATCTTGCGCCAGCGACCAGCGGTTGAGCAACCAGGCCAATCCCAGCCAGATGGCAAAATAGAGCACGGCCCGCCCGACAAAGAAGGGAGTGTTCAACCAGGCAACTTTTTGCTGCACCAATGGGTGGGCCGCCACATAGCTCGGGTCACTCCACGGGTAAAGCGTGCGCAGACCGATGAGCAGCGGCAAAAAGAGCAACGCCAGCAGCGGCAGTGTCATCATGCCGGCTTCGAGGACGCGGCGGATGCGGGCACTCCAGCGGCCACCCACGAGATGGTGCAACATCAACAGCCCCAGGCAGCCAAGCGCGATCTCCAACCAGAAGAGATAGGCCAGCAGATAGGCCTGCCAGAAGTGCTCCCACGACAAAAAGAGACCGAGCAGCGCCAGCCCCCCGGCGAACAGGCCGACGATCAGGCTATTTCGCTGTAGACGGTCGAGCGCAGTTCCAGACATAAATGATTGGTCCCCAGGGGCCAGCCTGTTTGATTACGGGGTTTCGGGATTCCCCAGTCTTGAGAGATCCTCGGGCGCGAGCTGTTCGATATCGACATCCTGGCTGAGTTGCAGCGCGCGGATGTACGCGATGATCGCCCAGCGGTCTGCGGGCGAGATGCGCGGTGCGTAACTGGGCATGGTGCGCGTCCCGTTGGTGATCAGGTTAAAGTAATAGCCCGCCGGTTCATCGCGCAGCGCGGGGTCGTGAAACGAAGTCGGCGTGTCCATGCCATAGCGTGTGATCACTCCCTGCCCATCCCCCAGCGAACCATGGCACGGGGTGCAAAAGATTTCGTAGCGTGCTTGTCCACGTTCCAGCGTTGTTACAGTCACCGTAAAGGGAAAACTGGTGGCAAACGCACCATTGACGCGCCCAGTGGAGAAATGATCATCCAGGTGCAGCTCGCCGCGCGCCACCGTATCCGCCAGCGCGGGGCGGACGGACGCGCCATCTGCAAAGAAGCGGCTGGCTTCGAGCGCATCGACGCGCGGCTGATCACGCATATCAAACGCGCACGCGGCCAGCAGACAAACCAGGCCAAGCAGCACAAAGAAGGCAAACCATCGCAAGCGCATCACAGACTTCATGGGGTCAACTCAGCCGTTTCTCATAAAATAAACTCAAAGGATCCGGATGATAGGGCGGGAACGGGCCAGTGGCCACAAACCCCATGCGTTCGTAGAGTGCAATCGCCGCGGTTTGGTGAATGCCGGTCTCCAGGCGCAACACGCAAACGCCCTGGTGGTGGGCATACTCGGTCAATTCCTGCAGGATCGCTTTGGCCAGCCCCAGGCCACGAAATTGCGGGCGCACATACATGCGCTTGATCTCGCCAAAGTCGCGTGCGAAGAGTTTGATGCCCCCACAGGCCGCGGGCTGTTGCTCATAATAGCCGACAAAAAAGGCGACTTGCTCGGCGAGCAGTTTCTCCACGCTAAAGCCGTGACGACTCTCGGCGGGGTAGAGCTGGTCGAGCACTGCGTCCAACTCGGCGATCAGCGCCATCGCTTCGCTGCTATCCGGTCGGGCCGGGGTGATCACCATGCTCATTCGGGCTCCGTGCTGGCTGCGGCGTTGGCCAAGGTGCGTTCGAGCAAAGTGCGCAATGTGGGCAAGTCAATATCCGCAACTTTTTTGATGTAGAGACAGCCTTTGCCCAGCGAATGTTTGCCCAGTTTTTCGAGCAGATCGGGGAATTGGGTGAAGCCACCGGTGATATAGAGCGTCAGGGTTTGTTTGCGCGGGGCAAAGCCAGCCAAAAACCAATCGCCCTGGCGGCCACTCGCGTATTGGTAATGCAAGTCGCCAAAACCCACAATATTGCCCCACATCCTGGGTTCGGTCTGAGTCACGTCTTGCAACAGCGCGGCGAGGATGTGGCTATCCGCGCGTTTGCGTTCATCCGCGATTGTATCGAGGAACTCTGCCACACTTGAGTCTGTGGGCTGCATTTTATTTTCCGCCATCGTCTGCTTACCTTTCAACCACGACGACTTCAACGGGCCCCAATTCCTGGAGAAATTGGTGCGAGCGAACGAGATCAAATTGCGAATCTTCGGCCTCGATGCACAAAAAGAACCGATCTTGCGAGGCGAGCTTGAAGCGGGGAGCGTTAAAGACCGCATGATAGGGCTGCGGCAGGCCATTGCGCAACAACATGCCAATCGCGGCCGCGGCAGCCGCGCCAAGAATGGTCAGCTCGAAGGCGACGATCACAAATGAGGGCCAGCTATTGAGCGGACGCCCACCAATATTGAGCGGATAGTCGATCACCGCGGCGTAATATTGCAGGGCAAAACCGCCAATCGCGCCGATGATGCCGCCGATCAAGGCCAGCCAGGGCAGCCGGGTAGGGCGCAAGCCCAACGCGCTGGGCAAGGCTTCGATTGGGAAAGGACTGTAGGCCGAGAGTTTGCGATAGCCAGCCGCGTAACTCTGGCGCGCGCTGCTCAACAACGCTTCAGGCTCGGTGAATTCGGCCATCAAGCCGTAGAGGGGGCCAGTTGGTATCTCGCTGGCAAGCGCCGTCTGCTTCTCGGCGGGGGCGGGTGGGTGGCCAGCAGCGGCCTCCGCTGGCTTGTGTTCAGCCAACAAATGGCGCAACTCGAAGATCGAGAGCATTGGCAGCACGCGGATAAAGAGAATGATCAGCGTGAGGAAAAGCCCAATCGTGCCGAGAAAGGTCGCCCGATCCCACCAGGTACCGGCGTACATCCCCCACGAGGAAGGCAGAAAATCGCGATGCAGGCTCACCACGATGATCACATAGCGCTCCAGCCACATGCCAATGTTGACGATGATCGCCACCAGGAAGAGCACCAGCGGGTGCACACGCACCCACCGGAACCAGAGCGCCTGGGGGATCAGAATATTGCAGAGCATCAACGCGGCAAATGCCCACCAATAGGGCCCAGCCGAGCGATTGATCAGCCAGAATCGTTCGACGCCGTGCCCCGAATACCAGGCGGTGAAAGCTTCGGTCAGATAGCCATACGCGACAAAGAGCCCAGTCGCCAACATGATCTTGGCCATGTTGTCCAGGTGGCGCGGGGTGATAAACTCTTCCAACCCGTACAGCTTACGCAACGGGATCAGTAAAGTCAGCACCATGGCAAAGCCTGAAAAGATGGCCCCGGCCACAAAATAGGGCGGAAAGACCGTGGAATGCCACCCAGGGATGACCGAAACGGCAAAGTCCAGGCTGACTACGGAATGCACCGACACCACCAGCGGAGTCGCCAGCGCGGCCAGCAGCAGATAGGCCGCATCGTAGCGTTGCCAATGACTGGCCGCGCCGCGCCACCCCAATGCCAGCAGGCCATACAGATAGCGCAGCCAGCGGTTTTCCGCGCGATCACGCATCGTTGCCAGGTCGGGGATCAAGCCAATGAACCAAAAGAGCAACGAAACCAGCGCGTACGTGCCAATCGCAAACGCATCCCAGACCAGCGGACTGCGGAAATTGGGCCAGAGATCAAAGGTATTGGGGTAGGGAAAGATCCAATACGCCAGCCACGGGCGGCCCAGGTGCAGCAGGGGGAAGAGCGCGGCGCAGGAGACGGCAAAGAGCGTCATCGCTTCGGCAAAGCGGTTGATCGATGTGCGCCACTCCTGGTGAAAGAGAAAGAGAATCGCCGAGATCAACGTGCCCGCGTGGCCGATGCCAATCCACCAGACCAGATTGGTGATGTCGTAGCCCCAGCCAACCGGCTGGTTGTTGCCCCAGATGCCCACCCCGCGTAAGAAGAGATACCCCACCGCATAAAACAGGATCAGCAAGCAGCCCAGCCCAATCGCCAGCCCCACCCACCACAGTCTGCGGGTGCGCCCCAGGACAATATCGGTGATCTTTTCGGTGATCGAGCGGAATGAATGGCCCGGCCCAATCAGATAGCCTGTTTTTTGCATACGTTACGAGTCCGGAGTCGTGAGCCCGAAGTCCAGGGCGGACGCAATCTGCCCATCCTGTGTGAAAACAAAATCTGCGAAATCTGTGTACTCTGCGGTTTCTAGCTTTTTCGTTCTACGTGTCAAGGCTCGGGTTGGGATTACGCAATTTCGCCAAATAGCTGGTGCGCGGATTGGTGTTCAGCTCGGTCAACAGGCCATAGTTGAGGGGCGAAGCCTTGCGTTGCGCTACCTCACTCGTCGCGTCGTTGAGATTGCCAAAGACGATCGCCCGCGTCGGGCAGGCAGATTGGCACGCGGTCACCACATCGCCATCGGCCAGGTCGCGCCCCTCGATCTGCGCGGTGATGCGCGCCGCGCTGATCCGCTGGACGCAATAGGTGCATTTCTCCATCACCCCACGCGCCCGCACCGTGACATTGGGGTTGTGTTGCAGCTTCAGACTCTCGCTGGCACTGGAAGTGTAGTCCAAAAAATTAAAGCGCCGCACTTTGTAGGGGCAATTGTTCGAGCAATAACGGGTGCCCACACAACGATTGTAGATCATCGTGTTGAGCCCTTCGGCATCATGCACGGTCGCGGCCACCGGACAAACCACCTCGCACGGGGCATTTTCGCAGTGCATACACATCACCGGCTGGTGATGGATGGCCGGATTGTCGAGCGTCTCGCCCTCAAAGTAAGTATCAATGCGGATCCAGTGCATCTCGCGGCCGGTGATCACTTCCTCTTTGCCAACAATTGGGATGTTGTTCTCGGCCTGGCAGGCAGTGACGCAGGCATTGCAGCCGATGCAGGCCGTGAGATCCACCGCCATGCCCCACGAATTTTCGGGATACTCATATTTCGGGTAAAGCGAAATCACCTCGCCGTGCGCATCCAGCGCGTGGGCAAATTCCGGATCCGCCGCGAACTGGGCGACTGTGCCCACACGGATCAAGTCGCGGCCCTCCATGCTGTGATGGTCTTGCGTGCTGGCAAATTGATGGCCCGCGCCAACTTTGCGGACGGTCACGCCCTGCACAAACCAAGCCGCGCCAGCAGGCCGCGCGGCATAGGCGTCAAAGCCCGCGCCATTGCCAACAGCGCCCGCAGCACCGCGCCCATAGCCCAGATGCACGGTGAGCACACCCGCGGCCTGGCCGGGCAACACCCAAATCGGTCCCGACAGCGTACCAGCCGGGCTCGTCACCTCAACCAGATCGCCCTGCGTCAAGCCCAGGGTGGCCGCGGTCTGCGGGCTGACCAACACGGCATTCTCCCACGTCAATTTGGTGATCGGCTTGGGCAACTCTTGCAGCCAGCCATTGTTGGCAAATCGGCCATCCCACAGCGTTGGGTCGGGCCGCACGCTCAATTCCAACGCGTCGTTGGCCGTAGGTGGGTTTGCTGGCTCAGCAAAGGTAGATTGTAAGGTGACTGTCTTGGGCGGCAAGGCCGAATCCGCCACAAACCCATCATGCAGCGCGGTCGGCCACGCCGTAGCGAAAGCGGCCTCCCCCAATTGCGCTTGCCAATAGGCCTGCACAATGGCATAACTGGCGCGCGGCTCGGGGTTGATCAGCGCGTCGATCACTTCATGCGCCGAGTGGCTGGCGTACAATGGCTCGATCAACGGTTGCTGAATGGTGACCGTGCCATCGTAGGCGCGGCCATCGCTCCAACTCTCCAGATAGTGGCTTTCGGGCAGATGCCACTGACAGCGCGCGCTGGTTTCATCCGCATAGAGCCCCAGATGGATGCGGGTGGGCACTTGCGCCAGGGCCGCGGCAAAGTTCAACGCAGCCGGAGCCGTGTAGACCGGATTGCCGCCGAGGATCAGCAGCAATTCAACCTCGCCAGCCTGCATTGCGGCCACCAGTTCACCGAGCGATTCGGTGTGCGAGGTCGCCGTTGCCAGGACCGGTTCGCTGTAGACGAGCGTCTGGCCGACATTGCCCAACAGATCGTTGATGGCGTGGGCCAGGGCATGGACCACCGCGGGTTGACCGTCCTCCGCAATGACCAGACTGTTGCCTGCGTGCGCTTGCAGATCGTTCACCAGGGCGGTGAGCCACTCGTCGGGCAGCGGCGTATCCTCTGCGACCACGGCCACCCCGAGCGCAGCCGCCAATTGCCGCGCCGCGCTTTCGATCTGGCTCGCGCGCAGGGGCAAGCGATGATCCGCCGCGCCACCGGTGATCGTCGGCGTGCTTTCGAGCACATAGAGCCGATTGTTGGCGCGCCGCGCATCGGCAAATTCACGCGCATAGCGCACGCGCCCCGGTGAGGTGGCAAAGAGATCGGCGTCCAGACAAACCACGACCGCGGCTTGGCTCAGGCGGTAGATCGGTTCGGCGGGCTCGCCAAAGGCCAGCGCCGCGCCCGCGTAGACATTCTCGCGATTGATCGGTTCGTAATGGTGCCAAACTGCCTGCGGAAATGTCGTCAGCACAGCTTGAAGCTGATCAGCCAAGGTGGGGGAAGAGATCGATTCGGTCAGGATGCGCACCCCCGCGCCGCCCGTGGCCTGCAACGGTTCCAGCACGGTTTGCAGCGCGGCCAGAAACTCCGCCCAGGTGGCGGTCGCCCCCTCGTGGGTGATGGCCTGTGAACGGTCGGGGTCGTAGAGCGTGAGGATCGAGGCTTGCGCCCAGGCATCGGTTGCGCCCAGGCTGGCCGGATGATCGGGGTTGCCTTCGAGTTTGGTCGGGCGGCCTTGTTGACTGTGGGCCAGCAGGCCCAGCGCGTAGCCGCCAAGTTGCATCGCGGTGGCGTAGTAGCGAGCATCGCGAGTCGGTGCCTGTTCAGGGTCAAGCACCGCGGGCACAATGGTTTCGGGTGGCTGTACCGTGCAACTGGTCAAGCCAGCCAGGGCCAGCGAAGCCCCCATCAGCTTGAGGAAATGGCGGCGGCTCATGCCATCCACCCATTCCGCGGCCTGACGCGGGAATTCGCGCTGCAAAAACTCCTGGAACGCCGGTGTATCGGCCAATTCTTCCAGACTACGCCAATAGCGTCGACCATGCTCGGCCCGCAACCGCTCTTGCACTGTCGCCAAATCCAACCGATTTTCTGTCATACCAATTACCTACGCTAACGACTCTGGACTTTGGACTCTGGACTTTGGACTCTGGACTCCAGACTCTGAACTCCGGACTCCTACCGATGACAGACCGAACAATCAGTCAGGCCCGTTGTGCGGACCCCATGATCGATCACCAACTGGGGGCCCAACTCCGCCTGAGCCAGCGGCGGCGTCCAGCCCATGGTGAAGACTGCGGCGCGGGGACGCAAAAAGCGCTCGGGCTCGCGATGACAATCCAAACACCAACTCATCTGCAGCGTCTCCATCTTGGCGACCACCGGCATTTGATCAACCCGCCCGTGGCAGGTCTCGCAACCGACCCCCTGCTGCACGTGAATGCCATGGTTGAAATAGACAAAATCGGCCAGATCATGCACGCGATTCCAGGCAATGGGCTCATTCTGCTCGAAGCTGGCGCGCACCAGGGCCAAGGCGGGCGAATCACTGGCCACCTGGCTGTGACAGCCCATGCAATTTTCGGTGGTTGGCAGGGAAGCAGAGGCGCTGGTTTCCACATCAGTATGGCAATAGCGACAATCCAGCCCCAATTCGCCCACGTGCAAGGCGTGGCTGTAGGGCACGGGCTGGGGAATGGCAACGCCGACCCCGGTCATCAAGGGCGAGCGGATCAGCAAATAGCCAGCGAGGGCAAGCCCGATCAACAACAAAAGGATCGCCACCAAACTCAACCGGACGATCAGATTCATGCTGGGCGGGAAGAGTTGCGACATGGATCAAACTCGGTGATCAAACTGGGTGATGGACGAGGGAAACCAAAATGGATACACTCCATTAACGAGCATAGGCCTGGAATGGATTGGTTTCAGTCAACTGGCGGATGGTAGCAGCGTCGGCTCCGGCCTGGCGCAAGGCGGGCAAAAAGTGCTCGACCAAATAGGTGTAGGGCGCGGGTGTGCCGCCGCCCGGCCTGGATGGATCGTACCAGCCGCGGTCGTGACTGAGCAGCAAACGTTCGCCAAAACCAGCGTCGAGCAAACGAAAAATGCGCTCGATAAACCACTCATCGCCCAGGTGCGGATTGCCAATATTGTCATATTCCAGCCAGCACCCACGCCGCGCCATTGCCAGGTGCTGGTCAAAATCGGGCTCGGCTTGGGTATGGATCCAGATAAAGCGTTCGGGGGTGTAGCCTGCTTCGTGCAGAATATCGAGCTGATCCGCGACGACGCGCCCGCGGATCGTGTGGCTGCCGATGATCGCGCCGGTTGCTGCGCCGGCCCGGGCCGCAGCCCGCAGGATCTTCGTCTCCACCGGGGTGATGCCCTCATCGCCCGCGCTGACTTTGATCCACGCGGCCTGCACACCCGAATCGCCAATCTGGCCGGTCAATTCAGCGAGCAACCATTCGTAGAGTTCATCCTCGCTGGCCGCGTGGGCCCAGGGCGGCACCCACGGTTCGCGATAGATGCCGGTGGGCATCACCACGGGCAGGCCAGTCGCCTCGGAGACGATCCGGTCGATATCCGCGCGGCGCCCGACCCCTTCCGGCGTACATTCGACCAGGGCAGTCACCCCTTGCGCCTGAATCTCGGCGATCTGGGGGGCCATCACCCGCACCACATCCGCCGGGTCGGCGCGCAGATAGGCCGCCTCCTCGATTGGGCCGAGATCCACAAAAATATGTTCATGGGGCAGAATCAGCCCCAATTCGTGGGCAAGCCTGGGGCCGAGCGTCGTGAACAATTGGCGCATCGTCATCTCCGCTGAAATGATGGTATAATCGTGTGGCCGCCGCAGTATACCTGAACCCTCATCATTCAGAAAGGTTGCCCAAAATGCCAGCCAACGCTTCTGCTTTTCCACCCGTCGCGGCCTATCGCAATCATTTATTGCCCTTGCGGCAGCAAGTTGCCGTGCGCAATGGCTGGCTGCAACAACGGCTGGATGAACTTTTGCCGCTTTTGCTGGCGCGCACGGGGTTGGATTGTTGGATCGTAGCCGCGCGTGAGTACAACGAAGATCCGGTGATCATGACCTTGCTGCCCGAACCGGCCATGTCGGCGCGGCGCCGAACGATCCTGGTCTTTACCCGCCAGGCAGATGGCAGCGTTGAGCGCCTGACTTTGGATCGCTACGGGTTTGGCGACTTTTATCAGCGCGGCTGGGATCCTGACCAGGAAGAACAATGGGCAGCGCTGCGGCGGGTGATCCACGAACGCGACCCGCAGTCGATTGGCCTCAATCTGTCGAGCGATTTTGCCTTTGGCGACGGCTTGACGCACACCGAATACGAGGCGATCATGGCCGCGCTGGGTGAACCCTACAGGGATCGGGTGTGCAATGCCGAGCGCCTTTGCATCGGCTGGCTTGAGCGCCGCATTGCCCCGGAACTCACGGTCTACCCGGGTCTGGTGGAATTGGGCCATGCCCTGATCGCCGAAGCCTTTTCCAGCCGCACCATCCTGCCCGGCATCACCACCACGGAAGATGTAGTCTGGTGGATGCGCCAAACCATGCTCGAAATGGGATTGCGCCCCTGGTTCCACCCGACCGTCGAAATCCAGGCGTCGGGCCAGACCTTTGAATCGCCGTCCACGGCCCGACGCACGCTGATCCTGCCGGGCGATCTGCTGCATTGTGATGTCGGTTTCCATTATTTAGGGCTAGCGACCGATCAGCAACAGAATGCCTACGTGCTCAAACCAGGGGAAAGTGATGCTCCTGCCGGGCTCAAAGCCGCGCTGGCCGATGGCAACCGCTTACAAGAGATTCACCTGGCGCAGATGCAAGTGGGACGCAGCGGGAATCAGGTGCTGCGCGCAGCGCTGGAACAGGCGCACAGTGAGGGCCTGATGCCCAGCATCTACACCCACGCGCTCGGCTATCACGGCCACGCGGCTGGCCCCGTGATCGGCCTGTGGGATCAGCAAGGGGGCGTGCCTGGTCGGGGGGAATATGAACTCTTCGATGAAACCTGTTACTCGATCGAACTCAACGTGCGCAAAGCTGTGCCGGAATGGGGCGATCAGCTCGTCCGCATCGCGCTCGAAGAGGATGCGCTACTCAGTGGCGGGCAGATGCGCTGGTTGGCCGGCCGCCAAACCGAGTTCCATTTGATTTAGTCTGGAGTCCTGAGTCCAGGGTACTGAGTCACGATTTGACTTCGGACTCTGGACTTCGGACTCTGGACTTCGGACTCTAGACTCTGGACTTCGGACTCAGGACTTCGGACTCTGGACTTCGGACTTCGGACTCTGGACTCAGGACTCAAACGTACTGCGCAAACCAGGCCAGGGTATCTTCCCAGGCTTGCAGCGCCTGCTCTTCTACATAGCGTTCGCCGGTGTCGTTGTGGAAAGCGTGGTTGACGCCCGGATAAATATTGAGCTGATAGGTGGTACCCGCCGCGTCGAGCGCGGCTTGTAGCGGTTCAATCCCCGCGTTGATGCGCTCGTCCTGCTCGGCATAGACCCCCAAGACCGCCGCCTGGATGTTGGGCACTGCCTCCAGATCGGGCGCGGGGCCGTAATAGGGCGCAGCCGCCTTCAGTTCGGGGATGGCCGTGGCACATGCCCAAGTGACGCCGCCACCAAAACAATAACCGGTCATGGCGATGCGCTCGGCGTCGACAGTTCCGAGCCCTTGCACATAACCCAGCGCGGCCACAAAATCACCCACATGCCGCTCGATCCCGGCACCGGTCAACAAACCGGGACGCTCGTCATTGCCGATATTGGCCGTGCCGCCCTCGCGCCAGAGCAGATCCAGCGCCAGCGCCACATAGCCTTCTTTGGCGAAGCGACGGGCCACATCTTCAATGTGCGGCGTTAAACCGCGATTCTCGTGGCAGACCAGCACCGCGGGATACACTCCTTCGGCAGCAGGCTGCGCCAGATAGCCGCCGATCTCCTCGCCGCCACTGGTCAACGTAATGGTTTCACCGATCACCGCGGGGTCGTCGGTGGGCACAGAGAGGGGACTTTGCGCGCCGGGTACGGCACCATCTTCTGCTTCGGCCGCGGGGGTCGGCGTCTCCGCATCCTCCGCAGGGGGGATGGTTGCACCTGGTGGCGGCACTTCGATCGGCTGGCACCCTACGGCCAGCATGGCTGCCGAAGCCGCGGTCATGCTGCCGGTGATGAAAGCTACCCGGCGGATGAACGAACGTCGGCTCAACGTGCCTTCGCGATAATCATCGTAAAACTCTTCGATCAGATACCGTTCGAACTTGCCCAACGATTTCATCATGGTTCTCCTTTCTGTTTCTGAACCGCTTTACCATAACAGAAAGTTGTTAAGAAGTGTTGAAGTTTTGCTCAAATGTTGATGAAAAATCGGGCAGGCGTAAGGTTGGGCGGGCATAAATAATAGACGATGGACGACTGCCGACCGACCAATGGCCGCATGACGTTTGACGCATGACGAATCATCAACGGTGAACGACTTTTCACGCATCAAGTTTCACTCTTCGCTTTTGACAACTACTCATCCTCACTTTATTATATCGTCAACGAAATATTTTGTACCGAATTGTTCGAAACAGAATGATTGAGGAGGCCAATGGCACAATCTGAACCATCGACGGAATTAGCCGGACAGACTGTTCACAAATTTTTGCGGCTTTATCGCTATCTTCGCCAGTACGCGCGCCAGGTGGATGAGCGGGGAATTCTGCCGCGCGAGTTCTCCGTGCTCCGCTTTTTGGCCGAAACTGGCTCGGCAACGGTTGGGCAAGTCCAGGAATATCTCTATTGCAGCCCCAGCGTGGCCTCAACCGTGCTCAGCAACATGGAAGGGAAAGATCTGGTGGTGCGCACCCGGTCGACCGAGGACAACCGGGTGGTGATCGTTTCGCTGACCGAAGCGGGAGCAGCCTTGGCCGCGGAAACACCCCTGGGCGGGATCGTCCTGTTGCGGCGGCGTTTGCCCACCTTGCCCCCAGACCAGATTGCAGCGATCGATAGTGCATTGACCGATCTCTTACGTTTGATGGAAGTTCCGGAGGCTGAATGACTTCATTACGACAGATGGTGCGATTTTTGCGCCCCTATCACTTTATTCTTTTTATGGGGCTGGCGTTGGTGGTCTTGCCCGTGGCCATGGAATTGCTCGTGCCATGGCTGCTCCGTGCGATCATCGACGACGGCATTCGCGCCGGGGATATGACCACGATTTGGTGGGGCGCCTTGGTCATGCTGGGGTCCGCGGTACTGGGCGCTTTGGCAACGCTGGGGCAAGGGTATTACCGGGCCCGGCTCTCGCAATGGCTGGCCTTCGACATGCGCAACGAATTGTTTGACCATGTTCAGCGGCTCTCGTTCGCCAATTTGGACCAGATGCAGACCGGCCAATTGATGACGCGGCTTTCCAGCGATGTCGATACAGTGCGCATGTTCACCAGCGCCGGGGTTGCGCTGCTCCTACGCGCCATCCTGATGATCGCGGGGAGTGTGGTGATGATGATTTACACCGATGCCCGGCTTTCGCTGATCGTGCTGGTGCTGCTGGCCGTGGCCGCGGTGGTCATCCGCACAATTATGCGGTTGGCGCAACCCCTCTTTGCCGTGGTGCAGCAGAAGCTCGCCACCCTCAACACACTGGTGCAAGAAAATCTGGCCGGGGTACAGGTGGTCAAAGCCTATGTGCGCGAGCGCCACGCCGTGCAACAGTTTGAACAGGCCAGCGAAGACTTTATGCACCAGAACATCAAAGCAGGCTATTTGCTGGCCCTGGCTTCTCCTATTCTCACCTTGATCACCAGTCTGGGCTCGGTGGCGATTCTCTGGTGGGGTGGCATCGACACCCTCAATGGCCGCCTGACCATCGGTGAATTGGTCGCCTTTAACAACTATTTGATGATCGGCATGGCACCCCTGCTCTTGCTCAGCAATATGCTGACCATGGTCTCGCGCGCCGAAGCCTCTGCCGAACGTTACCTCGAAGTGATGGCAACCGAGCCCGCGATCCGTCCGCCCGCCACGCCCCATCAGGCGCTGCGCATTGTGGGTGATGTCACCTTTGAGCGCGTCAGCTTCCATTACCAGGTCGCGCCCGAGGATGCGGACTCCGCCACACCGTTTGCCCAAAATGGCGCGCAAAATGGCACTCGGAATGGCTATCACAGCAACGGCCATACAGCACCGGCATCGTACGAGGTTCTACACGAAGTGAGCTTCACCGTCGAAGCCGGGCAGCAAGTCGCGTTGCTCGGCGCAACCGGCTCGGGCAAAAGCTCGCTCGTCCACCTCATCCCCCGCTTTTATGATGTCAATGGGGGCCGTATTCTGATCGACGGGGTGGATGTGCGGCAGTGGGATGTGCCAACCCTGCGCAAGCAGATTGGCATGGTCTTGCAGCAAAATACACTCTTCAGCGGCACCATCCGCGAGAATATTGCCTATGGCCGTCCCGATGCCACGCTGGACGAAGTGATCGCCGCGGCCACTGCCGCGCAAGCCCACGATTTCATCATGCGTCTGCCCAATGGCTACGAAAGCGAAGTGCAGGAGCGGGGCATGAATTTGTCTGGCGGCCAGAAACAGCGCCTGACCATTGCCCGGGCTTTGTTGATCCAGCCCGGTATTCTGATTTTGGATGACAGCACCAGCGCGCTGGATATGGAGACCGAATATCGGTTGCAGCAAGCGTTGGACGAACTCATGCGCGGGCGCACGACCTTCATCATTGCGCAGCGCATCAACAGCGTCTTGGGCGCAGACTTAATCCTTGTGTTGGATCGAGGGCGGATCGTGGCGCAGGGCAAACATCACGATCTGCTGGCCAGCAGTCCGATCTATCAGGAAATTTACCATTCCCAACTGGGCGAAAACAGACCGTTGGCTGATGTAGCAGGGGGGCAAACAGCATGAGCAACAACAGCGGAGAACGTCCAGTCGTGCGCTTGGGCATGCACGGCGGTGCCCGGCTGACGGGCGAAGCGGCCCAAAACACCGGGGACACAGTCAGTCGGTTGCTCGGCTATCTCAACCCATACCGAACGCGGCTGGCAGGCGTTGCCAGTCTGGTCGTTGTCAGCACCCTCTTGGGGCTCCTCGGCCCGATCCTCTTTGGCCGCGCAATCGACCATCACATCATCCCCGGCGACCTGGCCGGCACCGTTCGCATCAGCCTGTGGATGTTGCTGGTCTATGCGGGGGCGGGCATTGCCAACGTGGTTCAGGGCTTGTTGATGGTGGGGCTGGGCCAGCGTCTTGTTGCCGACGTGCGCGCGGTGCTCTTCAAGCACATTCAATCGCTCTCGATGGCCTACCACGACAAACACCGCGTGGGCGACCTGATGAGCCGGGTGACCAACGACACCGAAGCGCTGAATAGTGCGCTCTCGAATGGATTGACCGAATTCTCGAGCAATATTCTGATGTTCGGCGGCATCATGATCGCCATGTTTCTGCTCAACTGGCAATTGGCGCTGGGCACCGTGATCATCTTGCCGATCATGCTCTGGATCACCGGCGAAGTGACGCGGCGCAGTCGCCAATCCTTCCGCAATGTGCAGCGCAGTCTGGGCACACTCAACACGGTGATGGAAGAGAATATTGCAGGTTTGCGGGTGGTCAAAGCCTTTGCGCGTGAAGCCGACACCGTGGATAAGTTTATGGTCGCCAACGCGGCCAGCCGCGATGCCGGCATCAAAGCGGATGTGATCATCGCCAGCCTCGGCCCGATGTTCACCACCATGAGCACAATCACCATTGCGGCCACCGCGCTGCTGGGGGGCTGGCTGGCGCTGCGCGGCGTTGTCGAAGTGGGGGTGATTGCCACCTTTGTGGTCTACATCATGAACTTTTTCCGCCCGATGCGAGCCATCGCCATGTTGTACAATCAATTGCAATCGGCCATGGCCGGGGCGGAGCGCATCTTCGAGGTGCTCGACGAGCAGCCGCAAGTGCAGGATGCACCCCATGCGCAGCCGCTGAGTGACATTCAGGGCGCGGTCGTTTTTGATCACGTCAGCTTTGAATACGAAGCGGGCAAGCCAGTGCTGCAAGATGTGTCGCTCGAAGCCCGGCCTGGCGAGACGATTGCGCTGGTTGGGCCGACTGGTGCGGGCAAGACCACGGTCATCAGCCTGCTCAGCCGCTTTTACGATGTCACCGCCGGGTCGATCACCATCGACGACCACGATATCCGCTCGGTGCAACAAGCCTCCCTGCGGGCGCAGTTGGGCATTGTGCTGCAGGATACCTTCCTCTTCTCCGGCACGGTGATGGAAAATATCCGCTATGGGCGGTTGGATGCCAGCGACGCCGACGTGATCCACGCGGCCACGCTCGCCAATGCCGATCGCTTCATCCGTCTCTTGCCGCAGGGCTACCAGACGCACGTTTCGGAGCAGGGGCATAACTTCAGCCAGGGGCAGCGTCAATTGCTGGCCATTGCCCGTGCAATCCTGGCCGACCCCCGCATCTTGATCCTCGACGAGGCGACGAGCAGCGTGGATACCCGCACCGAGATCCAAATTCAGGAGGCGCTTTTACGCTTGCTCGAAGGGCGCACCGCCTTTGTGATCGCCCACCGCCTCAGCACGATCCGCAACGCCGACCAGGTGTTGGTGGTCAACGATCATCGCATCATCGAGCGCGGCACGCACGAAAGTCTGCTGGCAGAGGGTGGATTCTATGCCAATCTCTATCTGAGCCAATATCGGCGGTTTGAAGAATGGGTTGCGGCGGATTAGAACGGGTACAATTGGTGAGGAGATAGGGAGGTAGGGGGATGGAGAGAACGGGTCTGGTACCCTGTTTCCTTGTCTACCTGTATACAAATACCTTGAGGAGATACGCATGAGTGAGCAACGCCTGGAATTACGCAGCCGCGCGGTTGGGCCGTGGCCGATGAACACCTACGCATTGATCTGTCCGCATACCGGGCAGAGCGTCTTGTTTGATCCTGGTGCGGACCCCGACAGCCTACAGGAGATGCTGGCAGGCAGCACGCCAATCGCCATCCTGCTGACCCACACCCATCCGGATCATGTTGGGGCGCTGGAGGAGATGCGCCAGCGGCTCGGGGTGCCGATCTTCGGCCACCCGGACGCGATCTAAAATGGCTTTGCATTGGACCGCACCTTAACCACCGGCGATCAGGTGACCGTCGGTGCCCACACCTTACAAGTCTATGAAGCGCCCGGCCATATCGACGACCAGATCTGCTTTGTGCTCCAGGATGATACGCGGGCGATCGTCGGCGACACGATCTTCGCCGGTGGGCCAGGCCGCACCCGTTCAGCAGAGGCTTTCCGCACAACGTTGCACACGTTGCGCACCGTCGTCCTGACCTGGCCAGATGAGACCGTTTGCTATCCTGGCCATGGCCCGCACTTTCGCCTGGGGGATATCCGCGCCCAGGTCGAAGCCTTTGTCCAGCGTGATCACGGTGACTTTTATGGGGATGCCGAGTGGTAAATGTAGGGTAAGAGCTATCTGAACGTAGGTCGAATTGTCTCGACAAGAGACCAAACTTCCGCTACCATTTCTCCTCAGAATAATTAGGTGCTCGGAGAGGCTCTGCAACTCGCTGTCGATATCTGCAGAGCCTCTCTGCCCCTCGGCTAATGTTCAGCCAGCCTTCCGGGATGCGCAACCTGGTGGGGTAGAGACAGGCTCGGCCTGGTGAATGGCTCGTGTCAATAGCCACGCAGGCGGCGTGTCCACCCGGCCAGGCCATCCATCAACTGGACAATCTGTTCCTGGACAGCAGGGGTTATGAGCTTGCCATCGGCGTCAAAGTGGGAGCGAACACCAATCACATAGACCTGTGGGCTATTCAAAACATGGACATTGTTGTGGATCAAAATGTCGCGCAGGTGTAATTGAGCCCGTGCAGTGCCCAGGCGCCCACCACCGCCAAAAATGGCAGCAGGCTTATCGGTCAAGGGGGAAAGACGGCCATCGCTCATGCGTCGCGAGGCCCAATCCAACGCATTCTTCAACGCACCAGAGATCGAAAAATTGTATTCGGGGGAGACAAACAAAAACGCATCGGCCGCGGCCAGACGATCATGAAACTCGCGCACGGGGGTGGGCAATCCATCGACTTCGAGATCCTCGTTATACATCGGCAAAGGCGCCAGATCAAAGTCCTCAAGCGTCATGCCCGGTGGCAAGTTCTCTCCAGCAGCCTGCAGCAACAGCTTGTTGTACGATTTACGACGCAAGCTGCCAACCATACCCAACACATGAATTGGTGATGTCAACGTCAACTCCTTCAGCAATATGATGGTGATGTGAGCCGAGTATAACACAGCATCCAGCAAACGTCATGCCCCAGCTGCCATCATCCGCCCAGGAAGGATGTATTTGTGCAAATGGGGCTGCTTCGGATGGAGGCCCTTGGGTTCTCTTCGACCAAACGGGCGCGTTCGCCAGGGAAGAGGCCACAAATTCTGTATCTACACTGTATCGCAATCTCGTGTATTGATCTATGGCAGTTTGTGCATAAGTCGATTAACAATTGCTCAGTGATCGATGCATCACCTGCACGCATGATCATTCATTCGGCGTTGTGACCAGCACCCATTGGCGTGCAAGACGCTGGTCAATTTGTACGATATTCTAGCGGAGAGGCCTGTATTCCCCTCAGACCAACCGAGAGGATCATACATCGCCGTAGAAGGAGTGTTCAGGATATGGATGAGAGCAACCATCAACAATTACGGGTAGCGCTTTATTCCCACGATACGCAAGGCTTGGGACACATTCGCCGCAACCTGGCAATTGCCCATGCGCTCAGTCAGACCGAACCTGCACCAACAACGTTGTTGATCTCTGGCACCCAGGTAGGCGCGGCCTTTACCCTGCCCCCGGATGTCGATCTTTTGTCGCTGCCAGGCGTGAGCAAAGATGCGCATGGTCGCTATGGCCCGCGCACCTTGTCGATGCCCCTCGACGACCTGATCGGCCTCCGGCGCAGTGTGATCCAGCACGCGCTCGAACAATTTCAGCCCGATCTGCTCATCGTCGATAAGGTCGCGAATGGATTTGGCGACGAGTTGCTGCCCGCGCTGGCGTCCCTGCGCGATCGGGGCCATACTCGCTGTGTGCTCGGGCTGCGTGATGTCCTCGACGAGCCCGATGTCGCCCGCCGAGAGTGGGAACAGAGCCAAGGCAGCGCGCTTGTCGAGCGCTATTATGATGCAGTGTGGGTCTATGGCGATCCACAAGTCTACGATCTCGTCCACGAATATGGCTGGGAAGCCAGCCTGGCCCGTAAGGTGCGCTACACAGGCTATTTAGATCGGTCGGCGCAGGGGCCAAAGCGCAACCATCGCAGTCGGCGGATCCTCAACCGACGCGGGCTCCGTTCAGCCCTTTGTATGGTAGGGGGTGGCCAGGATGGCAGCGGGTTGGCCCAGGCCTTTGCCAGCGCCCAATTGCCCGCCAATACACGGGGGATTTTGCTCACGGGCCCCTATATGCCCCTTGCCGAGCGCAAGCAGATCCAGCGGCTCGCCCAACACAATCCGCAGCTCCAGGTGCGCGAATTTGTCAGCGACCCGGTCCCGTTGTTGCGCCAGGCAGATTATGTGGTTTCCATGGGAGGCTACAACTCGGTCTGCGAGATTTTGGCCCTTCACAAGCGGGCGTTGATCGTGCCGCGCACCCAACCTCGCCAGGAACAGTGGATCCGCGCCGAACGGTTGCAGGCGCTCGGTCTGCTCGATGTGCTTCACCCCGACGATCTGTCACCGCAACGCCTGAGTCGCTGGCTTGCCACCACCGACCCAACTGCACCTGCCACAGACAATGCGATTGACATGAATGGGTTTACGCGGCTCCCGCGTTTGGTCAGCGAATTGTTGGCGCGCGAGTCGCTTTATCGGTGATCACCAGCCCGTGCTTCAACCCGATCGCGCGGCGTGTGCCTGCTCCGCCAGCAGACCCAGCGGGGCTCAGCGTTTCGAACGTTGGCGCGGCGTGGGCCGCTGCTGCTCGCTTGGTCGGCGTGCAGGAGATGCATCCGCAATGTTTTGCCCCTGGAACCCCTAATCTCTATTATCTTAGTTGAGTCGAGGAGAGTTTATATGGCCGCCAATCCACTGCGTGTAGCATATCTTTTAAAAGTCTATCCGCGTTTTTCGGAGACCTTTATTGTGAACGAGATTTTGGCGCACGAAGCTGCCGGCCTGCCGGTTGAAATCTATTCGTTGCGCTCCTCCAACGAAGGACGTTTCCACGAAAATTATGCGCGTGTGCAAGCACCAGTTTGTTACATCTCGTCCAAAGAGCCACGCACCAGCCAATTCTGGCGGACATTACAGCAAGCACACCAGCAATACCCCAACTTATGGCGCGCCCTCAACAGCGAAGTGATCCTGGAAGTCAGCGACATCTGCCAGGCGCTGGAATTGGCGCGTATCTGTCCGCAGCGCGGCATTACCCACTTGCATGCGCATTTTGGCACCGCGGCCACCACCGTGGCCTGGCTCGTCCATCAACTGACCGGCCTGCCCTACCTCTTCACAGCCCACGCCAAAGATATTTTTCACGAGAGCGTCATCAACAGCGACCTGCAACGTAAATTGCAGGATGCCGCGCAGGTAGTCACCGTCAGCGATTACAACCTGGCCTATTTGCACAGCCGCTTCGGAGATGCAGCCAGCCGAGTAACGCGCATCTACAACGGGATGGAATTGGCGCGTTTTCCCTGGCAATCGCCCGAAGAGCGGCCCCGGCGCATCGTCAGCGTGGGGCGGCTGGTCGAAAAGAAGGGAATGGATGTGCTGATCGCGGCGTGCGCGATCCTGGCTCATCGCCTCGATGATTTCAGTTGCGACATTCTTGGCGATGGGGAATTGGCCGAGCAGTTGCAAACGCAGATCAACCAACTGGGGTTGCAGAAGATTGTGCGGCTGCTTGGTGCCCAGCCCCAGAGTGAGGTCATTCGCCACGTACAGTCGGCCGCGGCCTTTGCCGCACCCTGTGTGATTGGTGCGGACGGCAACCGCGATGGTCTGCCCACTGTCTTGCTCGAAGCAATGGCGCTGGGAACGCCGTGCATCTCCACCGACGTCACGGGCATCCCCGAAGTCTTGCAGCACAACCAAACCGGGTTAATGGTACCGCAGCGTGACCCGGCCAGTCTGGCCGCCGCGCTCGAACATCTCCTGATTGACCCGACGCTGCGCGTGCGCCTGGCCCAGAACGCGCGCTCGCTGATCGAGAGCCAATTCGATATCCACCAGAACAGCGCGCAGATCCGCACCCTCTATCAAACCTCGCTGGTCAAGTCTGCTCCTTTGCCAGCCCTGGAGGCTCTTTTATGAAAATTGCCTATATCTCTGCTGACTTAGGCATTCCGGTTTTTGGCAACAAAGGCGCGTCGATCCATGTGCAGGAAGTGATCCGCGCCTTGCAACGCCAAGGGGCCACGGTTGAACTATTCACCACGCGGCCAGGTGGGGATCCACCGCCTGAGCTGGAAGGTTTGGTAGTCCATGCCCTGCCCGCGATCCGCAAGGGTGAGCCAGCCCAACGTGAAGCCGCGGCCCTGGCCGCCAACGAGGCGCTGCACCGCGCCCTGGCCTCTACGGGCCCGTTTGATCTGATCTACGAGCGCTATTCGTTGTGGAGCTATGCAGGTATGGAATTTGCCCGCGACCGGGACATCCCCGGCCTGCTCGAAGTGAATGCCCCGCTGATCGAAGAACAGGCAAAACATCGCAGCCTGGTTGACCAGGCAGGCGCGCAGGTCGTTGCCCAGCGGGTCTTTGGCGCGGCAACCGCGTTGTTGCCCGTCTCTACCGGCGTGGCTGCCTATTTGAACAATTTCCGCGAAGCGCAGGGGCGTATCCATGTTCTGCCCAATGGGGTGGATCCAACCCGGTTTGGCAAACATGTAGAACCGGCGCTGCTGCCCCTGCCCGATACCTTCACCGTTGGCTTTGTCGGCACCCTGAAGGCCTGGCACGGCCTGGATGTGCTGGTCGATGCCTTTACGCTCTTCCAGCGCGATAACCCCGGCGCGCGGCTGCTGATTATTGGGGATGGTCCGTGCCGCGACTCGATGACCGCAACGCTGCAGGAACGTGGCCTGCTCGCGGCTGTCCACTTCACCGGAGCCGTGGAGCCTGCGCAGGTACCTGCCTGGTTGGCCTCGATGGATGTTGCGGTTGCGCCCTACCCAGCCCTGGAGAATTTCTATTTCTCGCCGCTCAAGGTGTATGAATATATGGCCGCACGCCTGCCAACGGTGGCCAGCAACATCGGCCAACTCACCGACTTGATCGAGCATGGCGTGAATGGCCTCCTCTGCCCACCCGGTGATGCCCGCGCCCTGGCCGAGGCCCTGAGTCGCCTCCAGGCCGATCCCTGGCTGGCAGCCGAGCTCGGCAAAGCCGCGCGCCGCACGATCCGCACCAACCACACGTGGGATCATGTGGCGCGGCAGATTCTGGCCCATGCCCAAGTGGTATCGCCAATGCGCGCGGCAGATCCGCCAGCCCACCCAGCCCCGGAGGATGAGCCCAGCGTAGCCGAGCCTGTGCCCGCCACGTCGGGCGCCACTAAGGCCGCCAAACCGCCCCCAAAACCGGAGACGATCCGCCAGAGCTTGCCGAGTTTATGGCGCATCTTCAGCTATTTTCGCCGCCAGGTAGCCGGTGAATGGCCGCTACTCGTTGGCACGCTCTGCTCGCTGCTCGCGGGGATTGTGTTGCGCCTGCTGGAGCCCTGGCCCCTCAAACTCGTGGTCGATTATGTCAGCGGCGCGCCTCTGCACAATCTACCAGCGGCCGTTGCCACCTGGCTGCAAGGGTTGGATGCGAACTTTTTCTTCGGGGTGGTCGCCAGCACCCTCCTGCTGGTCACGGCTGGGCGGGCGCTGACCGGTTATATCAGCACGGTGGGGCTGGCCTTGGCGGGCAACCGGGTCCTGGCCCGCGCCCGCCGCAAGCTGTATGGGCACATGCTGCACCTTTCGCTGGGCTTTCACCAGCGCGCCAAAAGTGGCGATCTGCTCACGCATCTCATCGGGGATATTACGCGCCTGCAAGAAGTGGCTGTCACCGCCATGCTGCCACTGGTCGTCAATATTCTCACGCTGGTGGGCATGGTCGGGATGATGCTCTGGCTCAACTGGCAACTGGCACTGCTCGCCATTGCGGTCTTTCCGATTGTGTCGCTGCTCATGGCGCGGCTTTCCGGGCAGATCCGCAGCGTGGCGCGCGAGCAGCGCAAGCGCGAAGGGGCCCTGGCCGCGAATGCAGCCGAAGCGCTGGGCGCGATCCGTGTGGTCCAGGCGTTTGGGTTGGAACAACAGCTCGAAAATCACTTCTCCACCCAAGACCGCAAAAATCTCAAGGAGGGGGCGCGCTCGGCCCGGCTTTCGGCCAGCCTCGAACGGGGGGTGGATCTCTTCATTGGGGCGAGCACCGCGTTGGTGCTCTGGTTTGGCGCTCGCCTGGTGTTGAGCGGCGCGCTGTCCCTGGGTGACCTGGTGATCTTCCTCTCGTACCTGAAGAGCGCCTTCCGCCCGATGAACGATCTCGCCAAATATACCAGCCGCATTGCCAAAGCCGCGGCTTCGGGCGAACGGGTTTTGGCCATCCTGGATACGCCCGTCGAGATTCGGGATCGGGCCGATGCCCAACCAGCGCCCCGTTTCCGCGGTCTGGTCACATTCGACGCGGTGACTTTTGGTTATACCCCCGACCAACCGATTCTGCAACAGGCCAGCTTTGAGGTGAAACCGGGCCAGCAAGTGGCGCTGGTTGGCCCATCGGGCGCGGGCAAATCGACCTTGGTCAGCCTGCTGCTGCGCCTTTATGATCCCACCGCGGGCCGGGTTTGCATCGACGGGCAGGATATTCGCAGCTATACTGTGCGCTCGTTGCGCGAGCAGATCAGCATTGTGTTGCAAGAGAGCGTGCTCTTTGGTGTCAGCGTGCGCGACAACATTGCCCATGGAGCCAGCGATGTCTCACAGGCCGAGCTTGAAGAGGCGGCACGACTGGCCAATGCCCACGACTTTATCATGGCGCTACCCAACGGCTACGAGACAGTCTTAGGGGAGCGCGGGGCCACACTCTCCGGCGGTCAACGCCAGCGATTGGCGATTGCACGCGCCGCGGTACGGCGGGCCCCCATTTTGATCCTGGATGAGCCGACTGTCAGCCTGGATCAGGAAAACGAGCAGCTTGTACGCGAAGCATTGACGCGCCTGGCCGCTGGCCACACCACATTCCTGGTCACGCACGACCTGTACGCGGTGGAAGAGGCGGATCTGATCTTGTTTATCGACGAGGGGTTCATTACCGAGCGGGGCACTCACGCCGAACTGATGCAGCTCAATGGCAAATATGCCGCGCTCTACCACACCATGCTGAGCCAGCGCCACGCCGAAGCCGCGGCGCCAACGCCCCAACCAGCGGAGGCAGCACCCTATGCTGTCGCCTGATGATGCTACGCTTGTAGGCCGCGAGCCGGATCTGCCGGGGCTTGCCACCGCGCTCGATGCTGAAGCGGTTTTGGCGTTGCTACAACAGCACTTTCCTCAGCAACCAATCCAGGCGGTTGAGGCGACGTATGTCCGCTATAAGCCAGAGACCAGCTGTTTGGTCGGCTACACGGTGCAGTTGCCCACCGAGCAGACCTGGGTCTCTTTGCATGTGCATCGGGGCAATGACCTGGGCAAGGCGCAAAAATTCCTCAAGCGGTACACAGCACCCAGTTTGTTAGGCCCGGGCAGTGTTTTGATCGAACACCTGGCGCTGGCGTTGCTGGTCTTCCCCAATGATCGCCGTCTGGGCGCGCTGCCACTCATGACGGACCCGGCGCAACGCCAACAGCTTCTGGAAAAGCTATTGCCCAATCACCCAGCCTTGTGGACGGGAGACTGGATTCCCCTGCGCTACAAGCCAGATCGTCGCTATGTCACGCGCATCCAGCAAGCCGATCAGCAGGTTCTGCTCAAATTCTACAACGAGGACGACTATACAAATGCGCGGCGTGCGGCCAAGGTCTTTACCTCGCAACCCAATTTGCGCATCCCACAACGGCTGGGCTGGTCCGGCAGTGCGGGGGTCATCATCTCGGAGTGGTTGCAGGGCGAGCCATTCGACCAGGTGCTGCTGCGCGACCCAACCGGTACGGCTTGGGGCCAGCAGACAGGTCTCGCCCTGGCCACCCTGCACAATCAGCGCCCGGTGAATGTGCGCGAATATCGCTGGACAGCCGAAGCTGCCGAAGTGGCGGTGGCGAGCCAGGCCATTGGGGCCCTGCTGCCCACATTACAGCAGCCTGCCCAGCGGTTGAGTGCCAGGTTGACAAAACGCTTGGCCAAAGCCAAATACAAACCACGCGGCATTCATGGCGATTTTTCTGCTGACCAAATCTTGCTGCTCGCCAATGGTCAGGTAGCTTTTGTCGATTTTGATGCCGCTGGGGGCGGCGACCCGATGGCGGATCTCGGTTCGTTTCTGGCACAATTGGAGCAGATGGTCTGTAGCGGGCGGCTTTCGCAGCAGGCCGCGCACCAGGTCCGCAGTGGCCTGATCAGCGGCTACCAGCGCGAAGCCGCCACACGGTTTGACGAACAGCGTTTGCGGCTGCATACAGCAGCCAGATTGATGCGGCTGGTAGTCGGCCCGTTTCGGGCCCATCACCCCAATTGGATCGACCAGGCTGTTTCCAGCCTGCAACGCGCGCAGGAGATCGCTGATGAACAGTAAGGGGAAGCAACCAACTGTGCTCGAGCCGAGCGAGCTCGCGACCTATCCCGCGGCGATCCGCACCCTGGAAACCATCGAGATCGAGGCGCAGGCAGGCAGGCAACAGCTGACCCTGCAGCGGATTTCGCCCAAATCGGCCACGTGTATGGGGTTGGAGTATCACAGTGCAGCCGGGCAAGTAGTGGCCGGCCAATGGCTAGGGGAGCCGGATGCCTTTTGCACGGTGTTGGCTGAGACCCAAACACAGGCGTCCGAGGCGCTCTGTAGTCGCCCAGAGTTGGGGCTGCTGTTGCAGACTGGCGGGGCCGACCGACGCCTGGTTGGTTTGGCGTCCCTGGTCTCGCAACCCGAGGCAAAATTGCTCGTGCACCGGCCCGAACGGCGTGCGGTGGTTCATCTGCATGGCTCAGCCGGAGATTGTTTTGCCAAAGTGGTGCCCCCGCGCCGCATTGCGGCGCTTGCCACCACGCTACACCAGGTGGCCGCATTGGCTGGAGGACAATTTGCCACGCCGCACGTGCTGGAGAGCAACCTGGCGAAGGGCATCCTCTGGATGAGCCCGCTGGCCGGAACTTCGCTGTATGAATTGTTGGGGACGAGCGAATTTGTAGAGGCGGCGGCACTGGCGGGGCAAACCTTGCGCCGTTTGCATCAACTAGCATTGCCAAGCCAGGTTGCCACCCACAGCGCGGCAGATGAAGTCCAGGTACTCGAGCGTTGGCTGGGATGGTTGGCGCTTTTGTCCCCGATTTTTGCAGAGCAGCTCCGGCTTCAGCGTGCAGCGGTCTACCAGGCCCTCCAAGGATCAGCGAGCCCGGCAGTTTTGTTGCATCGTGATTTCTTTGACAAGCAGCTCTTGATCTCGCGGGCAGGCGCGGTTAGCCTGCTGGATTTTGATACGCTGGCCAGGGGCGAAGCTGCGTTGGACCTTGCCAATGCGCTGGTTCATTTTGAATTGCGCGCCCGCCAGCAGCAGATCAGCTGGCAGCAGGCACGCACGGCCAGTGCGCGGTTTCTCACGGCCTATGCGCCTGCGCCTGCCGTCCAGCAGCGGATTCGGGCTTATGCCAATGCCACACGTTTACGGCTGGCTTGTGTCTACGCCTGTCGCCCAGCCGCGCGGACGATCAGCCAGCACCTGCTCGCGTCGATTGGGTCGCCGCTGCTCTACGAGGATTGAGCGGCGTACCAGCTCGCCACTGCCACCTCCTGGATCCGGCCCCCTGAACGCCCGCCTTTACTCCATCAACATCTGCTCTAGCTCGTCGGCCACTTGCGTGTATTGCGGCCCCTCATTGCGATTGAGCCGAATCTGATTGGCGATGCGTCGCACCAGGCCAGGATTCACTTCGGCCAGACTGGTGGTCATGGCGAACCAGAGCCGGGCCAGTTCCTGCTCGTCGTGGGTGGCGGCCCGCACCGCGATCTCGGCGGGTGTGGTCCCGTTCAGATTGGGGTTGCCCGCGGTCATGCCCAACTCGCGCCAGGCGTTGACCCAATAATAAGAGAGCATGGGGTTGATCAGCCCGCGCATCCGCCCCCAGAGCGGGTCATCCTCCTGCACCAGATAGAAAAAGGCGAGATAATAGGGCCGCGAATGGGCATAGTCGCGGTGGATCTGCGAGAGTTCCCCGGCCTTGACCGAAGCGTACGAAGCCATATACCAGCGCAGATCTTCCAGAGTGGCGGTCGGCTCCTCGGTGTCTACCGCGTCCCACTGCACGCGGCAGGCATAGAGATAGCTGCGCGCCGAAGCGGCAAAATCCTGCGAGCGCTGCAACATGGCCGTCTTGGCGAGCGCGCGGGCCCGGTCGGGGGTGCGGGGCATGTTATCGGGCAGTTGCACGTGCTGGATATCGTAGAGCACGGGTTCGAGCGCGGGTTCATCGGCAAAGGGGACGCTGTGGGAACCGGGCAAGGTAAAGCGCCCTTCTTGCTCGACGATCAAAGATCGCTCCAGCAGATCGTTCAGGAGGCTTTCGATATAGTCGGTGTGTTCGCGGTCGTTGGTGAGAATCGCGGCCAATTCGGGCAGGTCGATCTCCAGCCCGGCGTTGATCACCGCGTAGACAAAACCGGCCTCGGCGCGCTGGACAAAAGCCGCTTCGCTATCAATATCCTTGGCCAGCCAGACCGCGACATGCACCGAAGCCACCTCGCCATCGTAGTCGAAAGCGCGCTGGCGAAAGCCCATCTGCCAGATCTGACGCAACATGGTCTTGCTGCGGATCAGGCCCTGGGCTTCGTAGCGGTTACACAACTCTTCGAGCAATTCATCGGTGGTGCGCTGGCCGGGGCGAGCGGTCAATTCGCGATAGATGTCGCGCAGCACATCGCGGCGTGTGCTAAAATCCACCCCAGTCATCTTGAGCCGATTGAGGATTTGCTTGTACTGGACACGAACCGGCAACTTGCCACCCACATAATCGAGCGCGCTGACTTGCTCGTTGAGCCCTTCGAACTCAGGGGAGTTGGTTGGCTGCCAGAGCTGCAAGCCATCCTGATTGCCAGGCAAAACAAAACCGCTGGGCGCGACATAGACTTGCAGATCTTTGGTAAAGAGTTGCAGCAGGTCGTTGTTATCTTCCAACCAGTTTTTGAATTGGGCAAAACCAAAGTTGGTCTCGTTGAAGGCAGAATCCATCAAGAGCATGGTCTTCTTCAACTTGGCGGCGAGGACGGGCAATTCGCCCCGCTGGGCGTGGATGCGCAAGGCTTTGCCCAGCAGCGTGCGTGCGGCTTCACTGTCGGGCGCTACCTGCTCCTGAAGGGGGCCTAAATTCTGGGCCCCAGCCAACAGCGCTTCCAGATAGATAAATTCATCGCAGGCTTTGACGAGCAGCGGATGCGTCACATCGCGCGGGCCGATGCCCAGTGTGTAGCGGCCATATTCGCGCAATTTGGTCACCAGCGGGCCAAAGTCGCTGTCGCCGGAAATGATGGCGAACGTTTGGATCTGCTGGCGGGTGATGGCGGTTTCGATGGCGTCGAGGGCCATGCGGATATCGGCTCGATTTTTGCCTGCGCGCACGCTGTAAATTTGTATGAGGTCGATGGCATTGTTCATCAACTCGTCGCGATAACGCGAAAAGCGACTCCAATCCCCATAACAGCGTTTGAGCGAGACTGGCCCACGACTTTGCAGATACTCCATCAAGGGAGTTAATTCAAAATCCAAAAACTCTTGTTCAGCCCAAAGGGCCACATTTTCAAAATCAATAAAGACAGCAATTTGGTTACTCATAAGAGTTGCTTCTACCTCTGACTTTAACTTTTTATAAAAATACTCAACGCAAAATATTCAACGCAATAACAAAGCAAACCCACAGGGTGCGGCTCACAAGGGCTAAGTCCATGCCCAGCGCGAAAGCATTCTCTGCCGCGACCTTGCAAATTGCGCCAATGGTTCGCTTCCTGTTCGGTTATTAAGGTGCTGAGGACAGTATACCACAAGTGGCGGAAGAAGCGATCATTGGCGAATCGGGGCCAGGTGTGGGTAGAACGGGATGCCGCCCCCCTTTCCCCCACAAACGCAAACACTTTGCTAATACAAACCTTATACCGTACATATATTTTTGGGCTACAATGGCCTTAGTAAATGAATACAGCAGCAGCGATGGCGTCCTTTTTGGGGCACTTATGCATCAGCGTCGTCGGTTGCGCAGTGAAAATATGCTAGCGGAGGCAAAACCACACATGGGTAAAATTATTGGCATTGACTTAGGGACCACAAACAGTGTTGTCGCGGTGATGGAAGGTGGGGACCCCACTGTAATCGCCAACGCAGAGGGCAGCCGGACAACTCCCTCGGTGGTCGCCTTTTCCAAATCGGGAGACCGGCTGGTCGGCATTACTGCCAAACGCCAGGCCGTGGTCAACCCCGAGAATACAATTTACTCGGTCAAGCGGCTGATGGGCCGCCGCGTTGATGACGCGGAAACCAAAAAGACAGCTGGGATGGTACCCTACACCATCACCGAGGGGCCGAACCATGATGCGCGTGTCTCGGTTCCGGCCAAGAACAAGGCCTATACGCCGCAGGAGATCAGCGCCATGGTGCTGGGCAAGCTCAAGCGCGATGCCGAAGCCTATCTGGGCGAAGAGGTCAAACAGGCCGTGATCACAGTGCCGGCCTATTTTAATGATAGCCAGCGCCAGGCCACAAAAGATGCTGGCCAGATTGCCGGTCTGGAAGTGTTGCGCATTATCAACGAGCCGACCGCGGCCGCGGTGGCCTATGGGTTGGACAAGAAAAACGACGAAACCATTCTGGTCTTTGACTTGGGTGGTGGTACGTTCGACGTTTCGGTGCTCGAAGTCGGCGACGGGGTGATCGAAGTCAAATCCACCAATGGCGATACACACCTCGGTGGTGACGACTGGGACGAGCGCATTGTGACCTGGTTGGTTGGGGAGTTCAAGCGCGAACAGGGTATTGACCTGAGCCAGGACCGCCAGGCGCTGCAACGGTTGCGCGAAGCTGCAGAGAAGGCGAAGATCGAACTTTCGTCCACACCGCAGAGCGAGATCAACCTGCCCTTTATCACGGCGGATAGCAGTGGGCCGAAACACTTGGCCATGACCCTGAGCCGCTCGAAGTTCGAGCAATTGACCGCGGACCTGGTCGAGCGCTGCAAGGGGCCTTTCTTCAACGCCTTGAAAGATGCGGGGCTGAAGGCGCAAGCGCTGGATGAGGTCGTGCTGGTCGGTGGTTCCACCCGGATGCCGATGATCCAGGAGTTGGTGCGCAGCCTGACTGGCAAAGAAGCGCACAAGGGTGTGAACCCGGATGAGGTCGTGTCGGTCGGGGCCGCGTTGCAGGCCGGTGTGTTGGGTGGCGAAGTGAGCGACTTGCTCCTGCTGGATGTCACCCCGTTGAGCCTGGGTCTGGAAACGATGGGCGCGGTGATGACAGTACTCATCCCCCGCAACACGACGATCCCGACCAAGAAGACGGAAGTCTTTAGCACCGCGGTAGATAGCCAGACCGCGGTGGATATTCACATTTTGCAGGGCGAGCGCCCAATGGCCAGCGACAACAAGACGCTGGGTAACTTCCGGTTGGATGGGATTCCCGCGGCCCCGCGTGGTGTGCCGCAGATCGAAGTGACCTTCGACATCGATGCCAATGGCATCCTCAATGTGAATGCCAAAGACAAGGCAACCAACAAAGAGCAGAGTGTCAAGATCACCGCTTCGACCAACTTGTCGCCGGAAGAGGTTGATCGCCTGGTGAATGAGGCCAAGTCGAATGAGGCGTCGGATCGCCAGGCTCGCGAGCTGGTCGAGGCCCGCAACAGCGCTGACAACCTGATCTATGTGACGGAAAAGTCGCTGAACGAACTGGGTGACAAGGTGCCTGCAACCGACCGCGGCCAGATCGAGAATGTGATCGAAGAGTTGAAGCAGGCCAAGGATGGCAGCGATATTACCCGCATCCGCTCGCTGACCGAGCAATTGCAACAGGCCAGCCATGCGCTGACCCAGCAGATGTATCAGCAGGGCGGGGATGGGGCCAGCCCGAACGGGGCCACGTCCGATGGTGCGCAAGATGGCACCAAGCCGAACGAGGACGATGTGGTCGAAGGCGAGTTCCGCCAGGTCTAACCGACCGGACAAGCGCGCACCATCGGGGAGCGGCTGGTGGCTGTCAGCTGCTAGCGGATCGCCATCGGTTTGCAGTTCCCTTTTTGGGCGGCTTTAGCAGTTCCATACAGTACGCAAACGGGCGGGGCGAGTGGCTCCGCCCGTTTTATCAGACGGAGAAATGGGATGTCGAATATTTTCTATCCCAACGGTCCACGTCGTGGATACCGCCCCAATCGCGGGCCTGTTCAAGAGCCCCGGTTGACGGTTGAAGATTATGAAAAGCTGGCCGCGCGCTATCAGGAGTTAAAGCAGCAAGTTGAGCAGCAAGGCAAAACGCTTAGCGAGCAGGCCAGGCTGTTGGAAGAGCGCCAGAGTGAGCTGGCGATCAAAACCGAAGCGCTCCAACGCCAGGGGGCCGATCTGAAACAGACGGAGAGCGATCTACTCTGGACACGCGCCGCCCTGGAACAAGCGCAGCGAGCACAGGAAAGTGCGCAGGCCGAAAATTGGCAAGAGAAATATGCCCTCTTGCAAGCCGAGATGGAAAACATACGCAAGCGCTGGGAACAGCGTCATGCGCTGGAAGTCAACGAGGCTCGCAATCGTATTCTGGAGGATATGCTGCCGCTGGCCGACCATCTGGATTTGGCGCTGCAACATGCGGACACGCTCGACACAGACAATCTAAGCTCATTTGTCGCCAATATCGAAGCGACCCGGCGAGCTTTTCTCGAAACCTTGAAACGGTATGGCGTGGAACGATTGGAAGCACAGGGCCAACAGTTTGATCCAAATTTGCACGAGGCGGTTGGCTATATTGCAGATGCGCAAACTCCTGCCGAGCATATCATCCAGGTGACACGCACAGGGTATTTGGATGGCGAACGGATTTTACGCCCCGCGCGGGTCGTTGTGAGCCGGGGCAGCGCGTAACTCGGGGTATGCAGCGCCTGCTAACCAGTGGGCGAGAAGATGCTCAGTCGTGAATCTTCAGTTGAGGCTTGCGTAACCTCAGTGAGTAAGGTGACTATGGAATACAAAGATTATTATAAAATTCTCGGTGTGAGCCGCAACGCCGATGAGAAAGAGATCAAAAAGGCGTTTCGCAAGCTGGCCCAACAATATCACCCCGACAAGAACTCTGGTGATAAAGAGGCGGAACGCAAATTTAAGGAAGTCAACGAGGCCTATACCGTGCTCGGTGACGCGGACAAACGCTCGAAGTATGATAAGTTTGGCGCGCAGTGGGAACAATACGAGCGCGCTGGCGTCCGTCCCGAAGATATGAACTGGGGCGGGTTTGGTGGCGGGACCGGTGGCCGCACCCGCACTGTTTCGCCCGAAGAATTTGAGCAGATGTTTGGTGGGGGCAGCGGTTTTTCTAGCTTCTTCGAATCACTCTTCGGCGGCAACATGGCAGGCGCAGGGGCTCGCCCCGGCACCCAATATCGCCAGCGAACAGGCTTCGATCCCTTTGCCGGGGCCCAGGAAGCCACCAATGAAGTGGCTGCCCAGGTGACGCTGGAAGAGGCGTTTCATGGCACCAACCGCACCGTGCAGATGATGGATGGTACCCGGCTGGAAGCGAGCATTCCACGTGGGGTCAAAACTGGCTCCAAAGTGCGGATGCGCGGCGCGAGCGGCCAGGGCGACATCATCTTGCGGATCGAAGTGCAGCCCCATGCGGAGTTCACCCGCGAGGGGGACGATCTGCGCATCAGGCTGCCGGTAGATCTCTACACCGCGCTCCTGGGTGGGGAAGCGGTTGTGCCGACCCTGGAACGTTCCCTGGCGCTGACCATTCCGGCGGGTACGCAGAATGGCAAAGTTTTCCGCCTGCGCGGGCAGGGTATGCCCAAATTGAAGCAGCCGGATCAGCGGGGGGATCTGTTGGCCGAGGTCTCGGTGGCCCTGCCCACCAACCTGAGCGATGAAGAGAAGCGTCTGGTTGGGCGCTTGCGTGAACTACGCGGGGAAGAGAGATAATGACCACGCCATTAAAAGCGAGCGCGCAGCGAGTCCAGGATGCCTTGCATGAGCGCGGTTTCACCAATCAAGTGAGCGAACTGCCAGCCTCGACGCGTACCGCGGCCGAGGCCGCAGCCGCAATTGGCTGTACCGTCGGCCAGATTGCCAAGTCGCTCCTCTTTCAGGGGGCCACCAGTGGCCGGGCGCTTCTGGTGATTGCCAGCGGCAGCAACCGCGTCGATGAACAACGAGCCGCCGCCCTCTTTGGCGAACCATTGCACAAGCCAAAGGCCGACTTTGTGCGCGAGCAAACTGGTTTTGTCATTGGGGGCGTGCCCCCGATCGGGCATGATCAGCCTTTGACCACCTTGCTCGACGAGGATTTGCTCGCGTACGAGCAGATCTGGGCCGCGGCGGGTCATCCGCACGCCATCTTTCAGTTGACGCCTGCCGAGCTGGTGGCCATGACTGGGGGCCAGGTGGTAGCGCTGCGGCTGCCCTGAAACTTTCCACGAGGATAGGCGTAGAGATAAGCAAAGCCAGCGAGATCGGCACGGATTTTCAGGTGGAAATCTAAGGCCGATCCTGGCGCTGGTTACAATGCCCGAATTTTGCTCTACGCACACCAAGGGGCGCAGAATTCAGGGTGGAGATTCAGAAAGTTGAGGGAAAGCATGACCTTTCAAACACAGAATGAGCTACGCCGCCAGGATGGGATTGTTGCCGGGGTTTGTGGTGGGCTAGCGGCCTTTTTTGGCATCAGCACGTTCTGGTTTCGCCTGCTATTTATTCTATTAATGCTGCCCGGTGGGTTGCCCGGCCTCCTGCCATATATCGTGTTGTGGATTATCATCCCCCGTAAGTAGTCTGGATTTGGCTCTCCGCCACCACACCCTCCGCCACCACGTTCGACTGGCTTTGTAACGCATCGCGAAAGCTAACCAGAAGCCGTCGATCTTCATCCCACAAAGAGAGCCAGACCGTTTGCAAGCTGCTCCTGAGCGTCAGTTGGACAGAACGTTGCAACAAGGGATTTTGTTCGTGGCATTCCTGTAGGCGATAGTTGGGGATGCGAGGGCTGAGGTGGTGGATGTGGTGAAAACCGATATTGCCCGTAAACCATTGTAAGATCGGCGGTAATTTATAATAGGTGCTTCCATCCAGGGCCGCCAACGTATAATTCCACTCCGGTGTGTGTTCCCAGTAGGTGCGTTCGAATTGGTGCTGCACATAAAAGAGCCAGGTTCCTACGCTGCCCGCGATGATCATCACCGGTAACACAATCCCCATCACATTCCCAAAACCAATAAGTAGGCTCCCGGCTGTGATCCATAGCGCAATCGCGAGGTTTGTCCACCACACGGAGGCATATTCTCCATGGCGCCAATGCGCTTCGCCCCCGACAGGTAAGCGGGTTAACAGCAAAAAGTTGATCGCGGGCGCTATGCCAAAAAGAAAGAATGGGTTGCGAAAGACCCGGTAGCCAGCGCGTTTCCACCAGGGCGCTTGCAGATATTCCGCCACCGTCATGGTCCAGACATCGCCAATACCCCGCTCTTCCAGTTCCGCATGATGCGCATGATGCACGGCATGAGATTTGCGCCAAAACTTGTAAGGCACCAGGGTCAAAAAGCCACAGATTGACCCGACCCAATCATTGGCCCGGCGAGATTTGAAAAACGAGCCATGACCACAATCATGTTGGATGATAAAGATCCGCACCAGGAAACCGGCTGCCGGAATGGCCAGCAACAACGCCAGCCAATAACTAACAGATAAGCTCAGGTAGATTAATCCCCAACACAAAAACAGACCACCAAACGAATTCACAATCTGCCAGATGCTGATCCGTACATCGGGTTGCTGATATTGAGCCACCAATGCACGCCAATTGCTAGACAGAATGTCGTGGGTATCGCGCGTCATGTAGTATCAAAATCCTTATTGAATTGGTGAATAAGTTGCAGACAGCCAGTTTGGCAATTGCCCGCGGCGTCGATCACCCTGTTCGCACAGACCAGCTAAACACCGGGGCTCAGCAAGTATAACAGGCGCTTTTGTTATCAACGATTTTCCAGCGGTCTCAAAGTGCTAAAGTTGGGTTTCCGATAAGGGCTCGACTTTCCGAAGGAGGCTGCGAGCCCTGTAGTGGGGAGTAGTGCGCGCAAGCGCGCACCAGCAGTTGGCAATAGTGAATTATGCGGCGGATGTCAATCGATCATTGGCGCGCAAAATCAGCAGGTTTCCCAGTGTAATCCAGCCCCGCCATTCGAGTTCGCAGGCCGGGCTGATCGGGGGCCAGGGAACAGGCCAGCCACCATCGGCCAGTTGCGCATTCACCAACGCATCCAGGTCGGCTTGAATCGTCGCTTCGCGAAAATAGGGGCGCAGGAAGTGATCGGGCGTAGGTGCCCAATCCACTGCTTTGCGCACATAGCCCGTTGCCCCGCTCTCTGCCACGAGGCCACCGGCCACCATCAGCGCCACCAGTCGTTCGATCTCGCCCGCCGCGCGTGCCCGCTCGGGTACATGCTCAAGAAAGGTGAAAGCCACGCCAAACGCGTGAAAATCGGTTGGCTCCAGCCTGGCGATCTGCGCCCAACAATAGGCGGTGGCCCGCTCCAGCCAGGGATGGTTCACCCGGTTTTTGTACAGCAGCCCAACGAGGGCCGCGGTCGGGTTGAGCGCTGCTGGCGGCTCCGCCACGGTGTTCCACCAAGGTGCGCGGGGATAGTGATGTGCGGAGGGCAGCAGCCACGGCACCCCGCCTTCCGCGGTGGTGATGCTGACAAGATAATCGCCAATTTGTCTCCCCAGTTCGGCATCCAGGCCGATTTCGCTCAGAAATTCCAACGCGTGCTGCGTGGGAACCGGTTGGCTCTCTGGGCAGCGAATGTCCGGTTCAAGCGCATGACCGAATCCGCCATCGGCATTTTGGTAGGCGCGTACCACGGCAAGAACGCTTTCTCGCCTGCCCGCCAGAAAGTGATAGGCATAGCGTTGGCGTTCGAGCAGGCGGGCGTTGTGCCAGATGAATTGTGCGGCCTGGGTCTGATCGGCTTTGCGGGTCATTGCAGTTCTCCTGAATTGGTGAGGTGGGTAGCTCTCATTCTCGGTTGCGTACCATCAACCTCAGTTGATAATTCAGGATAGCAGCCCTATGGTGACACCGGCGTGTCACCATTTTTGTATTGGTGGAGCAAAATTTCGCCCAGTTGCCGGAGTAGCGTGCGCAGTTCGGGCGGCGCTTCGATGGTCGCCTCTGCGCCAAAACCGGCAAAATAACGGGCGTACCAGGCCAATTCGCTGGGCGGGCACCGAAAATGCAACCAGCCACTCCCGTCCGCGTGGCGCTGGATCGCCTGGCCGAGCTGGGGTTCACTCTCCACATAGGCGACCCCACGCTTGCTCAACCGCACGACCACTTGCGGATGCGAAGCGTGATCATATGGGCGGTCTGGCGGCAGGGGACTGGTCTGGTAGCTGGCTGGCGCGGGGTGCACGGCTTCGACGCGATCCACCCGGTAGATGCGCGTCTCCCCGCGCTCAAACGCGTGCGCGTGGCAATACCAATGCCCCTGTTCGAGCACAAGTTGGCGGGGCAAAATATGCTGCACAGACTGGCGTTCGGCAGATTGATAGGTGATGCAGACCGGGCGTTGATGTTGCGCCGCATCGATCAGCGCATCCAGGTGGGGCGCGGCTTGAGCACGTGTCGGGGTTGCCACCGTGGTCACGGCCAGCAATTGCTCCACCGCGGGCGCGAGTTCCGCGGGCAAGACCGTGCGCAATTTCGCCAGGAGCGAGGCACGTTCCGCGGCAAAGGGGGCCGCCGTCAATCTGGTCAGCGGGCTGAGGGTCAATTGCAACAAAAAAGCTTCGCCCACGGTCAGGGGCAGCGGGTTGACCTGATAGGTGGGTGGCAGCGAATAGCCACCACCCGGCCCAGCCTGGGCAATGACTGGCACGCTCATTTCGCTCAGCGCCTGGATATCGCGCAAGACTGTGCGGCGCGAAACTTCGAAATGGCGTGCCAGCTCGCTTGCTGTGCGCGGCTGCTCTTGCAGCAACAGCAGGATGGCCGTGAGTCGTTCAAGCCGATTCATAAGTGGGCGCGACAAGGCTCCAGGAATCGATCAGCCTGTTTGCGACGCCGACGCGCTGCCCTGGGTCAGGTCGCGCTGGACTTCCCAGCGTTCGCCAAATACCGAGACAGCGAGCGCAACCCGCGCATCACCACTCACAAAGTCGGGCGGTAAGCTTGCCGCGGCCTGCGGGACTGCTGTGCCGATGTAGGGAACGAGCACGGTCAGAAACGCGGCGGGCGCACCCTGCCGGTGTTGATAGCGGATCGCCGGACGCGGCTGGCGGGAGCCATATTGCCAGGCAAACCAGCCATCACTTTGCTCCGCCAGGCCCAGCATGGCAGGATCAGGCAGCACCAGCAGGTTGGCGTCGGGGAAGGTGGTTGTAGCCCGGCCACTGGCTGGATCAAACTGCAACTCGCCCGGCGCGAATTGGAAGTGCAGATCGAGCTGTCCGGTTGCATCGCCGAGGGCCTCGTCGAGCAGCACAAAAAAGCTCCGGCCATGAGTCGGCTTATTCACAAACCAGATAGTCCGGCGGTGAGCCAGCTGCGGGTACGACTGATTCTCGACGACGACGGCATCAAATGCGGGTTCTGTCTGCCAGAGCAACTGTTGGGCGGCCTCGCGAGAATCTTGCCCATCGAGCGTCAATGTCTGGTGGACACGCGTCTGTCTGTGCCAGGCACGCGCCACCTGATCGTGGCCATACGTATAAAAGCCACTATCTGGCATCAGCCAACGCCCATAGGCATACAATTCAAACGTGCCATTGTCGGGCTGATCGTGCGAGGTGATGGCGGGTGGCGAACAATGGAGTGTCAGTTGGATCTGCTCAAGTCCCCAGCCGTTACGCAGGGCATACATGCCCGCCTCGCGGAAAGCGTGGCTGTGTGGCGGCGGTAACTTGGCTTCATCCAACTGGGCGCGGGCCGCATATTTTGGATCCCCCAGAAGTTCGGTGGCTTCCATGAGCGCAGCATAGAGCGGCCACGTGCTCCGGTCGGGGCTTTCCACAAGCGGCCGCGCGGTGTCGCCAAACATGGGAAAGCCCAGATCCGGCGAGGCAATGCCGTAGATGTAATCATACATGCTGCGGATCCGCTCGTTGAAGGCCGCGGGCACGGGAATGCCAAACGTCTCCATCCGGCTGCGGATCTCCACTGCATCGGCCAGGACTCCCAAGTGATAGCCACCCGACCACTCACGCTGCACCCCATCGCTGGTGGTCTGGGCCAGGAAATTTTCGTTGGTGCGTTCCATGGCCAACGCGAGCCAGGCCTGGCGTTCCTTAAATTCGGGGAAGGTGTGGGCAATGTTGATAAACCCGCGCTGCTCAAAGATGGCCTTATTGTGAATTTTGCCCATGGGCAATTTTTCGGTCTTGACCTGATGGTCATACATACTTGCCAGGAAAACGGCCAAGAAGTTCGGCGTGAAAGCCTCGGCATGAACCATGGTGCGAAAGGCCTGGCAGAGCTGGGTTGCGCGGATGCCCGTCTGGAGATCGAGCCAGACAAACCCATGCCATTCTGTATAGACGGGATGCGTCTTTTCATTTTCCTCAAGCGGATGCTTCGCAATCCAGTCGGCGGTCAGGTCGACAAAAGTTTGGGCATATTTCTCATCGCCCGTGGCAATATAGGCGATCTCCAAAGGTCTCGCCCAGTAGAAGCGATAGATGGCCGCGACCCATTCAATGTCACTGGCAGGGTCCCACGCCCAGTCGATATCCGGGCCATAGTCTGCCGCGGGATAGGGCCCCCACTGAAAGATATGTTGTGTGAGCGCATCAGCCGTCCTGATGATTTCGGGCAACTCGGTGAGCGCGCCTTTGGCAGAGAGCTTGGTGTGCGCGCCCGGCGTCGCATTCTCCGCGCCATCATCCTGGAGAGGGTATTTGTGTCGGTAATAAGCCAGGAGCGCACGCAGCGCACCCGCCTGGTCACCAGCTGCCGCAGCCTGGCGCACCAGGGCTAATTCCGGTAAGTCGAGATTCAATTTATCCAATACTTTGTCCGGCGCAAGCGAATGAAACTTGACTGTCCATCCACCAGCGGGGCCAAATCCACTCGTGCTCTTAGGTTGTGCGTTCATGGGAATTTTTCTGTATCCATAGATAAATTTGTATGCTCAATGAACCCCGATTGGCATCCACAGCTGATTGCTCATTTGCAACCGCTAACCCGCGCCTTGCAGGGTGAGTTCGTTGGCAAAATGGCAGGCCGCAAAATGGCCCGGTGTGACTTCGACCAAGGGGGGGCTTTCTTGCGCGCAGCGCTCTTTGGCATAGCGACAGCGCGGGTGGAAGTAGCAGCCGCTGGGCGGATTGGCTGGATCCGGAACGTCTCCCTCCAGCACAATGCGATGATGCGTTTTGTCGGGGTCTGGTTGCCGCACCGACGAGAGCAGAGCCTCTGTGTAAGGATGTTTGGGCGAGAAAAAGAGAGATTCATTGTCTGCCATCTCCACAATTTTGCCCACATACATGACGACAATCTGATCGCTCAGGTGCTGGACAACACTCAAATCATGCGCAATAAACAGATACGAGAGGTTGAACTCCTGTTGCAGATCCTGCAGGAGGTTGATCGTCTGCGCCTGGATGGAGACATCGAGCGCGGAGACCGGCTCATCGGCCACGATCAACTGGGGACGCAAGGCCAGGGCGCGCGCAATGCCAATCCGCTGGCGTTGCCCACCGCTAAACGCATGTGGGTAGCGCCGCATGAATTCCGGGCGCAACCCGACGCGGCGCAGCAACTGAGCGACTCGCTCTTCAACCTCTTTCCCCTTGGCCACGTTGTTGATGATCAGCGGCTCGCCCACAATATCCAGCAACGTCATGCGCGGGTTGAGGGAAGAGAAAGGATCCTGGAAGATCATCTGCATGTTGACCCGCGCCCGCTTGAGCTGCTGTTTGTCCGCGGTGGTCAGGTCGATCGTCCCGTGTTGCTGATCGTGAAACAGGATCTCGCCGTCGGTGGGCTCAATCGCCCGCAGGATGCAGCGGCTGACGGTCGTCTTGCCGCAACCACTTTCGCCAACCAGGCCCACGGTCTTGCCTCTGGGCACTTGAAAGCTGACGTCATCCACCGCGCGTACGTGACCCACGAGGCGCTGAAAAAAGCCGCGGGTGATGGGGAAATATTTCTTAAGCTGTTTGACTTCTAAAATTGGTTCCATACAGATTTTTGGTTTTTCGTCTGCAGAATTCTGGGCGATCGGTGGGTGAGCCTTTTCAAAACCTTCTGGATTTCACGCCTTGTTCCTGGCGCAGCACCCCTCAATAGAGCACACAATTTACCAGATGCCCGTCGCCCACATCCACCGTGGGTGGCGTCTCCACATCACAGCGGCCCGGGATGGCTACTGGGCAGCGCGTGTGGAATGGGCAGCCTGCTGGAATATTAAAGGGCGATGGCACCATGCCTTCAATCGTGTTCAGGCGAGTCTTGCGGTTGCGCTCAATCCGCGGGATCGAGCGCAGCAGGGCTTGGGTGTATGGGTGTTTCGGGTCGCGGAAAAGGGACCGGACATCCGCCTGTTCCACGATGCGCCCCAGGTACATGACAATCACCTCTTGAGCCGTCTCGGCAATGACCCCCATATCATGGGTGATGAACATAATCGCCATGCCCAGATCATCCTGGAGCGTTTGCATCAGCTTGAGGATCTGCGTTTCGGTGGTCACATCGAGGGCTGTGGTCGGCTCATCCGCGATCAGCAAGGCTGGCTGACAGACCAGCGCTCTGGCAATCATCGCGCGCTGGCGCATCCCGCCGGAAAGTTCCCACGGGTAGCTATTGAGCACCTGTTCGGCGCGGGGCAAGCCGCAGCGCTTTAACATATCGATGGCGATTTCGTGAGCTTCTGCCTTGTTCACTTTCAGATGCAGGTAGATGCCCTCTAAAATCTGGTTGCCCACTGTGTGCACTGGCGAGAACGAGGTCATTGGCTCTTGAAAGACCATGGAAATGTCCCCACCGCGGATCTCTCGAATCTCCTGCCCGTTGGGGTTCAACGCGGCCAGGTCGATCACCTCGGTATGGCCAGTGCCAGCCTGTTTTGCCTCCTGCTTGTGATAGAGCAACTGGCCCTCAACGATGCGGCCAGGACTACCCACAATCCGCAGGATGGAGCGCCCCATGATGCTTTTGCCACAACCGCTCTCGCCCACCACGCCCAACGTGCGGCCTCGGCCGATCGTAAAGCTGACGCCATCGACCGCGCGCACAGTGCCTTCATCTAAGTGAAAATAGGTCTTCAGGTTTCTTACATCCAGCAGCGGCGTCTCATCTTGTACCATGCAGGAGCTTTCTCCCTTAGCGTTTATCCGTAAATGCTGCGTTGATCTATGCTGCGAAGCCTGGCTCTGGGAGCCGCAACCAGTTACGGATAGGTCTTAATCATCAAAAGCTAGAAATCTTCACAAAACCGGCTGTGACTCGTGTATGCCCCTTAGCGTTGATGCGTAAATGCTGCGTCGATCTATGCTGGTAAAGCTGGCTCTGGGAGCCACAACCAATTACGGACAAGGCCTTAGGCATAGGGATCCGCGGCATCACGCAACCCATCACCGACAAAGTTAAAGGTGAGTACGGAAAGCACAACGAAGAGCCCAGGCAGCAAAAGCCAGGGCGCATTCGCCACAGAGCGGAAATTCTGCGCCTCGCGCAGCAGCACGCCCCAACTGATGACCGGAGGTTGCAGACCAAGCCCCAGGAAACTGAGCGAAGTCTCCCCCAGAATCATGCCGGGGATGGCCAGGGTGAGCGAGGCAATCAGGTAGCTCAGAAACGAGGGCACAAGGTGGCGTAGAATGATGCGCAGCTCGCTGGCGTTCATCAGGCGGGCCGCCATCACAAAATCTTCTTCCCGCAGCGAAATAAACTTGCCACGCACGACGCGGGCCAGCCCACTCCACCCGATCAGCGAGAGGATTATGGTGATGCCGAAATAGATGCGCAGGGGTGGCCAATCGACCGGCATGGCCGCGCTGAAGCCCATCCAGAGCGGAATGGTGGGAATGGCAACGAGCAGCTCGATCACCCGCTGCACGATCAGGTCAATCGTGCCCCCATAATAGCCCGAGATGCCGCCGATCAGCACGCCCAGGATCATGCTCAAAAAGACGCCGATCAGGCCAATCGAGAGCGAAATGCGCGCGCCATAGAGAATGCGCGAGAAGAGATCGCGGCCCAGGCGGTCGGACCCTAAGATGGAGACCGGCATCTCCTCGCTCTGTGTGCCAAACAGATGCAGATCGGTCGTCCACAGGCCCCATAGCTTGTACTGATGCCCCGACACGAAAAAATAGAGGGGATACTTCTGTTCGGTATCGATCACATAATCCAGCGCGAAGGTCTCCATATTGCGCTCCTTGGTGTAACCATACACAAAGGGCCGGAGCTGGAAACCATCTTCGCTGAAGAAATGAATGCGTTGGGGAGGAGCGTAAATAAAATCCTGATTAAACGCATTTGGATCGTGCGGCGCGATAAATTCGCAGAAAATGGCCGTCAGGTAGAGGATGCACAAGATCACCACACTCACCAGCGCCAATTTGTGTTTGCGAAAGCGCCACCACATCAACTGCCACTGAGAAGCGACATAGAAGTCTTCGACCTGCGCATCAGACGCGTCAACAGCCTGCGCCGATCCTGGAGAATCTGATACGGGTCGTAGAAGCTGTTCGCGCTCCACAGTCATACTTCTGCCTCCATGAATTAAAAGTCATCTCAAAAGGGCTAGATTCGAGCACCACAACCATTTTCCGGATGGGCTCTAGGCATTTTCCCGATCATAACGGATCCGCGGGTCCACCCACGCCAGGAGGATGTCGGAGATCAGCGTGCCCAAAACAGTCAGGACACTGAGCAACATAATGAAACTACCAGCCAGGTACATATCCTGATTGAGCAGGGCGTTTAAGAGCAGGGGGCCAGTGGTTGGCAGGCTGAGCACGACCGCGACAATGACCGAGCCAGAGATGAGTTGCGGCAGATACCAGCCAATGGTGCTGATAAAGGGATTGATGGCAATGCGCACCGGGTACTTAAAGAGCAATTGCCATTCAGAGAGCCCATTGGCTCGGGCACTAACCACATAGGGCTTGCTCAACTCATCCAGCAGATTGGCGCGCATGGTGCGGATCAGGCCCGCTGTTCCCCCGACCCCCAAGATGACAACGGGCACCCAGATATGTTTGAGCAGATCGATAATCTTGCCCATACTCCAGGGGGCATCCGCATATTCTGGCGAGAAGAGACCGGTCAGCGCGACGCCCCAATAGGTGAATGCAAGCCAAAGTAAGACCAGGGCGATCATAAAATTGGGCAGCCCCAGGCCAATAAACGAGAGCGCGGTAAAGAAATAGTCGAGGATGGAATATTTCTTTACCGCTGAATAGACGCCAATTGGGAAGGCCACTAGCCAAATAAAAATGATTGTACATAAGGAGATGGCGAAGGTGAGCAGAAGCCGCCCCCAGATCAAGTCGGCGACAGGGCGATTCCACTCGAACGACATCCCCAGATCGCCCTGCACCAGTCGCCACATCCACTTGAGATAGCGAATATACACGGGCTGATCGAGCCCATACAATTGCCGGAGGGAAGCGATCTGATCCTGCGTGGCCTGTGTGCCACTCGACGCCAGGTTGGCCAGATAGGCGCTCAAATAGTCGCCAGGGGGGAGCTCAATAATGGCAAAGCTGATGACCGAGATGGCAAGCAGTGTGGGGATCATGTACAGAATCCGCCGAACGATATAACCGATCATCGTTTCTTCTCCTGGCAACAATCAGCAAACTTTGACTGCATCGCGAACCAGCCACGACCTAGTCCTTCTCTCAAAAATCTCTGTACCCCACTGGTTGGGCGGCCTTTGTTCATAGGAGCCACAACCGATTTTTGAGATGACTTCTAGGCAAGTGAGGCCAAAAAGCCATCGGGGATCTCGGCGAGATAAATCTGCGGTACCCCTGTACGATCTGAATTGAAGATCACAAATCGATTGTCTGGGCTAAAAAATGGATGCGGGTGCGTATATTGGGGGCGTCCAAACGACGATTCGGACTGGCAGAGCAAGCGATAGCGCCCGGTTTCCATAGACCCGACCATAATCTCGCCGCTGGGAGAAACGTCGCTCACAAACCAGCGCCCATCATGCGAGGCATTGGGGTGACAGAAACTTGCACCACGTGCAACCACGGTCGGCGCGCTGTCGCCCTCCCTAACGGAGACCAGATTCCCAGCCTCAACATCATCCGTCAACGTGCTCAGGATTCTGCCGGTTTTGCCGATCCAACATTGGTGACCCTGCACCGGTGCGCTGTAAGGCTTGCCAATTGCCAACCGGCGGACATTCTGGCCTTCAGAATCGACCAGATAGAAGGTAGCCCCCTCTTCGCCGACGAGGCGGACAATATTCCCTGCCTCATCTAACGCTCCCCCGCGATTGTGTTGGACGAGCAGATCGCGACCGCGGCCTGGCTCGAATTGCATATGCGGGTTGAGGATCTCTGGATCCTGGTGGATGATTGTGGTTTGCTGATTTTGCAGATCCACCCTCAGGAGCCCAAATTCGCCGTCCGGCAGCCAGGCCCCAGTGACAAACCAGCGATTATCGGGGCTGATGGTGCCCAGCGGATAAGGGCGGCGCAGGTCGCTGACCGTGGCAATGGTCTCACGCTCCAGGGTGGCCAGATAGAGCCGCTCGATCCCCCACTCGCTTGAGGACGAAAGCCGCAAATAGACCATCGACTCGCCATCCGGCGCGATGACCGGGGCCGAGAGGGGGGCATCTTCGGTCAGGCGGCGCAATTGGAGGGTTGTGGTATCACATAGCCAGAAACTATTGTGCCCATCCAGGCTGGCAAAACGTTTGTAGATAAAATAACGTGAGTCGGGCGTAAAAACGGGGGATTCGGGATAAATGTTGGTGTGGATCACCGGCGAGCTTGTTAATTGCGTGATCTTCGCGCCTGATTCTGGCGCGATCCGCGGTCGGAGGCTTTCCTGGTAGAGGATTGGTTTTGTCATTGCCTAGGTGTCTCGTCTCTGGTTATGATAAAGGAACATTGTGTCCGCTTCGGGTATGACCCCTACGCGCTGGCCCGTATTCCCGAAGCGAACACGCCTGAGCACTCAGCTCAGCAGTTGCTATCACGCAGATGCAATGAACCAGGTCCATGGGCGAGCATTGCCCGGTGCGCCATTGACTGTGCCAGTCACATGTTTCTCGGGCACATTGCGGAAGTTGTTTTTGACCACAACCGGGGCCTCGCGCACAGCGACACAGCCGACCGTCCACAGATTTTCCGCATTGATGCGCATGATCTCCATCGCGGCCTGGAACCGTTCCTCTTCGCTCGGGGTCATCTTGGCCTGTTCATAGAGATCGATCACACGTTTGAGATCTCCCTCTGGCTCCACGCCCTGGGTGCCACCGCTCGAATACCACAGCCCAGAGAGCGGCGCGATGCGCGAGGAAGTCCCATAGGGCATGATCCACCACGGGTAGACCAGCAGCAGGGGATAGATCATCTCTTCGTTGCCCCAGGGTGCCACCTGCAACTCGTTGGCAGCCATCTTTTCATAGTGGACAGAGCGCTCCTGCATGTCAATGGCTGTCTTGACCCCCACGGCTTCCCAGTACGATTTGACCATCTCGCTTGGGTCACTGCCCGAGTTGCTCGGGTGGGCAATGATGATCGTCAGCGGGCCCGAGCCATCGGGCAGCAGGCGGAAACCATCGCTGTCGCGCTCGGTCAGCCCCAGTTCATCCAACATCTGATTGGCGAGTTCGGGATCGTGTTCGGTGTAGGCGGTGGCCCATTCCTCGTTAAAACCGGGGCTTTCGGGCAACAGCGTCGATTGGCGAGGCGTCCCCAACCCGAGATAGATCGCCTCATTCATCTCGTCGCGGTTGATCGCCACCGAAAGGGCGCGGCGGAAATCGACGTTGCGCAAAAATTCAGCGACGCCCATGTCCGCATCGTAATTTTGGTTAAACATCAGGCAATAGCTGCTGCCATTGGTGTTCGGCCAGAGCAAGACCCGGTAATCACCACTCTCGCGGCTCTCCATGTAGAGCGGCAGATCGCTGACACCGAGATGGCGACTCTGCATATCGATCTCACCGGCCACCACTTTGAGCGTGACCAGCTCAGCATCTTGCAACAGTTCATGCACAATGCGGTCGATGTATGGAAGCTGGTTGCCCGCTTCGTCCACCTTCCAATAATAGGGGTTACGTTCTGCTGGCCACTGCGTGCTGGTGGGGTCTCCCGCGGTCACCCACGGGCCGAGAACGGGCAATTCCGGGTTGTCCACCCAGGCATTGCGGTTGGTGAAGTATTGATACCACTGTTCGAAACCGGCCCCCTGCGCCTGGGACTGCAACGAGTCTGCATCCGCGTAGGTGGGGTGAAATTGTTGCAAATAGTGCTTTGGCGCATAAGGCTCAAACTCGCTCGCCATTTGCAATTCAAACAAGCCATACGAAGTGGAGTAGCTGACTTTGATCGTGTAATCGTCGATCTTCTCCATCACGCCAAACTCGGTGCCGAGCATCATGCGCGCATGTTTGACCGGCGTCAGTTCTTCGTTGAGCTGAATATCCTCGTACCAGAAGATCATATCATCCGCAGTAAATGGCGCGCCGTCGGACCAGCGCATCCCTTCCCGCAGATGAACGATAAACTCGGTGCCATCCTCATTGACTTCCCAGGACTCGGCTACATTGGGTTCTACAGTGGTGCTGTCTGGGCTCCAGCGGAGCAAAGTTTCATGACGCAGCCGCCACATCCCATACGAATCGGACGGGCCAAACCAGACACGGCGCCAGGTACCCCCATACTGACCAATCTCTTCAACGACGGGCGAAACTTGGGGGGCCAGTGGCAATCGCTCATCCACAGGTGGCAGATCCCCGCTGTTCACTAGCTCTCGGAGCATGGGCGCTTCATTGTATTGCGAAGACGACGCGCCTTCGGCAACAGCACCGCTCTCTCCGGCTGCAACCGGGGTCGCCGCTGCGGGCTCGGCTGGCGCCGCGGCTGGGGTGGTGCCACAAGCTGCCAGCAGCGCGCCGACACTTGTGACAGCCGACAATTGCATAAACTGTCGGCGACCAATCTTTCTGCGTTGCAAATCCATAATCTTCTCCTTAGCGTGATAGCCTGGCTCGGTAAAACAGACTAAAGTGCACCAATTAGCAGAAATAACTGCCTGATGAGTGTTATGCGGACGAGAGAAAGATGGACAAACTATCCATAAAGTGGGGCTCAGGCTCGCCCCGATTGGGAAGTCGTGCGCTGCTGGCCTGGAACCTGGGTAGGCCGGACCACAAATTGCTGACTCTAACCGCGCTTGTGGGCACTGATCACCCAGCGCCGGGACCAGGTCAAAACGTTGGTGACGAGGTACGGAATTGGACGGATAGACTTTTTAAGTTGTCTCTTGAAACAAACTGATTCTGTCGTTTGACAGCGCAGGTAGCAGGGCAGATTGAAAGGGCTCCATCAGTTCGTGAAGCACCAGACTCGCCGCGCCCACAGCCGGCGCATCCTCTTTCAAGATGGAAGCCACCACCAGCAGATGCGCCAAATGGGTCGGCAAGGCCCGCTGGGCTAATTCGCGCTGCAGGGGAGCGAGTAAATAATCACCCGCACGCGCCAGCGGACCGCCAATGATCACCATTTCGAGATTGAGCAGATTCACGGCTGAAGCCACTGCCAGTGCGAGCCATTGCCCAACCTCGGCGACCCCACGAATTGCCAGAAGATTGTCTGCCTCGACCGCGCGAATGACATCTTGCAGCGCCAGGTTATCCAGATTTTGGATACTCGCCCAGAGTGCATTGCCAGCATCCTCGCGGAGCAATTGGCGAATCCGGTTGAGCAGCGCATCGGTTGTGGCAACTGTTGCCAGGCAGCCCCGGTTCCCACAGCGGCACAGCGGCCCCTGCGGATCCACGGTAATGTGGCCGAGCTCACCTGCGCCAAACTCGCTGCCGAGATACGGCTGCCCGTTGATGACGAGCCCGCCGACAATCCCGCTGCCAACGCGCAGGTAGAGCAAATTGCTGACATCTTTCCCAGCGCCATACCAGCGTTCGCCCCAGGTTGCTGCGCTGCCGCGTGAGAAAACTGCCACCGGAAAGGGGAAGTGTTGCTTGAGCGCAGCGCCTAATGCAACATCTTTCCAGGGCAAGATGACGGAATAGGTGATCACACCTTTCGGCGGATTGACAATGCCAGGAACACAGACACCGAGCGCCAGGATCCGCGCGGCATCAATCTCTTCGGTTACCTCGGCAACACACTCTGCCAACAGGTGCAAGAGCGAATCCACCGCTACGTGCTGCTTCACCACGGGGCGAAAGCTCTGCCGAATGGGTTTGGCGTCCAGGTTGACCAAAACCACACGACAGCCCTCGTCGGTCAACTCTGCACCTAACGCAAAGTTCGCATCGGCAACAAACGCCAGCGAGATTTTGGGCCGGCCAATCGATGGATTCTGATTGCCATTCTCTATCACCAGGCCAGTTTCGATCAGCTCCCCAACAATCGCCGAGATCGTCGCTTTGCCTAAGCCAGTCAGGCGCACAATATCACTGCGCGAGATCCCAACCTGCTGGCGGATCTGCTTTAGAACAAGACGACGATTGAACTCTTTGCCGGTTTCAGCTTTAGAAAAAAAGGGAGTAATTCGAGCGTCCGGCATGTTTTTAGCGTGTAACGGCTGAGGAGCAGAACTTAGACCCTATCCGTACAATAATTACGGTTTCCCGAGTGAACCTTCCAGGCCTATATGGCGCAGCTTGTACGGGTAGGGTAGACGCCTGGCGAAGCAGGGAGCATTCTCTATCCGTACGCTATTCACCTATTCACATGGATTACAGGTTTGTTCGACAACAGAATTAAGTTAGCTAGCCAAAGCATAGCACGGTTATTGGATATCGTCAAGCCCCGAAATCTGATCCATTCTGGTCGAGAACCCTCCCTTTTTCGGGGATAATCGGGGTATTTGCCCTCAAGAGCGCAAACTCGTTTACCCGTCATTAGTTCGTCATCAGAACGAATGTAATGGAATCATAGAATCCTCAAAACAATTTGCACGTTGGCCTGCCTTTTGTTAAACTTTTATTCTCAGCCCAGACAGGGTCACCGCCTTTTGCAGCAAAGGTGCCCTATACGGGCGCTGATGGTTCCACGATGGATGATGGCTGGCATGTCGACGACGACAAGCGCGGATTTGCTTTAGGCAACACACAAGCGGGGACATGTCGTGCGTTGACGAGGGCGACAGGGTCGCCGTCTTTTTTATGGATAAGCAGACGCTTGATTGTCCGGGGTTGACTACCGACGACCTGGCTTTGTTGCAACAGATCGAGCGGGGTACCCCGCTGACCGCCGATATTAGCCGCGCTGATGTTTTGATCTGTTGCCGTCGCTCCGCCGAATCCGGCCTCGTTGTCTTTCATGCTGCCCCTTGCTCAACCCCGTCCCTCTACCGGGAAGATCAGACAGGCCACACCTTTACCGAAGCAGACCAACCGCTTACCTTTCGCGCCCTCACCAGCGGCAGCGGGGGGCGCCGTCAGCGCGAGGTGCTGCGCTATGGGGCACCGGTCTACCAGGATGTCTTTCCCATCCACAACAGCAATGGCCAGGTGATCGCGGCAATGGTGGTCGAAACCAATATGATCGCCCACGAGCGGCAAAAGCGGCGCAACCACCACTTCCGCCGGGCCGTCATCTGGTTGCAGGAGATGAGCGTACGCGGCGATCTGGAAGCGGTTGCCACGCTGGGGCGCTTTGACCAGTATGATGGCATCTACCTGGTTAACCGGCAGCGCACCATTCTGTACATGAGCGGCATCGCCTCCAATCTCTTTCGGACCACCGGCGTTTTGATCGATGCAGTCGGTGAGCAAGTCCCCATTCTGGAAGAGATCGACAGTCAATTGGTCGAGGCCGCTTTTGCCGAGCGCACGCCCCAAGAAGTGCGCACCGAAGCCGCAGATGGCCGCGTCTGGGTGCGCAAGGTAGTGCCGATCCAAGCTCCAGCTTCGGGCTGGCTGCACCACTGGTTGATCCAACCCTGGTATGGGGCCTCGCGTTCGAGCAAGAGCGATGAAGTCGACGCCGTCTTTGTGATGGTGCACAACGCGACCGAGGCGGTACAAAAACAGCGCGAGCTGAACGTCAAAGCCGCAATCATTCAGGAAGTTCACCATCGCGTCAAGAACAATCTGCAGAGCATCGCCGCCATCTTGCGGATGCAGGCACGCCGCTCGCAGAGTACCGAGGCGCGCCAATCTCTGCTGGATGCCGTCAACCGGGTGTTGAGTATGGCGGTCATCCACGAGTTCATGAGCGAGAATGAGCACCGCCCCATCAACTTACGCGAGATCTGCCAGCAGATCGCCAACCAGGTGATCGATGTGTCGAGCACGCCGGATAAAGAGATCCGCATCACCGTATATGGGCCGAATATCCGGCTGCCGGCCAGCCAGGCAACGCCAGCCGCGCTGGTCATCAACGAATTGGTCTTGAACGCGGTCGAGCATGGGGTGGGCAAACGGCAGCGCGGGCAGATCGACATTTTTCTCAATGACTTGGGGGACGCGGTAGAATTGACCATTGCGGATGATGGCGACGGCCTGCCGCCTGGCTTCGAAGCAGCCCGTTCGGCGAGTTTGGGCTTGCAAATTGTGCGGACCCTGGCGACTGATGATCTCAAAGGCAAGTTGCACATCACCTCGCCGGCGCGGCGCCCAGAAGATGCGAACAAGGAGCCGCCCAGCGAGAAAAGCGGAACCTCCGCCATCATAACTTTTCCAAAGCAATCATTGGGAGTAGACTAGACCCCATCCGTAAATTCGTCGCTACGTTGGGGAAGTTGCAGCGTATTTATTCGCATCCTGTTTATTCACATCGGCAACTACGTACGAATTAGGTTGGGACGGCAGCAGAAAGGCTGTCAAGAGGAGTGTGTCGTGGAACGAACGCGAGTGATCATTGCTGATGATGAATCGTTGATCCGGATGGATCTGCGAGAAATGCTCACCAATCTGGGGTATTTGGTGATTGGTGAAGCGGGCGATGGGCTCAGTGCCGTCAACCTGACGCGCGATCTGCGGCCCGATATTCTGTTGATGGATATCAAAATGCCGGATCTGGATGGCATTGAAGCGGCGCGGATTCTCACCGAAGAACGCCTGGCCCCGGTGCTGTTGTTGAGCGCGTACAGCCAGCAAGAGTTGATCCAGCGGGCGCGGCAAGCCGGGGTAGCGGGCTATCTGGTTAAACCTTTCCGCGAGAATGACCTCGCACCCGCCATCGAAGTGGCGTTGGCTCGCTTTAGCGAATTCCGCGCCATGGAGCAGGAAGTCGGCAACCTGCAAGATGCGCTAGAGACTCGCAAGGCCGTGGAACGCGCCAAAGGCATCTTGATGGATACGCAAAATCTCAACGAGATCGAAGCCTTCCGCAAGATTCAAAAGATGAGCATGAACAATCGCAAGCCCATGCGCGCTGTGGCCGAGGCGATCGTGCTGGCCCACCAGGCGCGCGAACAATAGCAGTCAGCTCACCATTGGTGGTGGCTCGCAATTCTTTGGCCCATACCGAACGGGGCACAGAATTCTGGGCCAAGGATCTGCTACGTACTCTGTGGATGGGATTTTGAAAGCGTTTTTGGATTCTACTTCAACTGTGTGGGAGTAAGTTGCGCCTGTGAAGTTATCGGTCATCATCCCTGTTTATAACGAACGCAATACGTTGGAAGAGATCATCCGCCGCGTGCGTGCGGTGGATCTCACCATCAACGCTGACGGCGAGAACAAATTGCTCGCGGGTCCAATCACGCTCGAACGTGAGATCGTGATCATCGACGATGGGTCCACCGATGGCACCCGCGAGATTCTCGACCGCTGGCGGGCAGATCCTGCGCCGGATATGCGCATCATCTATCACGAGCGCAATGGCGGCAAGGGCGCGGCTTTGCGCACCGGCTTTCAGGAAGCACGCGGCGATCTGATCATCATCCAGGATGCTGACCTGGAATATGACCCGCGGGATTATGTGAAATTGCTTGAGCCCCTCCTCGAAGGCCGCGCACCAGTGGTCTATGGCAGCCGATTTATGGGCGGGCCTCGTTCCGCCATGAGCCTGAGCCATACCCTGGGCAACAAATTGTTGACCATCTTTACCAATATTCTCTTTGGCACCTCGCTCAGCGATATGGAGACGTGTTACAAATGTTTCCGCCGTGATGTGATCCAAGACATGCCGTTGCACAGTCGCCGGTTTGAGATCGAGCCCGAATTGACGGCCAAAATCCTCAAGCGTGGCTTCTCTATCTTTGAAGTGCCAATCAGCTATAACGGGCGGGCCTTTCACGAAGGCAAAAAGCTCAACTGGCAAGATGGGTTCAGCGCGGTCTGGACGCTGGCCAAATACCGCTTTGTGGATTGAGCCACAGCGACCCATGCAGGCGACTTCTGCCTTCAGCGTGCCACCCACCATTGCTGCGTATACGCACACCGTAGCCCGCAGACAAACTCTATTTCTGAGCGCAATCACACTGTTCGGGTTGGGGTTGCGCCTCCCCTTGCTCAGCCGTTTTGGTTTTCATCCCGATGAAGCCCTCTACAGCGTGTGGGCTCTCCATGCGCTGCAGGTGGATCCCTTCTTTCTCCAGGTTTGGCCCGACAAACCGCCGCTCTTTCTGTGGTTCCTCTCTGGCGCATTCACGCTCTGGGGCGTGGGTGAAGCCAATGCCCGTCTCCTCAACATCCTGCTGAGTGTTGTGACGATCCCGGTGGTTGGCGCGCTTGCCACCCACCTGTGGGGGCGCCGCGCCGCGCCCTGGGCAGCCCTCGCCTATGCGCTCAACCCGTTTGCCATCAGTTTCGCCCCCACCGTCTTTACCGATCCGCTGCTGGTTTTGGCGGGCACACTGGCCCTGCTACTGGCGATCCTGCGGCGACCGGGCTGGGCTGGTTGCTGGCTCGGCGTGGCGATCATGACCAAGCAGCAAGGCCTCTTCTATCTACCATTGATTGCGGGGGCTTGGGTGATTGCCGAAGCTCACAGCGAGCGCCGTTGGGTGGCTGGGTGCGCCCGTTTCCTGCTGGGGCTCGGCGTGGTGATCGGCCCGATCCTGTATTGGGATAGTTTGCGCTGGGCCGTGGCTCCCTCACCGTGGGATCTGGGTGCCCGCAATTATGCGGTGCTGGCCTGGGTGGCCGTGCAAGCGTGGCCGGAGCGCGGGCGACGTTGGGGCGAATTGCTCTGGTATCTGACTGCCAGTTGGCCGGTCTGGCTGATGCTCGCGGGTGGCTTGGGGTGGCTGCTGTGGCAAACGCGCCGTAGCTGGCCGCGACAGAATCAACGTCACCTTGAATGGTGGGGGCTGATCCTCCTCTGGTCAGCTGGTTTTCTGCTACTACACCTCGCCTCCACCATGCAGATTTGGGATCGGTACCTGCTGCCGCTAGCCCCGTTGATCGCGGCCCTGATTGGTGGGCTTGCGGCCTCATCGATGACCGTTTTGCGACCTCCTCAACGGTGGGTCGGCGCGTTGCTGCTGCTGGCACTCTTGTTGCCCCCGGCTCTCCATGCCGCCGACGGTCGCTTACCAATTGGCAGCGATCATGGCGCGTATCGCGAATTGAGCGCGGCCATGGCCTGGCTGCGCACGAACGCGGATAACGAGGTTGTACTCTATCACCGTGAACTGGGCTGGCATACCCAATTTTATCTGTTCGATGAATTGCTCGCGGGCAGCTATCAATTGCGCTGGTTCCCCCATGCCGTCTACCTGGCCGACAACAGCAGCAAAGCGCCCCATCGCCAGCGCATTTTGATCCAGCCCGATTGGGCACCCGTGCGCGATCTCACGCTGCACCTGGCCGTGCGTGGCCTGCAAGCCCACAAACTCGCCCAGTTTGGTCATTTTGTCATCTTCGAGATCAACGAAGCCGCGGCCGACCTCTGTGATTGGTGTGCTTGCCAATCGCGGGCATGGTGGGCCAATTTGCCGCCAATCGATGCCGCGGCTAGGATGTGCCGGTCATGAGCGAGCCAACCCAAAGCCCCAATCGGGTCCGATTCCCGCTTCCTGCATTGCGTACTTTACCCCCGGCTCTGTTGGCCGCGCTGGTGCTGGCGGGCTTTGTCTTGCTGCTCTACTATCCGCTGCTTTTTACCAATCGCGTGTTGGCCAGCGGGGATATTTTGCTCTACTTTTACCCCTATCGCGATTATGCAGCCGAAGCCCTGCGCGAATGGCGCATCCCTTTTTGGAATCCCTATATTTTTCTCGGCGTGCCCTTTCTCGCCAATCCACAGGCTGCCGTGCTCTATCCCCTGCATTGGCCACTGAGCTGGCTCCCCGTGACCAAGCAGATCTACTGGAGCGCTGCGCTGCATACCTGGATCCTGGGCTATGGCGGATATCTGCTCTGTCGGCGCTGGGGGACAAGCAGCAGCGCCGGGTTGATCGGTGGATTGGTCCTGGCGGGCAGCGGCTTTTATGGCGGGCTGATCGGCCACATCAACCAGATGAATGGCGCGGCCTGGTTGCCGTGGGGCTTGTGGCTGCTGAGCGAAACTGCGGATCGCCCAGCATTTTGGGCGTGGCGACGGCGAGTGGCCGGGTTTGCCGTAGTCGTCGCCTTGATGATCCTGGCCGGTCACACACAGACCGCTTACATCAACCTCTTTGGCATCGGTCTCTGGGCTACCTGGCCGGTGTTGGGCAACGTATGGCAGACGGTGCGCCGCCATACACAATCACCCGAACCGTGGTGGCCCACCCTGCGTCCTTTATCGATCTACAGTGTGGGCTGCTTGCTCGGCGGGTTGATCAGCGCGGCGCAATTGCTGCCTACACTGGAATTGAGCGGGCTGGGGCTGCGCAGCGGCGGCCTCAGTTATGGTGAAGCCACCGCGCTCAGCTTGCCCTTGCGCCAACTCTTCTGGACGTTGCTGCCAGGTTATGGGCTGGTCAATCTCGAAAGCCAATTTGCCACCCCAGCCTACAGCGAGTTGATCGCCTATGTCGGCGTGATAGCGCTGGGCCTGGCCGCACTCGCCATTTGGCGCGGGCGTGGGCTGGCTCGCGGCGCGGGCTTGCTTTTTGCCATTGTGGGCTTTGTGCTGGCAATTGGCCGCTGGAATCCGCTCTATTTTGCGCTGTATGTAACTGTGCCGGGCTTTGATCTCTTCCGCACGCCTGCCCGCTGGATGATGCTCTACACACTCGGCCTGGCCTTGTTGGCCGCGGTCGGCTGGGATTGGCTGGCGGCCCGCGCCCAACGTTTCACTCGCGGGTGGGCGCTCATCTCATGCGGGGCGGTGGCGCTGATCGCCCTGGAATTGTGGCTGGCGGCCCAGTCTCTGCCCCATCGCCAGACAGTCGCGCCGCAAGCCGTTTACGAACCCCGCACCGCGCCCGCGCATCTGTTGACCGACCCGGCACGCACGCAGCCTGGCGCTGCCGCGGCGGGCCGCTTCCTCGGCATGAGCACCATCACCTATGATCCGGGCGATATGGCCGACTGGCAGCGCATCCTTGTGGACGAGCCACCCGCGCAATTGACCCCGCGCACTTTTGAGCAATTTATCATCAGCCTCAAGGTGCAGGAATTGCTCGTACCCAATTTATCGCTGCTCTGGCGCATCCCATCGGTTGACGGCTTTGATGGGGGCGTCTTGCCATTGGGGCGCTACAACGAATTTTTGACGCTTGTGATCCCGCGTGCGGAGCTCGTGCCAGATGGCCGCCTGCGCGAACAGGTGCGCACCATGCCAGCGACGAGCCTGCTCAATTTGCTCAACGTGCAATACCTGATCACCGACAAGGTGCGCGATCTCTGGTTTGAGCATGTCTATTATGATCGCCAGATCGGCGCGCAAATCCACCCTGGCCGCGCCGAAGTGATCACATCCGCGCCGCACGCTTTCCCGGCCACCCATCTTGACCTGATCGGCATGATCGATGGCGCGGCTGCCGATCTCGCGGCCTTGCAGGCGACCACGCAGCCAGTGGCCACGGTCACGGTGCAGAGCGCTGAGCACACGGTTGATTTTCCGCTGCTCGCCGGGGGACAACCTGGGGCGGATCTGGCCGACGGGGCGCTCGACAGCCCAATGGCGGGTACGAGTGGGGCGGTGGTGGCTTATCGCGATGTGGAAGGTGGGCGCCAGGAGTATCGTGTGCGGCTGGCCTTGCCCGAACCGATGACCCCACTCACGGTGACGGTGGCACGCCTCGCCACGCCATTCACGGTCACCGTACAGGCGCTGACCTTGCTCGACCAGCGCACGAGCATGTTCACCCCGCTGCTGCCGAGTGATCGGGGCCATTTCCAATTGGTGCATAGCGGGGATGTCAAAATCTACGAACAATTGGATCTGCGCCCGCGGGCTTATCTGGCGCATGAGGTGAGCAGTGCCGACACGCCGGAAGCTGCCCTGGCGCAACTCCGCGCTGGCTTGGCTCTCCCCGAGCCTCCGACGGTGGTCGAAGGGCTGCCCGCCTTTCGCAGCCAACCCGACCCCGCCGACCAGGCGCAGATCATCGCTTATCGGCCAGAGCAAGTTGAGATCCGCACCCGCAGCCAGGCACCTGCCCTGCTGGTGCTGGGCGACACCCACTATCCCGGCTGGACAGCAACGGTTGACGGCGCGGAGACGCCGATCTACACGACCAATTATCTCTTCCGCGGGGTGCCTGTCCCTGCGGGGGAACATACCGTGATCTTTCGTTATCAGCCAACGGGCTGGCATTGGGGCTTGGGCCTGAGCGGGTTTGGGGTGGCGCTGGTCCTGGTGCTAGCGCGTCCGACGAGGAGAACTGTAAAGCGTGATAAGTGAACGTCATGCGTCAACCGTCAAACGTGATGCGTCACAATTCACGTTTGACGGTTGACGGTGTATTCAGCTAATTTCCGTCGTAGATGAAGAATGAATTGCGCTCAATGACAATCGGTTTGGGGCCATCTGCGGGGAAGCCCGCGGCCCAGATTGCCGGGTCATAATTGCGGCTGACAAAACATTCGCGATGCGCGGGGAAGGCATGTTTCAACCCAAGCTGGGTTGCGATCTTGACCGAAGCATCGAAAAAGGGGAATTCGCCCTCGGTGGGGTGCGTGGTCAGGAAACCCAGGTCCGGTTGATAGGCGGCGATCGGTGCGAGCAATGCTTCGTGTTCGGCAAAGGTATTGATCGGGTCGCCGGAGAAGTAGAGGCAATGCTTGCCCGCCCGCACAACATAGCCGAGATGGGTCACATCTGGCGGTTTGATGCCGGCCGCGGGGTCGCCTGCCGGGGGTTTGGCATAGACCGCGTAGGCGTACATCGAGCGCAGATCCATGCCCATGCCAGCCTGGATGGTGGCCGTGTAGGTGACATCTACCGGGGTCGATTCGAGCACATTTTCAATGCTCTCCGCCGGGCCGATGATCTTGACCCGTGGCGAACCCTGGTGAATGCGGGTCAGTGATTCGGGCCAGGTATGGTCGCGATGGTTGTGGGTCAGCAAGACAAAATCGGTCGGGAGCGTTGTCTCGTCGAGCGGGGAATCGGCGTAGACAAAACGATCCAGCGGGCGTTCGCGCGGGAAATAGGGGTCAATCTGCACGATGGTGCCATGTTCGTCTTTGATGGCAAACGAGCTTTGTTCAAACCAATGGATAGCAACCGCGCCTGCAGGTACGGTCAATTCAGCGAATGGGTGCATGGTTCCTCTTGTCAGTAAAATCTAAAAGTCATTCAAAAATTCATCCACAGATTGCCCAGATGCCCCCGATTAACAGCAAAATCTGTATAATCTGCGGATTCTCAAGTGGTTTCTGTGGCTATTCATAATCCTCAATCGGCAAAAACAATCACCCCACGGGCCACATTGCCCGCTTCCATATCCTGGAAGGCAGGGATGATCTCGTCGAGCGTATAGCGCTTGCTGACCAGTTCATCCACCGGCAACCGACCAGCCCGATAGAGTTCGACCAGGTTTGGCAGGTCGATGTGAGGCTTGGCCGAGCCAAAAAACGAGCCGAGCAAGCGTTTGTTCTGGGCGATCAGCGGGGCAACGGGGATCGGCACTTCTTGCTTGAGCGCGTGCATCCCCATGATCGTAGCCGCGCCGCCCGGGCGCACGGCCTTGAGCGCCTGGCTGATGGTAGCTGCTGCGCCAACACTGTCGAAAACATAATCGGGGCCGAGGCGAGTCAGTTCACGCAACGCTTCGATGGCATCCACCTCGCGTGCGTTGATGGTGTGGGTTGCGCCGAGTTTGCGGGCAAATTCGAGCTTGCTTTCGAACACATCAATCGCGATGATCGGATTACACCCGGCCAACTGGCAACCGATGATGGCGCTCAGGCCCACGCCGCCACAACCGATCACCGCGGCAGAACTGCCGGGTTCGGCCCCGGCGGTGTTGATCACCGCGCCCGCGCCGGTCATCACCGCGCAGCCGATCAGCGCGCCGACTTCGAATGGCACATCCGCGGGCATGGGGATGGCGCTGGCCTCGTCGATCACGGCATATTCGGCCATGGTTGCCGCGCTGAGATAATGTTTGAGTGGCACACCATCCAAGGTTTTGAGGCGGGTGGTGCCATCGGGGAGCAGGGCCGCCAAAGTGGTACCTGGCAGGCGTTCGCACAAATTGGGCTGGCCCCCCAAACAAGTGGGGCAACGATTACACGAAGGCACCCAGTTGACCAGCACACGATCGCCCGGCTTGACGCGTGTCACCGCCGAGCCCACCTGTTCGACCACGCCCGCGCCTTCGTGCCCCAGGACCAGGGGCGGCATGGCCCGCAATTCCCCGCGATAGGTGTGCAGATCCGAATGACAGACCCCGGCAGCGCGCATCCGCACCAGCACTTCGTACTCTTTCGGTGGATCGAGCGTGACTTCTTCGATTGCCAATTCGTTGATCGCTCGCACGACCGCGGCCCGCATTTTCATAAGTCACATCCCTTTTGCATTTTACGACAGCCAGTAAAATCTATTAGCTTCTTGAATAAGAAGCCAAACATCTCTTCACTTCGTGTTCTTCGTGTCCTTCGTGGTTCAAATAATTTTTTCTACCACGAAGAGCACGAAGGTCACGAAGTTTACAGTACATACCGTTTGATTCCGTGCTTTAGAAATAAGAACCTATCCCTAGATTAGTTACGGCTCCCAAAGTTGTGGCCTACCGGGCCGCTTTGACGCAGCATCTACCGATAGGTTCTTCGTGTCCTTAGTGGTTCAAATAATTTTTTCTACCACGAAGAGCACGAAGGTCACGAAGTTTACAGTACATACCGTTTGATTCCGTGCTTTAGAAATACGTGGTGAAAATTGATTAACAGCCCAATACGCTTCTGGGCTAATTTCATATAAGTTAGAATTTGTGCCTCGTGAATTGGAAGCACACGCTCAACACATTTTAATTCTACAATGATTGTCTCATCAACGAGCAAATCAATTCGATACCCGCAATCAAGCAGCATACCTTTATAAGCAATAGGCATTGGCAATTGACGCTGAACTGGCACCTTGGCAAGCGTTAGTTCATGAGCCAGGCATTGTTCATAGGCAGATTCTAGCAGGCCAGGCCCTAGCTGCTTATGAACTTCAATTGCATAGCCGATGATGCGGCGAGATAGTTCATCAAATTCCATCCTTGCACCCAGTATACTCTATTGCTCTTTTGCCAGGCGCAGCACTTCGACGGCTTTGGACCAGGCCAGTTCAGGATTGGCGCAGCTTTCTTTGGTGCCGATCTGCCCTTCCCAGGCCCACACATAGAGCGCATCCGGTTGGGCGCGCACCATGATCTCACCCTGTTGGCGGACGCGATCTTCGCGCCCGGCCTGGACGCGCCAACATTCAAGCCATTCGTGATGGGTCTTGCCCCGTTGCTGGGTGATCGCCGTCATCCGCTCGAGGATTGGCCCCATCTCAGCCAGGTCGCGATCATTGTTGGTCCAGTAGATGTCGGTGCCCAGATTGTCGAGTGATTCGATCTGCGCGGCAGCTTCCCACATGGCATGGTCGTGGGGCATCAGGCAGCAGAATGTCTCCAGGTGCGGATGGTTGGTACGACAATAATCGGCCATTTGCCGCACATATTCGACCACGCAGCGCTGCCGAAAGGCTTCGACCTGTTCCGGTGGCGCGGTGAAGAGATCGGCCTCATACCAGGTGGCGAAACGCGCCACGCAGGCCGCGCAAAAGCAATCGCGCAGGGGCGTCGGCTCATCGACAAAATAGCCTTCGTATCCCGCCTCAGCGACCACATCGATCAACCCCTGCAGATGTTGCACGGCCAGCGGATTGACATAACAACCAGCTTTCCAGTGTGAGCCATCTCGCCGCACTTGAAAACACTCGGGATGTTCGAGCAAGAAATGGCTTTGCAACCCACCGCCAAACAAATTCAGCGCGCCCCAAAAGAGAGCAAGCGGCCGAATGCCATGCTCTTTGGCGAGTTGGGCTGTGAATTTCACCTTACCGGGGAACCAGATAAAGTCATTCTCCTGGCAACAGACAAAAATCTCGTCCAGTTGCAGCGCTTGCATCGCCCGTAAATCAGTGGCAATGTGCTTCGGATTGTGATGACTCATATAAGAAACGCCGGTTCGCATATTACCTCCGGAAAGGGGATGATAGACGACTGTCGATGGATGGGGGTTTTATTACCGGCTGCCGTCTATCGTCCACCGGCTATTGATAGGCTACCGCACCATCTCGCTGCACAGAAAATGGCCGGTGCCAGGGTTTGAAGGGATATTTTGCCAGTGCTTCCAGGTTCAAGTCGATGCCCAATCCCGGTTTTTCGGGGATTTCGAGATAGCCATCCACCAGTTTGATCGGCTCGTCCACGATCTCGCGGCGGGCGCCTTCATCATCGGCGTGATATTCGAGGATGAGGAAATTGTGCGTGCTGGCGGCAAAATGCACATTCACCGCGGTGGCAACGGGGCCACAGGGATTGTGCGGCGCAACCGTCACATAATGGGCGTCGGCCAGGGCCGCGATCTTCTTCTGCTCCCAGAGGCCACCGGCCACACAGATGTCGGGCTGGATGATGTTGACCGCTTGCGATTCGAGCAACTCGCGGAATTCGTAGCGAGTGTAGAGCATTTCGCCGGTCGCCAATGGTACATCGACCAGGTCGCGCAGTTTGGCCATGGCATCGCGGTTTTCGGGGCGCAACGGCTCTTCCACAAACATCGGGCGGAAGGGCGCGACCACCTTGCACAATTCGACTGCCCGCGAGATTTCAAAGAGGCGGGCGTGCGGGTCCAAGCCGATCTCAATATCGTCACCGACGGCTTCACGTACAGCAGCCACGCGCTTCTCAGTTTCCCGCAGCACCTTGGGCCAGGGCAGGGTCGGGGCATCATGCGGCATTGGGCTCATTTTGAGCGCGGTATAGCCATATTTCTCGACGAGCCTGACCGCATTATCGGCCAATTCGTGGGCATCGCGACCGCGCGGCGATTGATAGACGCGGATTTTGTCGCGGCATTTGCCGCCGACCAAACGATAGACCGGCAGATTGGCGGCCTTGCCCGCAATATCCCACAGCGCGTGCTCAATACCGCTGATCGCCGCGTTGAGCACCATGCCGCCGGGGAACCGCGAACCAGCATACATCAACGTCCACAGGCCTTCGATATCGCGCGGGTCGCGGCCAATCAGCCAACCCTCAAAATCACGAATGCACTCGACCGTTGCTTTGTCCGGTCCGCAGGAATAGGCTTCACCGACGCCATAGATGCCTTCATCCGTATGCACTTTGACATAAGGAATGTTGCGATGGCCCATGTTGACAAGAAAGGTTTCGATCTTGGTGATTTTCATAGAAACATCTCGGATAAGCGTGAATACAGTGGAAAGTGCTGATGTGAATGGTTAAAACCGCGGCGCTTGCTCACAGTTTTTTATAGTAGAGAACCTGGGGGAATCCTCGATAGCCGACCTTTTCGTAGGTGTGCCGGGCGGCCGCGTGCCCAGGATCGCCGCCGGTTGCCACAACCGCCAGCTTCATCCCGGCCTCTGCCAACTTTTGCAGCGCAAAGGTGTTTAAGCTTGTGCCAATCCCACGGTTTTGCGCGTCTGGGTGAACAGCCACCATATAAACCTCGCCGATCTGCTCAGCCTGATTGAGCGTATAGGCGACAAAGCCAGCGATCCGCTCGTCCGCAATGGCAACCCAGGTATGATACTTTTGACGATCTCGGCAGACGGACGCGACAGCCGCGCGTTGTGAAGCGTGCCAATCGGGATATTGCAGCAGAAATACTTCTGTGCCCAAGACTTGCTCAAAGGAAGCAAAGACCGGGGCCCAGGCTTGCAAGGACAGCTGCACGACTTCTTCGATCTCATCGTCGCGCAATGGTCGAATCGACATAGTTTCGCTCATAGTTGCCTGAGCAGCGAATCGTGCGCCGTGAATAAACAATAGTCAATTGTTCCTCTGTGCCTTGCGAACACAGAACTTAACAATTGACTATTGAGCATGAAAAATCAACCGGTATTTAGCCTTTGAGGCCAGTGGTGACAATACCGCGCACAAAGTATTTTTGCGCCACAAAGAAGAGGATCAACGACGGGAGCGCAACGATCAGCGAGGCCGCCATCAGAATCGCCTCGCGTGGCTCATCATCCCCAAACGGGGTGGAGATGAAATAGCGCAGCCCAATCGAGAGCGTATACTTTTCTTCCGTGTTCAAGTAGATCAGCGGACCGATAAACTCGTTCCAGTGTTCCAGGAAAGAGAAGATCGCCACCGTGGCAATGGCCGGGCCAGAGAGCGGCAGAATAATGTTCCAGAAAATCCGCAGCGATGTTGCGCCGTCCAGTTTGGCTGCTTCATCAAGATCGCGCGGGATGGTCATAAAGAACTGGCGCAACAGGAAGATGAAGAAAGCCCCGCCCCCAAAGTAAGAAGGAACGATCAACGGCATGTACGTGTTGATCCAATTCAGGTAGCGGAAGAGCAAAAACTGGGGCACGATGGTAACCTGCCAGGGCAACATCATCGTGCTGATGACCACAAAGAAGAGCGTATCGCGGGCAGGAAACCGGAAACGGGTAAAGCCAAAAGCCACCGCCGACGCGGACAGGATCTGGCCAATCATGGCGAATACAGTGACGATCACGGTATTGCGGATAAAAATCGCAAATGGCGCGAGCCGAAACACGTCCGCATAGTTGGCCCAGCGAACAGTCTCCGGCAAGAAGGTCGGTGGGATCTGGCGGATCTCCGCGGCCGTCTTCAGAGAGCTGCTGATTGTCCAAAAGAATGGCAAACTAAAGGCAATTGCCGTAACAATCGCTAGGATGTAGAGGAGCACTTGGCCTATCAGCCGGTTGGTCGACATGCTCCCTGCCTTCGTTGGTGCCTCTTGCCTACCGCTGAGGGAGTGTACAGTTGGTTGAGAAGTTGCCATGTGAACCCCTTATTACGAAAATTCGTAGTAGACCCAGCGATCCGATAGTTTGATCTGCAAATAGGAGAGAATGAAGATCAGCACAAAGAAGATCCACGCCAACGCCGAAGCATAGCCCATCTGGAAATAGTGGAAAGCATTGTAATAGAGATGGAGCATGTAGAACCAGGTTGCGTAGTTTGGCCCACCGGCTGTTGCGATATAGGCTACCGAAAAGACACTAAAGCTGCCGATAATCCCCAAAATTGTGTTAAAGAGAATGACCGGAGAGATCAACGGCACCGTCACATTGGTGAAACGTTGCCATGCACTTGCACCATCCAAATCGGCTGCCTCATGGAGCTCTTTGGGGACGCCCTGCAGACCGGCCAGGAAGATAATCATCCGCCCACCGCCGACGCTCGCCCAAAGGGTGATGAGAATGATCGACGGAATGGCCCAGGCACGGTCGGTGAGCCAACCCGGCCCAGGAATCCCGACAAAGGAAAGCAGATAGTTGACCAACCCCTGCTGGGGCGACAATAACCATTGCCAGAGAATGGCCAAAGCGACAACGGGCGTCAACGAGGGCAAATAATAAAGTGCCCGAAAGATCGTTCTCCCCTTAATATTCTGGTTGAGCAACATCGCGGCCAGGAGGGATAAGATCACCCCCAGGAAGACCGACGCAAACGAGAAATAGGCCGTACGCCAAAGCGCGGGCCAGAATAATCTATCGACAAAAAAGGCCTCATTATAATTCGCTAGCCCGAGCCATTCAGGGGTGCCGCCAATTTTATAGCGAGTGAGGCTCAGGTAAAACGAAGCAATAATCGGTCCTAACGAAAAAACAAGAAACCCAATCACCCACGGACTGATCCACAAATACCCTTCCAGGGCCTCGCGGCGCTGCATCGGTGTCCCTAACCAACCGTGGCGTGCTGTCACTTGGCTTGCTGCCATCTTCAACTCCCAATTGAACCTTTGCTCTGTTTGACCAATATTCTGTGTACCGGCACCCTAGTCTAGTGGCCCCAAAGCAATCGCCGTACAGCAAAGGATTGAAGAGATAAAGAGATTTAACCAGTGCAATCTCTGCATCCCTTCAATCCTCAACCTACAAACTTGTTTTCACAGCGACAAGGAATTATGGTCGCGGCTGATCCAGGATATTTTGGATCTGCAACGCCACATCATCGATAAAGGCCTGCGTCGGCTCTTCGTCACTAGTCCACAGCGGTTGCAGCAATTGGTTCAAGGCCGCTTCTGCCTCAGATTGGCGCCAGTTGGCCGTGATGCGGCTCGCCATGGCGTTGTCCATGATGTCCTTGAAGACAACACGGAAGGGGAATTCGAGCAATTCCGGCGCGCCATAGACATCGGGGCGGCCACCGACCGTGCCCCCGATCAGACCGAGCTGAATGCCCGAATCCTGGTTGCAGAGGTAATCTACCCACTTGTATGCTTCGTTCGGGTTGGCCGTGGTCGTGGTCACACAATAGGCGTCCACTTCATAGTCCGAACCACCGACACCACCCGGCCCGATCGCGTTGGGCACGGCCATCCAGTCGAAGGAGTCGCCAATGGTGCTGTCTGTGACCGAGACCGAAGTACCACCCTGATACAGGGCGAGCGAACCGGCGATCCACATATCGTTGCCACCACCGATCATTTCGGCGGGTGTGGGCGCTACCTGGTGGGTCTGGAAGAAATCGGCGAGATAGGTGAGCGCCTGCACGCCAATTTCACTGTTCAACTGGAACTGGGTGCCATCTTCGTTGAGCAATTCGCCGCCGTGGGCCCGCAGCAGGGTCACCAGGGTCTTCCACGAGTTGCCGATGCCGGGCAGATAGCCATAGACCGGCGGGTTGACCCCACGATTGGTCAGAGCCGAGGCCAATTCGACCTGCTGGTCTTGTGTCCAGTCGGCGGTTGGCACTTCCAAACCAGCCTCTTCGATCAAGGTCTGGTTGTAATAAATGACGGCCAAACCGGGGTGTGCCTTGAAGGGCAGGCCGAGCAGATTGCCTTCCACCGTAATGGCGTCGAGGCAGCCCTGGTACCACTGGGTGAGATCAACACTGTTCGCGGAGATCAGGTCATCGATCGGGGCGACGATATTCTGTGCCCACATGAAGTTGATGGTCGCCCCACCCAGCGCGCTCCAGACCGCATCGCCCAGGGTGTTCCCGGCCAACATGGTCGAAACTTTGGCGTTAAATTCTTCACCCGGGAACGATTCTTTCACGATCTCGATGTCGGGGTTTTCGTCCATGAATTTCGGCATCTGCATGTCATAGAGGGTGTCCTCTTGCTGGCCGATGCGTGCATGGAAACGGATGGTGGTCTTTTCCGCAGCAGGAGCGGCATCACCACTGCCCGACTGCTGGGCAGCCGGTGCCGCGCCAGGAGCGGCGCAAGCAGCTAACGCCAACCCGGCCATACCGAACGACGTGGCGCGCAAGAAGCTGCGCCGTGAAAGTTTGTGTTGGGAATCCACTACCTTCCTCCTTTTATCACACTTTAATTACAAATTTTGGGCAATTGCGGGCTTACAATTGGACATTCCTACGCAGCATTGTCGTTTTGCCCATGACGAACCCGCGCTGATAAACGGGCTCGATTGGCAACATACAGCATGGCTGCCTGAAATATAATCGCGTACCGCGGCTTGTTACCGGCTAGATCCATTGGGGATGATGCACAACTTGGTGTGAACAGATGAGAGCTCGTCCCTTGTGAAGAAGACCATCTCTCGCTTACGTACCGTATGCCAACTTGCTTTACAGCGTCAATTCACTGGGTTTCCGGTTAAAGCCATCGTAACATAAATTTCCGTATGCTGTCAATTGTGATCTAGTTGAGGAAACGTCAGTTTCATCCCTCAACCCGCCAGTTATCAGCAGCCCCGCATTCTTCCCTCCCTAGCCTGCTTTCGAAGCACCGAGACTTTGTATCTCGCAGTAGACCGGGCCGCTATAACGCAACCGATGTTCCGGGTAAGGATCTCATGCTAGGCTGGTAGCCATCTCGAAGCCGATGGTTGCTCGTATTGGCTTCGCACCATTACCCCAGCACGCTGAAATGGGGCCGAAGCGCCATACACAGCCACAGCATCTCTCCAGAAAGGATAGCATCATCATGGATATTGGCTATGCCCTCTCAAGCGAGGAGCATGATCCGAATCAACTGGTACGCAATGCCCGCCAGGCCGAAGATATCGGCTTCTCTTTTGCGCTGATCTCGGACCATTTTCACCCCTGGGTGAGTCGGCAGCCCCACAGCCCCTTTGTCTGGAGCGTTATTGGCGGGATTGCGCAGGCGACGACCAGGTTGCGCCTGGGCACGGGGGTCACCTGCCCGATCATTCGCATTCACCCGGCGATCCTGGCCCAGGCTGCGGCCACCGCCGCGGCGATGATGCCCGACCGCTTCTTTTTCGGAATCGGCACGGGCGAGAATCTGAATGAACATATTGTGGGCGAACGTTGGCCACCCTTTGATATTCGTTTGGCCATGTTGGCCGAGGCCGTGGATTTGATCCGCGAGCTTTGGCAAGGGGAAACCACCAGCTATTGGGGCGAATATTACACAGTCGAAGATGCGCGCATCTTTACCTTGCCCGCCTCCCCACCACCCATCATGATGGCGGCCAGTGGGCGCAAGACAGCCAGCTTTGCTGGCGAGGAAGGCGATGGGTTGATCAATACCAAACCCGACGCAAAGATTGTGGAGGCTTTTCACGAGAGCGGGGGAAGCGACAAGCCCTGTTTTGGGCAATTGACCGTCTGCTGGGCCGCGGATGAAAAGACCGCGCGCGCCACCGCGCACGAATGGTGGCCCAACGCGGGGCTGGCCAGTCCGCTTTCGCAAGAGTTGCGTACCGTGGCCCATTTTGACCAGGCAGCCAAAGCGGTCACCGAGGAACAGGTGGCCGAATCGGTGATTTGTGGGCCCGACCCCCAACGTCATCTGGAGGCCATCCAGGAATTTATAGACGCTGGCTACGACCAGGTCTACATTCACCAAATCGGGCCCGACCAGGCAGGCTTTTTCGATTTTTACGCCAAACACATTTTGCCCGAGTTGGGATGACTCCTCTGGGATGACGATAGACGACAGACCGTGGACGGTTGTTCGCTCGTCTACCGTCTGTCATCTCCCGTCCATCATCTCCCGTCCACCGGCTCTTTACAACCGCACAATGTGATTGCTATCGGTTGATTCGTACGCGGCCATGATGATGCGCAGCGTGGTGGTCGCTTCGGCCACGGAATGGAGCGGCTCGAAGCCCTGTTGGACTGCATCCACAAAGTGGCTGATTTCCGCCGCAAAGGAGCGTCCATAGTTCCACCCGGGGTATTCAACCACCGCGGGTTGCTGGAAGCCCACCGGTTGATAGTAAAGTTTGTCGATCTCGCCCCACAGTTGTCCGGCCTCGCCAGTGACGCTGAAGAGGAGCGGCCGCGAACCCGGCGCGGGCATGGCCCAACTCGTAAAGACGTGCCCTAAACTCCCATCAGGGAACCTGAGCATCACGTTGGCGGTGTCTTCTTCTTGCAGGGGCAGGCGGAAGGTGCCCATCATTGCGGTCACTTCGCTGGGCGTCTGCCCGGCCAAAAAGAGCAAGCGATAAGTTGGGTGGTAGCCGGTGTCGATGTACTCGCCCCCGCCCATCTTAGTGGGGTCGTTGCGCCAGGTATCGGCGAACGCGGCCGGGCTCTTGTCCCACTGCTGTTTATCCGCGGGCAAGGGCCGTCGCCGGGCCGAGCAGTCAAACGAATGGATCATATAGAGCTTGCCCAAATCGCCCTTCAGGATCATCTGTTTGGCTTGCTGCACCGCGGGGAAGAAGAGTTGGTTGTGGGCCGCCATCATGGTGATGCCCGCGGCTTTGACCGCGGCCTCGATCTCCTTGGCTTCGTCCAGGTTGAGGCAGAGCGGCTTCTCGGTCATGAGATGTTTGCCAGCCTGCGCAGCCGCAACGATGGCCGGGCGATGTAAGTGGTGAGGCAAAGAGATGTCAACGGCGTCGATCTCGGGGTCGGCGAGCAGATCGTGATAATCGTTGTAGGTTTTGATGGTGTAGTCGATGGGGCCAAGCTGGGCAATACGCGTCTGCATTGCGGCGTCGGACACATCGGCCATGGCCACGATGCGAGCGCGGTCGGTCACAGTCTTCCAACCATCCACATGGGCCTGGGTGATCCCCCCACAGCCGATCAAACCAATTCGGAGCGTCATAGCAAGTCCTTTGATCCTAAATTTGTTGATTGAAAGGGAGCAAGTGGCGCAGAGCAGCTTCGGCTACGCGGCGCAAGAGCCTTATTATACAACAGGACGATGGGTGGGCACGCCTGAGCAATTTGGGGGAGGCAGCGCGGCCAGAGAGGAGCAAATGGGGCTGGTTTGGCTACACCAATTGCGACTGGACGGGCGATTCGGCGGGCTCATCCGCTGCCGGGAGCTGAGCCGGGAACAGAAGCGTGAACTGGGTGCCCTCGCCCGGGCTGCTGTTTACGGTGATGCCGCCGCAGTGGCCACGCACAATGCCCAGAACCGCGGCCAGCCCCAGGCCACGGCCGGTGAACTTGGTGGTATAAAAGGGATCAAACAATTTGAGGCGAGTGGTCTCATCCATCCCGACCCCATTGTCAGCAACGGTGAGCGAGACATACTGGGTTGCGGGCAAGGGTTGACTGGTGTATTGCCAGAAGTGGCTGTCGGTTTCGCTGACTGCCTGGAGGCTGGTGGTCAGGGTGATGCTGGTGGCCTCGGCTTCGCTGGCATTGAGTACCAGATTGACCAATATCTGGCTCAGCTGAGTTTGGTCGGCCTGGCAGGTCGGCAACTGGTCGGCCAAGGCCAACTGGATGGTGGAGCGGCTCTCCACAATGCTGGCCAACAGGGCCTGGTTTTCCAGAATCACTTTGTTCAGGTCGCAACATTCAAGCTGAAAATGGCCGCGCCCCGAATAGGCCAGCATCTGTCTGGCGAGGGTGGTGGCCCGCTCCATTGCCAGCAGCGATTTGTCGATGGCCGCGCGCGCTGGTGCGCTCTCCTTAAGCTGGGCACGCGCGATGCTGTTGTAGCCAATCATCGCGGTGAGCAGATTGTTAAAGTCATGCGCAACACCCCCGGCTAAGATGCCCAAACTTTCTAGCTTCTGGGCTTGGATCAACGCCCGCTCCGCGCGCTCGCGTTCGTGGATCTCGCGTTCCAGTTGCATATTCTTTTCCCGCATTAATCGGGCTTCGCGTGTCGCCGCTTCGGTCTTATGGATCACTTCCAGCGTGCGGATTTGGCGCTCGTTCTCCTCGTTAAAGACCGTTTTGTACAGCTTCATATACTGCTCATAGTGATGGAGAGCCTGGTGTGCATCCCCCTGGTTTCGATAAAGTTCGGCCAGCGCTTCCTGTACCGTGTACTGGTGCATCTGATTACCCGTTTGCTGGCTGATCACCCAGGCCTCATCAAAAGCAACTCGGGCCGCGGTCATCTTGCCCTGTTTGCTGTGCAACCGCCCCAGCTGGATCAAGCTCAGGGTGTGTTGGGCGGGATCGTTGAGGGCCTTTGCCAGGGCCAATGCCCCCTGATAACAGTCGAGTGCGGCTCGGTATTCCTGAAGTCCGCTATAAATATCGCCAATGGTGCGCCAGGCCAATAATTCCCCCAATTGATAATGGATGGCCTGCGCGGTAGTCAGTGCCTGTTGCACAAAGGTGAGCGCGGCTTCTGGCTGCTGGAGGTGGAGATGGCTGATCGCCAAGTTGTAGAGACTGAGCGACTCCCCTGCATCCTCCTGGTAGCTGCGAAACTTTTCCAGGGCGTTCGAGAAATATTCGATCGCCTTTTGATACTCACCGCGCAACTGGTATTGATAGCCCAGATCGTGATAAGCAGCCCCCTCTTGCTCGGGATCCCCCATGGCTCGCCCCATCTCTAATTGTTTTAAGAAATGGGTGTAGGCCTCATCAAAGCGGTGAAGCTCGATCCAAATCCTGCCGATGCGGCCATGCGCGCGGGCAGCCCAGGCAGAATGTTCGTTGGTGTCGAGGATTTCGCGCGCAGCGCTCGCGTAGGCCATCGCCTGTTCGGTACGCGCGGCCCGGGTTTCAAAAAAGCTAAAGATGATCAAACTATGGGCGATCCGCTGCTCGGCAGCGGGCTCTACGGCGGTGAGACGCTGGGCGTGGGCATACGCGTCTTCGACCAATGCACGGGAGCGGTGCGGGTCACGATCGCGCAGCGCCCAGGCCAATTCATTTTGTAAATCGATTTGTCGGAGGGGCGTATTTTCCAGAGAAAGTTGTTTCTCAAGCGCCACTATCTGATGACTCATGGGAGACTCACGCAAAACCGCAGACTTCACAAAAGCAGAGCAAATTTCACCACACTCTGGGCATTTTGTGTAATCTGCGAGTGGCAATCACAGCAATATAGTACCTATCTCAAAAATCTCTGTACCACACTGGGTGGACTACCTTTGTTCATAGGAGCCACAACCGATTTTTGAGCTGACTTCTAAGAGCACCACGCCGGGGATGGATGTTTACCCATCATCGCTTCTGCCAATGAGGGGCCAAGGGGCAATCAGTGGGCGATAAGCTCGACAAACCGCGGACGAAACAAGTTGGGGAGTTGGCCTATGCAATTTTGCAGCGTGGGCACGTGCCTCCAGTCCAGGTGAGTGACTGTTTATTTTGGGCTAGGGAGCACCAGAATTGACACCGCTTCCAGCCATGCTATTATTTTAATGTTCGGCCTACTCGGCTGTCAAACGAGGAATAACCGACCCATGATGACTGATGATACACGCTGCTTGCTCGTCTATCGTCCACCATCTTCTTATCTTTCACACACTCACCACACGAGGAGTTATTGTTTATGCAGCTTGCGGGAAAAGTCGCGCTGATCACCGGCGCTGGCTCTGGGATTGGGCGAGGTGCGGCTTTGGTCTTGGCGGGCGCTGGGGCCAAAATTGGGGTTGTCGAATTGTTAGCCGAACGCGCACAGGCAGTTGCCGCGGAGATCGAAGCCGCGGGCGGCGAGGCATTGCCCATTGCCGCGAATGTCGCGCAGCCTGCCGACATGGAACAGGCCGTACAACAGGTGATCGACCGCTGGGGACGGCTCGATATTGTCTTCGCCAATGCTGGCATCAACGGCGTCTGGGCCCCGATCGACGAATTGACCCCCGAAGAGTGGGATCAAACCCTCGATGTCAACCTCAAAGGCTCGTTTTTGACGATCAAATATGCGGTGCCGTGGCTCAAAAAGCAGGGTGGGGCAATTGTTTTGACCTCGTCGGTGAATGGCACCCGCGTCTTTAGCAACAGCGGAGCAACCGCCTATTCCTGCGCCAAAGCAGGCCAACTGGTCATGGCGAAGATGCTGGCACCCGAATTGGGGCCGCATGGCATTCGCATCAACGCCATCTGTCCCGGCTCGGTGACCACCAATATTGGCGAAAACACATTCCAGCGCAATCGTGATTCGATCCGCTGGCCGGTCAACTACCCCAACGGGCCGATCCCGCTCCAACAACATCAACCCGCCACCCCGCAACAACTGGGTGAATTGATACTCTTCCTGGTCTCCGACCAATCTGCACGCATCACCGGCTCGGAGATCTGGATCGACGGCGGACAGTCCCTCGTGCTGGGCTAAGAACCTATGCGTAAAAGGGGTGCGGTACTCAAAACGTGGCTGACCAGGCCGCTTTGGCGCAGCATTTCCGGTTCGACCACGTAGCCTCCAGCAACGCTGCCAAAACCTATCCACAGATTCCGCGGATTCGCGCAGATTTCACAACAGAAAAGTCAGAGATCTGTGTCATCGTTAGAATCTGTGGATTGCCAAGCCGTTTCTATGTTTTACTTAACCAACCCGACGGACTATCCTGCGCTTAAGGAGTCTGGCGTTCATGGTCAGACAGTGGCAAGATTATCGCTTGTCCTGACCAACGCCATCAACCACAATTCAAAGGAAATAGCTGATGAATTACGTTCCATTTGGCACCACTGGGGTTGAAGTCTCAGAACTCTGCCTGGGCTCAATGATGTTTGGGGATCGCGCCGACAAAGCAGAATCGGACAAGATTCTGGGCCTGGCGCTCGACCATGGCATCAACTTTGTCGACACCGCGGCCATGTATGTCAACGGCGGCACCGAAACAATCCTCGGCGAGATCCTCAAAGGGCGCCGCGATCAGATTTTTCTCGCCACCAAAGTCAAGAGCGTCAACGGCGACGAGATCCGCGCCAGTTTGGACGAGAGCCTCAAGCGCCTGCAACTCGACGCGGTCGATCTCTTCTTGATCCACTGGCCGATCACCGGCATGGACCCGACCGAGATCATGGCCGCGCTGGCCGATCTGGTCAAGGCGGGCAAAACCCGCTTCGTCGGCTGCTGCAATTATCCCGCGTGGCTCTTTGCCCATCACAACGCCATTGCCGCGGCCAACGGCTGGCCCAAACTGGTTTGCAACCAGATTCCCTACAACCCGATTGAGCGCGGGGTCGAAGTGGAGATCTTGCCGCAAGCCCTCACCGAGAACGTTGCCATCACCTGCTATCGCCCATTGGTCTTTGGCTTGCTGGCAGGGAAATATCAACCCGGCCAACCGATCCCAGAAGATTCGCGCGGCGCGACCGACCCGCGCGTCAGCAACTGGCTGACCAAGTACGGCGACGGGATCACCCGCTTTAACCAGTTCGCGGCTGATCACAATCTGCACCCGGCGCAATTGGCCATTGCCTGGCTGCGTTACAACCCGGCGGTCACCAACCCGATTGTCGGGGTCAGCTCGGCGCGTCAACTGGAAGCCAGCCTCAAAGCATTTGACTTCAACCTGACCGACAGCGAATACGCCGAAGTGACGGCAATGTTCGATGCCGAAGTCAAGGAAGAAGTCGGGGGCGCGTTTGTGGGGCTGCGCCGCGAGTTGCGTTTGGTGAGCTAGCCTCGTCGTTTCTCATAGAGAAACCAGATAAATATCGCATAAATCGTAGGTGCGGTTTCTAACCGCACAGGTAGGCTAGGGCCAGAATATGCGGTTAAAAACCGCACCTATTTGCTCGCTATTTGTGCGATCTCTATTTAATTTCTCTATCAGAACGAAAATAAAACCCAGAAAGTCTCAAAAATCTCATCCACAGAATGCGCCAATGCCCACAGATGAAAATGCCAACTCTGGAGAATCGGCGTACTCTGTGGATGCCCAGGTGGTTTCTGTGGTTTACCGAACTGACAAATCAGATAAAAGTTGCACAAAAAGAAGTTGCGGACTGGTGACAATCAGCCCGCAGCCTGCGGCCACCAACCACCACCGATTGTGCGAACTTTATTTGTGCCATCTACAAGCATCACAAAGGAGTGACCATGCAGATTCGCCGCGTTGAGCTATTTCCCATCGCCACCCCGCGCCAGACAGGCATCGCCAACCAACATGTGATCATCAAACTCACCGCCGGCGAGAGTTCAGTCGGCTGGGGCGAGATGAGCGACCTGTCGCACGTGCCAATGTATCAATTTGACCTCCCCGAGCTCGAACGGATGTTGAACGAATTGTTGCGCGGCAAAGATGCCCGCAACCTGGCCAAAATCGAAGATGACCTGATCCGCTTTTACCCCGACGAAGGCCACATGTACAGCCGTTCTGGCCTGGTTCGCCAAGGGATCGACCTGGCGCTGCACGACTTGATTGCCCGCCACGAGGGCGTGCCGGTCTATGATCTGCTCGGCGGCAAATTGCGCGACCGTATGCGCGTCTGCTACCCGATCTTCCGGATGCGTTCGGTCGAGGAGGTCGAGCCCAATCTGCAGCGTGTGGCCGAAAAATTAGCCCTGGGCTTCGACCTGATCCGCGTCTATGTTGGGGCGAATCTGGAGGCCGATGCGCTTTTCCTCGGCCAATTTACCGACCGCTTTGCCGGCAAAGTGGAGATCAAGTCGCTCGACTTCTCCAACCTGCTCGATTGGCGGCGCGTGGCAATTGCGGTCGAACAGTTCGACGAATTGTGCGATTATATGCTGGTGGAAAGTGGCGCACCACGCAACGACATCGACGGGTTGACCCAGCTCCGCCGCCGCACCCGCCGCCCCATCTCCGAGCATGTGTTGCATATCCACCATGGCTGGCAACTCTTGTCGGCTGGCGCGGTCGACATTCTGAATGTGTCGCCCTATCTGCTTGGCGGCCTGCGCGCCTGCGAACGCATGATCGCCCTGGCCGAAGCCGCGCGCGCCAGTGTGTTGATCGGCACCACGCAGGAGTTGAATCTGGGCACAGCAGCAGTGGCCCACCTGGCCGCGGCGGCCCGCGTTCTCGACTATCCGGGGGATAATACCGGCCCGCAGTTGTACACGGATGATGTCGTGAAAGCGCCTGTACAATATGAACAGAGCCATCTGCTCGTGCCCACGGGTGTGGGGTTGGGCCTGGAGGTAGACGAGGCGAAGCTCAAAGAGATGACAGCCAATGCACAATGGACCTTTGGCACCGATCTGGCTGGTGTGCTGGACCGCACCCCACAAAATCGCCCATCCGCCCGTTGATTGCGTGTAACAAGTAGTACTTATCTCAAAAATCTCTGTACCACACTGGTTGGGCTACCTTTACCCATAGGAGCCACAACCGATTTTTGAGATGACTTCTAGTCAGTTCCATAAAAAAGCGAGCCGCGCGTGCATGTGCGGCTCGCTTTTTTGTCTTCATCCCTTACCCGGTTGAATGTGTCGGCGCTCAGCAAGCTGATGACCGACACATTCGTGGGCTCATTACCGAGTGATCAGCGGTAGGAAGACAGATTGGTTGAGGCCTGAACCATCAATCGAGAGGGTGATCGACGGTCGCGACCCCGGTGTGACACTGTCCGAACCGCCGAGCACAATCTCGACGGTATCGCCACTGCTGGCAACTTGTGCAGGTGTCAGCACAATCGTAAAGGTCTTCTCGACTTCCCCAGGGGCAAAGGTCCAGACACCTTGGATCACCTCTTGCTGCGGGCTCGTGGCCAAACTGGCTGCCGCACCACCACCGAGATTGGCTGTGTAGGGCACAGTGGCGGCGATCCCCGACGGGCCGCTCAAAACTACGGTGAGCGACAGGACGCCGCCGCCGTTGCTGGTGGCCGTGAAGCTTCCCTCGCTGAACGATGCCTGCGGAACAGGGTCATCGTCCAGAATCGACAAGGTCACGCTGCGCTTGCCCCCCAGGATGGCGTTGGTCGGGTCGCTGAGGGTGAGCAGAATGGTCTCGGTTGCTTCATGCAACGCATCGTTGAGGATCGGCACGGTGAAGCTCTTGCTGGTTTCGCCAGGCGCAAACACCAACAAGCTGCCGACGGTGGTGTAGTCACTGCCAGCGACTGCACTCCCGTCGCTGGTGGCATACTTCACACTGACAAAGTTAGGCGCTGGGCGATTCAACGTGACTTGGATGGTCGCTACGCCGCCGGCCACATCCTCATCTACTTCGAAGGTCGCGCTGGCAAACTCAACGAGCGGATCGCCCTCATTATCGATGATGGTGAGCGTGGCTTTGCTTTGCCCCCCCAGGATCGCCCTCGTTGGATTGAGCAAGCTTAAGCCAACCGTCTCCTCATCAACTTCATCAACTGTGTCGTCGATGATCGTGATTTGGAAGCTTTCGCTGACATCCCCCGGCGCGAAGGTCAACGTACCACTGGTGGCCACATAATCCGCGCCAGCATCCGCGGTATCGGTGATGTCGCCTGTGCTGTAGTCCACCGTGACGGCAACTGGCACAGCCTCACTCAAAATCACCGTGATGGTGACGGTCCCATCATGTTCATTGACAAAGTAGCTGGCGCTGTCGAATTGCACCGTCGGCGTGATGTCATTATCCAGAATGGTCAACGTCGCCTGGCTGGTCGCACCCAACCTGGCCCCTTGCGGATTGGTCAGGGTGAGGGTGAAGAGCTGGTCACCGTCCGCTACGGTATCATCGATAATCGGGATGGTGAATGACTTGCTGAGTTCCCCCAGATTGAAGGCCAGCACCCCCGGCGGGATCGGATCGCCGCTGACGGCATAGCTCACCTGTAACGCGTTCGGAGCCGGTTCACTCAGCACCACCGTAATGGTTGCCGAGCCGTCACTTTCGCTGGCAATATAACTGGCGCTACTGAAATAGACCAATGGCCCCTCATCATCGTCGAAGATCGTTAAGATGCTGTTGGCATTGCCCAGCGTGGCATTGACCGGCGAAGAGAGCTGCAGATTGATCGTCTCGTTCTCTTCAACCGCTGTGTCATCCAGGATCGGCACGACGAAACTACCGATGGTGGCCCCAGGCGGGATGGTCAGCACCCCAACAGTGGTGATGTAATCGACCGCAGCCTGAGCGCTGCCAGGGCTGGTGGCATAGCTGACACTGACGGGCAAGCCCGACGGCGCGTTCAGCTCCACCTCGATCACCGCTTCGCTGGTGCCCTCGTTGACCGCGTAGGAGACTGCCCGGAACGCCACCACTGGTGGGGGATCATTATCCACGATGGTGACGGTGTTGCTGATCGGCGTACCCAGCACCGTGTTAATCGGGTTGCTCAAGGTAACTGCGAAGGTCTCGTCAGTTTCGTCCAGGTTATCATTGATGATTGTAAACTGGAGCGTTTGGCTGGTCTCACCTGGCGCAAAGACCTGAACCTCGCCCACGCCCGTGTAATCGACCCCAGCCGTGGCTGTCCCCGCCACGACGGTGGCATCGACTGAGATGGTTTTCCCCGAGGGGCTGCTCAGGGTGACTGTGAGCGTCACCTGGCTGTCTGCTTCACCGACCGCGGTCTCCGCCTGGCTGAATTGCACAGTCGGGGGTGCATCATCATCCAGAATCGTCAACGTAGCCGTGGTGATGGCACCGGGGAGCACGGTCGCGCTGGTTGTGCCCAAAGCGAGATTGATCGTCTCGTCGATCTCATCCAGCAGATCACTCAGGATCGGGATGGCGATAGTCTGGGTCACACTGCCCGGCGCAAAGGTCAGGACGCCGTTGCTGGCGGTGAAGTCGCTCCCATCGGTTGCCGTCCCCGCGCTGATCGTATAACTCGCCGTAATGGGGAGCGATGAAGCTGCACTGAGCGTCACCGTGACATTGGTCGAGCTGTCAACGGCAGGTTCGGGCACGGTGTAGTTGGCCGCGCTGAATTGCACTTGCGGCATTGGATCATCATCGGTAATGGTCACAACCACGCTGCTGGTCACGGCCAAGGTGGCATAGATCGGGCTGCTGAGCGTGACGGTGAAGCTTTCGTCGATCTCATCCAGCAGATCGTTGACGATGCCCACCGCGATCAGCTTGCTGGTTTCGCCCGGGTTGAAGACCAGGTTGCCACCCACCAGCGTGTAATCGCTGACAGTTGCTGTCCCTGAAATGGCAGCATAGGTCACCGTGATGATCTGCCCGGCAGGCTCACTCAGGGCCACGGGCAGGTTCAACGTGCCGCCCGCCACATTTTCGGCAACAATCGCGCTCGCCGCCGCAAAGCCGACAGTTGGTGTGGCACAAGGACCAGCCAGGTCGCTGCTGCCCAGCCACGGGTTGAAAGTGACATTGACCGAGACAGGATCGCCCGTACCGGGGCCAACACTGCCTGGGCCACTCAGCGCGCCCCACCAGTTACAGGTGCCGTCCACTGCCGTAGCCACGCCAGCCGTGCGGAAACCAATCCCATTGCCTACAAGCGCATTGCGGTTGACGACCGCCTCCACAATGGGCGAATTGCCGCGACCAAAATGATCGTCGTCAAGATCAAGCTGGTTGCCATCCGTATTGGTATTGGCGGTATAGGGCAGATGGCCCTGCTGCGCCTGGATGCCAACATCATTGCCGCTGACGATGTTGCCGTAGGCCAGCATGTTGGTGCCTTCAATCACAATCCCAAAGCCGTCGCTCACGCTGGCGGGGTTGGATTGCACATAGCCACTGACCGTATTGTCTTTGACAACGACCCCGGTTGGGATATCCACATTGCCGCTGCTGGCTACCCACCCGCGACGAATGACGACAATCCCACCGAGATCGCGTTCTTCCGTCGGGTTGGTCTCTGTGATGGGCAAGGTACGTTGCACGGTGTTATTGCGCACAACAATGCTGCCATCGCCTTCTTCGAGGCCAGTGCCATTCGGTAACTTGATCTCGATTCCAAAGCGGCCATTGTTGGTGAGTGTGTTGTTGGCGATCACATTCGGCCCGGCACCACTGGTCAAGCCAACCGCAGCGATCCCGCTGTCGGCATTGCCCGACACGGTATTGTCGCTGATCAACACGCCCGAAGCCGTGCCATCTTGCAACTCAATGCCGCAGCAATTGTTGCCCGTGACAATGTTGTGGGTAATGGTGATGTTCTGCTTGAAGCCATTCCAGATCACAATCCCACGCGAGGTATTGCCGATCAGCTCATTGTTCGTGATCGTCACGCCATTGACCGGGCCATTCATGTAGATGCCGCCTAAACAATTAACCCCGAATGTAGTATTGGCGACTTGTACCCCTTCGACGTGGAAGCCGTTATTGTTGGCCCCGATCGAGCAGATCCCACCGTTGGCAAAGTTTTGTACCCGCAAATTGGTGATGGTGACATCGGTGGTACCGGCCGTCGGCAAACTGATACCGGGGTTGGTATTTCCGGTTGGCCGGGTGATGATGGTGTGTTGGGCGGGGTCAGTGCCCGCACCCGCACCCTGTAACGTTACCCCATCTTTGTTGATCACCAAGCTTTCGGTGTAGACGCCCGCGGCCACGATCACGGTGCCGTTAACGCTGACCTGGTTCACACCGGCCTGGATAGTCTTTTTGGCGCTGGTGGGCGCGTCGCCACCAAAGCTGTCATGCCCAGTGGTGGCATCGACATAGCAGGTTGTGGTGCATTGTGGGATTGAAGTTGTGGAAGAGGAAAGTGTTAAATTGTCAATGACAATCCCGTAACCGAGGCTGTCGGGCGCAGCAGTTCCGGCAGCGCGGAAGAGGATCGAATCGACCGTGCGCGGCGGATTCCCTTCGCAATCGCGGAAATAACTTTCCCAACTTGTACCGGTATAGGCAAGCTCGCCATCTACCCAGACTCTGACCACATCGTTATATTCGCCATCGACAAACCACATTTCGATCTTGACCGTATGCGGAACCGTGCGATCCAGCTCTGTGGCAATATCGGTCAGGATATAGGTTGTACCATTTGCACACGAACCGCCGATTCCGCGATGATAATCATAAAACCGTATAGTCAAGCCGTCCTCTTCGTCAACCATGCCCACATAACTCATGCGCGCACCGTCCCCACGATCGGGGCTGGCCACGACAGACAGGTTGGGTTGATACGTATCGGGACGAGCAGAGGCGAATTCCCATTCAGCCGAGAAGTAATTCTGGCGGGTACCACCAGACAGGCCATTATTTACCGCGCTTGCTTCGCCTGCTTCATCGACCAAAGATTTCGAGAAGGTTTGATCGCCAAATGATCCACTAACAACCGCATTCGAGAGCCGTAAACTTTGGTCGCCAAACGTGGCATGACCATAGGTATTGTCTACAACAGCTACGTCGAAGCCGCCAGTCTTACTCCAACCATCCTGGCCATCAATATTGCCCACAATATAGGGAGGATCTTCAAAATCAATCGTGGTGGTATCGGCATAGAGCGGATGGGGTGATACAAGCAGCGCAAGGCCGATGGCCGCTATCGCTCCTAGCACGATATACAGGAAAGAAAAATGACGCTTACGGGGAACTTGGACCATCAGTGGTTACCTTTCTGCCTATTCAAGTGACGAAAACTGAGGCTAGCCCTACCAGCTAGCTTGTCATTGCACCTGCAATGATCGGTAGAGAGCCGCCCAGTGCAAAAAACAACGTAGAACAATAAACGCGGAAAAAGGAGTTAGCTTACAAAAGTGTCGGTTTAGTGTAGCAGACTTTTTTGTGTTTGTATACGGAGTTTTAATCGAATTTTCTTACAGTTTGCTTACGAAAAGACTGCTCCGATGTAAGCTTTATGCAATATAGAGCATTCGTGGACCTGTTTGTGGGATACTGCGGGGCTCTACCGAACAGCCACCAAACCTCATTACCAAAAATACGGGCGAGATTCGTAATGAACCCCGCCCGGTGACTGACAGCACATCTGGGGGAGCCAAGCTCCTGGCAGAAGCCTGGCTCCTCTTTACCGATTATTTACCAACCAGCGGGAGGAAGAGGGTTTGGCCAGCGCCAAGTCCATTTCCACCGTTGTTATTCCCGTTATTGCCACCGTTATTGCCGTTGTTCCCGTTGTTCCCGCCGTTATTGTTCCCGTTATTACCAGGGACATTCGGGTCGAGATAGTCCGGCGTACCATCGTCATCACTGTCGGGGCAATTGCTGCCACCTGGGCATTCGACCTCGGTCGGCACACCATCGTTATCATCGTCGGGGTCGAGATAATCGGGAATGCCATCGCCGTCGCTGTCTCGGCAAGGTTGGGCCGGGCACTCGACCGAATCGGGGATGCCATCGCCATCACTGTCGCCATCGATCGGGCCGTTACCGCCATTGGATTCGTCATCCAACAAGGTGACGACCAGCGGGGCCACCGGCAAACCATGGTAGACACTGTCATTGCTGATGATGGTATGGATCACCAACACAACCTGTGTGCCTTGATAGATGTCATCATCTTTCACGGTGAGGGTGACGGTCTGGGGCACGTTCCAATTTGCCGCGGTGAAGAGCAGCGAAGCCGGTTGTGCACTGAGGCGGTCACCATAGCCGATAAAGACCGTGACATCTGCCAGCGGTTGGCTGGCCAGGTGAATGGTGTAGGTCGCACTGTTGGAGCCACTGGCCGCGGCAGCCGTCACAGCGCCTTCCTGGAGCTGCAAAGGATCCGGGGCGGTGATGACCACACCAGCGCCGTCGTTGTCCAGAACCAGGGTTTCGACCACCGGTGCCACCTGACCATTGTAGAGCGGGTCGCCGCTGCTGACCGTGTGCTGGATGAGCGAGACCGTCGGTGCTTCGACAATGTCATCATCGACAGCACTCACGACCACGGTTTGCGCCACATTCCAGTTGGCCGCAGTGAAGACCAACGACGTCGAGCCAACAGTGATCTGCCCGTCCACGGTGATGCTGACATTGATGTCGGCAGTCGGTTGCGCGGTCAACTGCACGGTGTAGCTGGCGGTTTGACCATCTTCGCTGACCACGAGCTGGCCGCTGACCGGCGAGATCAAGCCGATCTGCAATGAGGCCTGATCGTTGTCGGCAATGACCAGCGAGACAACTGATGGCACCAGGCCATTATAGTTGGCGTCGGCGCTCGTGACCGTGTGGCTGAACAGTTGCTCACGCGGCCCGTCCACCAGGTCATTATCCAGCGTACTCACTGGCACAGTCTGCGTCACATTCCAGTTTGTCGGGTCGAATACGAGCGTGGTCTCGCCATTGCTGACGGTGACCGGCCCAGTCGGCTGGCTGGTCAGCACCACATGATATTCGGTGCTGCCTCCCTCGACCACGCTGAGGTGGGTCGGGGTGATCTTGACCTTCGCCACGTCGTCGTTGCGGATCAGCACATCCAGCGTGGCTGGGTTGCTGTCAAAATCGGGCCCAACGCTGCTGTAGGCGCTGATGGCGTTGTAGCGGGGGTCGGCACTGGTCGCCGCGTGGCTGACAAAGCCGAGATGATCCCCACAGGTTTGGCCCGTAACCGGCCCGCCGAAGAGATTGGCGAACTGGTCGGCACAATAGCTGCCGGTGTCATCCTTCACAGCATCGTTGACCGGGGTGACACAGATGCGATTGACAGGCTGGGTGCCATCCAACAGGTTCCAATTGGTGGCATCCAGCGTGACCGAAGCCGGGCTGATGGCAACCTGGGCATCGGCGACAGCACTGATCGTCACCGGGGCTGTGGGTTGGCTATCCAGCGTGACCCAGTAGCAGGCTTCGCCCACGGGGGTGCCATCCTCATCCAGCGCCGCGACGCCATACGCAGGTGTGAGCGTCACCCCAGCGGTATCGTTGTCCTGCACCAACACATCAACCGAAGCGGGGTTAGCATCCAACTCTTCGAGCGTGTTGCTGACGAACGGGGTAAAGGCACCGTAGCGAGCATCGCCCGAGTTGCTCAGGGCCAGGTCCACAAAGGTGAGGCCATCGCCACAAGCCTGGTCGGTGACCAGACTGCCGCCAAAGAGCGCAGTCAGGCCATTCTTGCACAGCGTGTCGCCGCCATCGTCCAGGTTATCATCCACCGCACTCACACAGAAAGCGTTGCTCTGCTGATTGGGGTCGAGCAAATTCCAGTTGTTGCCATCCAGCGTGACACTGGTTTTGTTAACCGTGATCTCGCCACTGCGCGGGGTGACACTGACCGTCACTGGGCCGCTCGGCTTGTGATTTAAGGTCAGCCAGACGCAATCCTGCGCGCCGCCTTCGGTTACCGCGGTGGTGGCGAAGGATTCGTTGACGCGGATGACTGTCTGTTCGTTGACTACTGTACAGACTGCATCATGCTTGGTCACGTTCAGCTTGAGTTTGCCATCAACCACCTGGCACGCGCCGCTGGCACTCACCAGCGCGTAACCTTGCGGGCCACTTTCATTAAAGAAGTAGCTGCCAGTATCCAAAATCTTGCTGCCGTTGTGGGCAATGCCGGTGGGTAGCGGAGCCCCAGCCGGGCCGCTGGTCAGGTTGAAGGTCCAGGCGCCAGGTTGGGCCGGGCCACTCTGCACCTGCTTTACAAAGGTGATCTTGCCGGTATCGCGGTTGTTGTCCACCTCGCAGATACCACCCGCCTCGGTCACCGTCAGTTGGATCTTGCCGTCCACGATTTTGCAGACACCTTCAGCTGTCTCGATATGATAGTTGTCTGGCCCATGTTCGCTGACAATATAGATGCCAGTGTCCAGCGTGACCACTTCTTGGTGATGGATGTCATCACCCAAGTCGGCCCCAGCCGGGCCGCTCTTGAGTTTGAACTTCCAGTCCTCGTCGTTGGCTGCGCCACCATCCGCATCTTTGATAAAGGTGATGTTGCCAGTTTTGCGCGTGTTGATGATGGTACAGGTCGCATCCTCCGTGCTGACGGTCAGCTCGATCTGCCCATTCACCAGCGCACAAGCCCCGCTGGCACCGGTCAGGTTGTACTCTGCCGGGCCGGTTTCGGTGAGGATGTAGCTGCCAAAGTTGAGCGTGGCCACGCCATTATGCGGGACATCCTGCGGGCCGCCGCTGATATCGAACGTCCAGGCGCTGGGCTGGGCTGCCCCACCGACCACCGTCTTGACAAAGGTGATATCGCTCTGCGCGTCATTGGTGAAAGTACAGGTAACTGCTTCATTGAGGGCCAGCGTCACATTGACACCGTTGCCATTGGGGGTTTCCCCGCTGGCATTCCCCACACAGCTGACGCCAGTCAGCACCCAATCCGTTGGCACCAGTTCGCTGATGCTGTACTCACCCAGCGGCAGGTTCGTGAAGGTGATGCTGTTGTTTACGCTGTCGTTGTCGTCAGGGTTGGCATCGTCGAGGACGAAGCCGGGAGGCAGGAATTTCTGAATACGGTTGTTGTCAATATCTGCCACAAAAATTCCGCCCTGGCCGTCAACCGCAATGCCGGTTGGGTGGCTGAACTGGCTTGGGCCAGTCCCCGTTGTGCCCCACTGGCGCACAAAGTTCAGGTTACTGTCAAAGACTTGGATGCGATCATTATTGCTGTCGGCAATGTAGATATTGCCTGACGCATCGAAGGCGATACCGAATGGGCCGTCAAATTGACCTTCACCTGGGCCGGAAATACCAGCCTGACAAGTGGCTGCGTTCGTGCAAATTTCCAAAGCCGAGGCCCCCGTTGCAACCCCCCAACCCCACATCCGCACAAAATTGCCGTTGCTGTCGAACTGCTGGACGCGATTATTGACTCCATCCGTCACATAGACATTATCGTCAGCATCCAGCGCAAGCCCTTCCGGTTGGTCAAATTGACCACCGAGTACGCCTGTACCCCCGCTTTGGCAGCCCTCGCCTGCCTGGCAGAAGGAGCCACCTAATCCATCTACATTTGCCCCCCACATCTGCTCGAAGGTCACATCAGTTGAGGAGAGGTTAAACTTCTGCACCACATTGTTGACAAAATCTGTTACATAAAGGTTGCCTTGGCTATCCAATGCAACATCATTTGGACTACTGAATTGACCTTCGCCACTGCCAGCAATACCTGGCTGACAATTTGCTAAATCTGTACAGATCTCAAAGGTGGGTGCGCCAGTCGCGACGCCCCAGCCCCACATGCGCACAAAATTACCATCACTATCTACTTGTGTAATACGTTCATTGGCAGTTTCGGCTATATAGAGATTGCCTGTCCCATCAATCGCAACGCTCTGGGTTCCATTCAAACCTAGCCCCTGGTAATCACCAAAGCTGGTCAATAGGTCTCCATTGTTGTCAAACTTTGAGATGCTTCCAGTAGAAAACTCGGGGACATAGACGTTACCTGCCGCATCCACCTTGATAAACCACATACCCCCTAAGCCACCCCACTCGGAGACAAAGACTGGCTCGTCTGGCGCGGCGGGGTTGCTGATGGTGAAGTCGAAATTGGTGCCATCCTGCGGCGTCGCTGTTTTGGCGATAGTCAGGTCGGCCACGAATTGGAATTCGTAGGCACCACTGTCGCACGAAGACAAGGGTAGGCGCGACACGCCACGTTGATCGATGGCTAGCCCACAATCCGTGCTATGGTTGATGGCTGGGCTCGTCGAGGCAAGGGCATGGGTGAAAGTCAGGCCACCATTGTCAGCTAACGGGCCAAGTTCTGGGTCTGTATCGAACAGATTGTTATTGATCGCCAGCAATCCACAGACGTTGGTGTCATCGTCAAGCACGTTGTCGGAGCCATCAGCCGCAGTCGCACCAACACAGGCACCGCCGCTGCTGCTGGCGATGATCGAACTGTTGACGATGAGCTGTGGCGAATCCGAGTCAGCGGCAATACCGCCACCGGTGGTGGCACTGTTGCCGCTGAAGGTAGAAGCTGAAATTTCCACGGGATTCATTGAATTTGCGTTGTCAGCAATATGCAAACCACCACCGCGAACCGTGGCACTGTTGCCACTCACGGTGCTAGTGGACATAACGAACCTGTGACCGTTAGCATCAGCGATTCCGCCGCCATGGCTGTCAGCGCCCATGGCCCGGTTGTTGCTGACTGTGCTACGAGAGAGCTCAAGGTCACCAGCGGTATAGATACCACCCCCAGAGCTGGTTGTACCATTAACCTCGTTGTTATCCACAGTGGTAGTGTCGATCGTAGCCTCACTATTAGTGCCGTTGTAAACCCCACCACCTTGACCGCCAGAGCCGTTGACCGAGTTATCGATGATCTTACTTTCAACCATCACGACTCTGCTGCTTGATGCATTATAAACCCCACCACCCTGACCAGCGAGGTGGCTCCCATGAGCAGAGTTGTTGCTGATGGTGCTCTTGACAATCCGGGTGTAATCGAACCCTATTGAGGCAGCGGTGTAGATGCCGCCGCCAGAACCACCGACAGCATCAGGGCTACTATTGGCACTATTGCCATCTACGGTGCTATTAAACAGATAGAGCGTACCAATGGTGTAGATACCACCGCCGCTACCACCACCGACAGGAAAGCCGATAGTATCAACACCATCGACATTGTTATTGATGATGGTACTGTCAAAAATATTCAGCACTGTAAAGTTGAAAATACCCCCACCCTGCCCCCCAGTCCCAGAAAATGGATCCCTCGCTACGCTGTCACGCACGGTAACATTGGTCAGGGTGGTGGAGATGGATGCATTAAAAATTGCCCCGCCGGAGTTAGGATCCATCCCATTCGTCACGGTCAGGTTGCTGATCGATACGGTGCCGCCGATAATGTTAAAAATTCGACTGGCATCTCCCCCGCTGATCGTCAAGCCGTTGCCGATAATCGTCAAGTCTTTGTCGATCAGCAATTCGCCCAATACCAAGGTGATCGATGTGACCTCTGGGTCAAAGTCGATGATGTCGCCCGGGGCAGCATCAGCGATTGCATTGCGTAATGTGCCAGCGGTTCCATCATCTAGCTCAGAGGCCACCGTGATAGTCGCTTGCGCATACACGCGATTCACCGTTAAGAGCAGCAGCAAGGTGGTGGCGAAAAGCACAAATACCCCCCGCCAATAACTCTTTTGTCTAAGTTGTGCTTGTATCATGTAGCTTCCTTTCTTCGACTGAACTGCTTTAGCGCTGGAAAATAAGCCTTCTTTACGATAGAACAGACATTAACTTACAATTTATGCAACACTGTGGGCGTAACGGCCGCTTGCGGCTTCAGTGCCAGGAGAGAATCTATCAGGGACCAATCAAGTTGTGGGCCGACTTGCGCAGTCCCGCCAGATGCAGAAATATCGGGAATGGATTTTAGGCAGCACAAAGTAAACCGACGGGCGTTACTTACGCATGGCTTACAAAAACTCGGTTCGTTTGTGCGTAATGGGGTTCGATGAGCGTGAAGTGTGGCGGTAGTGTGTTCCCCTGTTAGTAGTAATCGGTGCAAATGGCCAAATCCTTCGCGTACTTCCTGACAATTTCGGCAATTTTTCCATCATTTGTCGGACAAAATGAAGAAAGCGTAACGAATGTTCGAGAGAGGCAACAAGTGCAGTACAATGCAGGTCGTCAGTTATTAGGATGGTTGATTGCGATTTGAACGGTGGTGAAGGTAGTCAGCGTCCGGGGAAAGGGCGAACATTGATGGCCCTGGAGATCAGGAAATGGTTTGGGTCGGTATGAAACCGCAGCGAAGCATGGCAAATCGACGCGGCCAGGGCGCGGGCCGTAAGCCAGCCGGTCAGGCGACGCGTGGCAAGACCATGCAGAATCGTTTGCGGCGGGTCGATGACTTTGTGCTGCGTTATGACCCGGCTTTGCTGCAGCGGCTGGATGGAGAGTTTGCTCGCGCCTTTTTTGTCGATCTTGGCTATGGGGCCGAACCGTGGACAACGTTGGAGAGCGCCGCTCGCTTTCGGCGCCTGAACGCAGGCTTACCGGTCTTGGGGGTGGAGATCGACCCGGCGCGGGTGGCGGCTGCGCAACCCTATGCCGATGCCCAAACCCATTTCCGCCTGGGCGGCTTTAATCTTCCCTTACATATCGATCATCATGGTCAGCCCGAAACCGTGCGGCTGATCCGCGCCTTCAACGTCTTGCGTCAATATCCCGAGCAAGCGGTGGTCGATGCACACGAGCTGTTGCGTCAACGGATTCTGCCTGGTGGCTTGCTGATCGAAGGCACGTCGGATCCGCTGGGGCGTTTGTGGGTGGCCCACGTGTTGCGACGCCCGCTGGATCCACAAGCGGATTGGCAAGTCGAGGCGTTGGTCTTTAGCAGCAATTTCCGGCCTGCGTTTGACCCGGCAGCGTTTCAGGCCGTTTTGCCCAAAAGCTTGATCCATCGCATGGTGGCGGGCGAGCCGATCTACCATTTTTTTGAGGCGTGGAAGCGCGCCGCGCTGCTCACCATGCCATTACAGGTGTGGGGGACGCGCAGTTGGTTTGTAGGGGCCGCCCAGCAACTGGCCGCGCTGGGGTATACGATTAACCTGCGCCCGCAATGGCTCCGCCGCGGATTTCTGATCTGGCAGCAGCCCATCACCTAATAGAGAAATTAAATAGAGATCGCACAAATAGCGAGCAAGTAGGTGCGGTTTTTAACCGCATATTCTGGCCCTAGCCTACCTGTGCGGTTTCTAACCGCACCTACGATTTATGCGATATTTATCTGGTTTCCCTATAAGGAAAGTTCCCCAAAGTTGTAGAAACCGCAGATTCCATAAGAGAAAAACCAGAAATTCGCCTAAATGTGCGACCAGGGAAATTCTCGCGTTTGATTGTAATTCCGCGCTTTTCGTGCTACACTCGGATCGTCCATCTGGCGCTGCCCAAGCTCACGAATGCTGCCCAAGCTCACGAATAATGTGATTCCACACTTATCACTATAAGGAGTACGCTATGCAATCGACAGAGTCCCCCTGTTGTCGAAATATGCATGTTTTGTTCTTTTGTCTTGCACTTTTCACCGCGTTGTGGATGGGGCAAACGCCCCTGTTTGCCCAAGAAGCAGCTAGCAGCCCCCTGTTGCTCGGCTCAATCAGCGGCACTGTGCGCGATGCCGACGAAAACCCCCTGGCCGGGATCACCGTGCGGCTCTACACCAATACTTCGGGCATTGTCTACCGAACGACCACAACCGACGCCACAGGCACCTATACGTTTCAGCAACTTCCCACTGGTCTTTATCGAGTTGGCTTTTCGAGCGATGGAGAGCCCTATGTGCCTGCCTACTATCTCTTCGGTGTCAATCTCGAACAAGCTGTAAAAATTCCAGTCAACGCCGATGCTGTGAGCGGCATTGATGCAACACTCCAATTGGGTGGCAGTATTTCTGGTACTATCGCGCTCGCCCGAGAAGCCCAACTCATTTATGGGTCGATCACGGCCTATCCTACCGGCGGTGAGGCACCGCTCCATTCCCTTTATTTCCATGGCCCGCAGCTAGAGGAACAAGCTTTTGAGTTTAGCGGGATCTCTCCCGACCGAGATTACCAACTCCGGGCCACCTTCTACGTCTTCGAAGGAAGCTACCCCAGCGCTGGTAGTTCTCGCAGCTATGTTGAATATTATGACGATGAACTTGTCGAAAATCGGGCAAAAACGCTCCGTCTCGCAGCGGGTGAAGTCATTTCCGGCGTCCATTTTGTCATGGGGCAAAATCAATACTTTGGCGAGATTTACGGTCGGGTGACCAATGCGGAGGGGGCACCCCTGCCAGATGTCCGCGTAACGGGCCACTTGAGCGTCACCTATGGCTGGAGCGAACAACATAGCGTTCGGAGCGATTCAAATGGCCATTATGCGCTTCAATCCTTAACTGCTGGGGACTATGCGCTCTGTTTTACACCCGCCAGCGATGCTCTCTATGCGGAGCGATGCTACCCACAAGCGTACTTAGCGGACATTACGACGCCGCTTTCTCTGACAGCCCGCTCAGTGATTACCGGGGTCAACATCCAACTAGACCGGTTGGGTGAGATCAGCGGCCAGGTGGTCCTGGATTCACCCAGCCCGGACACAGAGGAATTGATGGGATCTGTCACGCTCTATCGCCAGGGGACGAGCGGGTTAAGTTTCGTAAGTGACCATACGTTCCTGGGGCTTCCCGGTGCCTTTTCTTTTACCCGGCTCACCCCAGGCACCTACCAACTCTTTGCCTTTGTTCGCGGCGACGACAAACAATATGGTGAATTCTACGACAATACTTTCTCTCTAGAGGAAGCCACAAAAATTGTCCTTGAACCGTCTACGGTAATCAGTAATCTTGAGCTGAGCCTGGGCGAAAATCCAGCGTACGGAACGATCCAAGGGCGCGTAACCGATGCGAACACAGGGCTCCCCGTATCTAATGCACGTGCGTACGTCAGCGCTGTTCCCACAGGGGCAATCCCCTATACGCAGGATTCGAGCAATGCAGCTGGTAATTATCAACTGAATGGCTTATTGCCTGGCTCCTATGCCCTCTGTTTTTACACTGAGACCAATCGCTATAAATCAACCTGCTATCAAGATCAAGCCCCAATCACAATCACACACGGTTTGACCCTCAACAATCTGGATATCGCCTTGCACCCCACCTCCTTCATCAGTGGCACGGTCCACATGACGGGTGATATATTAGAGCGGAGCGCTTCACTGGTTTTGTGGGAGCCATCATTCTTTGCTCCTGAACAATGGTTCCCCAGTCGCTTCTATCCCCTACTTGTGGATGACGTAGAGTCAGCGGGGACGAGTTACCCTTATACGATCTTTGGCATACCGCCCGGACAGTACCGTTTAGGGATTCGAATCTCCGATGATGACTCTTATTTTTCGGCCTGGCAATTCTTTTACCCAGCCACACCTTCCGTGAACGAGGCCACCGACATCGAGATCATTGACGGTCAGGGCCTAACCGGGATCGACATTACTCTGCCCGACCGGGCCGATGCCAGCATTGCCGGGCAAGTAACCTATTTTGGGCAACCACAGAGCGGCATTCGGGTGGAGGTGGAACGTTCCGGCAACAGTGATGTGTTGGTCTATGTGCGTACCAACGAACAAGGCGAATATCAGGTCAATGGGCTGCGCCCCGGTACGTATCGTCTGCGTTTTGTTGACCCAACGGGCATCATTCCACCGAGCTATTATGCGGATGGCTCCGGCACGTTGGCGATCTACCTCGCCGACGGTAGCCAGGCGACCCATGCCAATTTTGATCTGGGCACAAAGCGCTTCATGCGCTACATTATCAACCAACTCTTTTTGCCGTTGATCGAGCAACCCTAAGTGCTCTGAAAGCAGGCAGGCTTTTGCAAGCAGCTGACTTCTCCTGCCCAACCAGGAACCTACCAATGGCTGATATACCCTATCTGAACTTTGATCTGTTGATCGACCCAACCCCAACCGGCTATCAGGCCCGCGTGATCGATGGCCCCGCTGGGCAGGCGACCACTCACTTCACCCTGCCCGCGTCGATCACCCAGCCGCGCGATCAATTAGCCCTGGTCGGGGGCGCGATCCGCCATTTCCAATTTGTCGACCCTGCCGCGGATGTTGACTCGGCTGTGGCTCTGCCCCCGCCGCTGGATCCGCACCAGTTTGGGCAAGAGCTGTATCAGGCGGTCTTTGCCGGGGCAGTGGGCGATAGTTGGCGCCAAAGTTTGGATCGGGCCCGCGCCCAACATGCGGGGTTGCGCTTGCGGTTGCGCCTGAGCGATGCCCCAGAATTGGCAACCTTGCCCTGGGAATATCTCTATCTCCCGGCAATGCGGCGGTTTTTGGTCTTGTCCGACCAGACCACGCTGGTGCGCTATTTGAATGTGGGGCAACCCGCCGAGCCGTTGCTGGTCGAATTGCCCCTGCGCGTGCTGGTCCTGGTCAGTGACCCACCCGATGCGCTCCCTGTGCTCGATGTCGAGGCCGAGTGGACCCGCCTGACCGCCGCGCTCGAAGCGTTGCAAGCCCGCAACGCCATCATCATCGAGCGCATTCCAGCCACCTTGCGCGGGCTACAACGGGCGTTGCGGCGCAATGCCTATCACATCTTTCACTTCATCGGCCACGGCTGGTTTGATGAAGAACATGCGACCGGCGGCCTGGTGCTGGAAGATAGCACCACGGGCCGCGCCCAGCGCGTCGATGTCATGCGGCTGGCCACACTGCTGAATGATCATCACCCGTTGCGGCTGGCCTTCCTGAATGCCTGTGAAGGCGCGCGCGTGGATCAGGGCGAGCCCTTCGCGGGGGTGGCACAGCATTTGGTGCAGCAAGGCCTGCCCGCGGTGATCGCTATGCAATTTCCCATCACCGATGGGGCGGCGACCACCCTGGCGCAACTCTTCTACGAGGCCCTGGCCGATGGCTACGCGGTCGATACGGCCCTAGCCCAGGCCCGCAAGGCGATCTATCTCGACGGCAGCGTGATGGAGTGGGGCACGCCCGCGCTCTTCAGCCGCGCCGATGACAATCGGCTGTTTGCGCGCGAGCAGGAAGCAGCAACAGCGGAGCCCCCATCAAGCTTCCCGGTTGCACCCGCACCCACAACCGTGATCAACACCGGCGGCGGGGCCTATATCGGTGGCGGTGTCAACCTGGGTGGGGGTGACTTTGTTGGTCGCGACAAGGTCGTCAACCGGGCGGATGAGCGGCCTGCCCGCGAAAGCGGATTCGAGAACCTGCAACGCGAAGAGATCCGCCTGGATGTGGCCACCCCACCCGCGGTGACTGTCGGCGAGCCCTTCGACATTGCCGTCGCCATTCGTCTGCCCACTTCACCGTTGCTCACCCTGGCGGAGATGGTCACGCAGAGCGCCGAGGGAGAGATCTACCGCTCGGCAGATGTGGTGCGCTATCGCGTAGAGGTGGTCGCGGCGGATTGTGAGATCCAGCCCAAATATTTGACCTTCTACCTGAAAGCCAACAGCGATTCACCGATTCGCTATTTTCAGGCCACTACCCGGCGGGCCGGGCGTGTCTCGCTGATCTTCAACGCCTATCAGGCGGATGAGCATCTGGCGGCCAGCACCCGCGTCGTCCTGACCGCGTCTCTGGTGGCCACGCCCACAGGATCCACAGGCGGCGAACCGCCGGGCGCTCCTCCTGGGCCAGACGAAACCCAGCGCGCCTCGTGGCAACGCCAACTGGAGAATTACCAGGATAGTCTGCGCCTGATTGAAGAGCGCATGACCGAGTTTGTGGTCACCACCGATATCCCGCTGCAATTGATCCGTGAGCAGGCGCGCCTGCAGGAGCGCGTCCGCGAGCTGAAGACATTATTGGGGGAAGATTTATAGGCGGTGGACGCTTGACAATGGACGGTGGTCATCCGTCTCTCCTCCACTGTCTCTCGTCTTCCGCTTCCATTGGCAAATTCCCTCAAGTTCGTCTACAATGCCACGCTATGATAGCTCCTTTGGCCTCATCTGTTGCCGATGGTTTCGCTCAGCCAGTCCCGCCTGCCGATATGACCCCACTGGCCGACTTGCGGGTTGCGCTCGTCCATGATTGGCTCAATCAACTCGGCGGGGCCGAGAATGTGTTGGCCGAATTGGTGGCACTTTTCCCCAATGCGCCGATCTATACCAGCATGTACGACGCGGAGCGGATGCCTGCCCGCTATCGGCAATGGCCGATCCGCACCACCTTTATGCAATGGCTGCCCGGTGTGGGGCGTGCGCATCAACGCTATTTGCCGCTCTATCCGCTGGCCTTTGCCACCACCAATCTCGCTGATTATGATTTGGTGATCAGCAACAAGAGTGGGTTTTGCCACGGTGTCCGCACAGCCCAGCCGGATCGGCGGGCGATCCACGTCTGTTATTGCCTGACGCCCACTCGCTACCTCTGGCTCTTTGAGCAATATCGCGCCCGCGAGGGCTTGAGCAGCACCATCAGCGCGCTGTTGCAACCACTCTTGAAGATATTGCGGCGCTGGGATTGGGCCGCGGCCCAGCGGGTAGATCATTTTGTAGCGATCAGCACCACCGTTCAGACGCGCATCGCCGAAATCTACGGGCGCACCAGCGAGATTATCCATCCACCCGTCGATACAGAATTTTACACGCCCGCGCCGGTGCCGGTTGGGGATTATTATCTGATCGTCAGTCGCTTGATTCCGTACAAGCGCATCGATCTGGCAGTGGCCGCGTTTGCTGCCCTGCCCCACGAGAAGTTGATCATTGTGGGCGATGGCCGCGACCGGGCCGCGCTCGAAGCCCAGGCCAGCCCCAATGTCACCTTTCTGGGGCGCCAGCCGCAGTCGCGCATTCGGGAACTCTTGCAGGGCTGCAAGGCGTTTCTCTTTCCGGGGCTGGAAGATTTTGGCATTGCCCCGGTCGAAGCGCTGGCCTGTGGCCGCCCGGTGATCGCCTACGGCGATGGGGGGTCGCTGGACACCGTTGTACCCGGCCAGAGTGGGGAACATTTTGCCGAACAAACGGTCGAAAGTCTGTTGGCAACGCTCAGCAACTTCGATGCAAGCGCTTATGATCCAGCCATTTGCCGGGCTCAGGCGGAACAGTTTAGTTATGCTAATTTTCGCCACAAGCTAATCAATTATCTTACCAAGGTGGTCACCACGTCAGTTGCCGGAAAGGGCACTCCCCAGCATGGAACTCCGTGAGTATTGGGCAATTATCCAGCGCCGTTGGTGGTGGCCGCTCCTGCTCGCAGGCCTGGTCGCGCTGCTGAGTCTGCTGCAATTGCGCCCCTGGCAGCCAGCGCCGCCCACCTACACGGCCTCCATGCGCCTGTTGATCGGCGTCTTGCCCGCGGGCGAAGCCGACACTACCGCTTACGATCCGCGCTATTACGCCTGGCTGACCAGCGAATATCTGGTGGATGATTTTACCGAAGTGGTGCGCAGCGAATTGTTTGCGCGCAAGGTCAGCGAGCGACTGGCGCAGGCAAATATCACTGTGCCGCCGAGCTTGATCCAAGGCAGCGCGGCAACCGGCCAATTGCACCGCATCCTCTCGCTGAATTTGAATTGGCCGGATCGCGACCAACTGGCGTTGATCGCGGCCGCGGTGGCCGACGAACTGGCCGAGAACGCGCCGCTCTATTTTCAGCAATTGGGGACGGACGGCGCCGGCGTAACGTTGATCGATGGCCCGACGATTGGCGAGGTCGGCCCGGGCATACGCCAGCGGCTGGAATTGCCATTGCGCATTCTGTTGGGGTTGCTGGTCGGCCTGGGGCTGATTTTTGTGGTAGACTATCTCGACACCTCGGTGCGGAACCGCAGAGAAGTCGAAGCGCTGGGGTTGGACATGGTCGGGGAGATTCCCCGGTACAAGCCGTCGGCCAGGCCACGCAATTGATCATCCCAGTTTGGGGATTCGTATTGATTCGTGCAGCCCGCTGGGTGGCGATGGCTGTTTGTCGATGAGGGAAAGAACATGACCTTACAAGAATATCTGCGCATTTTGCGACAACGGGGCTGGATCATCCTCGTGGCAATGGTGGTGGCCGCGGTCGCGGCATTTGGCATCAGCACCCTGCAGGCCGAGCTGCATCGCGCTACCGTGTTTGTCAGCACGGTCCCTGCGCGCCCCGATTGGGGATTGGGCAATACCGCGAAGGATCTGATGCGCAATTTTGCCACCAATATTATGACGATTGAAGTGGCCGAAAAGGTGATCGCACGCGCTCAGTTGGACAAAAACCCCTATGACCTGCTGGGCAATCTGCAAGTGGAGCCGGATTCAAGCACCTTTACCATTCGCATCGAAGCACGGGATCGCGATGGGGAAGTAGCCAAGCTGATCGCCCTGGCCGTCGCCGATGAGTTTATCGAAGAGCGCACCGCCTACTATGCCCAGCAAGACAAAGACAACCGCATCGAAGTCAAGGTCGTCAGCCGGGCAATCAGCGCCGAACAATTCCAGCCCAAACCCTTGCTGAACGCGATTGCAGGCAGCGTGCTTGGGCTCTTACTGGGGATTGCAATTGTCCTCCTGCTGACCTGGATGGAGGCCGATCTGCTGCGCACGCCCGCGGTTGTCGAGCGCACGTTGGCTGTGCCCATCCTCGGTTCGATTCCGCAGACGGCAGGCGCACGCGACATCACGCGCCCCGCGCCGCAACCCGGGGGCGTGGCCATCCCCAAAACTGCTTAAGCCGAACGCATCAAGTCATGCGCGATGGTAGCGAATGGACGTGTAAGTTTTGGCCGGACCAATGACTTCAATTTCTCCAACTGGCGCAAGTTCGAGCACGGGCTTGCGCCGTTTGCTGCCCCGTTCATTGCCTGCCCAATTGCTCTTGTTGGCAGGCTTGGCCTATGCCATTGGCTTTAGCTACCTGACCATCACGCGGTTTTATGCGTTCGAGGCCCGTGCGCTCGATATGGGCAACCTCGACCAGGCTATCTGGAACACAGCCCACGGTCGGCCCTTTCACCTCACCAACCAGCCGGGCACGATCAATCGGCTGAGTCTCCACGTCGAGCCGATCATCCTGCCGATTTCGCTGCTCTATTGGATCTATAGCGGGCCGCCGACGTTGTTGGTCTTGCAAGCGACCATGGTGGCCCTGAGTGCGTGGCCCCTCTTTGCCCTGGCCCGTGAGCGCCTGCGCAACGATTGGCTGGCGCTCCTCTTCGGGTTGGCGGCTTTGCTCAACCCCACCTTACAAGCAGCCAATTGGTTGGAATTTCATCCACTGACCCTGGCCCCGACCTTTTTGCTCGCGGCCTTTTATTTCCTGATCCGCGGACGCACCGGATGGTTTGCCACGTTTGCCATCCTGGCAGCCAGTTGCAAAGAAGAGATCGCCCTGTTGATCTTCATGATGGGTGGCTACGCGTGGCTGGTCTTGCGGCGGCCGCGGGTGGGGCTGATCACCATGGCGCTGAGCGTAAGTTGGGCGCTCTTCGCCGTGCTGGTGATCCAACAGACCTTTGCCGCGGGCAATATCCACTGGGGCCGCTATGCCTATCTGGGTGAAACGCCGGGGCAGATTCTCTGGTCATTGTTCACCCAACCGGCTGTGCTCTGGTCGCAACTGGTCGAGGCCCAGGTGGGGCGCTATCTTTTCCTCCTGCTCTTGCCGGTTGGTTTCCTGGCCGTGCTGGCCCCGGAGCTGCTCTTGCTGGCGCTGCCTTCGTTGGCGCTCAACTGGCTCTCCGACTACTCGCCCATGCACGAGGTGACCACGCTGATGTATGCCGCGGCCATTGCCCCTTTCGTGTTGATCGCCGCTGTCGAAGGTGCCCGGCGGCTGCGAGATTGGGTGAACGGGGGAGCATGGCTGCGGGGCGATTATGTGGCCGCGCTCTTGTTGTTGCTGGGTGTAAGCTATGCCCATAGCCAATTCAGCTATCTGCCGGGCGGCGGGAACTTTCGCCATTACACCATCACCGACCATCATCGGCGGGCCGCGTCGATCATCGCCCAGATCGCGCCGGATGCCAAAGTCTCGGCGCAGGATCGGCTCAACCCGCACGTCAGCGGACGCGAGACTGTCTACATCTTCCCGCGTATTGACGATGCCGATACGATCCTGCTCGATGTGACGGGCCCGGCGTGGCCGCAACACCCGAACGATCTGCGCCAAAGCGTCGACCAGCTTTTGGCCGCGGACTTTGGCGTGGCCGCGGCCGCGGATGGCTATCTGCTGTTGCGCCGCGGGGAGCCCCAACGCGAACTGCCGCTGGCGTTCTATCAAGCGTGGCAGCCCACCCAAGCCTATGCAGGCGACCCCATCCTCACCTTTGGCGAGCAATTACAACTGCTCGACGTGCAGGTGATCACCGACAGCCACGACGAATTGGTGACACAATTGATCTGGCAGCCATTACGCGCCATTGACCAGCCGCTGCGTTTTTATGTGGGCTATCTGGATGCGGCAGGCAATGGATTGCATGACACCCAATTTTATCCGCCCGTTGCCGAATTGTGGTATCCTACCACAGCGTGGCAGCCGGGCCAGCCAGTTTTGCTGCAAACCTTGCCCTGGACGCTCGATGTTGCGCAATTTACGCTCGTGGTGGCAGTCTCAACCGAGCAGGATCTCGCATCGGCCGCGGGGCGATTGCCAATCACCGGCGCGAGTGACGCGGTGGTGCCCTTACAAGGCGCAACGATGGCTCGGTTGGGCGCGTATGAATGGGACGGCAAAACGTGGCAGGCGCTCGCGGTGCCATCCGCAAGCAGCAATGGACAGACAGCCGTGCAGTTTGCCGAGCAGATCCGCCTGCGCGCCTGGCAGTGGACCCTGCCTGAGGGCACGCCGCCAGCAGCCATCGACCTGCACTTTGTCTGGCAGGCCATGCAAACACCGCGGTTCGATTATTCGCTCTTTGTGCATCTGCTCGATGAACAAGGCACTACCCAGGCCCAGCTGGACTGGCAACCGCGCGATTATGCCGGTCCACGCCCAATGAGTGGCTGGCGGCCAGATGAAGTTTTGCACGACGCGCAACAACTATCCATCCCAGTCACCTTGCCGGCTGGGCGCTATCAACTCGTGTTGGGCGTCTACAATTGGCAGACCGGGGAGCGTTTGCCGCTGGGGAATGAAGCGGGCGCTGCGGCGTCAACGGAACGCATCCGGGCGGATCAAACGTTGTTGTTGGGCGAATTGCAGATCCCGTGAATTATGATGCGGTTACCAGTCTTGATTGAGTGAAACAAATCAGCATGATCAATCTAATAACCCTGACAGACCCGCGCAGCCCCGCGGCCGAAGCCTACCAAAGTCTGCGCACCAACCTCGAGTTTGCTCGCTTGTCGCAGCCGCTGCACACGCTTTTGATCACCAGTGTGGATAGCACCCTGGATAAGAGCGCGGCAATCGCCAATCTGGCCGTAGCCATGGCCCAGGGTGGCGACCGTGTGATCGTGGTGGATGGGGATCTGCGACGTTCGCAGCAACACGAGGTCTTTGGGGTGTCGAACCAGAAAGGGCTGACAAGTTGGATCACCGAGGGGCTTGAGGCCGCGCCACCATTGCAGAAGACCGCGGTCGAAGGGGTTTCGCTTTTGCCTGCTGGCCCCGCCACCGCCCAGCCAACGGCACTGCTCAGCACCAAACATCTGGAAAAAGTCCTGGTGGCCCTGCGCCCGCTGGCCGATTATATCCTGTGTGATGCGCCACCCTTGTTGGCCGTCACCGATGCCGCGTTGTGGGCCAGCCAGGTGGATGGCGTCGCTTTGTTGATCAATGCTGGGCGCACCAAGCGTGACCATGCCCAGCGCGCCAAATCTATCCTCGAGAAGGTCCATGCGCGCATTTTGGGTGCGGTGCTGCTCAACGCCGATAAGGACGCGGTGCTCTCTGGGTATTGACGCTTTACGCCACCCAGCAAGACGAGCGGATACAGCGAGCACGGGGAGGCCACAGCGCACGCGGAACGCAAACCATAGCCAGCCATAGGTTGTTTAGCCATGGTGCTGCGCTATGAACTCTGCAAACCGCTTTGGTTGTATGGCTGTGTGACATCAGTGATATTGTAACGACGCTTATGCAGTTTCCGCTTTGTTCTACGCCTGCGCTTGCGGCTGCCCTTCGCACGATGGAGCCAGCCCGCTTTGGCTTACCCCAGTCGCTCCAACCCGGTGTTGATCGCTTCGTCCCTGTCTATCAGATTGAATCGGGTAGCGCGACCGAGGAGGCCAGCGCGGCCGCGCATGTGATCGCCCATCTCAGCGAGCGATTGCGCCGCCTGGCCACCGCGTATGGCGAATGGGACAGGTTCGATGCCCCGGCCTATTTTGATCTCAGCCACGCGCAGACAGCTACCTTGCTCAAAATCAGCGAGCGGGTGAGCACGGTCCATGTCCGGTTTTATGTGGACCCGCTCTTGCCGTCATTTTTGCAGGCTGCCCAGTTTTGGCAAACTCAGTTTGCCCCCACCTTTGCTCAGGTGGAACAAAACCCGGTCCTCGCCAATCAGCTTTTTCGCTGTCTCCAACCGCAGATGGTGCAATACTGGCAGCAGCTTTGGGCGGTGTTGCAGCAGGCGCGGGCGCTTTTGCAGGATGATATTGGCTTTTTAACGACAAATGGCGCGGCAGAAGAGCGCAATCGCTGGCAAAAATGGTGGGAACAGCCCCCGGCCCCCAGGGTGGACGAGGCATTGCAGCCCGCGCTGGCGACCGTGCCCACCCTCACCCTGACGATTGATTTTGCCTTGCCCGCCTATCGCCAACCCGATCGGTTGCGCCGTTTGCGGGCTGCACGCGAGCGCCGACAGCGCCGCCGTAGAAAATAAAAGCTGTGACCTGTTCTTGTGCTAGTCTCGTCTCATCAATTACTCACCAGACCAGAGGTGCTATGCAAACACTCTTGATTACCGGCGGTGCTGGCTTTATTGGCTGCAATTTTGTCCGCTATCTCTTACAAAAATACCCGACCTATCGCGTGGTGGTGTACGATAAACTGACCTATGCCGGGCGATTGGAGAACTTGCAGGATGTCGCCCACCAGTTTGCGGATCGCTACACGTTTGTCGAAGGGGATATTTGTGATGCGCAAGCGGTGGAAGCGGCCATCCAAACGCACGGGGTCGACACCATTGTCAACTTTGCCGCGGAAACTCACGTGGATCGCAGCATCCTCGACCCGACCGCGTTCATCCAAACCGATGTCTTTGGCACCTATGTACTGCTCGAAGCCGCACGCAAAGCCGGCAACCTGCGCTATCATCAGATCAGCACCGACGAGGTCTATGGCCACATTCACGGGGATCATCGCAGCCTGGAGACCGACAACTTAGCCCCGCGCAGCCCCTACGCCGCCAGCAAAGCCAGCGCTGATCATTTTGTCAACGCCTATTTTGTCACCTATGGCTTGCCCATCACCATTACCCGCGGGGCCAACAACGTGGGGCCTTACCAATATCCCGAAAAGGCGGTGCCCCTCTTTGTGACCAACGCGCTCAACGACCAGCCGCTGCCCGTCTATGGCGATGGTCAGCAGATGCGCGATTATCAATTTGTCACCGATCACTGCGAAGGCATCGATCTCGTCCTGCACAAGGGCACCATTGGCGAAGTCTACAATATCGGCACCGGCCTGGAGATGACCAACCTGCAGATGGTCGAAATCCTGCTGGATGAGCTGGGCAAACCGCGCAGCTTGATCCAATTCGTGGAGGATCGGCTCGGCCACGACCGTCGCTATTGCATGGATGTCAGCAAATTGATAGCACTGGGCTGGGAGCCAGATTATACGCACGAAGAGGCGATCCGCACCACGGTGCGCTGGTATGCCGAGAATCGCCAGTGGTGGGAGCCGATCCGCAACGGTGAATTCCAGGCTTATTACCAACTGGTCTATGGGCAACGCAAGGTCTTGAGTTAGGCCAATCTCTATGCCGATCCGCACTGCTACCGAAGCCGACCTCGCCGCCGCCCGTGCCTTGTTGCAGCGCGGGCGCTGGGTCTATCGCACCCTGGGTGATGAAGATCTCCCGGATTTGATCACCTCGCCCTGGGCGTGGGTGGGCGAAGAGCAGCAGCGGCTCTGGGGATTGGTGGGGGTGGATCGTGAAGAGCGGCCCAGTTCATTGCCGCCAACCACGCCAGAGCGCGCCCAGGTACGGGCACTGGCATTGGCCTTTGGCCATCCTCCGGCGGAAGCGGGTGTGAACCTGTTGCAGGTAGCTGTGGAAGCACTGCAGCAGAGCGGTCAGCCGACGTTGTTGGTAGCCTATGGGCCGCCGCCGTGGCTGGCCAGCGAATTGCCGAATGCTGGCTTTCTCCTGACTGATGAGATCCAATTCTTTCGCCTCGATCTCATCCAACCGATGCAGCCACTGCCCGCGTCGGCAGTGGAGATCCGCGCCATGCATCCAGATGAGATCGAAACGGTCGCCCAGTTGGACGCGGCCGCTTTTGATCTCATCTGGCATTATGGCCCCAAGGATCTGTGGGAATTGATGTTTACTTCGCGCATGCAAGTTGCGGTAGTGGATGGGGCGATCGTGGGTTACACGGCGTTGGCGCTCTATAGTGGCAGCGCCCACCTTACGCGCATCGCGGTTGAGCCGGTTTTGCAGGGACAAGGGATTGGGCGGCTCTTGTTGCAAGATGTGCTGGCCGCGGTGGCCCAGCACCAGATTTCGACGGTTTCGCTCAATACGCAGGTGAACAATCAGCGTTCGCAGCAGCTCTATCGCCATTTTGGCTTCTACCCGACGCCCCAGACAACCCAGGTGTTTACCCGGTTGATTGGGGCTACAAGCTGACAATTGGCTGATCCTTCCCCATAAATTGGACTTATCCCCAAAGTTATCCCCAATTTGGGGACAGTTAAGGTTATTCTGGTACAACTTCCGTGGCCATGGCCCGTTGGGTCTGTGCCGTCCACAATGCCGCGGCCATAAAGGCCAATGAACAAGCCAGCCCAATCGCGCCGACCAGGACGATCCCCCCGTAGGCAAAGGCGATGCCCGTCCCCAAACTGCTACTGCCCGAGGCCAGCGCCACCAGCGATTCGCTGAACCCTTGGGCGCGGCCCCGTTCGTGCGCGGCCACAGCCTCAGCCATCATCGAGGAGCCCGCGATAAAGGTGAAATTCCAGCCCAGCCCCAGCAAGAAGAGGGTGATGATCAGAAAGACAAAATTGGTACTGAGCGGCGTCATCACGCTGGAGACCACCAGGATCAAGCCCCCCATCAGCACCATTGGCAGTTGCCCCAGCCGATCCACCAGCCAGCCGGTGACCGGGGCCAGCCCGAACATGCCCAGCGTATGGCCCATCAACACCCAGGAAATGGCCTGCAAATCGTGGTTGTGGTGGGTCATGTGCAGCGGCGTGATCACCATGATCAAAGTCATGACCAACTGGCCGATGGCCAACGAGGCGACCGCCAAGCGCAGATAGGAGTGGGAGAAAATTTCCCGCAGCGAGCGTGCTGGTCGATCTGGCTGCGTGGATGCCAGGTCGTACCCCAATTGTCGGCTGATCTGGAGTGGGTCTGGCCGCAGGAAGAGAAAGGTCAGCAGGGTCGCCAGGGCAGCAACCAGCGCTGTCGCCCAGAATGGCCCGCTTTGGCCATCAAACCCAAATTGGGCAGCAAGTCGGCTGGTGGGCTCGACCAGCAGCGGCCCGCCGACCGAGCCAATGGTGCCTGCCCAGACCAGGAGACCGATGACTCGGGCGCGCTGGGCTGGCGCATAGATCTCCGCGGCCGCGTAGCGGGTCTGCTCGCTGATGCCTCGCCCCATGCCCATCACCGTGGCTCCGAGACAAAATTGCCAAAACGAGACCTGCGTGATCGCCACCGCGCTCCAGATCGCGCCGAGGGTTGCCAGCGCATAGCCCAAAACAAAGCCCGCCCGCCGCCCATGTTTGTCCATGATCCACCCGACCGGGTAGCCAATCAACGCCCGGCCACCCAGCACCAACGTGGCGGGCAGCCCGGCCAGGCTCTCATAGCCGCTCAGGCGCGCCGCAACAATCGACGTGACAATAAAGGTCGCGATCATTGCTCCGCCAAAGAGGCTTTGCACCACAAAGAGCGTTCCGGTAATCCGCCAGCGGATGGCATTGGTTATCGCGTTGATCGACATAAACACTCCTATCATGCTGGATATTGGCGCTGGTTCTGCTTTGCGCAGCACCTACTAACCTTTGGTGCTAGTTCATAAACTGAACTGGGCAATGGAGAGGTGGACA
>CAZIRP010000008.1:0-120346 GCA_964541665.1 uncultured Caldilineaceae bacterium | reverse complement strand
TTTCAGCCGACTCCTCATCCTCATCGCCCTGGCTGTGGTCGTCCTCGCCAGCTTCGTCATGGCTATGATCATGGCCATGACCGCCATCTTGGCTGCTGGCATCACTCAGCCAATGCTCGGCGCTGTGCGAGAAGTCGTGCTGGCTATCGTGGACTTGCGTGGCAAGCGCCGCGGCGGTTTCTACATCATCATCGCTCAGGGCAGCCGCCAACTCGGTCAACAGGTCGGTCAGGCTGGCGGCATCCGCGGCGAGATCCTGCGGCCAATCGACCGAGGAGAGCAGACGCGCGACCCGGCGGACCGTGCCCGCGTCCGAAGGTTCGATGGTTCCCTCGTCGTTGAGGCGTACATCCAGATCATGCAGACCGGCGGTATCCAGCAGATAGACGGCACTGGTGACCCGGAATTGCTGGCCAGCCGCGCTGCCATCAGCCACGGTGATGGCACTCAGCCAATGCTCGGCGCTGTGCGAGAAGTCGTGCTGGCTGTCGTGGACTTGTGTGGCAAGCGCCGCGGCGGTTTCCACATCATCATCGCTCAGGGCAGCAGCCAACTCGCTCAACAGGTCGGTCAGGCTGGCGGCATCCGCGGCGAGATCCTGCGGCCAATCGACCGAGGAGAGCAGGCGCGCAACCCGGCGAACTGTGCCCGCGTCCGAAGGTTCGATGGTTCCCTCGTCGTTGAGGCGCACATCCAGATCATGCAGACCGGCGGTATCCAGCAGATAGACCGCGGTCGTCACTTCGTTGGCCAGGCCAGCCGAGTCTGCGCTCAGGGCAGCCACTTGGGCCTGCAAAGCGGCAACATGGGTCGCCAGATCGGCCAGGGTTGGGGTCGTGGTGGCCGTGGCGGTCAACTCATGCGTGTGTTCCAGGCTTGGCTCTTCAGCCGCTTCCGCGGTTGCGGCGGGCGTGGCTTGTTGCGCGGGTGCAGCAAACAAGCGTGTACTGCCCTGCCAGAGCACCAGGGAAAAACTCAGGAATAAAATTAGCGGTAAGCCAATTCTCTTTGTCATGACTCAATTCTCCATTCATTTGTTGGCGTACAAACAACGTCAATCCAACTCCACAAACTCGTCACAAGGCTGATGGATGGTCAGTTGTGGCGAATGGTGGAGATTTCGAGATTGGAATGCGCACAATCTTCGTACATCTCGCAAATTTCTGGAAACTACGAAGATAGCCCAGATTGGAGGGGGCCAATTCGTGGTGGCGGAAGGAGAATTGGGAGTGCAATCGACTTGGCAAAGGGTGCCATGAAAAAGCGTCTGCGCTGCTGCTCGTCGACCTTGCTGTAGAGCCACAAGCCAGCCGCAATGAAGATTAAAATCGAGAAGAGCAACAAACTGAGCGAGGCTCGGCCCATCACCCGCTGGCCTGATTCTGGGCTGGGGGCATCCGCGGGCGGCTCGGCCTGCATCATCGCGCCGTGATGCTCATGACCCAGCATTTTTGTGTTGGGCGCTGCTGCAGGCGGATGTTCGGCCAGCACCGGCTCGACAAAGATAAAGTGGGGGGTTTGATGGGGATGGCCCGGCGAAGCGTAGGCTCCCCAGCAGATCAGCGGCAGGACGAACGCAAATATGATGCTGTAGGCGGCTGAGAGCGCGCACTGCCAGGTGGACAGTCGTCCACGAGGCTTCTGCTGGTGAATCGCCCTTGCCTGTTTCATACCTTCTATTTTATCCACTCGGGCAGATTTGTAAACATGGGCTAGCCACGAAGATGCTCCCGCCAATAGTGATGAGTCTTGGCCAGTGCGGTGATCACATTCTTGATTTCAGCGTCCAAACGAAAAGCGGGGCCAGCAGGCAGATAGAGCACATGCTCCTCGCGGCGCACGCTGACATTTTCCACCACAATGGCACGCAACAGCCAGATCGCCATCTCTGCGCTGTGACAGACCACCCCAATCCAGCCCGGCGTGGCACTGAGTTGGGTACGCAGCCCCGTGGTCAATTCGATGCCGCGCGTCAATTCGGCGAGGACTTGGGCATAAGCGCCATAATCGGCCATCACGTCGCTCGCGGAGACGGGCTCCAGGAGGGTGCCCCGATGGGGCGGCCCCCCGGCCAGGGCCAATTCGCAGAACGGGCTGTCGGGGTCATCCCCACCCCAGACGCGATCCCAGGCGACACGCCCGCTTTCATCATAGACCAGGGGCGCGGCGGCCATCGGTGCTGCGCTGACTGTTCCAGCATTGCGGTAGCGTGGCGGCAACCCCATCGACGCTAGTGGGGAATGTGCATGGGCATGGGGAGGTTTCGGGGGCTGGGGCGCTACCGCCTGGCCGACTGCTGCCTGCACCTGCTGCACAATGGCCGTCACCACATGTGGATGGTTGCCGAGCGGCAGTGCCAGGCTGATCGATAAGGCTGGCTGGGCTTGCTGAAACTGAGCCACCACTTCGGGCAGATGAGGGCCGCTCTCTTCGTTGCAAAACCAATAGGGCGCGACGATGATCCGCTGTGCGCCCAAGCGGCGGCACCGGTCGAGCGCGCTGGATACATCTGGCTCGGTTTGGCGATAATAACCGCTCTCGACCCAGCCATAGCCGCGCTGTTCCCAGAGGAGCCGCGCCACTTTGGCCAGCTCCGCATTCTGCGCGGGCACTGTGCTGCCGCGGCCAATCACCAGGATGGCTGTTTCCGCGGCGGGGACGGCATCGCTGCCAGCGGCCAGCGCCACACGATCGGCCAGGGCCTGGAGCAGCGCGAGCTGGTTCCCCAGTGGTCGAGCATAGTGGAGCGCCATTTGTGGCTGGCGGATGCGCGCCCAATCGGTCGAGGTGAAGATCGTCTCGTGCAGATGATCGATCTCGTCCAGAACGAGGGGGGCTATCACAACCTGCTTACAGCCGCGGTCGCGATAGGCGCGGAGTACGGCCAAACTGGGCCGCTCGCGAAACTCAACCCGACAAGCCTGCGACGGCAGGCGCAATGCCAGCGCCACCGCTGGGGCTAATTGACGATAGCGCTCTTCGACCTCATGGGATTGGCCCGCGGGGCCGATCAATAAAACCCCGTCGATAGTAGATGGCATGGTTTTGGACACTCCAGCACAGTGACTTGCAATGCGCTTTGGGAAGAATTCCCCAGAGCCAGATTTTGCAGTTTCAGCCGTGAATTTGGCTATTGTGGCTGCAACGCAGTCGTGATGGCGTTGCTGTTGTAGCGCATCATTGCCAGATAGGTGGCCGCGGGCCCAGCCGCGTCGCTGAGCGAATCCGCGTAGAGGGGCACGACTTGAATGCCCAGATCGCTCGCCAACTGGTCGGCCAGGGTCGGTGCCACGGTTGAACCGACAAAGATCGCGGGCGCGCCGGTCTCGCTGATCTGCCTTTGCAGCGCGGCCACTTCTTGCGCGGAGGAGGCCGCTGCCGTGCTAAACGATGGGATCACCGAACCGACCACGGTGAACCCATAGTCACGCGCAAAATAGCCAAAGGTCTCGTGGTCGGTTACCAGTAGACGCTGCGCGGGAGGAATGGTTACCACCTGCGCCCGGATCTCTTGATCCAAAATGGCGAGTGCTTCGGTATAAGCTGCGGCGTTGCTGGCATAGCTGGCCGCGTTGGCCGGGTCTTGTGTGGCCAGGGCATCGGCGATCGTCTCCACCCATTCGATCACATTGGCTACACTTGTCCAGGTGTGCGGGTCCACCCCGTGATGATGGTGCTCGTCCGCGTGATGCTCGTGTTCGTGCGCATCCTCTTCGCCCAGCGCGGCCAGGGCGAGCGAATCATTGACCGCGACGAGCCTGCTATCCCCTTCCCGATTTTCCAACACCCCGAGCAGCGATTCTTCGATGCCCGCGCCCACCACGAAGATCAAGTGTGCTTCGCTCAAGGCACGCAGATCCGCGGGCGTGGCGCTGTAGCTATGCGGATCCGCGCCCACCGGCAACAGCGTCACAAGCTGGATCCAATCACCACCCACCTGGTGGACAATATCCCCGAGGATGTTGGTGGTGGCGACGACCCGGAATGGAGCTGCCCCCGTTGCGGGTTCATCCGTCGTACTGGGCGCAACCGATGGGTTAGGTACGGTGCAACTCACGAGTGCCATGAGCAGGCAACTGAGCAAAGTCAGCCAGCCCAGTTTGCTGCGGCGTGGTAGATGGTCGAACATAGCACTCCTTCGAATATAACTCATTTTTCAAATGAGATTTTTTCTCATTTATGAAGCAAATTCTACCCGAAGCGAGGATGCGCACCAAATCTCTCATCTGCCGGATTCAAACAGATGGATCAGTACGCGCTCAGGTACGGTGGCAGATCGCCCTGTCCTGACCGAAATAAACTGTATAGTAAATCACATTTTTGGTTTGTCGTCTGGAGAATCTGCGTAATCTGTGGATGGGCTTTTGAAAGAGTTTTTGGAGTTCACTTAATCACTCACCTTACGCAGTAGGCAACAAAAGCAGTTCAGGGAGTAGGCAGGTTTGGCGCTAGTCTCTGGCGGAACGCAGCGGTGCTCAGGCAGCCCAGAGTCGCCAAAGAAATAGAGACATCCTATTCTTCTCCAGGTCTTAGCGGTTCTGGGCGAGGAAAAAAGGGTATCGCCCAGAACCGCTGAGACCCAGAGGAACCACTTTTCCGAGTCTCCATAGACGCTGTGATTGTTTGGTACACGTTGGGTCCGCTGTCTAACCCTGGCTGCGTAACGTGAGTTAGTGAAACAGCTTAATTGAACCACGAAGCGCACAGAGGGCACGAAGAAAAACTTCGTGTATTTCGTGTCCTTCGTGGTAAAAAATGTAGTCAATCATCTTTTACCACTACCTCCGTGTAAGCGGTGATTTCTACGAGTTCTGTGGGCCTATGGCATCCAGACCGGGCGCTGGGCCGGGCTGGCGATCTGCCACGCCTGATCAGTTTCGGTGTCGAGTACCCAAGCCGACAGGGTGATGTTGGGCCCTTTGAGCGGCAATTTGTGGAAGAGCAGATAGCGACCATCTGGTGACCAGGTAGGCTGCCCATGATCATAGGCCGGGTCGGCGGTCAGCGCTCTGGCGTCGCTGCCATCGTGATTCATCAGCCAGAGTTGTTTGCCGAGTGTGCTGCCGGGGCCGCTCAACTCTTTGCGGCGAAAGGCGATCTGCGTGCCGTCGGGCGACCAGGCTGGCGAGCCATCTTCTACCAGGCTGAATTCGCCACTGAGATTCCATTGCGCCTGGTCGGTGGCGTCGATCAGCAACAGATGGACGACATATTGCTCCTTGACCTGGCGCAGCAAGTTGATCAACACCTGCGCTGAGCCAGGCCGCCAGATGCCCGGTTCGCCTGTGCTGGTTTCGTAAAATTGTGTGCTGCCGTCATAAAGATTGAGCGTGCCCACCCCGCCCAAATCGGGCGAGAGATAGCTCAGGTATTGACCATCGCTCGACCAGCGTGGCTCAAAGGCTAATTGTTGGCTGTCGGCAAAAACTGGTGAATTCTCGCCGGTTGTGGGGTTTAACAACCAGAGGCGCGGTGGGCTGGTGACGCCGCTCGAAAATTCGCTGGTGCTGCGCCGACTATACGCGAGAAAGGCCCCGTCCGGCGACCAATTTGCCCCGCTACAGACTGCATCTTCACATTCGAGCACCAATTCGGGCGTACTCAGCCCCGGCGTGATGCTCCAGAGATCGCTGGTGCCATCCGCTTCAAGCGCGGCATAGATCATGCGGCTGCCATCCGGCGCGACCGCGAAATCCCAGATCCCGCCAGGAATATTAGTCAACTGGGTGGGCGCGGGCACCGTTGGTGATGCCGATTGAGTCAACTCGACCGCGGTGATGTAGAGCTGCTCGACACCGGTAGCATCGGTGGTTGAAAAGAGCGCTTCGAGTTGCCCTGTTTGGAACTGCCAGTGGATCGGTTCATCCAGCCGGTGGCCCTGTTGGCTGCGCAAACCCGCGGCCAGCGTCACTGTGTAGGTGGTATTGGGCGACAGACCGGTGATGGGGGCAAAGATCAGCGAGCTGCCATTGCTGCGGACTGCACCGGCGACCGCAGGGGTGAGCGTCAACTCGACTTGATTGTTGGTGAGGCTCACCGGTTGATCCAAGCGGATCTCAATCTGGCTGCGGGTCGAGACACCGGTTGCATCGCGTGGGGGGTGAAGGCTGACCGCCTGGACGCTGATCTGGTCGCCGCGCCACAACACCAGCAGCAGCAGCAGCCCGATCACCGCCATGCTCAGCCACACAATTTGGTCGATTTTGCTTCGTGAAGAGCGCATGAGTTGCATCAGGGGAAGAGATAGGGCAGATCGGGCACATCAACCGGGGTGATGGCGCTGGCTTCCAGGACGGGCAATTGCCAATTGGCCACCGCACCCGCGGCAAAAGTACCACTGACTTCGATCCACTGATCTTCGGCCAGGCTGGCGCTCTCTGGGCTGGCGATCAGCAAAGCCAGCGCCGAAGCATCGGCCACGCAGCAGCTGACAATGTAGCGCACCAGCATAAAATGGTCTGGCCCGTATTGGGGATCCTTATAGACAAAGCCGACGATCCTGGCGGGCTGACCGATCAGGGTTGGGTCTGCATTGGCATCGCTCGAAGCCCGGAAACTTTGCCACCAATCGAGGATATTCTTGTCGGTGGTGGCTTTTTGCGAGGGCACCCCCAAAATGCCCGGCAAACTACTCTGGTTCAGACCGGTATTGATCTCTCGATTGGCCAGGGCCGACGCGCCAAGCGGCTGCGCGGGCACGGCTATCCCCAGCACAATCGGTAACAAAACCAGCGCAACGCCACTCCAGGTCAGGCCGTGGTGATGGCTGTGCCCGGCGTGATGATGGTGGTGGTGATCGTGATCATGCCCGTGGTGATCATGTGCATGATCGTGCTCGGCCTGCGGTGCGCTGCCAAAGCGATAGCTCAAGCCGACGATCAGCAAACCGACAATCGCAATCACCGTGAACCCCATAAAGCGACTGTTGATGTAAAAATAGAGCGATCCATTGGCGAGCCGACTATAGAGAAAGAAACCCAGCGCCAGCAACATCAGCGCCTTGAGCGGGCGTTCGAAACGTGGACGCATCTGCTTATATCCCAACATTCAAGTTCCAGAAAATACCGATCAGCAGGGTCAGGAGCAGCGGCAGCAGGATCAGATAGAGCACAATGCGCCGCTGGAAAACGCCCAGGAACATCAACGCGCTTTTGATGTCCACCATTGGGCCGAAGATCAAAAAGGCGAGAATCGAGCCAGTAGTGAAGCTGCTGCTAAAGGCCAGTGCCAGGAAGGCATCGACCGTGGAGCAGACCGACAGCACAAAGGCCAACGCCTGCATGGCGATCACCGAGGTGATGGGCCCCTGGCCGATAGCCAGCAGCGCAACCTGCGGCACCAACGTCTGCATGGTCGCGGCCAACAACGAGCCGATGATCAGATAGCGAGCCATGTCCAGAAAATCATCGCCCGCGGTGTTGAGCGATTGGCGAATCTGCCCGCTGAGTGGCTGTTTCGGGGCCGCGTGGGTATGCTCACCGTGCTGCTCGTGCTCGCTCTGGACCGCGGGCAACAGGATCTCCTGGGGCCGCGCCACGTGAAAGATCAGCCCGACAATGGCCGCCACCACAAAACTGAACACCACCCGCCCCCAGAGCACCGGCCCCCACCCAAAGGCTGCATAGGTGCTGACCATCACCACGGGGTTGACCACCGGCGCGGCCAACAAAAAGGCCACCCCAATCGACATGGGTAAGCCTTTTCCGTAGAGACGCCGCGTCACCGGGACAACGCCACATTCGCAGACTGGAAAGAGCAGACCCAGCCCCGCGCCGGCCAGGGCCGCGGGCACGGCCCGTTTGGGCAGGAAGCGATCCAGCAGGCTTTGATCGACAAAGATGGCAATAAAGCCCGAAACTATCGAGCCGACCAGCAAAAAGGGCGCGGCCTCGATGAAGATCCCCAAAAAGATGGTGACAAAGGTCTGGAAGCGTTCGGTCAGGTAGGGTAATCCGGCCCCGCTGGTCAACGTGTCGGCAAAGATCGAGGCCAGTACCAGACCAATCAGCCCGAAGGTGAGGAGGAGACGTAACCAGCGACCAGAGAGCGCGGCAGGCTGGGGGGCCTGCTCGACTGGGGCCGCGGGGCTGCTCAGATTTGTGTTCATGGGCGCATTATACCGACGCTGGAGTCGCAACCCAAAGTCACGACCAGCCAATGTCCTGGCGGCGGTTATCGCGATAGAAGAGATCGGCGGCAGGCCGCTTGAGCCATGTGCGCTCAAACTCTAATTCGCTCAATTCACCCGCCAGCCAGCGGAGCGTTTCGCTGATTTCGACAAAGAAAAGCTGCTGCGGGCGATCATTCGAAGCAGTGAGGAGGATCAAGCCGACCGGTTGGCGCTCAATCTGGGGCAGCAACCTGGCTAAGGCAAGGGCGACTGTGCGTTCAAGTTCGCCAAAAGATTGGCTCTGCGCGGGCAAATCCGACGAAAAGGCGACGAAGAGGCTCCGTTGTCCTGCCTCTTCGGTAAATTCGACCGAGCGCGGTGCAACCTGCAGACCGCGCAACAGCGCAAGCACCTCGTACCGGGTGGTAGCGTCGTCCCAGCGGGTGGCCTGCGCAACCCGTTCGCGGCAGATCCTCAGGAATTCCTGATACTGTGCTACCGTGGCCGAGTCTTCCGCGGATTCGGCCCTCAGCCAGTCGATATGGGGCACAGCCTGCTCGCACTGTTCGCTGAAGAGATAGAGCTGGGTCAGAAAGGTGCGGGCCAAAAAGTGTTGCTGATTGATGACCAGGGCCTGAATCAGATAGGCTTCGCCCTGTTCAAAATCGCCACTGCGACTGTACGCTTCGCCCAGAATGGCGCGAGCGGTCGAGCTTCGGTCACCCGCGTCGAGCGCGGCCTGGGCATGAGCCTGGGCGGCATCCAGCCGATCATCAAAGAGCTCGGCCATTGCCAGGCTGATCAGCGCTTCGGTGTTGGATGGGCGCAATTCATGCCAGCGTTCCGCGGCCTCGATGGCGGCTGCGGTGGCCCCCAAATAGATATTCACCTCGAAGAGCGCCTGGTAATAAAAAGGATTCTCGCGGGTGAAGGGTTGGATCGTCTGGAGCGCGGCCAACGCTTCATCCTCCTGGGCACCCCGAGCATAGGCATTGGCCAGCAGACGGGCATCCGCCACCGAGCGCGGCACAATCGCCAACACCTGCTGGAAGTAATCCACGGCTTGGGCATATTCCTGCTCGCACAGATAGCTGACACCAATCATGCGCAGGGCGATGATGCTAAAGGGCCGGGCGCTGAGCCAGTCTTCGGCCAGGGCGCGGCTGTCGGCACAGGCCTCGTCATCATTGAGGAGCCGCATCCGCAGCACCTTGATGTCGAAGCGCTGCGGTGGCGCAATTGCCTCGGCCAGCGTCTGAAAATGCTCCGCGCCGTGATAATCTTCCTGGAGCAATTTGATGCTCGCCATGCAACTGTAGCCATCGGGATAGATGGTCTCTGGCTGGTTGAAGGCAAACAATCGGGCGCAATTGGCTTCAGCGGTCGGCCAATCGTTGCGCTCGATGGCATCGTCGATCAAAAAGGCCAGCACATAAGGGTGCTCGGGCTGCTGATCGATGGCCGGTTGTGCCAACGCCAGAGCCATTTCAAGATCGCCAGTCTGGTTGAGGTGGTGGCGCGCCGCCATGATCGACCAGGCAAAAAATGTCGGCTCTAAGGCTACCGCTTGCGCAAAGGCATCGCCCGCCTCGTCGCCATATTCCAGGCTGTTGGCGATCGCACCGAGTGTGGCCCAGGCCGCGGCTTGTTCCGGTGCCAAGTCCACCGCGCGTTGCGCGGCCGCGTAGGCTTCTTCCAGGCGATAGACTCCGCTGAGGACATCGGCCAGGACTTGCTGAACCAACGCGAGATCAGGGGCTATGGCCGCGGCCTGCTCCGCGGCGAGCAGGGCTTCCTCAAACTGGTGCGCATGATAGTGGGCCCAGGCCAGATAGGCCATGGCTTGCGCATCTTTGGGCGCGAGCTGGTGCGCGGCTTCGGCGCTCTGCAAGGCTTGCTGCCAGGTTTGGGGTAGATACAAATAGACATCGATCAGGCGCAGATAGGCAGGCAGGTAGGTGGGATCAGCCGCAATGGCTTCGATGGCGCTCGCTTCGGCATTGGCGAGATCGCTCTGCAGAAAATATTCATGCGCGGCTTCGGTCAATGCCACGGCCTGCACTGGGTTTGGGTTGGCCAGTGGCGCCGGGGTGGCCGTGGCCGCGGGGCCGGGTGTGGGCGTGGCAAACGGGGTCGGTGAGGGCAGCGCGTCCAGCGCGAGTTGTAATGGATTGGTGGCTGGCTTGGTATCGCGATTGCGGGCCGCGCTTCCCGGTGTGGCCCGCGGCGAACACGCGGTCAGCAAACTGACACTCAGCAACATCACCCAGAGCAACGACCAACGACTCAAAGAAAAACCGCGCATGGACACCTCCCCAAACGAACGCCCAACAACCATCACGCCTGCGGCAGCAGCGCGACACAATCAACAACAATCGAATTTTGGCCAATCGCCGACTGGACAGTGGTGCGGGCCGGGTAGGGCGTTTGCAGATGACGCTGATAGGCCTCGTTCATCACGGCGAAATTGGCAAAATCGGCCAGATAGACCGTCACTTTGACCGCGTGTGCCCATGAAGTGCCCGCGGCTTCGAGCAGCGCGCCCACATTGCGAAAGACTTGCTCTGCCTCTGCGGCAAATCCCCCTGGTGGCACTTGATTGGTGCCCGGGTCAATGGGCCCTTGCGCCGAAACATAGACTGTCGGGCCGTGAGCGACCATTGCCGGGGAATAGGGGCCGCGCGGTTGGGGAGCATTCTCACTTTGAATTGCTTGTCGCATCTCTACTCTTCCTTTGCCTGGGCCTGCACGGAGATGCCGGCCAACTGTTCAAAGACCTTGACGACTGCTGCATCATCCAGGCGACCATAACCCGCGGCGGCAGCCATCAGAAACATTTGGTGGGCTGCCGCGGCCAGCGGCAACGGAAAACGCTCTTGTTTGCCCGTTTCGAGCACAATGCCGAGATCTTTTACGAAGATCTCCACCGCGCTGAGGGGGGTATAATCCCCGGCGAGCATGTGGGGGACCCGGTTTTGGAACATCCACGACGACCCGGCGCTGTTGCTGATCACATCATACAATTGTTGGGGCTCGACGCCCGCCTTGACGCCCAGGGCCATTGCTTCGGACGCCGCGGCAATGTGGACCCCGGCCAGCAACTGGTTGATCATCTTCACTGTGGAGCCTTGCCCAGCCTCATCCCCGAGGCGATAGACCCGCTCCGCTAGCACGGCCAGCAAGGGTTCGCAGCGTTCAAACGCGGTCGGCGAACCGGAGACCATCATGCTGAGTTTGCCTTCTGCAGCGCGAGCGACCCCGCCACTCACAGGTGCATCCAGCAGGTGCAGGCCTTGGCTTTGCAAACGTGCGCCGAGTTCACGGGCAAAGGCGGGGGCAACGGTGCTACAGACCATGACGACCGCATCGGGCGCGAGCGTGGCAGCAGCGTCATTGCCAAATTGCCCAAAGAGGACGCTGTCAACCTGCTCGGCACTCACCACCATGACGACGAGTACATCCACCCCTTGGGCGGCTGCGGCTGGTGTTGCCGCCCCATTGCCGCCGATGCTGGTAAAATGTTCCTGAGCCTGCGGGTTGATGTCATACCCTTGTACGGTAAAGCCCGCCCGCACCAGCGTTGTCGCCATCCCCATGCCCATGGCACCCAACCCGATAAAGCCTACTGTTGGTTTTGCTGCACGATTCATCGTTGATTCGCCTTATGGTTGAAAATCGACTTGTTCGTCGCGGTTGTGGCGCGGGCGGTGGACGAGCACTTCGGTGGTCATACCCATCAACGCACCGCTGACGCCAATCTTCAGGGCGCTGGCCAGCACCGTTACTGGATCGACAATCTGCGCGCCAATCATGTCGACCAGCTCGCCGCGCTGCACATCAAAGCCATAGCCATTGCCCGACTGCTGCACCCGCGCCAGAATCGGGCCCACTTCGTAGCCAGAATTGCGCAGGATCGCCTGGAGCGGCGCGAGCAGGGCGCTCCGCAGCACGCTGCGCGCCGGGGCTTCCTCTTCGCTGAGGGGGAGCTGGTCGAGCGCGGCCAAACATTGGAGATACGCCACACCACCGCCAGGCACGACCCCTTCCTGCATGCCCAGACGCACGACCTGCACGGCTTCTTTGGCCCGATCCTTGAGGTACTCTTGTTCGCTTTCGGTGGCTCCACCAATCTTGAGCAGACCGACGCCGCCCAACAATTTGCCCGCCCGTTCGACGAGCCGCTCCCGCTCGCGACCCCTCGCGCTGGGGATCAGCTCGCGCACGGCTTGATAGCGTTTGCGGATGGTGGCGGGGCGACCTTTGCCGCCGATCAGTGTGAAGCCAGAGCGGATGGCCTGCACCTCTTCGGCCTGGCCCAGATCCTGCAATTGAGCGGTTTCCAGGCGTTGGCTGGCTTCTTGGACAAAGACCGTGCCGCCACACAAAACCGCTAAGTCGAGCAAGATCTCATCTTTTTCGCTGCCCAAACCCGGTGTTTTGATCGCCAGGGTTGGCAAGATGCCCCGGTTTTTGTTGGCCACCAGAATGGCCAGCGCCTCTTTCTCGATGCCGTTGGCGATCACGACCAAGCCGCGGTCGCCCCCTGCTTCGTGGATCTGCGCCATGATCGGGGCCAGCTCGCTTGCTTGCGTCAGGTGGCGATTGGTCAGCAGCACATAGGGGTTTTTCAGAATCGCGCTGCCGCCTTCGGTGGTGAAATAGGAGGAAGCCCAGCCCTGATTCCACATGGTGCCCTGAATGTATTGGCGGTCGTGGACGCGTGCGTAATTGGTGCGCACATCGATCGCGCCATAAGGTCCAACCGTGTCGAAGATCTCTTCGATGTAATTACCCAGGGTTGCATCGCCGGTGATGGTGGTCGCCAGCCCGCGGATCTGTTGCGGGTCGTCGAGGGGGCGGGCCAGCGCGGTCAGCGCCTGCAAAGTGGCCTGTAAACCGCGTTCCACGCCGCGGCGGATCGGCATTGGGTTGTACCCCGCAGCCACCAGACGTTCCATTTCGTTGAGCACTTGGCGGGCCAGGATCACGGCGGTGGTAGCGCCGTCGCCTACAGCTTCTTCCATGCGCCAGGCAATATGGCGCGCCAGAAAAGCCCCCATGGTCTCCCAGCGGTCGGGCAAACCCAGAAAGCGGCGGGCAATCGTAGCCCCGTCGTCGAGTAATTCGGGCGCCCGTCGGGGGTTGTCGCGAGCAACGGCCACGCGGCGACCCCGCGGCCCCAGCGCGACCGCCATCATATCAGTGAGTAGATTAAAGCCCCGGCAGAGTGCTTGACGCGCTTCGGGGGCAAAGGCCAAACGTGGATTTCGTTTCATACAGGGGGATTATACCGGTGGAAGTGCGGATCAACAACCGACAAACGACGTTGGACGACAGACGATGGATGAATGACGCCAGAATCACCGTCCATCGTCGTTCGCCCACTGTCCAGAGATAGACAGCGCGCCGACAAATCACTATAATAGAGTTCCCATGGAGCTATTATCCCAGACAAAAGGAGCACAAAACCATGTCTTATGAAGCAAAATTGAAGGAATTGGGCTACGAATTGCCACCAGTGGAGCTAAACGCGGGCCGCCTGATGCACGCGGTGCGCACGGGCAACCTCGTCTATACCTCGGGCCAGGTCTCACGGTTTGGCGGTAAAGAGATCATCGGCAAGGTTGGCAGCGATGTCTCGGTCGAACAGGGCTACGAAGGCGCTAAGATGTCGGCCCTCTGCTGCCTGCAGGCGGTCAAAACCCTGACCGGCAGCTTGGACAATGTGGTGCGCGTCATCAAAGTGTTGGGTATGGTCAACGTTGCCCCAGGGTTCTCCAACACCCCGGCGGTGATCCACGGAGCCAGTGATCTCTTCCTGGAGGTCTTTGGGGAAGCTGGCCGTCACGCCCGCAGCGCGGTGGGGATGCAGATCCCCTCAGATTACGCGGTCGAAGTCGAGGTAATCTTCGAAGTCAAGTAAGCAGTCCCTGGGGGATTGGTGATGTCCTCGATTCAATCCCCCATTTTCCTCATCCAACCATTCAAGTGACCCAATCATGAGCCACGAATTATATCAAAGCCAGGATTTTACCGCGGTGCACAGTTTCACCTCCGGGGCTGAAGGGCCTGGGGTTGATGGTGCCGGCAATCTCTATGCCGTCAACTTTGAACGCCAGCATACCATCGGCAAGGTGACACCCACAGGCGAAGCCTCGCTCTTTCTCGAATTACCCAACGGCAGTTGTGGCAATGGTATCCGCTTTACGCGCGCTGGCGAGATGTTGATCGCCGATTATACCAATCACAACATTTTGCGGGTGGACATGGCTGCCTGTGCCCGCGCCCACTCGTTGGCCGAGCGCAACGCGGCAATTAGCGTTTTCGCCCACGAACCCAGCATGAATCAGCCAAATGATATTGCCATCAGCGCCACCGATCTGGTCTTTGCCAGCGATCCCAACTGGGCGGGCGGCTGGGGCCAACTCTGGCGCATCGACCAACAGGGCCAGGTGACCCTGCTGGAAACCGACATGGGCACGACCAATGGCGTCGAAGTCAGCCCGGACGAGCGCACTTTGTATGTCAACGAAACCAGGCAACGCCGCGTCTGGGCTTACGATCTGGCCGCGGATGGCTCGATCAGCAACAAGCGGCTGATCCACGAATTCCCCGACTTTGGGATGGATGGGATGCGCTGTGATGTGGCGGGCGACTTGTACATCACGCGCTGGGGCAAAGGCACGGTGGTGCAATTGTCGCCCAGCGGCGAGCTGATCCGCGAGATTGGGTTGCTCGGCAAACAGTGTACCAACATCGCCTTTGGTGGCGTGGATGGCTGCACAGCTTATGTCACCGTGGCGGATCGGGGCAATGTCGAGACGTTTCGGGTCGAACGGCCCGGTCGCGAGTGGCAATTGGCGCGGCGCGGGCAGCATTGAGAGCGTTAATCGCTACTCTCCAGACCCACGTCGAGCAGAGGAGAACAACCTTGCGCATTCAATGGAGCAGCCCCCTCAGGTGGTTGATGGTCATGACCCTGTGTGTGTGCCTGGCGGGGTATGTCGCCACCAGCAGTTATGCGCAAGGTGGCCAGCCACCCCTCCGGCCAGCCACTACCCTGGCCCCGATCAGCGAGCCGCTGCGCAGCGAATTTGCCGCGGCCCAGGGGCCGATCTCATTTCTGGTGATCATGCAAGAGCAGGTGGATGCGGCTGCCACGTTGCAGGCCAGCAATCTCCTCACGGCCACGCGGGTTGCCAAAACAACCGCGCTCTACGCCGAGCTGACCGCTGTAGCACAACGCACCCAAGCGCCGATCTATCCCTGGCTGGATGAGCAGGGGTTGCCCTACCGCCCCTTTTATCTGGTCAACATGATCGAAGTACGCGGGGATGGCGCGGCTGCTGAAGCGATCCGCAGCCTGCCCGGTGTGGGCCGCGTGGTCGCCAACCCCGCGGTGGGGCAACAATTTGGGCAGCTGAGGGTAGCCAGCGCGGGGATGCAGCAGGCAATCCCCTATGGGTTGCAATACACGCAGGCAACTGAACTGTGGAAGCTGGGCTATCGGGGACAAGGCATTGTGATCGCCAGCCAGGATACCGGCGTCGAGTGGGATCATCCCGCGCTGCAGGCGCAATATCGCGGCGTGATCAGCGATACCGTGGCCATGACCACCACGATTGATCATCAATATAACTGGTTCGATGCCTGGCCGGATGCAAGACGGCCCGCGCGTTGTGAGGCGGATTTGCAAGTCCCGTGTGATGACCACGGGCACGGCACGCACACGGTCGGCACGATGATTGGGGATGCCAGCGCGCTGGGGAGAATCCCGCTCGGGATGGCCCCGGACGCGCAGTGGATTGGGTGCCGCAATATGGATCATGGTGTGGGGACGCCCAGCAGCTACACGGCCTGCTTCGAATTTTTCTTCGCGCCCTATCCGCAAAGTGGCGACCCGCTGAGCGATGGTCAGCCCGCGCTGGCCCCCGACATCATCAACAATTCGTGGGGCTGTCCGCCCGCTGAGGGCTGCGATGCTTATAGTTTGCAGCAGGTGGTCGAGACGGTGCGCGCCGCCGGGCAGATGGTCGTCGCGTCGGCGGGGAATAGTGGCCCACGCTGCAACTCGGTAAGTGTCCCCATCGCGCTCTATGATGCGGTCTTCACCGTCGGCGCACACGACAGCATTGGCACGATTGCCGGCTTTAGCAGCCGCGGTCCAGTCAGCATTGATGGCAGCAACCGCGGCAAGCCCGATCTGGTCGCGCCCGGGGTGGGGGTCTATTCGAGCATGGTGAATCATGCGTATGCAACGTTCAGCGGCACCAGCATGGCTGCGCCCCATGTGGCGGGCGCGGTTGCGCTGCTCTGGTCGGCAGTGCCCACGCTCACCGGGCAGATCGACCTGACCGAGCAAGTGTTGCTCAAATCTGCCGTACCGGTTGAGTTTGCGCAGTGTGCGGATGGAACCACGCCAGTTGTGCCCAATCACACCTATGGCTTTGGCCGATTGGATGTGTTGGCCGCGGTTGAGTTGGCCCAGCAGCCGAGCGCCTTGAGCGTGCAAGTGGCAGATGGGGCAGGCGCGCCAGTGGCTGGTTTGGCCATCACCGTGACCGACCAGTTGACCGGCTATCGCTACCCCGCGCTGACAGATGCGCAAGGCCAGGCTGCTTTCGCTGGCTTGCTGGCTGGAGAATATCGGCTCACAACCGCGGCCCCAGCCAGCTTTGCGCCTGTTGATCTGCAAATCGCCCGCGGGGATGATCAAACCATTGATGTGCGCGAAGTGGCAGCATTCAGTTGGCAACTCTTTTTCCCATGGATCGAATCGCAAGAGGGCGCAGGTGACTGAGCGAACAATTCTGGTGCCCGGTTTTCTGGACGGCAAAAATTATCTGGTACCGTTGGTCGTGGCATTAGGTTTTCTGGGGGTCGAAGCCGAGGTGATTTCGCCGCAACCCAGCGATGGCACTGTGCCCATTGAGGACTTGGCCGCACAGCTCGCCGCCGCCATTGAGGAGCGCTTTCCCGAGGGGCAGATGCTCAATTTGGTGGGGTTTAGTATGGGCGGGCTGATCGCTCGCTCTTATATTCAGCAATTGGGTGGGCTGGCGCGGATTCGGCGTTTGGTCACGCTGGCAACGCCGCACCATGGCACATACACGGCTTATTGTTTCAATCGCCCGGCTTGCCTGCAGATGCGACCGGGCAGCGCCTGGCTCGCTGAATTGAATCGCGATCTCTCCGCGCTGACCGCAATTGACTTTACGTCGATCTGGACTCCGCTAGACCTGACGATCATCCCGGCCAATAGTTCGGTGATGCCAGTGGGCAAGATGATCTCGGTAATTTCACCGCTGCACGCAGCTTTGCCCTTTGACCCGCGCATCGTGCAGACCATCGCGCAGACCCTGCGCGAACCCGAAGCTGCGCCGGTGGATGCTCAGCCTGCCTGAGCTACGGCCACCGATGGTGCATCACTGGCCAGGCGAGTGCCGCACTGCGGGCAAAATTTGTTGCCGGCGTGAATGTCCGCCTGGCAGGTTGGGCAACGCTGCTGCGCACGCTCACTGGGGGCCGCGGGGGTGGTCACCCGCCGACGGCGCAGAATCTCCGCTTCGATTTCGGATTCCAGATCAGCACTGCTGGGCATGGTCTGTTCGATCTGGCGCAAGAGCGCAATTGCCTGGTGGCGCAACCGCTGATCCATCCGCGTATAATCCTCGGCGCTCAGTTTGCCAGTCTGATAGTCGAATTCCAACTCTTTGATCGTCAACAGGAGCGTATCTTTGCGTTGGATCAACTCTGTCAGCGGGCCATCCTCATCCAGCAGCACCGAGCGTGAGGGTTGAAAGATAGGGAGCGCCACATACCCGACAGCGAGCACCGCGAGCAGGAGCGCAAATAGCAAGGTTAACCAGAGCACAACATTCCTCTTCTGAACGGATGAACGTGAATTCAGGATACGGAATTCAGGGCCCGAACGCACGTTGGATAGCATCTAAATGGGTGCCGCAGCGGTGGTAGCGGCTGCCGTAACCGTCTGTTCGCGGCGGATCGGGTGAGGCCAAAGACAGATCAGCGTGCCGACCACCAACACAAGGCCGCCGATCCACAACCACACGGTCAACGGGTTGATATAGATGGTAAACGTTGCCGTAGCTCCGCCTTGTTCCCAGCCGTTGATCAACACATAAATATCTTCGCTGGGGCGTACATAAAGCCCAACCTCACTGGTATTCATGTCCAGATTCTTGTCATAGACATTCCGCTGGGCCTTGATGATCCCCAATTCGCGGCCTGTATGATCCTGCAGCGCGAGGCTGGTGGTAAATTGCTGGTGATTGGACGCGCGTTCTTGTTCCAGATCCAGATACGTTAAGGTATAACCAGCCAGGGTGACTTGATCCCCGCGGGCTAAGGTGACGCTGGTCTCGGATTGATAAAAGCCATTGCCGACAATCGCCAGGCCCATCATCACGATGCCGAGGTGGACGATGTAGCCGCCATAGCGTTGGCCGTTGCGCCGCACAAGTTGGTAGGCTGCCACGATTGGGTTTTCGCCACTGGTTGCACGGCGAGCTTGTATCCCCCGCACATACTCCTGGATGATGGTTGCGGTGACCAGAACGCAGACCGATAACCCCACAACTGGGTAGGGCTGCGGGCTATAAAAGGCAAAGCCCACCGCAAAGAGCAACGCGGCCAGGACTGGCCAGGTGAATTGTTTTTGCAAGAGGGCCAGGCTCGTGCGTCGCCAGCCGAGCAAGGGGCCGACGCCCATCAACAGGAGCAAGAGGATAAAGAGCGGCCCATTGACCTTGTTGAACCAGGGCGCGTTGACGGCAATCTTGCTCCCGGTTAGGATCTCACTGAAGAGTGGAAATACCGTGCCCCAAAGGGTTGTGAAGGTAAGGCCGGCGAAGAGCCAGTTGTTGGCCAGAAAGGCTGCCTCGCGGCTGGTGACTGAGTCGATCTCGTTTTCGCTGCGCAGCAAGGGCAAGCGGTGAAAGAGAAGCCAGAGAAAGCCCACCGCATTTAAGACCAAAAAGCCCAGGAAGAAAGGGCCGACATCGCTCAGCGCAAAACTGTGGACGCTTTCCAGGATCCCGCTGCGCGTGAAGAAGGTGCCCAGGATCACCAGAAAGTAGGTGAGCCAGACCAGGACCATGTTCCAGATTTTGAGGCTGCCCCGCCGTTCCTGGATCAAAATACTGTGCAGGAATGCTGTGCCCGTGAGCCACGGCAAAAAGCTGGCATTCTCTACCGGGTCCCACACCCAATAGCCGCCCCAGCCCAATTCGAGATAGGCCCACTGGCTGCCCATCAGGATCCCGATCGAGAGAAACATCCACGGGATGAGCGTCCAGCGGCGGATCAGGGACACCCACTGGTTGCCAACCTGTTTGCTGATCAGCGCGGCCACGGCAAAGGCAAAGGGAACGGCCAACCCCACATAGCCCAGATAGAGCATGACCGGGTGGATGATCATCCAATAATTTTGCAGCAGCGGGTTGAGGCCGCGGCCATCGGGCGGCGTAAAGGTGTAGAGTTTGAAGGGGTTGGCGCTAAAGACGAGCAAGATCAGAAAGAAGGCACTGGTGATCAACATCGTCGCGTTGACATAGGGCATCAAATTGACCTGGCGGTGGCGAAAGACGAGCGCCACGGCCACGCTATAGATGCTCAGGATCAACGCCCAGAAAAGGAGGCTGCCTGCCTGCCCGCCCCACAGGGCCGCAAATTTGTAGAAGGTCGGCAACAACCGTTCGGAGTGATTCCAGACATAATCGACCTGGAACTGGTCGGTCAGCAACCCATACCAGAGGATCAAGCACGCAAAGAAGACCAGCCCGGCGACCGCATAGACGGCGTGGAAGCTGCTTTCGACCAGCCCGGCATGACGGCGTTGACCCCCCAAATATCCTGCTGACGCGCCAAAGAGCGTCAGCAAGAGGGCGGTCACCAGGACCAAATAGCCGAGATTGAAGATCATGGTTTACTCCTGCGGAAATCGTGGTGCATACATTGGGGGATGGGACGGGTTAGGTTATTGGTCAGCATAACAAAGCTGGTGCAAAATGGCCGCTCACTTTTGGGTAGGGTTTAATTCGTCAAAAGTGAGATGGACCATCTGGAAACCGTTTGAAAAACATTCAACCACGAAGGACACCGAGCTTTTCTTCGTGCCCTTTGTGGTAAGAGATCAGAAGCATCGTGCGCTTACGGTGCGGGGCGGATCTCCGCCAGCCGCGCGGCGAGGTCGGCCTCGCTCAACACCGGGCCGATCACCACGCTGGCGATCTGCCCCTCTGGGGTGATGAAGAAGGTCTCCGGCACCCCCTGGATGCCATAACGCCGTGCGGCTTCGCTCTGCAGATCCGGCCCGTTGGGGTAGGTAATGTCATATTCTGCCAGATAGGCGAGGGCCGAATGTTCTTGATCGAGATAATCCAGCCCCAGAAAGACAATGCCCTTGGGTTGCTCGCGCCGCCACGCCGCTTCGAGCATGGCCGCTTCGGCCCGACACGGGTCGCACCAACTGGCCCAAAAGTTGATCACCACGCCTTTGCCCTGCAGATCGCTCAGGTGCACGGTCTCCCCTTCGAATGTGGTGAAGGAGAGTTCGGGCGCGCTGCCAATGGCGCGGCGTTGCGAGGCAGTTTGGCGTTGCAGCCCTACGGCCAGGAACCAGACAAAGACCAGCAAAGTCCCGACAATAATCAAGCGCCAGAATAACATTCGCCGGGCGAGCGCGGGGTCGCGTGGGGCATCCTGGGCAGGTATGGGATGCTCAATCGCCAGATCATCGACTGTCGGCGTTTGTTCAGCCATAGCGTTTTAACTCCTCATCCAAACGGCGAGCATAAGGCTCATCTTCTTGCGGCAGCGGTGGTGGCGGTAACGGCGCACCTGGCTGCGGCGGGCGTGCAAATAGGAAACGTCCGCGGACCAGCAAAAAGATTGCCCCGCCGCCTAAAACCACCACTGGCAAGATCCAGGCCAGTAAATTAAAGCCCGAACGGGGTGGTTCCCCCAAAACCTGGGGACCATATTGGGCCAAAAAATACGCTTTGATCGTCTCGGTGTCTTCGCCCTGCGCCAACTTCATGGCGATCTCTTCGCGCATTTGCTGGCAGGCTTTGAGATCGCACGTGTCGAGCCGGACACCAGAGCAGAGTGGGCACCACAATTGCCGCGCCACCGCGTTGACCTGATCGGTCGTTACTGCCTGCTCGGCCGCTTGCGCGTCGATGGGTTGCGTCCAGACGGCCAGCAGCAACCAGACAAGGGTGAGCCAAAGCCAGGGTTGTTTCATGCGGTTACAACATCCTTATTGACAATTTGGAAGAGCTCGCGCGCCTGTTCAAACCCGCGCAATCTCCGCCAGCCCGCGCTGACTACCTGATCGGGGCTGAGGTCGAGTTGCTCCCTATCAAGCAAGGCCAGGGTATCGGCACTCAACAGGATCTGGCCCGGCAGCGCTTCTTCCTCCAGGCGCTTGGCCAGGTTGACTTCGCTCCCGATCGCCGTGAAGTTCATCAGATTAGCGGTGCCGATATTGCCGACAACGGCTTCTCCGGTGTGGATGCCCGCTCGAATATTCATCACCGCCTGACCTTCGGCGTTTGACCAGTTCCACTCATGAACCCGCCGCCGCATTTCCATGGCACTGCGCACAGCCAGGGTCGCATGGTTGGCTCGCCGCGTGGGCACATTAAAGAGCGCCATAAACCCATCACCCATGATCTTATCCAAATAGCCATCATTCTCCAAGATGGAGGTTGTGAGCAGCGAAAAGTACTCATTCAGGATGCGCACGACCTCGTCGGGGGCGTAGCTATGGGTGAGCGAGGTAAAATCGCAAAAATCGAGGAAGAGAATGGTGACGGTTTGGCGTTCGCCACCCAGGCTGGGCGGGCTTGGGCTGGCCAAGACACTCTCGATCAGCGGGGCCGCCATGTAATGCCGTAATTTCTTATTGGCCTCGACCAATTGCTCCTGTAGCTGCAAATTTTCGCGCCGCAATTGCACACGTTCGAGCGCCTGACGAATATGTTTGCGCAACTCTTTGAGCGCGACCGGCTTGCTGATAAAATCATCGGCACCGCTCAGCAAGGACTTGACCGCCAATTGCTCGGACGACAGCGCGCTGATCATCACAATGCCGACAAGCGTGTCTTCCGCCCGAATCGCCTTCAGAACCTCGACCCCATCCATTTTGGGCAACATGACATCCAACAGAACAAGCTCGGGGCGGATTCTGCGAAACTCTCGAAGCGCTTCAGCGCCATCCTGTGCTTCGTGGACGATCATCCCTTCCGCCTTGAGCACCATACCCAAGAGTTGCAAGGTGGCTGGTTCATCATCCACAATCAGGATGTGGACAGGGTTTGGTCTGGGAACAGGCAAATCCGCCATCTTTTGTGTATTGATACTTGCCTCGGCCCGAATCGAATCAACCATACTGTGCATCATAACTCATTATACTATAACTGAATTTGGAATGATATGAAATACCTTTACAGGTTAGACGGCGGATACGCGTTTAGGGCTCGCCTGGCATACTCTGCTGGCTAAATTCGCAATCACTCCTGAGTATGTGTACAATAAGCGCTGCCTGGTCAATAGCGTGGCGCAGAATGTACGGATAGCCCGAAGGCGTGCCAGCGTGGCAATAAGCTAAGCCAGGCGATAGAGTTTGAGAAGATGATGAATAAGCAAGAGAAGCGGCCCGAAGAACTGACCGTGGTTGTTGCCATGAGCGGGGGTGTAGACAGCTCGGTGGCGGCGGCCTTACTGGTGGAACAGGGCTATAATTGTATTGGCATTATGATGCGGCTCTGGGCCGAAGTTGGCGCGGGCGAAGGCTCGACCAACAAATGTTGCAGCCTGGAGAGCGTCAATGATGCGCGCCGTGTAGCGGACAGCCTGGGCATCCCCTTTTATTTGATCAACGTCGAGCAGCCTTTCAAAAACCAGGTGGTGGACTTTTTCATCGAGAGCCATAGCGCTGGGTTAACGCCGAATCCATGTCTGGCCTGCAACCGTCACATTCGCTTCGACTACTTGTTGAATTATGCGCGGCGGCTCGGTGCCGATTATTTGGCTACGGGCCATTATGCCCAATTGCGGCACCTGGATGATGGCACTGTGCAATTGCTCAAAGGTGTAGACGAGCGCAAAGATCAAAGTTATGTGTTGAGCGTCTTAAGTCAGGCCGAATTGCGCGATGTGCTCTTCCCGATTGGGGGCTACCCCAAGCCCGAAGTGCGCAAAATTGCTGCCGAGCGGGGGCTCCCCGTCGCCAGCAAGCACGATTCGATGGATCTCTGCTTCATCGCGGACGATGATTATCGGCGTTTCCTGCGCGATTGGGCCGCCACAGCCATGCGCCCGGGCCCCATTGTGGATCGTCACGGGCGTGTCTGGGGCGAACATCAGGGCTTGCCCGGGTACACCATTGGCCAGCGCAAGGGCTTGGGCATCAGCGGGACGCCGGAACCCTTCTTTGTACTGGAGCTTGACCATGCTCGCAACACGCTGGTGGTGGGCGTCGAAGCCGAATTGGGCGCGGATCGGTTGATCGCCACCGGGGTCAACTGGACGACGGATCGCCCCGTGACACCCGGGCAGGCCGCGCAATGTAAGATCCGCTATAAGGCGCGTGCGGTGGATTGTACGCTGCACCCATTGGGTGATGACGAAGTGGAAGTGCGTTTTGCTGAGCCGCTGCGAGATATTTCGCCGGGGCAGGGCGCAATCTTTTATGATGGTGACTTCTGTTTGGGTGGGGGCATCATCCGTCGCGAATTGAGGACAATGGAACAGAAAGAGGAAGCGGCATGATCAGCGCAACGATTCGCGACATCGCGATCATCATCATTGCCCTGCAAACCATTGTGATCGGTGTACTCCTGGGGGTTCTGGTTTGGCAACTGTGGCGGCTGGCCAGGATGATCCAAACCGAGATCAAGCCGATTATCCAGGACACGCAAGAGACGGTCAACACGGTGCGGGGAACCGCGAACTTTGTCAGCGACAATGTCTTTCAGCCGGTCGCCAAAACCAGTAGCCGGTTGGTGCGCTATCGTCGCACCCTGCAATCGCTGACCGCGGAGCTGCGCCCGCAACGCAATCCACCGCCCACAACCGGAATTCCACCCACCATGCCCGAGTAAGGGGCTCGAATTCCACCGCAACAAAAAAGCCGGGACCCATGGGCTCCGGCTTTTTTTATTGGATTCAGCTGGGGTAGGTTCTTATTCAAATTCCTCGCGCTTGCCGGTGCGATCCAAAATCGCGGTGCCCCCGAGGGCCAACGCTGCCACAGCCGGCAAGAGTGGGTCTGTTCGCAGCCCGGTAAATTCCATGCCGACAAAGAGCAGAAGCATCAATGTGCCCAGGCTCAGGAGCGTATTGCTGAATAAGTGCTTGTTCATGTAGCTTCCTTGGAGCGAATCCAGCCATTCATCCTGCGTGGGTTGGCTGCCCATGTGTGGGGTCCCAACCATTTGCCAGCTCGCAGACGAAACACTGAGATCCGGAACATCTACCGTTGCTCGCGTGCAACGACCGATCACGATGAGCGAGAACTGCCGCTAAAGCAGGTTGCATTATATCCAGAAGCGGCCGAGCGACAAGTTCAATTTCATCAAAACCAGGGGGTTATCCCAAGAATAATGCCCTGGTTTTGGAAAGCGTAGCTGAATCGTAGGTTGATCGCTGGAAAAAGAACCGATTGCGATCCAGACGATCCGGCTGTCGCAGAAACCAGGCTGCTGCGCAGTTTAATCCCCGCCTGCTACTTGAGTCATGGATGGACCGCCGACGGTCGGCTGCTGCGTGGGCTGCGTTTGGGCCAGAGCCACAGCGGCAAACAGCACCAGGTTGATCCAGATCAGATCCGCCACCAGAAGATGGACAAGTTGCAGCCAGACCGGTGCTTGCAGGATGACATTGAGCATCCCCAGGCATAATTGGGCCAGGAAGAGCCCCCCGACCAGCCAGGCAAAGCGTTGGCCCGTGGCTGATGGCCGCCGTTGGTTGACCCACCAGATGGTCACCGCGAGCAAGCCGCCTACGGCAAACGCCATCAGGGGATGATAGATGCGTAAATCGACCAGTGTGGCCACGACCACCGAATCTTCCGGCGAAATGCCCGCGCCCAGTACCAGCGTGTCCCCCAGCGCGGTGACACCGCCACCCGCGCCCAGGATGCCCGTGCCCAGGAGTGAGGCAAAGAGCAGCCAGCCCATCGACCCCTGCCCGCGGATGCGCAACCCCGCGCCGCCGCTCGCCCACCAGGCCGTCAGGGTCAGCGCACCGAGTAACAAAAAGGTGTTGAACAAGTGGCTTGCCATCCAATAGGCCCGGGCGATCGACACATTGTCGGCCACATATTCCAGCAGCACCAGGCCAGCCCCGATCAACGCCTCGATGATCAGCAGCACGGAAGAGGCCAGCGCCCCGCCGCGTACCCGGTGCCCAGCTGGGTAGGCTCGCCAGGCCCAAATCAACAGGATGAGCATCGCCACCAGGGCCAGGCCGCTCGTGATCCGATGTGAGTATTCGATCAGCGTTTCGATGTTCGCTGCCCGCGGCACCACTTCCCCATTACAAAGTGGCCAATGACTGCCACAGCCAGCCCCCGAGCCTGTCGCGCGGACAAAAGCCCCCCACAAGATGACAAGTAAGTTGTATCCCAACACAAACCAGGCAGCACGTGCAAAAGCCGTTCGGTTGATCATCATAGCCTCCTCGCTTGTGCATTTTACCACAAGCCCGCGAATCAGCGAGTTTGGACACACAAATAAGTGACTTGGCAGGCAAAACAGACGGTTGTATAATGAGCCATTCCGATTCATTCGGACTTCCTCACCATTCTGTAAAACCCTTTCTATCATCTATCTCAAAATCTCTGTGTCCACGGGTTAGGTTGGCAAAGCATCCGCGAGCCACAACCAATTTTGAGATCATTCTACCTGGGAGAAGAGAAGATGGCTGTCATTACCCCCTGCTGGCGCCTGTTTGTCGTGCGTAGATTTGCGCTGGCAATCCTCTTTTTTGCGTTGTTATGTCTGTTGTTCGGCGTGAGTATGATTGCTCGGGCGGATGTGGCCGACACCGCTGTCGCGCCCGACGCGTTGGGTAGCATCAGCGGCACGGTGCGCGACGATCAAAATCAGCCACTGGCCGGCATTACGGTGACTGCGTATGCCCCATTATTGATCTATGACTGGTACTTGGTGCCGCTGCGTACCACCACAACCCTGACTGATGGGCAGTATAGTATTCTGGCCTTGCGGGCCGAACGCTATTTCCTGGAGTTCGCCAGCGCGGATGGCACCTGGGCCCGCGAATACTACCAGGATGCAGCCTCGCTGAGTGAGGCCGATGAAATTGTCATTGCTGGCAACCAGGTGACAGGGATTGACGTCACGCTGGAGCGCGCGGGGACCATTCAGGGTGCGGTCAATATTTTGCCAGGACTGTTGCCCGATGATGGGTCGGTTGCACTCTACCATGAAGTGAACGGAGAGTGGCAAGTAGCAACCTCTACGACATTGGTGACGACCACCGCAGCCTATCAATTGAGCGAAATTCTCTCTGGCACCTACCGTGTCTGTGCCAGCGGTTCGTTGGGCCCGTGGGAAATTCGTGAATACTTTTCGAGTTGTTACGGGGGCAGTGGGGTCGAACAGGCGACCGATATTGTCGTGACCAGCGGTGAGACCCTGTCGGGTATCGACTTTTCCCTGGGCGACGGTCAGTACGAGGGCGAAATCAGTGGTCGAGTGACTTCTGCGGATACACCACTGGCTGGGATCGAGGTCTCGCTCTACACCACTTCTTTTTGGGAACCGTATATCCCTAATAGATTGCTGGTTTATACCCAGACCAACGCGGCTGGTGAATATTCATTCGGCGGGTTGAGTGCTGGCGTCTATGCCGTCGGTTTTTCCGACCCAACCGGAGAATATGCAACACTGTATTATCCGGCCCAGAGAACGCTTTACGGCTCCTCACCAATCTACCTGTTGACGAATGAGATCCACGATAATATCAACGGGGTGTTGAGCGTGGCCGGGGCGATCAGTGGCCGCGTGCTCACCGCAGCTGGATACCCAGCGTCGTCCAGCCCGATCGAACTCGGGTATTGGGAAGATGGATACTGGGATTCCCAATTTATCAGCGCTCCCCTGGACGAGAATGGCTATTACAGCCTGCGCGGGTTGACCCCAGGTACCTATCGCATCTGCTTCCCGTTTGAATTTATTGTGGGAAGGCCGCCGATTTATGGGTATTTCTACCAGAACTGCTACGGGGGCGACCGTTTCAGCGCGGATAGTTGGTCGACGGCCACCGAACTGGTGGTTGAATCGGGCGAAATCCTCACCAATATCGATGCAGTGATCGGCCCTGAGCTTGGATTTATGCCTATGGTTGCCCGTTAGCTAGAAGCCATCTCAAAAATCGGTTGTGGCTCCTATGAACAAAGGTGGCCCACCCAGTGTGGTACAGAGATTTTTGAGATAAGGACTAGTGCTGTCCTATCAGCTGGCCGTCTCGCTCAAGGATGGCTGGTGCACGCGGGAAAGTTGTACAAGCTGCTGATTGTTGCAGGGAGCGGGTTGCGGTGGTAGGTTGGCTCGCACCTTGCCTCCTGCAACCGGGCACGCGCTGATTGCGCGACGCCTGGCTGAATTCTCTGTGATCCTGCCGATTGACCAGGCCGTGATTGAGGTATACAATGGAGGCTAGCTCTCGGTGTTTCGTCTATTTGGCCCTTGATCATCCATGTTGCAACTTCATCGCCTGCGCCGATTTGGCGGTTTTATCACGACGCTCCTGACCTGCTTGCTGTTGAGTAGTTGTAGCAACCAAGCGGAACAAATGGTTGGGTTGCGGCCTGCGTCGCGCCTGCCCAATGTGGTGGAAGCCTACTTGCAGGAATACCAACCCGGCCCCCTGCCGCGTCTCTTCCAAACCACTTATCTCTATGACCGCAACGGCGTACAACTGGCCGAACTCTTTGAAGAAGGCCGCCGTACGTGGGTCAGCCTCGACAAGATTTCACCCTACCTGATCGAAGCGACGGTCGCCACCGAAGATGTGACCTTTTACACCAATCTTGGCATCGACCCCTTCCGCATTGCCGCGGCCGCGCTCTCGAACACCACCGAAGGGCGGATCATCTCCGGGGCCAGCACCATCACCATGCAATTGGCGCGCAATCTCTTCCTCGGCCCGGAGCAGCGCTACGACGCGTCGATGGATCGCAAAATGCTCGAGGCCGGGCTTGCCCAGGAATTGACCGCGCTCTATAGCAAAGACGAAATTCTGGAGATGTATCTCAATCTCCTCAATTATGGCAATTTGGCCTATGGGCCTGAAGCCGCGGCCCAAGTCTATTTTGGCAAACATGCCAGCGAATTGACCCGAGCTGAAGCCACGATGTTGGCGGGGATTCCGCAACAACCCGCAACGCTGGACCCTTTCCGCAATCTGGCCGCGGTCAAAGAACGCCAGAGCGTCGTGCTGGATCTGTTGGTGCGGCACAATTACCTGAGCCAACGCGAGGCCGACGCACTCTATCGCGATCCGCTGGTGCTGAATCCGCAACGTGAGTTACCGCCGATCCTGGCGCCCCATTTTGTACACTATACAATCGATACGCTGGATGCGCAGTTGGGGCCAGGCTATACACGTCGCGCCGGTTTTAACCTCTTCACAACGTTGGATCTGCGTCTGCAGAAAATTGCCGAGGATCTGGTGAGCGAGCGCGTGGCGCAAGGTCGCGCCCGTTACAACATGAACAACGCCGCGCTGGTGGCGATGCGCCCCGGCACTGCCGAGATCGTCGCTATGGTCGGCAGCGCCAATTTTAGCGATGCCTTGATTGGGGGGCAGGTCAATGTAGCGGTGATGCCGCGCCAACCCGGCAGCGCGCTCAAGCCCGTTCTCTACGCCACTGCTTTCGACCAGTTGCTGCTCAGTCCGGTGTCGGCTCTCTGGGATCTCGCGGTCACTTATGATCTGGGCGGGAATCAGTATTACCGTCCGCAAAATTACGACAATCGCTTTCATGGCCTGGTGACCGCCCGAACAGCCCTGGCCAATAGTTATAACGTTCCTGCTGTCCGTCTATTGGATACCATGGGCATGCGCCGAGCCATTGAAGGCGCGCGGGCGATGGGCGTGCGCAGCCTCAACCAGGACCCGCGCAATTACACGCTCACCCTGGCGCTGGGCGGCCATGAGATCACCCTGATGGATCTGATGACGGCTTATCATACCATTGCCAATGGCGGGGCGTATGTGCCGCCACAAGTGGCTGAAACCTATTTGGACAGCCAAAGCCAGTTGATCGATCCAGTGCCGGAGCCAGAACCTGTGCAGGTGATTTCACCCGGTGCTGCTTTTCTGGTCACCGATATCCTGAGTGACAATGCGGCACGGGCCCCGGCCTTTGGCACCAATAGCCCGCTCCGCTTGAGCAAACCTGCTGCCGCCAAAACCGGCACGACCACCAGCTTCCGCGACAATTGGACAATTGGCTATACGCGGCAACTCCTGGTTGGGGTCTGGGTGGGCAATAGTGATGGTCAGCCCATGCGGAACACCACCGGTATCAGCGGTGCCGCCCCGATCTGGCACGACTTTATGGAGGCCACGCTCGAATCGCCGGAATTGCTGACCATGCTCGACGCGGATCCGGACGATCCCGCGGATTGGGCATTCACGCCCCCGGCGGATGTGGAATTGCACGATGCCTGCCCCTTCAACCTGACTTGCCGCGCCGGGGGCGACTATTTCACCGCGGACTGGATGGCAGCCGCGGGCGCGAATGGGCCGCTTGCCGATATGTTTGTCACCGAGCCGACGATCCCCGTTCACCGCACCCGAGCCGGCATTCCCTGGGGACAAATCTATTGTGGGCAGGCCAATGGTGAGCCGCGCACCCTTTTCCGCCTGGCCGATATGCAAGGCCTGGCCGGGAGCAGCCAACCGCTGAGTCCCACCTCGGAACTTGCCGCTGCCCAGCAATTGACCGCGACCAACCCCAGCGCGGTGGTCTTCTATTATCCTGATCATGAGTTGGAGCGGATGCGGCGTATGCAGTGGGCGCGCAATCGCGGGTTGTCGGTGAATGTGGGCGCTTGTGACACGCTCTCTTATTATTCGGTGACCCCAGGCGAGCATTGGACATTGATCGCGCGGCGTTTTAATCTCACCGTGGGTGAGTTGCAGGCCGCCAATCCCCATGCAATGCGCGAGGAAGGGGTCTTGCGCACGGGTGATCGGCTTTTGGTGCCGACTGGCCTGCCGATTGTGTTGGGTGAACAGGGTGAATTTTATACTGTGCAGGCCGGAGATTCGTGGGCGCAGATCGCGGCTCGGTTTGGCCTGCCCCTGCGGCTCTTGCAGACAGTCAATGAGGGCAGTGTTCGCCCGGCGTTTATCTTGCGTCCCGGCGATGAATTATTCATTCCCCGCAGCGAGCAGATCGCCGCGTTGCTCCAGTAGCGGCTGAGCTTGCTGCGCACCCAGCATCACGGCTCACTCGGCGGGCATGCGCGGTGGCATCAGCAGATAGCTGAGTAGCCAACCGGCGATACCAGCCAAAAAGACGGCCCCACTCAACAGGTGTACCGACCAGCGGCTTCCTTCAGTCAGCAGCAGGGCTAAGATGTATGAGCCAATATAGAGGGTCGGTGCAAGCAGAGCAAAGACCCGCCAGCCCCCGCGGTTGTGCAACGAAGGCTGCAAGCGCGTGCGCAACAGGTCGATCAGCACAATCCCCGCCAGCATCACCCCGGCCTGGTAGAGCATCAGGCGGTCCTGATAATTGACGATCACCATCGCCGCCAGGTTGAGCCCCCAGACCAGCATCAGGCTGCCCGCGGGCAAACGCCAGCGGCGCATCACCAGCATCGTGGGCCCACAGACAAGGAGCGCTGTGGTCAGGAGCCCCAGAACGCCCGCAACTTGGCCCGCTTCGCGGCCAGCATCCAAATGACGCGCCCCACCGAGGCTATAAGCAATGGGGTGGGTAAACATCATCATAAAAGTAAAAATGGAGATCAGCGCACTCAAGGCAAGGAGCGCGGGGGTTAAATTTCGCCAGGTGGGATAGCGGCTGGAGCGTTGCCAGGCGGCCCGCAGAGGCCCACCAATCATCAGCGCTACCCCCACGGCCAAAGCCAGATGGGTTGGGCTGAGCAAGGCTTCAATCCCCTTTTCGACCCCAAAAAGCTCATGCCAGATCAGGTCGCCAATACCGCCAGCCGCGAAGATCAACATGCCCAGGAGCGAGAGGGTGTAGCCAAGGGGCATCACCCGGCGCCACGGATAACGCCGCCAGCGGTTGATGCTAATGGTTGCCAGCAGCAGACAACTCATGAACGCAAAGCTGCCATAAAAGAAGCCATGCCACGGGGTAAAAAAGCTGTCATCAACCCGGCCATGATTGTGCGCCCAGCCATCCAAATAGAGGCCCGCGACAAAAATGAGGCCCACCAGGCTCATGAGCCAGTCGTAGCACAAGCCGCCAATGGCGCGTGTCGCGGCCTGGGACAGAGCGGCCTGGTAGCTGCCACTTGATGATTTGGTTTCGGCTAATCCACTCACATTCTCTCTCCTGAGTTGCTGCTGTGAGGGCAATTCCTATGGGAGCAGCAGATAGCTGACCGGGTTTCCTTGCTTACTTTCTCATGCGCGCGTTGATCCAGCGTTGATCAACCTGGCCGATGCAGAGTGGGTAGAGCAGTGGGGCCATTCATGCGTCGGAACAAGCAAACAAGGAACCATAAAACGTTGCGCACGGCGCAAAAGTTTCGCTAATCGCTCAGGATAACGATTTCCGGGGCCACAACCCGCAGGAGTTCGGCAAGTTGGAGCCTGAGCATGGTTTGATCATCCCCGCCACCGCCGTAGAGCGTGCCCCCAAAGCGCTCGGCTGCTTGCACCACCGACGCATCAAGGAGCGTGGGGAACCGCTGGCGATGGCCAAAGGGCGGGACGCCCCCAGCGGGATAGCCCAATTGTTCAAGCACAACCGCTGGCGAAGCAAAATTGATCCGCTTTTTGCTCACCCCCAGATGCGTTGCCAGCAGTTTGGTGTTGACACGCCGCTCGCCGTGGCTGATCACGACCAGGGGTGCAGGTTCATCCGCTGAGGCGTGGTTGACCAGGAACAAGAGCGTTTTGATGATCTGTGCTGAGTCCACGCCGAGAGCTCGCGCGGCGGCTGGAACGGTCGGTGTGGGCCCGAGATCGGTGATCAACGCTGCGGCAATTTGCTCGGCCACCAGAAAAGTCTGCAACTCGTGTGGGGTTGCTGGTTGTAGGGTCATAGCGTTTTTTTCTTCTCTTTATCTATAAAATAATCCAAAAACATTGGCATGGCGTAAGTCGTGTGCTATAGTCGTCATTGTACTGTTTTGGGACTGTTTTTACGCGACCGAATTGCTAGCAACTGTTAAATTTCGTCGGATGATCGAAGCGATTACGTTTGATTTTTGGGATACGCTGGCCATCGATGACTCGGATGAGGCCAAGCGCGCCGCTCTGGGGTTGCCCAGCAAACCTGCAGCTCGGCTCGAACTTTTTATCGAACGGGTGCAGGCGAGCTATCCATCTGTAACGCGTGCTGCCGCCGAAGCTGCTTATCGGGCGGCGGATGAGCGCTTCCGTTACGAATGGCACGAACGCCACCATACCCCGAGCGTGACCACCCGTTTATATTATGCGTATGAGGCGTTGGGGCTGAAACCGGAGCCTGGGCAATATGCGGCCCTCATCCGCGAGATCGACACCCTGGTACGCGAGATCGAGACCATGGAGATCCGCATCCCGCCTAAGTTTGCGCCAGGGATCCACCAGATCATTCCGCGATTGGCCCAGGAGTACCGGCTCGGCATCATTTCGGATACAATTCATACGCATGGCCGCGGGCTGCGTCACCTGTTGGAGCAACAAGGCCTGCTCTCCTACTTTAGTTATTTTCTCTTCTCCGACGAGGTCCGCATCTCGAAACCTTCGGCGACCATCTTTCGCCACGCTGTGTTAGGCATGGGCCTGACCCCGACGCAGATTGTGCATGTGGGGGATCGCGAAAGCAACGACATTGCCGGACCCATGAACATCGGGATGCGCTCGATTCTTTTCACCGGCATTGTGGATCGGGGCAGCGAGCGGACACGCGCCAATGCTATTTGCCGCAAATTTACCGACCTGCCTGCGCTGCTTCGGCGTTTGCGTTGAATTGCAGAATATCCGTATGACAACAATTGACAGTACCCTGGCCGCCACCATCGAGACGTTGGCCGAGCGGTATGAACAAAGTTTTCCCCAGACCATTCCCCCATTACGCACCCTGGGGCGCGAGGCCGAGTTCCCCGTCGTGACCGCAACGGGAGAGGCGGCAGATGTGCGCCGCTTGTGGGATGCGCTGATCGCGGATGGGGAGTGGCAAGAGCAGTACGACAGCGGTACGCCCAACTTGCTGGTCGGCCTGGCGGGTGAAGATGTCAGCTATGAATTGGAAGTTGGGGTGGGGACAATTGAAATTGTCACGCGGCCTTGTACAAACCTCTTCGAGATCCAGCGGCTGATCGAGCCCGCGGTGATGCGCCTGGTGCATGCCGCGAGCCGCTGGGGATGGCGGGTGCTGGGCTATGGCATTCAACCCGTGACGCCCGCTCGCCTCCGCCTGATGGCCCCCAAACAGCGCTATCAAAGCCTCTATCGGGCGATGGGCGCTGAATGGTTGTGGTATACGGTGACGGCCAGCGACCAAACGCATGTGGCCGTGGCTCGGCCCGAATTGGTCGAGATGCTCAACTTTGGCAACCTGATGGCGCCGATCATCATTGCCCTGTGTGCCAATTCACCTGTCTATGAGCGCAAACTCAGCCGCTTTTGCAGCGGGCGCGAAGGGCAGATGGCGTTGATCAATGCCCACGAATATCGCCATGGGATGCCCGCGCAGCCCTTCACGTCGATTGCCGATTTTATTCGGACCATCTCGCAATCGACCTACCTGATCGCCCGCGCCGATAATATGGTGATCCCCAATTCGCGGCCATTTATCGATTACCTGGAAACGCACGGCCCAGACTTTGCCGCCTTCCTGTTCCATGACCATTATGTCTGGAACAGTGCACGGCTGCGCACCTATGGCACGCTGGAAGTGCGACCGGCTTGTCAGCAACCGTGGCCCGAACATATGGCCGCGACCGCGTTGATCGTCGGGTTGATCGAAGCGCGGTCGGCAATTAACGACTATATTCAAGCCACGTTGGGCGCTGAGTATTGGTCGATTCTGCGCACATATCACCGGCAGGCAACCCGCTTTGGCCTGGCCGCGCCCCAACCCGCGCCGGACTTTCTGGCTATCATCGTCAACCTGGCCAAAGCAGCTTTGCAGGGGCGCGAACAGGCTGAAGAAGTCTTTCTGCAGCCAATTGTCAATCGGCTCTATCAGGGGCGAAATCCGGCCCAACACGCCCGCAGCATCTTCCAGATCGACGGCCTGCGCGGCCTGGTGAATCATGCGTCCATCCAGCCGGGCATGGCCACGTTCGCCTCACCCACTGGCTGAATGCGCGCGGGGCGGTGCATGGTTATCCATCCGCGAGCGCGGCTTGCAGGTTCGCAAAGAGACGGTCCACTTCGGCGCGGGTTTCTCCATCCAATTCATACCCAACGGGCCCGCGTACCCGTGCGCTGGAGAAGATGCCCCGCTTGACGAGCAGATATTTCTCCACCGCCAGGAAAGCATCCAAACTGGTCTGGACGGCGATCAGCGACGAGATCGGCAGCGAAAGCTGGTAGATGCGGCGTTCGTCGCCCTGTTGCAGGGCGCGCCAAAGCGCGACGAGCGCGTCGATCAGATCCGCGCCGGGCATGGTGCCAACGATGCCGCGCCGGTAACTATCCACCAGGGCAATGCCGCCGGTCCCCTCGAAGATGGCCGCGCGTCCACCCGTGGCATCGCGCAAGGCCGAGAGGCGGGGCCCAATCGGGCTGGCTTCGGGCTTGAACAGAACACGATCGCCAAATTCGGCCAATAATTCAGCTTGCAGGTCGATCGAAAGTGGCCGCCCCACATAGCCGCTGGCATCCTGCACCACCACGTCAATCTGAATTGCCCGCAGAATCGCCGAGTAATATTCCTTCACCTGCGCCTCGCCCAGGGCCACCGAAACCGGTGGAATCACCATCACCGCGTGGGCACCAACCGCTTCGGCCTGTTGCGCATAGCGCACCGCGGTATGGGTAGACTCGGCCCCCGCGCTGATCACCACAAAGCCGCGCTCGCGGCCAAAACGACACACGGCCTCGGCCAGGGCTTCGCGCTCTTCGCTGGCGAGCCGCAAGGTCTCCGAGACCATGCCCATCACAATGCCGTCTGCTCCCTGCGCGTAGAGCCAATCGATCTCGCGTTCGAGCGTGGCAAAATCGATGGAAAAATCTTCGTGAAAGGGGGTCTGGAAAACAGGTAACACGCCGTGCAGGCGTTGGTGTTCAGCCATGGTGATTAACTTCCTCCGCGTTGCCAGGCAACATTGGTGAGTAAAGGAGCATAGAGATCGTCTTCGAGGGCAATATGCAGCGCAGCCAGTTCCGCCTCGCTGGGGTTGCGCGCCTGGAATTGAACAAAAGGCAGATCCGTCAACAGCACCAGCGGGGTTTGCTCGGCGCCTTCGCCCATCAGCAGCACCGCGGCCGCGGCCAGACCATCTGCCACATGGCTCTTGGTCATGCGCAGCGGGCGGCCAAACAGATCGGCGTGGCCGATGTAGTCGTTGAGCGCGGCAAAGCCGCTGTGGGCAATTGCGACCCCAGTCACGCCCCAGCGCAGCGGCGTGGTTTTGCTGTCGGTGATCACAACCCCGAGCTGCTGACAACCAAACCGATCACAGAGATGTTGGCGGATCGTGTTGGCGGTGCCTTGCGGGTCGTCCGGCCACAGCACAAGATGATCGAGGCTGTTGGACTCATCGATGCCCGCGCTGGGGATCAGAATATTATCTTTGATGGTCAAGGCAACCCGATAACGATTTGCTTCGGGCGAGAGCCAGTAATCCGCGGTCTGTTCGATCAGGCGTTGTTTGTCTGCGCCCTGGCTGGGGACAACCCGGCCCTGGCAGAGCGCCACAATCTTCGAAGTGATCGCCACCACTGTCCCGTCGGTCAGCGGTGGCACATAGCGGTCGAGCAAGGCAAAGAGGTCTTCGTGCGGGGTAATTTTGTGCGTGCGAATGGTCTGGATCTGCATAACTTTAGTCAACAAAATTTGCCCAGCGCTGCTCGGCGCGTTGGGGCTTGGGATTGAATGCCATTTCGATGCAGAGATCGGCCATGGCTTTGACGACCCACTCGAAATAATGGGGCGTGATGCTGTTGATGTCCATGTCGGGGGCTGGGTTCATAAAATCAATGGCGTAGGGAATGCCATCTTTGACCGCGAATTCGATGCTGTTCATGTCGTAGCCCAGCGCGCGATTGATGAGCTGGGCGTCGTGGACAATGCGGGCACCCAATGCCGACGGCAGATGGTCATGCTCCACATGATATTTGCGCGTTTGCGGGTCATAGCGGATCGGCATAATCTGCTCCTGACCGATGCAGATGCAGCGCACGAATTGGTCGTAATCGATAAATTCCTGCAAGACCATGCCCAGCGTCCCAGTCTGATCGTAGGCATAGATCAACTCGTCCAGCGTGTGGACTTTGTAGACATTTCGCCAGCCGCCGCCCCAGGCATCCTTGAGGATCGCGGGCAGGCCCACATATTGGATGATGCCCTGCCAATCCAGCGGGTAGACCAGATTGCGCAGGCTTTCGCTGACGACGCCCGGCACATACGACTTGGAGGGCAGCATCAATGTTTTGGGCGAAGCCAGCCCCAGACGGGTGATCAGACTCGCGCCAAAAAACTTATCATCCGCGCTCCACCAGAAGGGATTGTTGATGCAATAAGCGCCCTGCAGCATGGCGTTTTTCAAGTACGCGCGATAGTAGGGAATCTCGTGGCTGATGCGGTCCACGAGCACGGCGTAGGGGCAAGGCTCATTCATGCGGGTACCACCAAGCTGCACATATTCGGCGATGACGCCCGCGTCGCGGCGGTTGACTTCTTCCAGAAATGCTGGCGGAAAACTCCATTCGCGCCCGACGATCAGACCAATCTTTTTGGGTTCGCTCATCATTCCCTACCTTTACACGCAATTTTGGCCGTAGCTAGCACAAACAAAGGTTACTGCTCCCCCTGAACATAGCGGCGCATCATCTGCTGCCAATAGGGCCAATCGTGGCTCCAGCCCTCCCATTCGCGATAGGTCGGCCAGATGTCTTTGCTCCAAAGCGCCGCGCTCAATGCTCGGTTGTTTTCGATGTTGGGGTCGGTCTTGCCGATCGCAATAATCATATCCAACCGTCGGATCGCCCCAAGCAGGGTCGCGTCGGTCAGATTCGGGACAAAGTGGCTCGGTGTATTGAAGTAGATGTTGTTGTCGTAATAATCGCCAAAAAAGCTGGTCATGTCATATTTGCCGCTAAAGGCTAAGACTCGGCCAAAGAGTTGCGGATGACGCAAAGCAATGTTGAGGGCATGGTATGCGCCAAAGCTACAGCCGTGGCTGATCAAAAATGAGTTGTTATTCTTCAGCCGGATCAGGGGCAATACTTCGTTGAGCAGATAATCTTCGTATTGCAGATGGCGCAGAATGCGGTTGGCCGGGTGCGTTTCCCTGTTGTAAAAACTTTCCTCATCAACGCTGTCCACACAATAGAGTTGAAACCAGCCATTCTCCAGCATATCTCCCAGCGCGTTGACCATACCGCGATCTTCATATTCAAAAAAGCGCCCCTTGCTGGTGGGGAAGACCAAAATCGGCGCGCCCGCATGACCATGCACCAGCAATTTCATATCCCGGTTGAGCCGGTGGCTGTACCAGCGGTGATACTCTCGATGCATGGTGGCATCCTTTGGCTAGGATTGGTGAACGGAAACTAGGCACCAATGATCAAGACACTGTGATCCGTCTGATAGCCTCCTTCTTGCCGGATGGGGTTTTCCGGGTCGGGGCACCAGCGCGGTGCAGCGTCGGTGGCAGGGTTGATCCAAAAACGGTAGATATATTGGCCGGGCGGCAATAAAATAATGCCCTGCCACCAGCCTTTATTTGTTGGGCGCAACTGCAATTGCTGTGGCTGCCAACCTTGCCAGGAACCAATCAGGCTAACGGTTTGGGCCTGGGGGGCAAAAACTCCAAGATAGACCGGCTGGCCATCCTCATAGGTGGTAGCGTTGATAAAATCAACTGGCGCTACTTTACCCTGCCTAAGCCATTTTTGCAATTCGCTTACAGAGGGCTGCGTGCCGCTCAGTGGGTAGTCGACCAGCGGGCCCGAGCCCACGCGCAGAGCCGCAGCCACGGCCTGCACTGGTTGGAGCAGACCGCGGCCAGTCAATTCACTTGGATGCGCTGGCAAAGGTAAGGCGGTCGCCAGCAGCACCTCTTTCACCAGTGCGCCGGTGAGTTGCGGATTGGCTTCAAATAGCTGCGCCGCCACCGCCGAAACCTGAGCCACGGCCACACTCGTCCCATCCACATGCTGATAGAACGGATGGGTCCATTTGTGAGCATTCATGCGTTTGCGCACGGCTTCCCAAACCTCGAAGAGCCATCCATCCAACAAACTGGCTTCGGCGGGGTGAACCATCATGGGGGGGCGATTTTCCAGCAGGGCGCGCCGCAATTCACCGATCGTATAAGCTTCGGCAAATGTGGGGTCTGGGGGCAAGAATGGGGCAGGCAACCAGCGGCCCAGCGCCAGGAGTTCGGGTTTGTTCAGCCCAAAGCCCTGGTGACGCACCCGCCCGTAGTTGTGAGGATAGAGCGCAAGCGTGGCAACATCCAGCGCGTTCTGCGGCTGCCAACGACGATTGGCATCGGTATAGCCTCCCACCGTCAGGACTGACGGCGCCTGGGCCGGTGCGTGCAATACCGGCCGCGCACTGTTGCCCGCGGCTGCACAGATCAACACGCCGCAATCACTCAACGCTTCGGCGGCCAGGCAGACCATATTGTTGTACCAAGGCTCGTCAAAGTCGCCCCCGACCGCGATATTGACCACCCGCACATTGTATTGCCGCCAGCGGTCATGTTCGAGCAGCCAAGTGAGCCCCGCGAGAATATCTTCTTCCGGAATGCGCCCTGAGCTTCGGCCAATTTTGATCGGCAGGATCTGGGCCTGGGGTGCGTAGCCGCGATACAACCCATCGCTCAGCAGACCATTGCCCGCGGCCAGCGTTGTGGTCATTTGCCCATGCCAGCTTGACCCCGCGCCATCCCACAACGAAGCGAGGTGCAACCCTTCGGTTTGCGCGCCATCGGTGAGATCCACATAATGAAGCAGGCGCAGATCCCCCGCCGAGAGCGTGGTGCGCAAATCCTCCGGGCTGAGCTGTGCCCAACGCGGCGCGGTGCCTGGCCACTGCGCTTGCACGGCCAGATCGGGATGGGGATAAAAACCGCTGTCGAGGAAGGCAATGGTCACCCCGCGGCCGGTGAAGGTGTGATAGTCGGGCAGCCGTTCGGGCTGGCTGAGCACCCGTTCCTCGGCAGGGTGGTAATAGGGGAAAGTGGTCGCCGGCTCAGTCGTTGTGTGGAGCGATTGGTCGCGGCGCTGCGCGACCAGCTGATCGGCCAGTTGCTGGGCACAACCGGGGCAAAGACCAGCCGCGGGTTGCCAGCCCGGCAGCGTTTGCTGCGCCAACCACACAACTGGCCCGCGCAACTCGCTGCTTTTGGCCAACAGTTGCTGATCGGTCGGAACGCCGCAGCGAGGGCAAGGCTTCAAAGCAAGCGCTCCGTTAGCGTCCATTCATCAATTCTGCACCCATCTGTTCAAATAGCCCTGTTTCTGGCCTGAAATGCCGCGTCGCCTGCTGCTTGTATGGAGATTGCAACCCTCTGACGGATGGATCTAGGCTTGTCGAATCTGGGCCCAATCAACCCCCATGCCAAAACCCGGCTCATTTTTTTGCGGATCGCGGAATTCTAAGCGTAGCTCAAATTCTTGCCGATCGACCACCTCGGGCTGCTCATTCATGCCCAGCGAGAGCAAGGCCACCACTCGATAGGTGCTGCCTGGCCGCGGATTGCGTAAGTGGAGCGTGGTCTCCAGGCGCCGTTCAGCATGGGCCATGGCAAACACACTGGCATTCTCCGAGCCATCTGCGTTGAGAATGATGATTTCGATATTGGGCGATTGGCCTTCAACCGCCGTCACCCAGGCGCGTGCCCAAACCCGTTTGAGATCCGGGTAGGGGTAGAGCACAATTCGCTCGAAACGCAGGGTCTCACCGGCCTGAAACAGAGAGATTTCCATTGCTTGCCTAGCCTTTCTCTTCACCGTCCGAAGCTGGCTGACGTTTGGCTCGCTGCAAGAGTTTGGTGGTGGTGCTGAGCGCCAGTAAGACGGTCATTTGGCGAGCCGGGTCAAAGTAGGGCCAGCCTTCGACGATCATCGAATCATCCGCGTTTGCTTTCAAGCTCTCTTCCACCCTGCGCCATTGTTTTTCGGCGATAAAGACCACAACATTTTGTTTAATACCTTCGGGTGGAACGGGCAACCCCTTGGGGAGCGCAGTGGGCGCGGGCCGTCCTTCCATAATACAAAAGACCGAGCCGCGCTGTTTGCCAACTTGTTTAGGGCGGCCAATGATCGTCATTTTCACAGTTGTTTCTCCCTTAGACATCGTCAGCAATTTGACCGCAATGGCGCGCACCTCTGGCCAGGTCAACGGGGGTTGCGGTGCAGGTGCAGGCTGGCTTGGCTGGGTCGAGCGCTCGGGTTTGGGGAAAATCTGGCGGCGCTCAGCACTCGAAACATTGGTCCGCACCAAATAAAAGAAGACGCCACCGGGAGTTCGTCGCCGCTTGCCGGTGGTGACCATCATCCCCCCCGCGGCTTCGACTTCCTGGGCTTTCTGCAGGAATTCGGCGGCGCGTTCGGAGCCAATTACCTCGATCACCCGCTCCACCAATTCCAGATTTGGTTCGTTTAAGGTGCCAGCAATGGTGCTACTCAACTCACTCACAAGCATATCCTTCACAAAGAATCAGGATCTTGTTCATCAACGCACACCCGTAATTACCTCAAAATCTCTGTGCTCACCGGTGATGCTGACAAAGCCGATAAGCGATCTTGAGCTGAATTTCCTCCCCGCATTGTAACGGAGTTCCGGTTCAGCAGCAAGCAAGAAGGGGGGGACGGAAGACGGGAGACCCTTTGTCCACCGTCCCCATCTTCTGTTATTCCATTGTCAGGACGGGGGCCCGTTTGGCCCGCTGATAGAGATCGGCAAACGCGGGGCTGCCGTCATCATCGAGCAATTCAGTATGGTTGCCGCGCTCAAATACGGGCTGATTATTGCGGCTAAAATATTGCCACATCACCGAAGTATGGTGCGAATCGTCGGCAAAATAGACATTCACCCCACAGGCCCGGCTGAACTTGAGCAAGCGGGGCGGCAGGGTGAAATCGGCCTGCTCGACACGATATTTGGTGAGCGCAGCTTCGTCCAGCTCAACGCCCAGGCCCGGCGCTTCGGGCACACGCGCATGGCCGCCGAGAACTTCGATCCGCTCGGTGAGCAGGCTGTGTTGGTAGAGCTCGTGACAGGTGACCGCGGGCCATTGGGCATGGCTGAGTACAGCGCCTAAATGCAGCGCCAGGGTAGTTGTCAACCCTGTGCCGACCATTTGCAAAAAGAAGGGCATATTCGCCATTGCCGCGGCTTGCCCGGCTGCAACCGTGGCGGCGACGCCCCCACCAATCACAAACCCGTCGCAATAGCCTTCGCTGATCGCGGTTCGCCCCGGGATCGAGCCATAGTGATGCGCGGTTGCCGTGCGAATCTGCGAACGCAGCAGCTTGTTGCCCGCCACATCATCGGCGCGGATTGGCCCTTCGTAGATCTTGATTTTGGGGAATTCTTCTTCCAGCGCACGCAAAACGGGCACGGCATAGGAAACGCCGAGCAAAAAGTCATTCCAGTCGGCATCAATGCAGAAATAATCGGGCGTCGCCGCGCTGATCCGGCGGATGGTTTCGTGGACATCAAACCAGGGGCGGGCCTTGATCTTGATCGACGTATAGCCCAATTCGACGGCCTTTTTCGCTTCGCGCTCGTACAACTCGGGGGCCATATCGTGATCCCAAAAGGAGATCGGCGCCCACTCGCGCACTTTGCTGCCCAGCAGTTGATAGATCGGCACGCCGGCCAGTTTGCCCGCCGCATCGAAGAGGGCCATCTGCAACCCTGCGCCCAGGCTGTCATCCCACATCAATTCGAAGGGCGACCGCCCCAGGACTCGTTCCGCCAGATTGACCTGGCCCCACGTGTAATTCTGGATCGTCTCGCCGTACCCAACGATTCCAGCATCGGTTTCCACACGAATGACTTCGACTTCGGACCACCGGTGGATGCGGGCTCGCTCCATCTCGCGGCTGACACGATCCACAAAAGGCACCACCAGCAGAATGCGTTCCACATTGGTAATTTTGGCACTAGCCATTGCAAATCCCTTCAAGTTCTCTGCAATCAACAACAGGGTGAATAAGACGCTGGTACTTATCTCAAAAATCTCTGTACCCCACTGGTTGGGCTACCTTTGTTCATAGGAGCCGCAACCGATTTTTGAGATGACTTCTAGTCTAAAGCTTGTTGCGCCATGCGCGGCTACCAATATACCAGGGAGCGTACATTCCGAAAAACGAACAAAACAAGTTTGGCTTGTAGCTACTCCACCGTGACCAGCGAGCGCAATTGTTCGATCGTGCTGCTCCCGATGCCCGGAACGCGGGCGAGATCGTCAACTGAAGCGTAAGGACGCTGATCGATGATCGCCTGGGCTTTGCTGGGCCCGATGCCGGGCAGGGTGTCTAATTGCGCCAGCGAAGCCGTGTTGATCTCGACCAGCCCGCCGGGGATAATGTTGCCTGTCTCGCCACTGCGCAGCGCCGCACCACCAGACGCACCGCCCGAAAGGCCGATCAGCGGCTGGAGCGCGGCGGTCTCATCCATGGTGGGGATGTGCAATTGCGCCCCATCCACCAATGGCTCGGCCTGGTTGACGCGGGCCCCATCCGCAGTGGCCGCCAATCCCCCGGCCAGGTGGATCGCATCACCGACGCGGGCAGCAGCAGGTAGCTGATAGAGCCCTGGCATCTGCACCGCGCCGCTGACAAAAATGATGATGGGGGCCGGGGTGGCTGTAGGAGGCGGCAACGGGGTGGGCAAAGTCGTAGCCGTTGGGATGGGCGTGGGCGGTGCCTGGATGGCGACGGTGGGTGGTGTCGCTTTGGGCCAGAGCAATTGGCCGCCACCAATCACCAGGAAGCTGGTGAGCACACCCAGCAAGTAAGTCATCAGCGGATTGGCTTTGCGCGTGGGTGCCGTTGAGGGGCTCGGTAGTGGTTGGGGTGATTCATGGTCGAACATCGCTGACATCTCCGTAAAGTAGCCCTGAGGACAAACTGCCCAACACTCCGCAGAGTGTCGGGCAGTGGAATCATTCGTCCATTGAACAACTCATAGAGAAACCAGATAAATATCGCATAAATCGTAGGTGCGGTTAGAAACCGCACAGGTAGGCTAGGGCCAGAATATGCGGTTAAAAACCGTACCTACTTGCTCGCTATTTGTGCGATCTCTATTTAATTTCTCTATCAGTTGTCATGGCAGGGCGCTACCAAAAGGCTTCGTTCACTTCTTCAGCGAGTCTAGAAGCAAATGAGCCCGAGGACAAGCTACAATTGACGGATTGTCTGTTGGCCCAAAAGTACTAACAATTGATCATCATTCATGGGGTGGCTGAGACCGCCGCGCACATCGCGATAATAGCGTTCCAGTGGCAGAGTTTTGACCATGCTGGCCCCGCCCGCGACTCGCATACAATGGTCAACCGCTTCGATCGCCTGATTCGTCGCGGTATATTTGGCGGCCAAAATTGTCGGGCTGAGCTGGACGCGTGCTTCCGGGTGGCGTTCCCAGAGTTCCGCGGCATAATAAATTGCGCTGCGTGCTTCGTGGATCAGCAACTCGGCCTGGCCTAAACGCCGCTGAATGCTTTCCAATTCGGCGATGGGCTTGCCCAACGCGGTGGGCACACGATCCTGCGCATAGCGAGCCGCGGCGCGCAACGCGGCTTCAGCAACCCCTAAATAGACGATACTGATGCCCAACATGAACCAGGCATTGGTTTTCGACCCTTTGGTAACTTTGCTGGTCGCCTTGTCCGTTTGGCCGCGGGTCATCAAATGGCTGTGGGGCACCCGCACATCGTGCAGGCGTATGTCATGGCTGCCGGTCGTGCGCATCCCCATTGCGTCCCAGGTTTCGATGATCTCCAAGCCCGGCCCCGGTTCGACCAAAAAGCGCGCCACCTCGTCGCTGCCATCCTGCAAGACCGCGGGGATCAACATATAATCCAGCGTGGGGCTCATGCTGCCGAACGTTTTGTGGCCGTTGATCAACCAGGCGCTCGGCGTTGAGCCACCATCCATCACCGGGGTGGCCGTGGTTTTGGGTTTGCCCCCGCGGCTGGGGCTGCCCAATTCTGGCTCGGTGGCGATCGAGTTGATCAGCGCGCCGCGCGCCACGGCCTGTCGACAGACCAACTCAAACAATTCGGGCGGCCAGGAACGAGTCTCGGCAGCTTCACCCAGAGTCTGCATGTGCATGGTCAGGCTGAGCGCTGTGCTGCCGTCGCCAATCGCCAGCGCCTCCATCGTCATCAATGTTTCCAGGAGCGTGCCATCCCAGCCACCAAATTCGGCAGGGACGATTAAGGCTGGCAAACCCGCCGCGCGAATATCGGCAAAATTTTCAAAGGGAAAGCTGCCAGCTTGATCATGCGCGGATGCGCGTTTGGCAAATTGGGCGGCGAGCTGTTCGGCAATGGCAATAAAATGGCGCTGGCGTTCGGTATGAGGATAATACATGGTCTGCTCCGTCAGTCACTTTCTCAATCGGTCGGAATTGGTTGTGATTACCCTATATTTTGCTTTGCTTCGCGGTCAATCGCAATTTATAAACGCAATGGGGCGCGCCGATTGGCCGCTTCGGGTGTTTTAGGATGGTGGAGAAGAGGAGCACGCTCCTCAGAAGATGGGTTGAAGTGAGGACAGGTCAATCGTATGGATGAACGCAAGATTCGTGTTTTGGTCGGCAAGCCCGGGCTGGATGGGCATGATCGCGGGGCGAAAGTAGTTGCCCAAGCCTTGCGTGATGCCGGCTTTGAGGTGATTTACACTGGCATTCGGCAGACCCCCCAAATGATCGCCGAGGCCGCGCTGCAGGAAGATGTGGATGTGGTCGGGCTGAGCATTCTCAGCGGAGCCCACATGACGCTCTGCCCCAAAGTGGTCGAGTTGTTGCGCGCCCAGGGGCAGGCAGATGTGCTGGTGGTGATCGGTGGCATCATTCCGCCGGAAGATGTGGCCCCCCTGCGCGCCGCGGGCATTGCTGCCATTTTTGGGCCCGGCACCCCGACCGAAGAGATCGCCAGCTTTATCCGCGGTCATGTCGTGGAGCGGGTCTGACGTGAGTGGTGCAACCATTTTTCGAGATCTCGCTCAATTTGTGCAAGCATTGCGCGATGGCAATCGTCTGGTGCTGGCACGGGCGATCAGCCGGGTAGAAGATGAACGGGCCGATGCGCAGCAATTGCTGGCGGCCCTGTATCCGCACGGCGGACAGGCTCATGTGATCGGCATCACCGGCGCGCCAGGCACCGGCAAATCCACCCTGGTGACCACGCTGGCCCAAAGCTATCGCCGCGCCGGGCAGACTGTGGCAATTTTGGCTGTCGACCCGACAAGCCCCTTCACCGGTGGCGCCCTGCTGGGGGATCGGGTGCGGATGCGCGCGCTGAGTGGTGATCCCGGCCTCTTTGTGCGCAGCATGGCCACACGTGGCCACTTGGGCGGCCTGAGCAAAACCGCCAGCGACGTGGTGACGATCCTCGACGCGGCGGGTTTTGAGCGCATTCTGGTGGAAACCGTGGGCGTTGGCCAGTCGGAAGTGGAGATCGCCCATACCGCGCACAGCACCGTGGTGGTCGAAGCGCCCGGCCTGGGCGATGAAATTCAGGCGATCAAAGCGGGTGTTTTGGAGATTGCCGATCTCCTGGTCGTCAACAAAGCGGACCAGCCAGGTGTTGAGCGCACGGTCAAAGCGCTGGAGTTGATGCTCGAATTGCGGCGTGGATCGCCCACGCGCACGCGCCATCACGGCCAGTGGCTCGCGGTTGAACAACCCGCCGCGCCCCAGACCCCGGATGATGCCTGGCAGGTGCCGCTTTTGCGCACCATCGCCCGGACCGGCGAGGGCGTGGATGAACTTCGCGGCCAATTGGAGGCTCACCGCGCCTGGCTGCACACCAGCGGAGAATTCCGTTTGCGCGAAGAGCAGCGCATTCTGAAGCTGCTCGAAACCATTATTCGCCTCGAATTGACTCGCCAACTCAGCACCCGCCTGCCGGGCGAGCAACTCCGCAGCGAGCTGGACGCCATCTATCAGCGCCAGCGAGATCCCTATTCGGTTGCCCAGGCATGGCTGGCGCGCGGCTGACGACGGTCGGGCACTGTTTGTCGCATCACCCCCACCATTATTCGGAACTGAATATTATGTCAACTGAATTGGGGTTGACGGTTACGGCAAAATGGGCTAAACTCTGGCATCATAGTAGTGGCTTCGTATGGTTTTCGTTGGGTATTCGTAGAGCTCCAGTATTCCTGGGGTGAACACTGGGAAGCAGATGGGGAAAAAGCGATGGATTCGCCGGGGCGTCAGCGCATTAGCCTGGGTCTATGGGGCGGCTGTTCTGCTTTGGCTACTCTTATATCTATGGTTTGGCGATGACCTGTGGTGGCTCGCGTTGGTCAACGCGGTTACGCCGATCCTATTTGCGCCCCTGCTGCCCCTGCTCTGTCTGGGCCTGGCATGGCGGCGCTCCACGCTGCTGGCCCCGGCGTTGCCCGTTTTGTCGATCTTCCTGATCTTTTACGGCGAACAATTCCCCCTGCAGAACATCAGCGCAAGAATCCAGCAAGAGTCCGAGCTCTCGATCCTCTCTTTCAATATGTGGGGCGGGAGCCGTACGCTCGATACGGCTGCGGTGGTGGCCGATAATGGGTGGCCCGACATTCTCGCCCTGCAGGAGCTGACCGTCTTTATGACCACCGCGCTCGAAGAACTGACTGGCGAGGAATATCCTTTTTCCCTCATCGCGGGCGATGAAGGGGCCCGCGGCCTGGGCATTTACAGCCGCTATCCCCTTACGAGCCTGGATGCTTCGTCGCTCTATGATCTGGGTTGGCAGGTCCAACTGGCCGAGGTGCAGATCGAAGACCGCTCACTTTTGTTGTACAACGTGCACGCTGGGGCTACCAATCTGGTGCATCGCGCCGATGTTGATTTGCCCATCTCCGAAAGTGTGCGGCTCAGCTACTGGCAGCGCCGCGAGTTTGCGCAGAAGTTGAACGAGGATATGACCCGGCGCGGCCAGCCCGCGATTGTCGCGGGTGATTTTAATAGCACCGACCGCAGCGATGTCTATAAACTTTTGACCCAGCAACTGGTCGACAGTCACCGCGCGGCCGGTTGGGGATTTGGCCATACGTTCCCGGTCATTTCCGATAGCTATCGCGAAGTGCCATTCCTGGCTAAGCTGTTGCCCCAGGATTATGCCACGCGCCAGGTGACGCCCTCCCCGCTTCACAATTTTGCCTCGATGCCCTTTATGCGGATCGATATGATCCTGCACACGCGCGACTTTGCCACGAGCGCCAGTTGGGTCAGCCCCACGCATGGCGAGTCGGATCATCTGCCCGTGGGCGCGCGGCTGCGCTGGCGTGAGTGATCTGCCGAGCGCTTTGGCAAACGCTTTCCCCCATCATATAATGAGGGGAAATCCGTGGATAAAAAAGCCCATACTTTCCGTTTAGGACAAAACAAACAATGACGACGAGCTTTGCTCTGCAAGAGATCAGCCGGTTGCCCTTGCCCGGCGATAATGTGGCAATTGCAACCCGGCGGCTGGAGGCTGGTACAACCATTGTGGATGGCGAGCGGCGCTTTGCGCTCGACCACACCATCATGGAAGGGCATCGCTTTGCCATCCAAACGTTGGCTGTTGGCGACCAATTGCTCTCGTGGAATTTGCCCTTCGGCGTGGCGATCCGACCGATCCAGCCGGGCAATTATGTCTGCAATGAAGCGATGCTGGCGGCCCTGCGCTTGCGCAACTTAAACTTTGCGCTGCCTGCGGAGCCAAACTTTGCCGACCGCATCACACCCTATCAACTGGATGAAGCAAACTTTCAACCAGCGCCGCCGGTGCCGGTGGTGGCGAACCCACGCACATTTCTGGGCTATCGCCGTGGCGCAGGGCGGGGCGTCGGCACCCGTAATGTGATCGTCCTGCTAGGCACCACTTCGCGCACCAGCAGCTATGTGCGCCAGTTGGAACAGCGGCTCAAGGACGAGATCCAGCATTATCCCAATATTGATGGCATTGTGGCCGCGGCCCACACCGAAGGCAGCCACCCCAACCCCAATAATCGCGAAATTTTATTGCGTACCCTGGCCGGTTTTATGGTCAACCCGAATGTGGGCGCAGTCCTGGCCGTTGATTATGGCATTGAACCAGTGACCAACGCTATGCTGGCTGACTGGTTGGCTGAGCACAATTACCCCATCGACGATCTGCCGCACCAGTTTCTCTCATTGCGCGGCGGCTTCCAGGAGAATCTGGCGCGCGGCGAAACCATTGTGCGCGGCTGGCTCGACCAGGTCAACCGCACGGAACGCACGCCCGAATCCGTCGCCAACTTGAAGATCGCGCTCCAGTGTGGTGGCTCGGATGCCTTTTCGGGCATTTCGGGTAACCCGCTCCTGGGCTGGGTCGCGCACGAAGTGATCCGCAACGGCGGCGCGGCCAATCTCTGCGAAACCGACGAATTGATCGGTGCGGAATCCTATGTGTTGCAAAAAGTTGCCAATATCGAGATCGCCCGCACGTTCCTGCGCATGATCGAACGCTTCAAGGAATACGCGTCGTGGCATGGTGCTTCCGCTGAGGGCAACCCTTCGGGTGGCAACAAATATCGCGGCCTGTACAACATCACGCTCAAGTCGATTGGCGCGGCCATGAAGCGCGACCCGCGCACCCGCCTGGATCATACCATCGACTACGGGGTGCGGATGGCGCAACCCGGCTATTACTTTATGGACAGTCCGGGCAATGACCTGGAAGGGATCGCCGGGCAAGTGGCCGCGGGCTGCAATATGATCTTTTTCGTCACCGGCAATGGGTCGATCACCAACTTCCCGTATGTGCCGACGATCAAGATTGTGACGACGACCAAACGCTTCGAATTGCTGCGGGGCGATATGGATGTCAACGCGGGGGCCTATCTCGATGGCACGCCAATGGATGCCTTGGGCCAGCAGACCTTTGAGTATGTCTTGCAGGTGGCGTCGGGGCAACCGAGCGTCGGCGAGCGTGCAGGTCATGCGCAAGTCCAGGTTTGGCGCAACTGGCCCCAGACCGACACCAGCAATCTGGCCGAATTGCTCAACGCCGCGCGCCCCACTGGCGAGCCGATTGCCATCCAGAGCGATGTGATGGTGCCTCCGGTGGCGATCCAATATTGGCGGAGCAATGGCCGCCAGGCCAGCGACCAGATCGGCCTGATCCTGCCGACGAGTCTGTGTGCGGGACAAGTGGCCAGCATGGCCGCGTTCCGGCTCAACCAGCGCAAGATCGGCCAGGATCAAAAGCTCACGCGCTTTGTGGCGCTGGCCCATACGGAAGGGTGTGGCAACAACGCCGGCCCTTCGGAAGATATGCAGACGCGCACCCTGTTGGGCTATATTGCCCACCCGCTGGTCAAACACTGTTTGCTGATGGAGCATGGCTGCGAGAAGACGCATAACGATCATTACCGTCACGCTGCTGCCGAAATGGGGCTGGATCTGGACAAACTGGGCTGGACAAGCATCCAGTTGGATGGGGGCATCGATAAGGTGATCGAAAAGGCTGAAGCTTGGTTTCGCCACGAATTGGCTGCCGATGGTGAGCCAGCGCGCGAGACGGTTGGGCTGGGCGCTATCCGGCTTGGCCTGCTGAGTGCTGGCCCCCTGCCCGCTGGGGTAGCCGCGGCCTTTGCCTTGTTGACCAAACAGATTGTCAAAGCTGGGGGCACGGTCGTCGTGCCAGAAAATGTCTCACTGTTGTCCAGCGCGGCCTATCGTGCTCAGGTGCTGCCCACGGGAACCACCCAGGCCGTTCTCCCGCCTTCGCTGGGCTATGGGGAAGCCGCGCGCCACAGTGGATTTCACATCATGGAGACGCCGACCGAACATTGGGTGGAAACCTTAACGGGATTAGCCGCAACCGGTGTCGAATTGATGGTGGCTTATTGCGCGGAACAGCCGTTGCAAAGCCATCCGCTCGTGCCCGTCTTGCAGATCACCGATGACCAAAGCGCAGCCGCGGCCTTTGGCGTGGATTTTGACCTGCTTCTGGCCGGGGAATCCACCGCCTGGCCCGAGCAGATCCTCGATCTGATGGTGCGCACCTTACAGCAAACATACAGTCCGCGTCTCTACCAGCAGGGGAATATTGATTTCCAATTGACGCGTGGCTTCCTCGGTGTTACCCTATAGCCCATTGAATGCTCTGCCTCTTCAACCCACTGGTTCAGAAATTCTGAGGCCGGTGGGTTGCGTTGAGGAAACCCAGACGGGCCCCAACCGATTTGTGCAGATGATACCGGCCAGGGAAGGCTCCTGAATTTACAGGAGTCTTTTTTGTATTCTTTGCCTTCGGGCTCCCTCTGTTGAAACCACCTCTCGAGCAACTTGCGCCAATCTACCGCAAAGTACCTAGCGCAAACTACAACTTTTGTCTTCAATTGTCAGGCCATTTTTGGTCGAACGATTGACTCAGGAGTAGAACAATTTAATGAAAACAAGCCCATAAACTTTAGACATCTGTCGCTTGCATATTTGCCTGGATCTTGCTGTAATATAGTGGCAACTTTCTTAATCGTAAGTTTGCAGCCCCCGTAAACCCCAGTTAAGAAAGATCTCTTCGATTTTTCTGTTATTCGTATCATTTCATGTAATTTGTAACACTACAAACTTAGAGCAGCTTACAATTTCCTGACCAAAATCTTGTTGCCGAGGAGATAGCAGATCCCGACCATCATCAAGGCAGGGTCAATGTTGGTGATAGCTCATCGTACTTAGAGACAATCCGTAAATTCTGCGCCAAAGCGGCCCGGTACGCCCAGCTTTGGGGGCCACACCAGTTTACGGCAGGTTCTTATAGAGAAATTAAATAGAGATCGCACAAATAGCGAGCAAGTAGGTGCGGTTTTTAACCGCATATTCTGGCCCTAGCCTACCTGTGCGGTTTCTAACCGCACCTACGATTTATGCGATATTTATCTGGTTTCTCTATTACTTCACGCTCTCGCTATGGGGTATTAAAGAAGGCTAAAGATGCACAAAGGTGTCCTGTTTGCACTCGGTTCGTATGTGTTGTGGGGATTTTTACCAATCTACATGCGGGCACTCAATGATGTTTTACCGGCAGAGATCCTTGCGCACCGCGTTGTGTGGGCCTTTTTGCTCTTAGCGGTCACCCTCACCTTCCAACGTCGTTGGCACTGGTTCAGGCTTGTCTTGCAAGATCGCCGCACACTTTTCACCTTTATTGCCGCTGCGCTGCTGCTTTCGGTCAACTGGCTGACCTACATCTGGTCGATTGTGCATGAGCAATTGGTGGCCAGCACGTTGGGCTATTTTATGAACCCGTTGGTCAACGTGCTGTTGGGGATCATCTTTCTGCGCGAAAAATTGCGGCTCGGGCAATTGAGCGCCATTGCCATCGCCGTACTCGGTGTCTTTTATCTGGCCGCGTATGATGGTGCGGTCTTGTGGGTCAGCTTAACCCTGGCTTTCTCCTTTAGCGGTTATGCCCTTGTCCGCAAAATTGGGCGGCTGGATTCGCTGCAGGGGTTGACGCTCGAAACGATGGTGCTGCTGCTCCCCTCGCTGGGCTATCTGGGGTATCTGGAAACCCAGGGGCTGGGGAAGTGGGGCCATACGGATCTGGCGACAACCCTGCTGCTGATCGGGGCTGGGGCGATCACCGCGGTGCCGCTGCTGCTGTTTGCCGCTGGGGCGCGGCGCATTCCACTCTCAACCCTGGGCTTGCTGCAATATATCTCGCCGACCATCCAATTGTTGATCGCCATTTACCTGTTCGGCGAACCATTGACGCCCGTGCGCCTGGTCAGCTTCTGCCTGATCTGGCTGGCCCTGGCTGTCTACTCCATCGAGGGTCTGCTTGCCCGACGACGGCGGATTGCCCCACGCCATGCACCGGAAAATTCGGTGGTGCTGAAACTGCAGCGCTCATAGGCTCACCCCCTTATCCCCAATCTGCCTGCAAATTTTCTCTGGATTTCTCTCAGACATCTCGGGCCATGTTGAATGACCTGAGATGTTTTTTGTTGACATCCACGCTGGATCGCATTACTATTAGACCGATTGGGAAACCACAAGCCGGGGAAATGCCATGCCCACAAACCACCCAGTACGCATCACCGCGATCCGCTTGATCCAACTAAAGACACTCCGCTCGGTTGGTGTGCTCGAACCGGCCTGGAATGTCGGGGGTGAAATGGCATTCTCTGTGGGGGGTGGTTCGTATGTCGAGATCGAAAGCGATGCTGGTGTCACAGGGATTGGTCCCGGGATGGACCCCAGCCTGCTTGGCCCTGTGCGTGCCTACCTGATCGGTGCTGATCCCTTTGCGGTTGAACAACATGCCGCCACGTTGCGCTATTATGTGGGTAGTTTGCCCTATCGCGGGCTGGCCGGGGTCGATATTGCCCTGTGGGATCTGATCGGCAAGTTGTGCGAGCAACCCCTCTATAAATTGTGGGGTGGGGCACGCGATAAAATACCGGCCTATGCCAGTTTTGTGCGCCTCTCGACACCTGAAGAACGCGCTGAACTGGCGCTTCAACTGGCCGAACAAGGTTGGCAAGCCCTCAAACTCCGCCTCCACCACCCGACAATAAGCGAAGATATTCGGACGGTCGAAGCCGTGCGCCGTGCGGTTGGCGAGCGTATGACCATTCTGGTGGATGCCAATCAGGCCCAATCCGATGGCGCGTGGCAGCCCGGAATCCGCTGGGATTTTCGGCGGGCGCTGGAAACTGCACGCGAATTGGAACGCCTGGGCGTGGGCTGGCTCGAAGAACCGCTCTCGCGGTTTGCCTTTGCGGATCTGGCAAAGCTAAATCAAGCCGTGGCCCTGCCGATTGCGGGTGGCGAGAACAATCGCGGTCTGCACGAATTTGTCCAAATGGTTGAAGGCGGTGTCTATGACATCCTGCAGCCCGAAAGCATGGTGCTCAACGGCATCACCGCGCTGCGTAAACTCGGTGTGCTCGCCGAACTCTATGGCAAGGGCATCTGTCCGCATCATGGGGGGCGGGGCCTCGGCACAGTTGCCCATCTGCACCTGGCCGCTACCTGGAGTCACTGCCCCTACCTGGAGCTGCTGCACGATCCACCAATCGGTTCCTACGAACATGGCTTTGCCATGCTCAACGAGCCCCTGGTCGTCGATGAAGCCGGTCTGGTCGCCGTGCCCCAGGGGCCAGGGCTCGGTGTGACGATCAACCCGGACTTTATCGATCACGATTGATGGCGCGTGGCAGGGGCGTCGTGGCAGCACGGCCCACCCACAAAATCGGCTTGCTGTAACTCTATTGTTGTCGTAGGAGCGTACAATCGAATGGTTTGTCCATCCGCTCCACGCACACATCAGACACGCCGAAACGAATTTTGGGTACAATTTATACCCCATCTGGGGTTCGAACGATAGCATCGTGGGCGGCGCTTCCCTGGAGATCACCAATCGCCGAGGAGTTGCCAAACCCATCGAGGTTGAATCAAGCGAGAAGGACTAGGAAAAGACAGAAATGACTGCAGAGACTAGTGGCTACAAGCCAGGATTAGAAGGAGTGGTGGCCGCCGAAACCCGACTGAGCAGCGTAGATGGCCAGAAGGGAGAATTGATCATCGGCGGCTTTTTGATCGAAGCACTGGCGAGCCAGGCCAGCTTTGAGGAGGTTTGCTATCTGCTGTGGCACGATACCCAATTGCCCAACTCGGCTGAGTTAAGCGCCTTTAAGCAGGAGCTGACCGCATTGCGGGCCATTCCCGAAGCCACCCTCCGCCTGTTGGAAGCGGCTGCCGCTCACAAAGTCTCGGCAATGGATGCCCTGCGCATCGCGGCTGGCTCGCTCGATCTGGATCTGGGTGAAACCGACGACGAAGGGCGTGCCAAAGCTTTGACAGCCCGCATCCCCACGGTGGTGGCGACTTACTGGCGCTTGTTGCACGGTGAAGCGCCGCTCGAACCGCGCAGCGATCTGGATCACGCTGCCAATTATCTCTATATGCTCACTGGCGAAACGCCCAGTGCCGCCCGTGTACGTGGCCTCGAAACGTATCTCAACACGGTGAGCGACCATGGGTTGAATGCTTCGACCTTCGCGGCCCGTGTGATCATCGCCACCCAGTCGGACATGGTCTCGGCCATTGTCGGCGCGATTGGTGCGCTCAAGGGGCCGTTGCATGGGGGCGCGCCCGGCCCCGCGCTCGATATGGTCTTCGAGATCGGCTCCCCTGAAAAGGCCGAACCTTATCTGCGGGCCATGCTCGATCGCGGCGAACGGTTGATGGGCTTTGGCCATCGCGTTTACAAAGTGCGCGACCCGCGTGCTGATGTGCTGGCCGCGGCTGCCGAGAAGATGTTCCAGAGCGATGGTGATTTGCAACTGTACGACCTCGCCAAATATGTCGAGGGCGAAGCCATCCGCTTGCTGGACGAATACAAACCCGGTCGCAATTTGCGCACCAATGTCGAATTTTTCACCGCCTTGCTGCTGCACGGGCTGGATCTTGAAACCGACCTCTTCACGCCGACTTTTGCCGCAGGCCGGGTCGCCGGGTGGATCGGTCATTGCTTCGAGCAGCAACAAAAGGGCCGCCTGATCCGCCCGCAGTCGAACTATATCGGCGAGCGCGACCGGCCGTGGATTCCAGTCGAAGAGCGCTAAGCGAGTTGCCAGACCCCACTGGTCTGGAATTTACTGATTGAGCATAGGCCGACCATCACACCAGATGGTCGGTTCTTTGTGTACAGAGGAGAGAAGATGACCGATAGTGCCTTGTTGCAACGATTATTTGCGCTGCAAGACCGAGTCGCGCTGGTCACCGGGGCTTCGGGGGGCATCGGCACGGCGTTGGCGCAGGCCCTCGCCGGGGCAGGGGCAACGGTCGGTGTGCATGGCCGCTCGCTCGCCAAGGTTGATGAATGCTGTCAGCAGATCGCAGCCGCGGGCGGGCGCGCCCAGCCCTTCACGGCTGATCTGCGTGATGTGGCCGCGGCCCAAACGCTGATCAACGAGGTCGTCCACAAGTTGGGGCGGCTGGACATTCTGGTCAATTGCGCGGGGATGAATCGGCGCAAACCGCTGGTCGAGGTCACGCTGGATGATTATGAGACGATCATGGCGGTGAATCTGCGCAGCATCTTCTTTCTTTGCCAGGCCGCGCAGCCCCACTTTGCCCGCCAGGGTGGCGGCAAGATCATCAATATCGACTCGATCAACTCGCGCTATGGGCTGGATACGGTTTCGGTTTATGGCGCGTCCAAAGGCGGATTGGGGCAATTGACGCGGGTGATGGCTGTGGAGTGGGCCCGCGACAATATCCAGGTCAATGGCATTGTGCCCGGCTTTATCCGCACGCCCTTGACCGAAGGGCCGCTCTGGGAGACGCCCCATCGCGCCGAGTGGCTGCACAGCCGCATCCCCCTGCGCCGACCAGGCGAACCCGACGACCTGATCGGCGCATTGCTCCTGTTGGCCTCGCCAGCCGCCAACTACATCACCGGCACGACGATCACCGTGGATGGTGGCTTCCTGGCGGGTGGCTCGTGGGAGATGGATGGTCGCTCAGCCGAGTGACGGCAAATTCGCCACCGTTTCCAGATATTGCCTGGCCCCAGCTTTGAGCCAGGCATCGTAATTGACCAGGAAAAAGCGCGCGCCATGGGCCACATAATCGGCCAATAACTCGCCCTGATAGCCCACCGTCCCGGCAAACCGCCCCGCCGCGTGAATCTGCTGGATGGCTTGGCGCACGGCAGTCTGCACGGCTGGGTGATAAGGCTCACCCGTGTGGCCCATCGACTGGGCGAGATCGCTCGGCGCGACAAAGAAAACATCGATCTGCTCGACCGTGAGGATCTCGGCCAGGTTCTCAAGCGCGCTCGTCTCTTCGATCAGCGCGATCAGGAGCGTCTCCTGATTGGCGTTGCGGATGTAATCGGGGTCGCCAAATCCCCGGCGCCCACTGCCATACATGCCGCGATTGCCCGCGGGCGCAAAACGGCTGGCCCGGCCCACGGTTTCAGCCTGGGCGCGGGTGTTGACATGCGGGATCGCCACCCCATTCGCTCCCCGATCCAGCGCCCGGGTAATCTGCCCCGGGTCGTGGTTGTGGATGCGCACAATCGCCGACATGCCCCAGAGATCGCACGCCCGCGACTGATCGCCCAGTTGATCCCACGTGGCCGCACCATGTTCGCCTTCGATCCAGAACCCATCGAAGCCCAGTTGGCCGCAAAAGTCGATCGTGTCACTGCTGATGCTGTGCCCGCTGAGCACGAGCGCGATCTCCCCCGCGTGTAACTTGTTCCTGACTCGGTTGCCGCGCATGGCCCATTACCCCTGTTTTGTGGTGGCTGATTGCCATTCGTAGAAAGTTTGGCGGGCTTGCTTGAACTCGGCGGGATCACGGCTGATGGCGGTGGCCCCGGCGGTGTCTACCTCGATAATCTGCGCGCTGACGGGTTCGTACGCGGCTCGCGGCGCGACCGCGCCCTTCGCCACCAGAACCCGCTGTTGACTCGGCACAATCCCCGCACAGGTAATCTGGTGGATGCTCATTGGCGCGGTGCGTCTGCTGTTGAGCAGCAAAAATCCCGCACGTTTGCCCGGTTCGCCACGTTTGGGCACTTCGATCACTGCGGTGAGCCCCTGGTTAAAATAGCGGCCACCGCCGTGGCGGCGTTCGTTCTCTTCGTAGCTGCCATTGTGTAAGGTGCGTACCCGCCCCTGGATAGAGAGTGTTGGCCCGTGCATCTGGTCGGTCTTGCCCCCGACCCGGAGCGATACTTCCCCGTCCAGGCCTGCTTGCAGGCAAGCCTGCACACTTTCCGGGTCGTAAATGGAGACCACCCAGCCCTCGGCATTCTGCCTGATCAATTCTTCGAGGATGATGGTGGCGTCGCCCGCGCTGCCGCCCCCGATATTGTCGCCCAGCTCAAAGAGCGCAACCGGCGTCTCCGTGGCGGCCATGGCGCGTTGCACCGCTTCGGCGGGCGTGGCAATCCGGGGAATCAGCTGCTCGCGCGCCTGCCACATTTGTTCGCCCAATTGCTCGGCTTTGCGTTGCGCCAGCGCGGCATCCCCATCGGTCACCACCACGATCGACGGCCCCATGGCGGGCACATCCGCGTATTGATAGCCCGCGGCGATGCTCACGGCCAGCACTCCTGGCTGATCTTCCAGGGCAATTGCTGCATCCATCAACGGTTTCATTGGCCCGCTGCTGGTGTTGTGAAAGGCAATGTTAAAGAGCACTTCGGGCTTGACAATTGCACTCGTCGGCTTGATTTCGCCACGCACCGTGCGGGCGATCAACTCGGCAGCTTGCAGGCCGCGCTCGGGCTGATCGATGTGCGGGCAGGTCTTGTAGATGATCAAGGCGGTGGCGTCCTGCACCAATTGCGCGGGCACGTTGCCATGATAATCGTGCGTCACCACCACCGGGAAGTCCGGGCCAACCAACTGGCGCACCCGGCGCACGATCTCCCCGTCGGCCTGGGGAAACCCTTCGGCCACCATTGCGCCATGCAGGGCCAGCAGCAGCCCATCGATCTGCGGCAGGGCCGCGCTCAGCCCCGCCAGCAATTCGCCGACCAGGTGCTCAAAGGCCGCGGCCTGGACAGGCCCCGCCGGGGTCGCGCCAGCCGCGATCAACGGATGCAGCTCGAAATCATATTCATCGGCCCCGGCAATGTAGCCCGCCATCTCGTGGAAAGTGGGCCGGTAGTGGTCGATCACCGCCTGGCCGCGGCGAACCCGAAAGTCTTCCAGCGTGGTGGGGTGAGTGGCGAACGTGTTTGATTCATGCGTGAGCGAAGCAATGGCAATGCGCATAACAATTCCCTTCGTGTCCCTTCCTGGTACGTTATGAATCAGCGACCGACCAAGCAAAAACGAGCAGATGGCCGGGGTCTTCTCGCGCCGCGCCAATCAAAGTGAAGCCGCACTTGTGCGCGACCCGTTGCGAGGCGAGATTTTCGACGTCGGTAATGATGAAAAGTTGCTTGAGTGTTTGCTGCTCGGCCACATAGTGTTGCAACAGGCGCAAAGCCTGCGTGCCGATGCCCTGCCCGCGCTGCGCAGGCTCAAAGAGCGCATAGCCGATCAGACTTTCGCCGCTCGTCCAGTCAATATCATGCAGCAGGATCTGCCCGACCGGCTGATCATCGAGATAGATGCAGAAGTAGAGTTCGTTGTCGGCGTGGGCTGCCGACGCCAGATAATGCTCGACCGAGCCGCGCACATCCGCGTGGATTGGCGCGGCCAGGATGCGGTCCACGTCTGGTGCTGCTAAGCTGATTGCCCCTGCCTGATAAGCTGGGCCAGTGTAGTAGGCCATGGTTTAAGAAAATAGTAGACAAGTATGCAAGTGGAGAGGGAAGACAACCTGTTTCCCTGTCTGCTTTTAGCTTGTCTGCGCCAGGGATTCCGGCATCCGAATGGCGTAAAATTGCTGATTGTGTGCGGATTCGCGGGCCCACAGACAGGTCAAGGCGCTGAGGATGCCGGCCTGCAACGGACTGCGCGAGGGTTGACCATCGCGCAGCGCCAGCAGCCAATCGTACGCCAACTCGCGATCGCCGCCAAAGTGGGGCATGTCGCCAGTAAACTCGATTGTCTCGACCGTGGGCTGGCGATGGCTGAAGATCTGAATGCGATTCTGGTACCAATCGAACTCCAGCGAGCCCTCGCTCCCCAACAGCCGGGCACCGCGCCGCTCTGCCCGATAGCGGGCAAAGACATTCTGCGTATAGCTCAGTTGCGCCCCACCCGCGTAGGCGATCAAACAGTTGCTGATGTCGTCATTGTCGATGCCAGTCGAGAAGACGCAATAGTCACCATGTTCGGCAAAGTGCACGGCCGCGCGATCAAAGCCTTGGCGGAAGCGGACAAAGGGGCTCTCGGGGCAGCTTTCGCGCAACGAACAATCCTTGCACTGCAAGTCCCACGGCATCTCGCCGCCAAGAACCCGCTGCGCGCCCATGGCTGCTACGGTTTGCGGGGTTTGGTCGACCAGAAAGTGCAGGTAGTCAAGATCATGCGTGGCTTTTTGCAGCCAGAGCCCGCCGGTCAGCGCGGCGTCGCGATACCAACTGCGAAAATAGACCGTGCCATAAGGCACATCATTAAAGGCATCGACATGTTCCACGGTGCCGATTTGCCCCTGCTGGATGATAGCCTGGACGCGCACCAGGAGCGGGCTGAGGCGCAGCGGGAAAGAGACAAGTGTCGGCGCTGTGTACTGTTGAAACGTGGTGGCCAATTGCTGCAACTGGCCAAAATTGATGGCAACCGGCTTCTCCAAAAAGAGTGGCAAGCCCGTGGAAGCAACTTTGCAGGCCATTTCCGTATGCAGGTTGCAGCGGGTGCCAATCATGATGCCATCGAGCTGCGCGGCCTCATGCAGCAGATCGTCCGCGCTGGTATAAAATCGTGCCTGATCGAGAAAGCCATCGTCATTGGCCAGGATCTGCTCGCGGCGCGGGTCGGCCACGGCCGTGACCGCAAAGGGAATGCCAAAAGGCTGCAAGGCGCGCGCCATGTGGGAAATCCGCCCGCCATAGCCGATAATACCAATTCGCAACATAATCGATCCTCTAGTGCTGTTCGCTTACCCCAATGGTTCTGGTTGGCATGTCAACGCCGCGCTCTTCAGGCGTCAGGACTTCGAGTACCTGGCAGGCCAGTTCATAACGGCCAAAACTGGGCATCAGATAGACGCCCTGCACATGTGGCAACTCTTTGAGTTCGACCAGAAGTTCCTGCGCCATCTTCACCCCTTCGCTGCGCCCATTCGGCCCGGCTTTGCGCATCCGATCCAGCGCGCTGTCGCTCAGGGTGATGCCGGGGACTTCGTTGTGCAAAAAGGTGGCGTGTTTGTGCCCTTGCAATGGCAGCACACCAATCAACACCGGCACGGGGAAATCGCCATATCGCTCCTCGTAGAGATCGAGGAAACTGCGCCAAAGTTGCGCATCAAAAATGGGCTGCGTCATGGTAAAGTGCGCGCCCCCACTCACCTTCTGGTGGAAGCGATCCACCTCTTCCGACAGGTTGCTGCGAGTCGGGTCGCAGGCCACGGCAATGGTAAAGCCACCGGGTTGGCCGAGTTCGCGGCTGCTAAAATCCATGCCCTGGTTAAACTTATCGATGATGCGCACCAGCCCAATGCTGTCTACATCGTAGACCGCGGTGCTCTGCTTCATATCACCCAGGCTGGGCGGGTCGCCGGTAAGGGCCAGAATATTGCGTACCCCGAGCGCACGCGCGCCGATCAGGTCCGATTGCAGCGCCATGAGCGAGCGGTCGCGTGTGGTGTAGTGCAAAATCGTCTCGATGCCCACCTGCTGCTGGATCTGAATACAGAGCGACATGGCACCCATGCGCACGCGCGCCATCGGGCTATCGGCCACGTTGACCGCATCTGCGCCGACTTGTTTGGCGTGACGCGCCCCTTCGATCTGCTTTTGGGCATTGAACCCGCGCGGCGGATCGACCTCCACACTGATGACAAAATGGCCAGCGCGCAATTTGCGCAGCAGGTCGGTGGTGGGCACCGCGCTGTCGGCATTCAGATCCGCCAGGAGGCTGCCGCGATGCTCGGGCCGCTCGCCCACCACACTGATCGACTCGCTTGTCTCGTTGGGGTTGCCATTCGCTCGGGACCAGGTTTGGTCCAGCTTTTCGCGCAACGCCCGAATATGGATGGGTGTCGTGCCGCAGCAGCCACCGATCAGGCGGGCGTTATTGTCCAGAAAGACTGGCACATGCCGCGCAAAATATTCGGGACTGGCCGGGTAATAGAGCCGACCGGCCACGCGTTCGGGAAAACCCGCGTTGGGCATCACGCTGAAGTTGGCTTCGGGCGCTGCCTGGTGCAACGCCTGTAAGGTGTCGAGCGTCTGGGCCGGGCCAACGGTGCAATTGATCCCAACCAGATCTGCCCCGCGGCTGCGCAGGCGGTTGCCCACTTCCTGCGCGGTCTCGCCACTGAACGCCAGGCCATCCTGCGCATAAGTCATCGACGCCACAATCGGCAGATCACACGTTTCGCGGGCCACCTCCAGGGCCAATTCCAGCTCGGCCAGGTTGCCAAATGTTTCAAAGAGCAGCAGATCCGCGCCGGCTTCCCACAAGACGCCGATCTGTTCGCGGAAGGCTTCGCGGGCTTCTTCGGGTTGCAATGGCCCGCTCGGATGGAGCCGCTTCCCGAGCGGCCCTACATTGCCCGCGATAAAAATAGCGCGCCCCGTGATCTCACGGACATCGCGCAGGAGCCGTACTGCCTTGAAGTTCAATTCGCGCACAGCGTCAGCCAGGCCATGCGGGGCCAGCCGCACCCGATTGGCACCAAAGGTGTGGCTTTTGAGCACATCGGCACCGGCCATGGCATAGGCCTGATGGAGCTCGGTCACCCACCCGGGGCGGGTCACGACCAATTGTTCCAGACATTCTTCGCTGCTGGCCCCACGAGCAAAGAGCATGGTGCCCATGGCGCCATCACCAAGCAGCGGACGTTCTTGTATTTTCTGTAGGAATGGATTCATAGGAGAAATTCCCCGAGCTTACACCCCTGTGAATGGATGGGGTGCGTCGGTGAGCGTACCGAACATTAGGTGTTGAAAGCCAGTGACCTCAGCGGGTAAATCCCGCTGTCCAAGCGGCCAATCCACTTGTCCTCGCTTTGGTTTATACCACTAAATTTGCTTTTAGGGTAAAATGCCAGCAAGGTGCAAGGTTGCGTCCGGCAACACGCATGTGGAACTCTCTGTAAAGTGGGATTGTGTATGGCGAATCGTTCGCTGCTCTTTCGGATGTTGCCTTCCCCGGCGGTGTCAGCCGCGGATGCGCAACTATTAGCCGATGAAGTGCGTGCGCTGGTGAGTCGGGATCTGGCGATCGAAGCAGTACAAGTCAACCAGGACCAGGCTCGCGAAGGGGTTGTGTTGGTGCGGGGGCGGCTGTTGCGTCCCAGCCATGAGGTCTTTCCGCGCTGGTTGAGCGAACTCAACCGCCGGGGCTATACCCCCATACTGCGGCCTGAAGCCAACGCCGATGATCAGCAAGTGGTGTTGCATGTGGTCGCTGGCGTGGCCCCGAAAAGCCAGCCGCGGGCGTGGATCAATCTCCTGCTCTTTGTGCTCACGGTGATCAGCACGCTCTTTGCGGGCATGTTGTATGGCGACAGCAATTTGGTGATCAACTCAGCCTCTGATTTTCTGCGCCCACAGAATTTGATCCAAGGCTGGCCCTTTGCCGCCACCTTGTTGGGGATTTTGACCGCCCATGAATTCGGCCATTACTTTGCGGCTCGCTATCACCGTGTCGCGGTGACATTGCCCTATTTCATCCCCATGCCACTCGGTTTTGGCACTTTAGGCGCATTTATTCAACTGCGCGAGCCGGTGCCGGATCGCCGCAAACTATTTGATATTGGCGTCGCTGGCCCACTGGCCGGTCTGGTGCTGGCGATTCCGTTGCTCTTTGTCGGGTTGTCCACCAGCCAGTTAACCCCGCCGATCACCGGCGGGATGCTGGAAGGCAATAGCATCTTCTATTTCTTCGCCAAAATTTTGGTCTTCGGCAAACAACTGCCTAACCCCATAACGGGCGAAGATGTGTTGATGAACCAGGTCACCTTTGCCGCGTGGATCGGCCTATTGGTCACCGCGCTCAACTTGTTGCCAGTAGGGCAACTGGATGGCGGCCACACCGTGTTTGCGCTCTTCGGGGAACGGGCAAAGATCATCAACCGCGTGACTTTTGCCCTGTTGGTGCTTTTGGCCGTCGCCAGTCTGGCCCCGCTGCAACAGATTATCCCCGAATTGCAATACATTGGGTATAACGGTTGGTTTGTCTGGGTCTTGTTGATCTACTTCCTGATCGGCCTGTATCATCCCCCAGCATTGGATGATGTCACGCAATTGGATGCGCGGCGGCGTTGGGTGGGCTATTTGGTTGTGTTGATCTTCGTTTTGATCTTTGTGCCCGTTCCCTTTACACCAATTTTGTAACCTGACGTGCTGGGATTAGACGGTCATCCAGCACTTTCGCAGAGGAATCATGAGCAATTTAGCACTCAAGGGCGGTTCGCCCGTCCGCACAAAAACGTGGCCCCGCTGGCCGCAGTGGGATGAACGCGAGCGTGAACGCGTGTTGGCGGTGTTGGCCTCGGGCGAATGGGGCGGCTTTAACGAGGGTGTCCAACAATTCGAGCAGCGGTTTGCCGAGCGACACGGGGCCAGCCATTGTATCGCCGTTGCCAATGGCACACTTTCATTGGAGGCTGCATTACGTGTGCTTGGGATTGGCCCCGGCGACGAGGTGATTGTGCCGCCGTATACCTTCATCGCCACGGCCAATGCTGTGCGCCTGACTGGCGCTACGCCGGTCTTTGCCGACATCGAGCCAGATACGTATAATCTGGATGTTGAGCAGGTGGAAAAGGCGATCAGCAAACGCACAAAAGCGATCATCCCCGTGCATTTTGCTGGTCTCTCTGTGGATCTGGACGAACTTCTGCTGCTCGCCCATCAGCACGAATTGGCGATTGTGGAAGATGCAGCGCACGCGCACGGGGCCAGTTGGCAAGGCCAGCCGCTCGGCACCCACGGCGACATTGGCTCGTTTAGCTTGCAAGCCAGCAAAAACCTCACCGCGGGCGAGGGGGGCATTCTCCTCACCAATGATGATGAACTGGCCGCCAAGCTCTGGAGTTATGTCAACCAGGGGCGCTCACCGAGTGGGGCATGGTACGAGCATGATCTGCTGGGCAGCAACTTGCGCATCACCGGTTGGCAAGCCGGCATTCTCCTGGCGCAACTGGAGCGGCTGGATGAGCAATTGCAGCGGCGACAAGCCAATGCCCGCCGCCTCAACGAGATCCTCGAAGAGATCGACGGCCCCACGCCAATGCGCTGGGATCCGCGGGCGGACAATCACGCGTTCCACCTTTTTATGATGCGCTACAATCCGAAGAACTTTGGCGGCCTGCCACGCGAATCCTTCGTCGAAGCCTTGCGCGCCGAAGGGGTGCCCTGTTCAACCGGCTATGCGGTGCCGCTCTACAAACAACCGCCGCTCGCCAGGCCACACAGCCGTAGTCTACCTTGTCCGGTCGCCGAACGTGCCTGCCAGGAAGCCATCTGGCTCACGCAGAATCTTTTGCTTGCCGAACCGGCAGAGATCGACGAGATCGGCCAGGCGATTGTGAAGATCCGCGAGAATGTGAACGAATTGCTCTGACCCTCGTGCGTGAAAATTGCGTTTCACGCACGGCCTGTCACCAACCATCCCTGTCACAGATCAACCTATGACCCTACGCTTCTACGACACCTATAGCCGTTCCTTACGCGAGTTTGTGCCGCTCAACCCGCCCGAAGTGGGGCTCTATACCTGTGGCCCCACAGTCTACGACTATGCCCACATTGGCAATCTGCGCACCTATCTCTTTGAAGATATTTTGCACCGCGTGCTGCTGTTTAATGGCTATGCCGTCAAGCATGTGATGAACATCACCGATGTGGGCCATCTGGTTTCGGATGGCGACACCGGCGAAGATAAGATGGAGCGCGGCTCGCGGCGCACGGGCAAATCGGCCTGGGAAATTGCCCAATTCTACACCGAAGCTTTTCAGGCCGATTTGGCGCAATTGCACATCCTGCCGCCGACGGTCTGGTGTCGCGCCACCGATTACATCCCCGAGCAGGTCGAGACGATCCAGTGCATTGAGGCCAACGGCTTCACCTATCAGACCAGCGATGGCATCTACTTCGATACCGCCAAACTGCCCGATTATGGCTATCTGGCCCGGCTGGATATTGAAGGCTTGCAGGCCGGTGTCCGCGTGGAGATGGGTGAAAAGCGGAACCCCACCGATTTTGCGCTTTGGAAATTCAGCTCGCCGGACGAAAAGCGCCAGATGGAGTGGGAGAGCCCGTGGGGTGTTGGCTTCCCCGGCTGGCATATTGAATGTTCGGCCATGTCGACCAAATTTCTGGGCTCCTTCTTCGATATCCACTGCGGCGGTGAAGATCACATTTCCGTGCACCACACCAACGAGATTGCCCAAACCCAGGCCTGCCAGGGTACCCATCTGGCCAATTTCTGGTTACATGGCACCTTTTTGCAGATCGATGAAGCCAAGATGTCGAAATCGAGCGGGGAGTTTTTGCGCTTGCAGAGTCTGCTCGACCGCAACATCGACCCATTGGTCTATCGCTTTTTCTGCCTCGGCGCACACTATCGGGCCAAGCTCAACTTTACCTGGGAAGGATTGGAGGGCGCGGCAACGGCCTTGAATCGACTGCGCGCCGCCGTACACAGTTGGGGCGACCCTGGCACGCCCGATCCTGGCTTCGTTGAACGCTTCACGACCCAGGTCAACGATGACCTCAACATGCCGCGGGCTCTGGCCGTCCTGTGGGATCTGGTGCGCAGCGATCTCGATCCAGCAACGAAAAAGGCTACGGTCACGCTGTTTGATCAAGTCTTTGGGCTGGGATTGGCCGAGTGGCAACCCGCGGAAAGCACTGTTCCTGCTGAAATTTTGGCTCTGGCCGAGCAACGCCAACAAGCGCGGGCCGAAAAACGCTGGCAAGATGCCGACGCCCTGCGCGATCAGATCAAGGCCGCGGGGTACGAGTTGGAAGATACGCCGCAAGGGCCGCGCGTCCGAATGAAATGAACCGTAATGCGTGAAACGTCAAACATCACGCATCACGGTTGACGCATGACAGCTTACAAAAATTAACAGGGATTCGGAACTACCATGCCCAATCTCACCGATCTACGCAACCGCCATATCTTGTTGATGCAACATTCGCTGAGCATTCTTGGCAATCTGCTCGTTGATGTCAGCCAGGAAACCGCCACCACTTTACGCGACCCGAATGATGGTGACCGGGGCTGGACAACGCTGGAAGTACTCTGCCATCTGCGCGACTATGATCAGATCTTTCAGCAGCGCGCTCGGCTGATTGCCAGCGAAGAAAACCCGCGCTTTGCCCCGTCTGATCACGAGGCGTTGGCGCGTGAACGACGGTATAACGAGCAGGATCTACGCCAGGTCTATGCGGATCTGGCGGCATCACGCGCAACCTTTGTTGCATTCTTCCAAGGTTTGAGCGACGAACAATGGGCGCGCGCGGGCATCCATCCCGAACGCGGCCCCTTCAGCATGACCGACGCCTGCGCCCAAGTCGGCACGCACGAAATATTGCACACCGAACAGATCTTGCGGATTTTGCGGCAAGTCTAAACCGAGATGCGCGACATTGCCGCGCATCTCGGTTCACGTTTTATTGGCCAATCCCATGCTCCGACTTCTCATCAGTACCCTCAGCATCGCTTTCGGCACGGCCTGGTTTCTCGGCTGGAGCAAACGCTATAGCGATGCCCAACTCGATAAAATGCAGCAAAAGGCACACTTCACGCCGGGATCGGAGACGCTCATCCCGCCGATGGTGGTGATCAGCAGTTTGGCCTTGCTGGCCAGCCATTTTCTGCTCGGGCGGCTCCTGCTGCGCTTGCGCGGCTGGCAGATGGTGATCAGCCTATTGCTGGGTGCGCTGGCTGGCGTGGGGATTTTCTTGAAAAGGGATGCTGCGTGAATTGACCAGGCTCTATGAATCTCTGTAAATCTCAACTGATGATGAGGAAATTATGGGGATTTGACGAGATTTATAGAGAGTGAGGAGATTTTTGATGATCGTCCGTGAGCTTGCCAACGGCCAGTTGCTTTGTATCAACCAGACAACGCACGCCCTGATGGCTGCGGAGTTCTGTCGTCACTGGGGCAATGATGAGTTTGCACGCCCGCAACCGGATGCGCCGGTGATGCTCGGCATTGCGCAGCACGACAACGGATGGTACGAATGGGAGCGCCAACCCAAACTGCGTGCCGATGGCTACCCCCAGGATTTTCTCCACGAGTCTGACTTCGACGGAAAGTTACGGCTCTGGCAGCGCGGCATCGATCGGCTGTACGGTCAGCATCCCTATGCGGCGTTGTTGCTCAGCCAACACGCGCTGACGCTCTACGAAGCGGATTTGCGCAACGTGTCGTTCTCTGCTGAAATTCGCCAGCGCACCGAAGACTTTATTGCCCGCCAGCAGCAGCTTGTCCAAACCGTTCGCCAGCAATTCGAGCCGGATGTACTCTACGAAACCGCCCTACGCGATGAAACAATCGCCGCCTATACCAACTTGCTCAAGTTTGGCGACAACGCCAGCCTGCAAGTGATCGTGCCGTGGCAAAACGAGCGGATCCTGGCCCATTGTCCGGTGGATTTTCGGGGCGCGTATGCCGAGATCCGCATGAACTATGAGGATCACATCATCACGTTTGATCCGTGGCCGTTTGGGGTGGCCGAATTTGAGACGAGCATCCATGGCCGCTTGCTCAATCAACGGATATTCGCCCATGAAGCGGACTATCACGCCGCTCTCGCTGCTGCCCCTTATCGCCGCCTGAGTTGGCGGGTGATACCAGGATGATACAGAAAATCTCCTTAAATCTCTTCAAACCTCCAGAAATTTTCAGAGAGTAATGGAGATTTTGAAAGGGCTGCCTCATGTACACCTTTTACGAATCACCGACCACGCTCGCGGAAGCGTTGCGCCTCAAAGCACACTATGGAGACACCGCTCGGATCCTGGCTGGCGGCACCGACTTGCTGATCGAGCTGGAACGTGGTGCGCGTAAACTGGCGGATGGCCGCGCTCCGGGTGTGATCGACCTGACGCGGGTGCCGGGGCTGGCCGAAATCTGGGAAGCCGACGGCTGGATCCATCTCGGCCCACTCGTGACGCATAACCAATGTGTTGTCCATCCATTGATTGTGGCGCAAGCGCTGCCACTGGCGCGGGCCTGCTGGGAAGTGGGCGCACCGCAGATCCGCAACCGCGGCACGGTGGCTGGGAATCTGATCACCGCCAGCCCGGCGAATGATACGATTGTGCCGCTGCTGGCGCTGGATGCTACGGTGACCCTGCAAAGCGCAGCCCGTGGTGACCGGACGCTGCCCCTGCGCCAATTTATGCAGGGGTTTCGCAAGGTCGATCTGCAGCCGGATGAAATCCTTGTCCGCATCTCATTTCCCGCACTGAGCCCAACACATGCTGGCAGCTTTATCAAACTGGGGCTGCGCCGCGCCCAGGCGATCAGCGTGCTCAGCGCCGCGGTGATCCTCCAACGTGCGGAAGCGCATGTCGATGCTCCGGTGGTGGCTGCGCGCATCACGCTGGGGGCCGTGGCCGCAACGGTGATCCGCGCCGAGACCGCCGAAGCTTATCTGCTCGGGCAGGCGCTCTCTGCCGAAACCATGGCCGAGGCCGCTCGTCTGGCGATGCACGACGCTAGCCCAATCGATGATATCCGCAGCAGTGCCGACTATCGGCGGGCGATGGTGGAGACTCTGGTGCTGCGGGCTCTGCAGCAGATCCGCAACGAGCAGACGCGGGTCGGCTGGAGCGAGCAGCCGATCCTGCTGTGGGGCGATACCGACGGCAAGTGGCCGGTGGTGCAACGGGATAGAGAGAGAGGGCGGACGGGCGATAGGGAGAACTCGTCTGTCGTCCACCGTCCACCGGCTATCATCAACGGTCAGCCGGTTGAACTCGAACCCGGCATGACGCTGCTCAATAGCCTGCGGGCCGCGGGCTTTGTCGGGGTAAAAGAGGGGTGTGCTGAAGGCGAATGTGGTGCCTGCACCGTCTTTCTCGATGGGATGGCGGTCGTGGCCTGTCTGGTACCTGCTGAGCGCGCTGCTGGCAGCCAGGTGATCACTGTGGAAGGGCTGCGCGTTGACGAACAATTGCATCCCGTGCAGGCGGCTTTGGTGCAGAGTGGGGGCGTGCAGTGTGGCTATTGTACGCCGGGCTTTGTGATGAGCGCGGCCAAATTGCTGGAAGAATCGCCCCACCCAACCCGGGCGCAAGCGCAGCAAGCATTCATGGGCAATCTCTGTCGCTGCACTGGGTATCGCAAAATTATCGACGCGGTTGTGGCCGCCGACAAAGCCTGAGTCCAGCACCGCCGATTGCCAGGTCGTGGCACTGTGATCCCTGGGATCCCAGTTAGCAGCAAACTGCTCCTCGGTGTAGAATGGAGTCTGAACGCGATCCAGGACTATCGACACCCGGAGTGGCGTTACAGACCTGGCGTCTTAGATAGACTATATAACAGCATATATCCCCTAATACTTTCTTGTTTGATCTTGCAAAGGAGCAATGATGAATCGACAAGATATTTTGTTATTACAACAAATCAGTGGTTACCCTGCGTTAACCATTACCCTCCCTACCCACCGCACATCTCCCGACAACCGTCAGGATCCGATCCGGCTGAAAAACCTGGTCACCCAGGCCACAGAACAACTGCTTGGCGAATTCAGTCGACGCGAGATCGAGCCCCTGCTGACACGGTTGAACGAACTGGCAGAAAACATTGATTATCGATACACCCTGGATGGGTTGATCTTGTGTGTGAACCGCGATTTTGGCGTTGTCTATCAGTTGCCCTTTACGCTGCCCGAACGGGTCGTGATCGATCGGACGTTTGCCACGCGCGATCTGGTCTTTGCGCTCAACCGCACCGTCCGCTATTGGGTGCTTGTCCTCAGCGAGCAGCCAACGCGCCTCTACGAAGGGACACGCGACACGTTGGTCGAAGTGACCAGCGACGGCTTCCCGCTGACCCACGAAGGCCCCGGCGGCGAACAGAGCTTGCCCGGCGGCTTTGGCATCAGCCGGTCTGCCCATCGCGACGAGCGACATCGCCAATTCTTCCGCTCGGTGGATGCTGCGCTCAAGCCCTTCCTCGCCAACGATCCGCAGCCGGTCGCTGTGGTTGGGGTGGAGCGCTTCCTGGCTTTCTTTGACGAGGTCTCCGACCACAAAGAGGCAATGATCGCCACGATCCAAGGCAGCCACGACAAAACTTCCGCCGCGGATCTGGCCAAACTCGTCTGGCCCGCAGTCAAGGCTGGGCTGATCGAGCAGCGTCAGCAAGTCTTTGCCGAGCTGGAAGCGGCCAACAGCGCTCAACGGGTTGTCTCAACGGTTGGCGAAGTGTGGCGCATGGCCCACCAGGGGCGAGGCGAATTGCTGGTTGTGGAAGAGGATTTTCACTTCCCCGGTCGCCTGGACGAGAGCGGCCTGCACTTGCTCCCTGCCGATCCTTCCCAGGGAGCGGTGGAGATTGCCGACGCGGTTGATGACATTATCGAAACCGTGCTCGCGAAACAGGGGCGCGTCATTTTTGTCGAAAATGGCCAGTTGGCCCAGTTCCAACGTATCGCGTTGATCGTGCGTTATTAGGCGGAGCAACTAGCGGGGCCGCGCTTCGCGGGTTGTTAGGGAGCGCGGCCCCGGTTTTGCATCTGCAGGAAATAATCGGTTGGATCGAAACGCTTGGCCCATCAACAGGCCAGGCGTTTTTGTCGTTGCCATGCATTGATCACAACGCGGCTTGATCAAGCACGAGGATGGCTTCGGGTGAAAAACTCACGGTGACCGGTGCGCCGATTTCGGGGAGCGCCAGGTACGGATTGTTGAAGGTGTCTACCCGTAGTTTTGTTTCGCCCAGGCGCACCTGGATGCGCACCACCGCGCCCAGAAAGGCGATGGTATCGACTTGCCCCGCGATCTGATTCGCCCCATTCGGGTGCGCGGCGAGCGAGAGCAATTCGGGCCGCAAGGCCAGCGTTAACGGTGATTTGCCGCTCGGCAGCGTGCGCCCAGTCTGGATCTCTTGCCCGGCCACCCGGACGAGCCCACTCGCGGCGTCGATAACCTCGGCCTTCACCGAGTTGAGCATCCCCACAAAAGAGGCGACAAACGCGGTTTTGGGAAAATTATAGATCTCGAACGGTGTGCCCACCTGTTCAATCTGCGCAAGATTCATCACCACGATGCGGTCGGAGAGCGACATGGCCTCTTCTTGATCGTGCGTCACGTAGACGGTGGTGATGCCCAATTGCTGCTGAATGGCGCGGATCTCTTCGCGCAGGGCAACGCGGATCTTGGCATCGAGCGCGGAGAGCGGCTCATCCAGCAGCAACAATTGGGGCTGAATCGCCAAGGCCCGCGCAAGGGCCACGCGCTGTTGTTGGCCACCCGAAAGCTGATGGGGGTACCGTTCGCCAAGCTCTTCAAGTTTGATCAAACGCAGCATTTCAGCGACGCGGCTTTTGATCGCGGGCTTTGATTGGCCGGCCACTTTGAGGCCGAAACCAATGTTGTCGGCCACGGTCATGTTGGGGAAGAGCGCGTACGATTGAAAGACCATGCCAATGTTGCGCTGATTGGGCGGTCTGTGCGTGATGTCGGTGCCATCCATGACGATGGTGCCCGCGCTACTTTGTTCAAAGCCAGCAATCATGCGCAGCGTGGTTGTCTTGCCGCAACCACTGGGCCCCAAAAAGGAGACAAACTCACCGCGGTCGATGGTCAGATCAAAATTTTTGACCGCTGTGATCCGTCCATAATCTTTATGGAGATTGGTCAATTCCAGAAATGCCATAAGGTCATGTTCCCTGGGCCAAATTGGGTTTAATCCGTGGAAACTCTCGTTAATGTGTTCCGGCCAGTTCGGCGCGTTGCTGACTGCCACGCCCCAAGAAGTGGATCAAGCCCATTGCCAGCCAGGTGAGCAGAAAACTCATGATCGCCAACGCGGCCGGCTCATACGCCCGGTCCTGGCCGAGCAAGACCATGTAGGGGCCAAACGCGGGCTGGGCCAACAGGGAGGCCATCGTATATTCGCCGATCACAATGGCCAGCGTCAGGAAGGCCCCGCTGAGCAAAGCCACCCGCAAATTGGGCAGGATGATGCGCAGCAAAATGGTCGGCCAGCTCGCGCCCAGGCTCTGCGCGGCTTCGGTCAGGCTACGCACATCGATCGCGCGCAGGCCTGTATCGACCGCGCGATACATGTAGGGCAGTGAAAGCACCACATAGCCGCCCACCAGCACAATCCGCCCGACAATGGGCCAGGTAAAGAGCGGCGCGTAGGTGCGGATCAGCCCAAAGACGAGCACGACCGCCGGAATCACAAAGGGCATCATGGTGATCATCTCGACCACGGGGCGGGCGCGCGGGACGCGCAATTGCACCCAATAGACGGTTGGCACCACCAAAACAACGCCGACCACAATCGTCCAGATGGCCATTTGCAGCGAGAACAGAAAGGTGCTGGCGAATCGCGGATCCGCTAATACATTCTGATAGGCCAGAAACCCCAGGACATTGCGTTGGGCGCGCAGCGAAAAGAGCAGGGTGGCATACAGGGGGGCAAAAAAGTAGAGTACACCCACCAGCACCCATAACCACGCGCTCAGTTTGGCAATTCTCATCAACCCCTCCTTGCGCCAAAACAGCTACCCGTACCTGGTTGCGGCTCCCAAAACGGGGGTTTGCCCGCCCAACTCGGCGCAGAATTCACGGATAGCGTCAGGTTAAGCATCGCGCATCCAGCGCGAGGTCCGGCGCCGCAGCCAGGTATAGGCCGCCAGCGTAAGCGCCATGATCACCACCATGCCCAGGGCGAGCGCATAGCCCAGCCCGGGATTATGCAACACATCCCCGCGGATTTGCGCACCGATCAACACCGAGACCAAATTGAGCGAGCCGCCGGTCAGCGCGGCCGCGGTGGCATAGGCCCCAAAGGCGTTGCCAAAGAGCAGGATGATTGCCCCGAGCAGTGACGGCAGCAAGATGGGCAGCGCAATATACCGCCAATATTGCCAGTTTGTGGCCCCTAAGTTTTCGGCGGCTTCGCGCCAATCACGCTTGAGCCCATCCAATGCCGGTGAGATCACCAAAACCATCAGCGGGAACTGGAAGTAGAGGTAAGTGAGGCTCAGCCCGGCAAAGCTGTACAGGTTAAAGCCGTTGCGATAGAGATCGAGCCCCAAGACCTCGCGGAAAAAGACCGTCACTAAGCCAACTCGGCCCAGTGTTGCCACAAAGGCGAAAGCCAGCGGGACACCGGCAAAGTTGGAGGCGACCCCACTAAAGGTGATCAGAAACGATCGGACCGCGGGGGGCAACCCGCCCAGGATTGCTGCGTAGGCCAGCAAAAAGCCCAACAGCCCACCAGCCAGCGCGGTCACCAGACTGATGCGGATCGTCAGCCAGTAGGCGTCGAGAATGAAGGGCTGGCGCAAATCCTGCACATATTGCCAGGTAAATTCACCCTGAGGCGTGCGGAATGCCCCCACAAACAGATTGAGCGAAGGCAAGAAGATCAAGGCGATTGCAAAGAGAAAAAAGGGCAGCAGCCCCAACCATTGCCAGGGAATTGGGCGCGGACGGGTTGCAATCGGCGGGTTGATCAGCGCGGACGGCGCAGCTTGCTGAGACATGATAGTTCGTCGAATCAAGACTCCTCAGCTCGATCATCTGATCAGCGGCCAGATGATCGAGCTGGGCGTAGTGCAGGGAATTCAGGATGGGAAAACAGACTGATCGCTCAGGATAGATGCTGCTTGCCAGCAAACAGCAAGCGATCTGGCGGCCAGCTAGCCGAGAAACTGCTCCCCGATAGTCAGCCGCTCTGGGTTGGCGAGCACATTATTGTACGTCGGCTTGCACCACCGTGTCCCACTGGGTCGTGATCAAGTCACGGGCGGCAGATTGTTGTTCCAGCGTGGGGAAGACGGCTTGCGCATAGAGCTCTTCGGGCGGCAGAACGGCTGCCAGATCCGCCGGAATGACCCCTCGCTCAACCAGATCGTTATAGCGGATCGGGTGGCAATAGCCCTTGAGCCAGATCAATTGCCCTTCGTCGGAATAGAGGAACTCCATCCACAGCTTGGCCGCGTTCGGGTGCGGCGCGTACGCGCTGATCGCTTGCAGGTAGACCCCACCAAAGACCCCCGAAGCCGGAATGACAATCTCGACTGGTGGATTGCCCGCCAGTTGGTCGCGGTCGGTCAGGGCCAGGTAGTCCCACTGCAGGATGATCGGCGTTTCGCCGGTGGCGAAGGTGGCGCTGTTGGCGATGACTGGCACAAAGTTGCCCGCGGCATTCACCTGCGCCCAGAATTCCAGGCCAGGAGCGGCATCATCCAACGAACCCCCATTGGCCAATGCAGACGCATAGACCGACAGGATGGCCTGATTGGAGGTGCGGGGGTCGCCAGCCAGCGCAACCTGACCGGCATATTCAGGGTTGAGCAGGTCGGCCCAATCCTGGGGTACGGTTTCAACGACATCGGTGTTGACCTGGAAGGCCAGCACCCCGTAATAATCGCCATACCAGTAGCCTTCTGGGTCCTTTACTTCATCGGGGATGGTGTCCCAGGTGGCGACCTCGTAGGGTTGGATCAAGCCCTCATCTTTCGCTTGGGCCCCAAATGCAAAGCCAACATCGATCACGTCTGGCGCTTGTGGGCCTTGATTGTTCATGTTGGCGCGGATGGCTTCAAGCTCGTCGCCCGACCCGGCATTGGGATCCAGCTCGTTGACTTCCAGGCCATACTTCGCTTTGAAGGTATCGATCATCTCGCCGTAATTGCACCAGTCGCGCGGCAGGGCGATGGTGCTCAGGGTGCCCTCTTCCTGCGCCGCGGCGATCAATTCGGCCAGTTCTGGGGTCACATCCGTAGCTACTGTGGTAATTTCCCCACTGGCGGCTGGGGTTTCGGCGGATGTTGCTTCGCCCGCCGAGCCGGGTGCAACGGGGGTACAAGCCAACAAGAGCAATCCAACAATGGTCAGCGTCATACTCCGCACGACAAACTGGTAGCCCTTACGCATCTTTACCTCCTGTGAACAGGTATGGGGTGAGAGGATGAAAATTATCTATCCGCAAAATAGTGGAGAGCCCGATCCAGATACACTAGTCCTTATCTCAAAAATCTCTGTACCACACTGGTTGGGCTACCTTTGTTCATAGGAGCCACAACCGATTTTTGAGATGACTTCTAGTCAGTATCTCAAAATCCCTGGTCTTGCTGATTGGCGAAAAATGCACGAGCCACACCTGATTTTGAGACAACGCTGGGGTAGCGTGATCCAGAATTTATGGATAGATCGCAAAAAAGAGGAAGTCTACTGAGCAACTTAACTGGTTGGGGGTGGGCCATTCAGAACAGACGCCACACCCTCTTTTCGAGCCATGCTACTCTACCACAAATTTGGTTGATGACAAAGCGATAATCAGCGCTCACCGGGCCAATTCCATCACATACTCCCAGTTGATGTCAGCCGGTAGCGGCCAATGCTCCTGGGTATGCAGATAATGGATGTAGGTCACCATTTTGCTGAGTTGTTCGCGAGCGCCTTCTACCTGGGCCAGAAATTGCGTCATATCGCGGCCATAGCTGTTGTAGGCAGTGAGTAACTCCAGCCCACTGTTATTGGCGATGAGGGTCAGAATAAAGCCGTCGTTGCGTTCAATGCCGAGCAAATTCGCCTGGTAGCGCACAGCACTCAGCTTTTCCAACATCATCTGGATGCTGACTTGTTCCTCAAGCAGGTTGACACGCGCCGCGGCATACCCCAAAATTTCGGTATCCAGCGGGGTGATCTGCGCAACGCCAACGCTGTACTGTTTGAAACTGGCTTCCCACTGTTGGCGTGCCCAAGCCCACTCGGGCCAGGGCCAGGTCAGGTACTCGCCCATCCAGACCTGAATGCGTTCCAGCCCATCCCAACCCAGCGGGCGTTGATAGCTATTCCCCTGGTTCGCGACCGCGGCTGCCAGCACGATCGCCAAATCCTGGCCATCGGTCAAGGCTTCGATCAAGGGCCGGTGGCGCGCCACTTCGCGCAGCCCTTGTCGATACCACCCCAGTTGTCCGCGCTCGTATTGGGGCCACGGCAGGGGGAGCTGCCAGGCAAATTGCTCAAACCGCCTGACCGCAACCAGATCAAAGACCCGGCTCTGGTAAGCATATTCGTAGGGATGAACGTCCCGCCAGGGATAATCAAAAGCGGTGTAATAGAGGCCGATCAGGCGCAGGAGCACCAGCGGGCCAAGCAACATCACCACCATACTGATCAGCCAGGGGGATGTCGTCAATTGTTCAAGTGTTCCAGCATTGTCTCCGCGACGGCTGAGTTGCAGCCTACCATTAGGCCAGGTGCGCTCCCCTCGCCGGCGTTGAAATGGTCCAGCGCTCGCCATACCCATAACCTCGAAATGGATATTGATGGATAATCGAATGGTTGTCCTACCGCGCATGGCTTGCGCTCCATGGGCAATAGGTTTCCCTCTACAATAAACAAACGATCTCGCGGCCTCTATAGTTCTCGATACAGAGCCACTATCAGCCAATGGATACATCGAAAGCTCCTCTGGCCGCGACATCGTTATTATACTGTTTTCCGTCAGGATGCGAGAGTTTTGCTGGACGCACTTCAGTACAATGATAGGCGCTATGCTGGCTTGGCGGCGATGCTCGAATCGACTCTTAGCCGCCGGTCAAAACGTTGAAATGCTGGTCTCCTTCCCCGTGATAAATTCCAGGAGAGCAGGCACGCCCGCTTGCGTCTGTTCGATGCCGCGGCGAATGGCTGGGATGATCTGATCCGGCGTGGTGACGCGCTCGCCATAACCGCCAAACGCTTTGGCCATGTCCGCATAGTGGCCGGAGATGTCGGTGGCGCGATATTTTTCGGTCGAGACCGGCATGATCGGGATCTCGATGGCCATCGAAAAGTTGTTGAGCAAGATCGACAGGATCGGGATGCGTTCGCGCACCGCGGTTTCAAAGTCCATGCCGGTAAAGCCAATCGCGGCGTCGCCCCAAACATTGATGCAAAGTTTGTCGGGTTGCGCCAACTTGGCCCCCATGGCCAGACCGAGACCATACCCGAGTTGCGTTGTTTTGCCCCAGCCAATGTACGACAGCGGGGTGATCGACTCCCAGAAGGGCGAAAGCTGGTCGCGTGGGCTGCCCGCATCGTGCGTGATGATGGTGTTGGCCACATCGACCGTGTGCAGCAGATCCCACAGGACACGATAGGGCGAGAGCGGCGTTTCGTCCGAAGTCAATTTGGGCTTCCAGGCCGCCAGCCACTCGGCCTTGAGTGTTGCGATCTCCTGCGCGATAGCCGCGGCGCGCCCGCGTGGCCGCCCCGGTTGGGCGCTGGCTCGTGCGCTGGGCAGTGCTGCTCCGTCGCCACCATTCAATTGGCGCTGCACGGCTGCCACCAAGGCTTCCAACGTGAGGCGAGCATCCCCCACCAGGCCATGGTCCACGGGCACATCCTTGTTGAGGTCAGCGGGATCCAGTGTAGCTTGCAGGATGCGCTTCCCCTTGGGCATCTTCAACCCAAAGCCGGTGATGCTAAAGCTGCACCCAATGCCAAAGATCAGGTCGGCATTGTGCAAAAAGTGATGCACCGGCTTCGGGTAGGCGCGCCCGCCCGAGCCCAGCGACAGAGGATGATTTTCGGGGAAGGCACTTTTGCCCCCGAGCGACGTGGTGACCGGCGCTTCGACCAACTCGGCCAGCTCGCGCAAGGGTGCCCAGGCCTGCGCATAATGCACCCCTTGCCCCACATAGAAGATTGGGCGCTCAGCTTCAAGCAACATCTCTGCTGCCCGCTCGATCGCTGCCTGGTCTGGTGCGTAGCGGGTGATCGGCACGGGTTGATAGTGAAATTCCTCGCCGATCTCCTCATTCATCAAGTCGCTGGGGATCTCCACCAGCGCGGGGCGGGGGCGTCCATTGCGCACAGCCGTAAAGGCTCGGCGCAGCGCGTCCGGCAGCGCACCGGGCACCACCACCTGTTCGCATGTCTTGGTGACATGTTGAAAGTTGAGAAACGAATTGAAGTTGGGCTGCACATTGGTCAGCGTGCGGGCATAGCCCATGGGCAAGACAACAATCGGGGCAGATTCACCATAGGCCTGGGCCACGCCGCCAAAGGCATTCTCGGCACCGGGCCCACTTTGCATACAAAAGACGCCAATCTTCTGGCCCGATGTCAGGCGAGCCAGCGCATCGGCCATGTGCAGCCCGATCCGCTCCTGGCGCACGATGATGGTGCGAATGTCGAGCTTGGCCGCGGCCTCGATGATGGGGTTTACTGGGTAGGCAAAAAGATACTCTACCCCCTCGGCTTTCAGGATGTGAGCAATTGCATCGACAACTTTCATGGGTTCCTCCTCCGGCCTCGCAGTCTTGAAGTTTGCGCGGGTGTGGGCTGGTGTGGGGAGCAGCCAGACACACCGCAGGGCTAACCGATCACCACTGGTAATCTTCGCGCAGCGGGCTGAACACATCCAACGCGCGCACGGGTTTATCGCCCACGGTCAGGGTATGCTCGACCCCGCCGGGGATCACGAAGATGTCGCCCGCTTTGACATGGCGCGTTTCGCCACCGATGGTAAATTCAAATTCACCTTCCAGCAGAATGCCAACCTGTTCGTGGGGATGGCTGTGCAGCGGTACGACGCAGCCGGGTTCCAGTTCCAATAGCGAGAGCAACATCTTTTCGCCCCAAAAGGTGCGTGAACGCGCGCCGGGGAAGATCTCTTTGGGGGTGCGCTCGGCTGGATCGTAAAAGTAAGGCATGATCACTCCTCTATGTTGTGCGTGTGGATGTGGGTATGGGGATTGTAGACGGGGACGAGAGACGATAGCAACCGTTCATCGTCTGTCGTCCATCGTCTATTCGCAACAAGTCTGTTCGATCAACCGGCGATAGACGCCGACCGCAGCTTCCAACTGCGCAAGGTCGATCCATTCGCCAACGGTGTGGGCCTGCGCGATATTGCCCGGGCCTAAGATCACCTGCTGTTTGAGCCACTTTTGATAGACCAACGCTTCGGTGCCAAAGGGCACAGTTTCGGCCTTTGCTTCTCCGGTTGCGGTCAGCGCCATTTTGACAATGTCGGCGTCGGGCGAAACGTAGAACGGGTCAGAGCCCCGGTGACGCGTCTCCAGCCCATATTTGCGCGCTGCTGCCAGGACTAGCTCGATGGCCTCCTCCCGATGATCCTCGGGCATGGTGCGTATGCTGAGCGTTGCCACGGTTTTCGACGCGGTTACATTCGGCTTGCAATTGCCATCGTTGAGCACCAGGTTTAAGCCATTGGTGGGCGGATCGAACTCGGGGTTCTGGAAGTGGCTATCACGCAGGAAGCGTTGCCGCAGCTCGGCCATTTCGGCCAGAAAGGGGGCGATCAAAAAATTGGCCGAAACCCCCTGATCGGTGCTGGTGTGGGCAGCCGTACCATGAGCCGTGACAGAGATATGGACGCCGCCCTTATGGGCATAGACGGGGCGCAATTGGGTCGGCTCGGCGACCACACCATAACGCGGCCACTGTTCGGCCAGCAGGCGCGACTCTTTCGTCACCTGATAGGCGCCCCCGTACCCCACTTCCTCATCCGCGGTGACCACAATGGTCAGCGGGTGGCGCAGACGACGGGCATCGATTTGGCTGGCAGCCACAATGGTCGCGGCCAGTGGCCCTTTCATATCACAACTGCCGCGCCCAAAGAGCCGCCCATGCTCGATCCGCGGGTCAAAGGGCGACCAACTGCCTTCCTCGCCCGGCACAGTATCCGAATGCGAAAAGAGCCCCAGGCCCCCTTCGCCTTCTCCGATGCGCGCCACCAGACTCACCTTCTCTTGTCCCTGGTCATCGTACGCCAACCGTTCGACAACAAAGCCCAATGTTTGCAGCAGCTCGGCCAGATAGGCGGAGATAGCCGCGTTACTGTGGGCGCTGACCGAGGGTTGGGCGATCAAAGTTTGGGTCAGTTCAACGACATTGAGCGACATGACTTATTCCTGTTTGCGTTGGAATGGATTGTGGCGACCGTTGGTGTCGGTAAACTTGCGACCCCAAGCGCGCCATAACAGGGGTTGCAGGGCTTCCCAGGCAGCAACCAACCGGCCATTTTCCCCCGAAGGACCATCGGTTGGCTCCGGCGATTGGAGGATCCCTTCCTGGCTGAAGCGATACCGCACATAATTTTCGGTGATCGCGCTGATGTGGCTCTGCCCCTCGGGCAAGGCCTGGCCCCAGGAGCGCGCCTGTTCGTAGGGGGTTTCGCTGTTGCGCACGCGCAGGCCCAGCCGTTCCGCCCAACGCTGGAGACGCTCGAAGAGGATGGGCGAGAGTTCTGGCGTAAAAGCCGTGGGCCCCAGATTTTGCGTCCGGCGGAAGCCCCAGACGCCAAGCGCCAGGAGGGCCGGCGCCACCAGCAACCAGATCCACCACGGCGGGCCACCTGCGCCGGGCATTTCGCCCACGCCCGTGCCTTGGTTCATCAACTCTTCCTGCCATGGATCTTGCATGGGGTCGGTGCTGGTGATCGGGTTGGTGTTGTTGGGGGTCGTCGCGTCCGTCTGGCTGCTGCTCGTTTCGGGCGCAGCTTCGGGCCGGGTGAGCGGGCTCTCCCCAGCCGTTGGCTCGAACTCGATCCAGCCAAAATTCGGGAAGAAGACCTCCACCCACGTGTGGGCATCGGCATCGGTCACATAGAAGTTAAAATTCTCTTCGTCCCAAAACCCTTCGGCGTATCCACTGGCCGCGCGTGCGGGAATGCCCAAATAGCGCAACATCAGCACCATTGAGGTCGCATAATAATCGCAATAGCCCCGGCGCAAATCGAACAGGAAATACTCGACCGGGTCCCTGTCGGGCGGCGGCGCGGGGATGGCATCATCGTAGGGATAGGTGCGCAGGAATGTCTCAAGCGCTTTGGCCTGGGCGTAGGGCGTTTCGAGGCCCACCGTCACGCTCATTGCAATCTGTGCCACCAAAGGCGAGAAATTATCCGGGAGCTGCAAATAGCGGTCGAGGATCGCTTGGGGATAGTTCGTCCCCGCAGCTTCGAGCGCCTGGCGAGTGACCTGGGCATATTGGCTGATGACCGAATAGCTGCTGCCAATATCCATCTCGTCCTGCGCTTCTGCCAGGGTGATCTCAAAGCCGGTCGGCGGGGCCTGGCTGTAATCGGTCGTGATCGCCGTGATCGCAGCCGCTGGGGAGGGTTGCCCGATCGCGTCGATGGCTACACTCACCTGGCGGATGTCCGGCGCACCGACGATCACCCCGCCCATGGGGGCCATCAGCGTGATCGTCTGCGTGATCGGTGAACGTAGCTCCCAGCTTGGCACAGGGACGATTTCCGCGGCGGCAAAGGGGGCTTCTGCCTCAAGCGTATTATTCCATTGGCGACCGTCAAAAGTGTCGAAGGCCACAGCCCGCCAGTAGCGCCCGGCTGGTGTGCTTACGGTAAAGACAGGCGTATTTTCCACCGTGCGTTCGCCCCCCAGCGAGAGCGATTTGCCAAAGGTGGGGGCAGTTGCCTGGGCCTGTTTGAAAGTTCCCTGATAGAGTTGGCTAACTTCCTGATTCATCTCCTCATAAAGATTGTTGATCGGCGACATCAGCTCGCGCACGATTGGGTTGCGTCCCAAGCCCGGTGCCAGCCAGGCCAGGGCCAGCACAAGCACGCTGTAGAAGAAGCCATTGCGCAGAAAATCAAGCGCAATATCCTGGTTGAAGTAAATTTGCTGCTCCCGCCAACGCAACTGTTGTTCAGCCAGGTTGGTGCGGATCAAAAAGATCAACACCAGAAGGCAGAAGACCCCCAGAAAGCCAACAACTGGTTGCGGCGCGTAATAGGTGTTGATCAGCAAAACAAGGCCCACCGGCATGATCGCCCGCCAGGTGTAGCCATACCGAAAGATGGCCCAAACCCCCAAATAGGTGAGCCACCAGAGCAGAAAAGAAATTTCAAAGATAAAGACATAATTGTCATTGCTGGCCGAGCTGCTGATTGCCGCATCCACCCAGTTGAGCAATTTCCAGAGGACAAAATAGACCTTGGCTTGTAACGGCGGAATGCCAAAGTCCAGAAAGGATTCAATCTCCCGCTCCGAGACCAGGGTGGTCATCAAAAACAAGATCCAGGCCAACCCCGTAAACATGCTGTGCGACAGCGCAAAAAAGCCATCGAACCGGCTGAATGACATCAGCAGACCCAACGCGATCGCTCCCAGGGTCACGGGGAGCAAAAGCGCCATGCTGGGCACGTGACCAGCCGCATCCAAAGAAATGGCTACGGTCAGATAGAGCAGTGCGGTCAGGATGCCGACGAGCAGCGCGCCATCCTGGAAATAAAAATTGTTGTGATAGATTGGAGTTGAACGGTTGACTGTAGTTGCCATAAGTAAATTGTACTGGAAAAAGGGGGAAATATCGAGTTCGCCATAAAGACGGTAGACGAGAGAGGGCGGACGACTGATGAGCCTCTATCGGCAGGTACCTACCGACGCTCATCCACCGTCTACCATCCACCGGCCATCGTTTAGAGCATTGTCTGGATCAAAGCAATGACCACAAGACGCCAGTGAGCAAAAAGAGCCCACCAATGGCAATCACCAGGACGACCAACAAGCGGCCCAGGCTGATCACATCCGCTTCGAGCGAGAGTGTCTGCAACGGTGTTTCTGGCGTGGCGAGCCAGGTGCGCGTCACGGGTGGCACGCCGATCCCTGCTGAGAGCTGCACCGCCACCAGGCTATTGCGGGCCAAAGTGCGCCAGGTGAGCGCGCTGGCTCGGTAATTGGCGGCCCGCACACGCGCCAACAAAGCCATCTCCGCGGCTGTGGTGTCGCCCTGGATCAAGTTCAGATTCGGGCTCTGCGCTTCGATCTGCGCGGCTTGTTCCTCGAGCGTGGCCGCGATGCCGCGCCACTGTTCATTCGTGTCGCGCAGATCCAGCGGTTGGGTCAGGCGGATCTGCTGGTTGAGTAAGCGATTGGTGCGCTCGACGCGCGGTGCAAGCTGGGCCAGGACTGTGCGGGCGAGTACCCAATCTGCGCCGGGCGGCAGAGAACGGGCCAGCGTGCTCGTGCCCACGGTCGCAGGGAAACTCAGGCCCCATTCCAGCGGAACACCCTCACCCGTGCCATCTGCTGGCTGGCGAATGGTGATCTCACTGGCTGCTTCACTGTTTTGCCAGCTTGTCAATAAGTCGGTCAGTGTCTGCTGCGCCTCGCTTGCCCGCCCATCCGCGGGCAGGACCGCAAAGTTTACGTCCACTTGTTCGGGCGAGATGGTTGCCGTGACTTGCCAGGTTGCGAACAAAGAACGGGCATTCGGTGGGGGCAACAGATCAACATTCGCGATCTCAGCCCCAGCCAATCGCATAGCCGCATCGTTGTCGCCCTCTTCCAACAACTGGAGGGCCTGCTGCACAGAGAGCGCTCGGCTGGTCTCTGTCAGCATACTCGGATCCACCACATCGGGCGGTAAGGCTGCTAACCGTTCCAACACTTCAAAGGCCGCGGGCCAGTTCCGGCGGTTGCGCGCATCATTCAATTGCAGCGTCAACCCTTCCACTTGCCAGTGCCGTAATTCTATACTCCGTGGATCGGCCGGATCCAAACCCGCCAATGCCAGATCCGCCTCGCTGGTCATCAGATCCATATAGGCCCGGTCCACCACCCCATCGGCCCCGATGGAGCGCGTCCGATAGAGCGCCGCGAGGCCAGCATGGATCTGGGCCAAACTGGCGTTGGTCGAGTCGCCCCCAGCTTCATCCACACCCGCCAGATACGCGGCCACGGCTTGCGCATAAAAGCGGGAGCGGATTTCAGGATGAGCGGTGGCGTTGTGTAACTCGGTATACCGCTGGCCCAACCGTAGGAAAGGCTCAGGGCCCGCGCCAGCAACCGCGGCTGCCGTCTCCTGGGTGAGCACCGACCAGGTCGCCGGGTGGATAAAGGTAAAATTGAATGGATCGTCCGGCAGCGGTGGATCGTACAGCCAGCGGATGCGTGGCACCGGGCCGCTCCCCGGCGCATAATTCCACCCCTCGGGCGCGACGGTCAGCCAGCTATTGTTGGGGATGGTATTCGGTGCGACAATACTGACGCGTAAGCTCGGCTGGCCCAACCACTGCTGCAGCGGTTGGATATTATACCGCAAGGCCGCCACGGAGCGATCACCCAGATCAACCGAGTAGCTCAGTTGCAGATCCAACGTGGTGTCGGCCCCGATCTGCACTTGGGCAATCGGGCGGCCACTTTCATTTGGGGCAAAGGAGACAGGTTGCTGATTGACCAGCACAACCAGATTGTCGGGCAGGCTCAGCGTGGTGCCCGCCGGGTTGGCGATCAGCGTCAGGGTGACCAAGGTGGCCTGATTGCTCGTATTCTGGAGCCGATAGGTCGCATTGACCGCACCGATCAGGGCAACGCCATCATACCCCAAGTCAATATCCGCCAGGTGCGTATGCAGCCGAACACTGGTGGTCTCAGCCGGTACCAGGAAATATTGCGTTGGTGCTGGATTGGCCTCGCTTTGGCCAGCGACAGGGTAGGCAAAGCAGACAAACGCGAGCAGCCCGAAGAGCCAGCACCAGTGTTGCCCCCGCTTGAACTTTGCCGCGCGGAAAAAGTTGCGTTTCCGTTTTGCTTTTGGTATCGTGACGCCAACTAAATGGCTGCTACCCGCAGGAAAGGTGATGAGCATTGTCTAGGGTAAAATTGCTGATGGAGTGGGACATCCGTATGGGGCGCGAGCAAGATTTCTCCGAATTTGTTGTGCGCGAGTTTGCCCCCAAGCTCATGCAACTCGGCGTGCAGCCAAGTGAAGTCTTGTATACCATGTACGGGGATGGTCCGCAAATGTTGGCCATTGGTGTGGTCGAGAGTGTTGAGCTCGCAAGCGAAATTCTGCAAAGCAGTGGCTGGCAAAAATTACATACCAAATTGGCGAATTATGTAACGAACTATCGTTATAAAGTTGTTCCCGACAACGGTCGCGACTTTCAGATCTGAAAGTCGCCGGTTCTCAGGAGCTGAGCGTGATGGTTGCTTCCCCTTTTCCGCAAGTTTTGCCCATGCGGCAGCGTGCTGACTTGATCCATCGGTTGCTCAAACAGCGGCTGCGCGCAGTCATGCCCGCGGCCATGCGCAGTGCCGACCTGGATCTATGGCTGATCCTCTGCAACGAAGATAACCTCGACCCAGTTTACACAACGTTGATCCCCATGGACACCTGGTGCCCGATCCTGCAGATGCTGGCGCTGGTGGATCGCGGCGACGAAGGCGTTGTGGGTGTCAACATTTCGGGCACAAATACGCACGATCTTTACGAGCGCCCTTATGCGGGGCAACTCGAAGCGGAACAGTGGCCGCTGCTGTTGAACCTGATCGAAACGCACGACCCGCAGCGGATCGGCATCAACATCGGCGAGATCCAATGGGCCGCGGGCGGCTTGACGCACAATCTCTATCGCCAGTTGACCGAACGTCTGCCCGCCAGGTATGTCGAGCGACTGGTGTCTGCCGAGCCAGCCGCCATCCGCTGGCTGACCACCCTTACCGCCGAGGACATCAGCTTTTACGAGCATGTTTGCAATGTTGCTCACGCGGTGATTGCCGAATGCTACAGCCGTCAAACCATCATCCCCGGCCATACCACGGTGGACGATCTGGTCTGGGCCTATTGGCAACGCTGCACGGATCTCGGCTTTACCATGGCCTTTCGCCCCTACTTTCAGATTATCCGGCGTCCTTCGTTACGCGCCCAATATGGCGCAAACGATCGCGTCATCCGCCCTGGTGATCTGATCCACTGCGATGTGGGTTTTCTCTATTGCTATTTTAACTCAGATCACCAGCAAATGGCCTATGTGCTGCTGCCGGGTGAAAGCGACGCGCCGGCTGATCTGCGCGAGCTGCTGGGCGAGGTCACGCGTCTCCAGGATATTTACATGGCTGAATTTGCGCCTGGGCTGACGGGCAATGAATTGTTGCATAACATGCTGACGAGCGCGCGCCAGGCGTCCATCCCCACACCACGCGTCTATTCGCATTCGACGGGGCTCTTCTTGCACGAACCCGGCCCGCTGATCGGCTTGCCCTGGGAGCAGGAAAATAACCCTGGCCGGGGTGATGTGACGCTGGCGTATGATAGCACCTTTACGATGGAATTATCGGTGCAGGCGCCGCTGGTCTCGTGGGAAGGCGAAGAAGTCCGCTTGCCATTGGAAGAAATTGTCGTCTTTACGCAGGTGGGCTGTCGTCCGCTGGATGGGCGTCAAACCGACTTCTATCTGGTCTGATCAGCTGAAGGGCCGAGGCAGGGCGCACAATCGATCAGCCGGGCAACTTTGGCAGCGGCAGCGGCTGGGTGAGCGTGCTGAGGTCGAGTGAAGCGGATGTGCTCATCGTGGCTGGCCCGCGACGCAGAATGCCGTCACTCAGGGCCTGTGCGCGCAGGCCACCCCGGCCCCGCAGAATCTGCCGCGCGCCCGGAAGCACCATCTCGTCCAGCCAGCGGCAGGGCGCACAATGTTTGGCCCCGTAAAAGCGTACCCCATCAATGGTAAATTCCTGGCCGATCAGATCGTTGAGCGGCACCCCGCTGAGGATCACATTGCGCCGCAGCGAGGCAGGCAAACCGGGCAGCACTGCGGTGGCTGGTTGCAGCAACTGGAGAACCTCCCAGGCAAAGAAAGTGACATGCCCATCAAAGTTGGCCCCCTTGCCAAAAAAACGATCCCCCACCAGGCCTTGCCCAGCTTGAACCATCAGCGTGTCGTGTTCGACCGTGGGGTGGGTGCCCGGTTGCCCAGCAGCATGACCAAAATAGTTGTGGCCGGGCGAGGTATAGAGGTGGTGAATGGTGATCGCATAGTCAGGCATGCTCGCTGCTCGCGATCTGCAAGTCGGTAAGGGGCAAGCCAAAAAAGCCCGCGATCTGTGGGGCCTGTTTCTGGATGGCTTTCTCGACCGTGCGGGTCAATTTCCTGAAGGGTGCAACGGTAATCGCCAGGCCACGACCCTTGCGGTCATAGCGCCAGGTGGCCGCCGCCCGACCATGCACCAGGACAATGCCCTCGATGTGCCCAGCCGGTCGCCAAATGCGGTCATAAAAAGGCGCATCAACCAGCCAGCCTTTCTCTTTGTGGGCCAACAAATAAGGATCAAACCGATAGAGCATCCGCACTGGCCAGGCCGCGGCCGGTGGTGGCGATTCCTGCAGCAACGGCAGATCCGCCGCGAGGGCCCACTGTGGTTGCCCAGCAACTTCAACTTCGACCAACTCCGCACGCAAAGCCCTCAGCCAGCTGCGCGCATTGGCTACCGCGGCCGAGCGCCAATAGGCAAAATCCTGCAGCGTTGCCGGGCCATAAGCGGCGAAAAAACGCCGCATGACGGTGATGTTCGCCTGTTCAGGGTCGGGCGGCTGCCAGACCAGATCGGGCAGCCAGCGTTCGCGATGGGCAAATTGCCCTTCGTTGCCCACCCGCCCCGCATGACACGCATACCCGCGCCGCACGAGATCGGCAAAGACCCCGCCCCAGGCCGAAAAGTGATGATCTTGCAGGGCAAATCCCCCGTTGCGCAGATCGGTGCGGCCAATGGTGGGGCGCTCGCGCAGAAGCGTGACGATCTGTCCGATCACCATTTCGTAGTCGCGCAATTGCTGATCATCCAAATCGCGTTCCCACCAGGTTTTGTTGACCGAGCGCGCCGCGTGAAGCAGGGGCCAATCTTGGCTGGCATAGAGATGGAGCGTGCCGCGCTGTCCCCACAATTTGACCAACGTCCGCTGCTCAAAGAGCAAATCGTTGAAGTGCGATTCGCTGAATTCGCCTGTGCGATTCCACAGGGCCAGCCCAGCCGCGGGGAGGATCTGCGCCTGCACGCCAAACAGGGCCGCGGCTACCGATTCGGCATTGGCAAAAGGGGTTACCAATCCAGAACGCTGGAGCCGAAACCAGCGCGCTTGTTCGGCGCTAAGTGCAGGGGTGGAAGTTGCCATGCTGACTCCTTTGCTTACAGGCTCGGCGATGAGGGGCGTATGTGTATTGTACTTGGTTTTGGGTGAATGATGAAATTGTACGAGAAACTTCGAACAGATGTGCGGGTTGGGTGGAGCTCAGGGTTTGGGTCGCTCCCATTCGGCGTCCATCCGTTGGCAGGTTCTGCCGTGCGTGATACAATCATAGCGGCCAAAGCAGTTACCAACAATCAAAGGAGAAATCAATGGCATTCAAACTGGCGTTTAGCACGCTACGTTGGAAAAATCCCGACCTGGAACGAGGGTTGGCCGCGCTGAAGGAAGCGGGCTGGGATGGTTGGGAATGTCGCTTGCCGCTCGACTGGCTGGGGACTCCGCAGCGGCTGCGGCGGGTCTGCGAGAATGTCGGATTGCCGCTGGCTGTCTATACGGCTGGTGGCTCGCCCGACAATCGCGATCCAGAAAATGTCGAGCGCAACAAGCGGCGGATCGAGTTTGCCCAGGAAATGGGCTGCGATTGTTTGATGTTTATGAATGGGCCCAAGCCGACGGGTCGCCCCGTCACCCAGGACGATCTGCGCTATGCTGCCGAAGGGGCCGAAATGTGGGCGGAATATGCCGCGCCGCTCGAATTGAGCTATCACATTCACACCAATCTGCTGGTCGATAGCAGCGAAGATTGGCGCTTTTATATGAGCCTGCTCGACAAGACCAAGCTCTGCATCGATGTGTCGCACGCGCTGCTCTGGGGCTACGATCCGGCAGAATCGCTGCGCGATTTCCGCCACCAGCTCAACTATGTGCACCTGCAGGATTATTCATCGACGTCGCGGCGCGAAGATGGCTATTATCTGCCCGTCTGGGTGGATGTAGGCTATGGCGCGGGCGTGGACTTTGCGGCAGTGCGCGATACATTAAACGAGATCGGCTACAATCGCTGGGTCACGTCGGTGCCCGGCGATTCGATCCCCGGCCAGGAAGACCCGCTCAGCGAGGCCACGCGCAGCGCGCGCATGGTGCAATATCTCGAAAGCATCGGCTATCGGTAGGGGAATCAGGAACAGGTAGACAGGTAAACGGGGGGCTAATGATGTTCCGGTCTACCTGTTTACCCGGCCTGTTTACCCGGCCTGTTTACCTGGCTTGTTTACCTGGCTTGTTTACCTGGCTTGTTTACCTGGCTTGTTTACCTGGGAGATCGTCTAATAGCCGCGGCGTTTGTCGATCACATTGATCGGCTTTTCGCCCTGCAAATAGCGTTCCAAATTCTGCAAGAAAAATTCGAAGACCATACGCGGTCGGTGTTGCGAAGCGCCGGCGCGATGGGGTGTCAGCAGCAGATTGGGCGCATCCCACAGCGGGTTATCCGCGGCCAGAGGCTCTTTCTCGGTCACATCCAACCCTGCCCCGGCAATCTGATTGGCCTTGAGCGCCTCCACCAGCGCGGGCTCATCAACGATGCCGCCGCGGGTCACATTGATCAGGTAGGCCGAGGGTTTCATCTGCGCCAGTTCGTCCGTGCTGATCAAGTGATAGGTTTCGGGCGTGAGTGGGCAGGCCAACATCACCACATCGCTGCGCCGCAGCAGATCGTGCAGATTTTCGCGGGTGGCAGGCTTCAACTCGGCCACATGATCGGGCTTGCTGGTGCGCACCGCATCCACCGCGATGATCGTCATGTTGTAGCCTTGCGCCCGTTTTGCCATCTCCAGGCCAAAGCCACCCAGGCCGACCAACCCCAGCGTGGTGCCAGCCAGCTCGACATTCGAACCGCCACCCCATTTGTGCTGTTTCTGGTTCTCCCACGACTGCACAATGCCCCGGGTTAAGGCCAGCAGCAAAGCCCAGGCATGTTCGGCCCCCTGGCTGGCATACAGCCCCGCCACATTGCTGATCATCACCTCGTCGCGCGCAACAATTTCGGGGAAGAGGAATTTGTCCATCCCCGTACTGAAGGACTGGATCCAGCGCAACCTGGGCGCGGCCGCGCAGACTGCCGGGGGAAACGCCCCCAGAATCACTTCGCAGTCCGGCGCATGAGTCAACGCGGCTGCTTCATCACTCACATGAAATAGTTCGCTGTCATAGCGAGCGGCCACCTGCCGGAAAGCATTGACCTGCTCTTCCGTGAACGGATATTGCAACAAAATCTTCACAAATTCCTCCTGGGCATGTGATGGGTTGAACGGCAGACAGGAAACAAGGGATGCCGGACTGTACGACCGTCCACTATTCCTCGTTGACTGTCTACAAATAGCGGCGATAACGACATTTTTGGCGTTCGCCCTCGCGATACAGATCGGTGTCAGGGGGGAGATCGACAATTTCCACAAATTCGAATCCGGCCAATTCGCACGTCCGCCGCGAAGCGTAATTGTCGGGGTTGCAGGTGATCCAAAGCGGGGTCAAGTCGTAATGGCGAGCCAGCGGCAAGAGCAGCAGCACGCTGCGCGCGGCGTAATGGTGGCCGCGATAGGGTTGATACACCCCATAGCCGATATGCCCAGCGTACAGGCGCAGATGTTCGGTCATGCCGATGCGCAATTCGATCTCGCCCATTTTGGCGTGCGACTGGCGGTGGATCATGCTGAAACGGTACGAGGGCGACCATCCACGGGCGATGTTGCCTGGGTAGCGTTCCTGGACCACCAGTTCGAGATCGTCATCGACCAGGAGGCCCGGCTCGTAAAATTGGAACATAGATGCGCTTTCACTTCGGTTGACACAGACGCTTGGAGAACTGCGGTCTGTCACTGGCAACTGGCTGGGCGATTGGGAAAGAGCGCTTTGCCGCGGTGACAGTTTCCTGTAACCGCTAGTATACCCATTTCTTCGCCTGGGAAGCAAGCCGCCCTGGAGGGAATCAGGCTATCGCTGGTTTTGGTTCGACGGTGGACGATGGACGACAGACGGTGAACGGTGGCTTTGCTCTCGTTGCTCGTCCGCTGTCCGGTGTACCTCGCCCTGAATTTAGCAGGTTTGCGCATTTGGCCGCGACGACGTATACTACCTAATCCAGCCTTCAAGGCGTCAATGTCGAGCGAACTGTGTGAAATTTGTCACACAAACAGGCTTGTAGTATACTCGTCCGTGTGATAAAAATCACAAGTTGCAACTTCGGTGTGCCGCTTCTGTTTATCTTTTGAATAATCGGATTAATCCACGAGGGCCGGGGAGACAGACCGGTCGTACCGGCTCGCTTGTGGCTTGTAGGATGGATTTCTAGCGAAGTAGTGCGCAAAGACGCGCTGGGTAGCGTCACCCTCCATTCGCCTCGTCCTGTTGTTGATTCCGTATTCTCAATTGGCTCAACCCCATTGAGCTTCATCGTCTTACCCCTCGTTCACCGCCAGCGTCGGCGGTGGGCAGCATTGCTGCACCATCTGATACCGAGAGCCTCTCTGTTTCCCTTAGCGCTGTTTCTGAGGAGAGCAGCGAGTACAGTCTGATTGGCCAACTGGATTTCGTATCACCTGGTGAAGAATGATACGGCTTACGCAGCACCTCTTTTGCAGTCAGAGGAGATGAGATCGCCAACAAATTAATATTTCGTCGAGTCTTGCGTAAATCCTAACGTATTGACAACTGTGTTCTCGAAGGTGCATTTGCATTCATACAGGAGAGCTCGCGTATGAACTCCACAGAATTTCAAGGGTTGCGAGGGTTGCCACCCAAAGCGGGTCTTTACGACCCCAGCTTTGAACATGACGCGTGTGGTGTCGGTTTTGTCGTCAATATGCGGGGCGAGCGTTCGCATGACATCATTCGCCAGGCCCTAAAAGTACTGGTGAATCTGAGCCATCGGGGGGCGTGTGGCAGCGAGCCCAATACAGGAGATGGGGCCGGGTTGTTGATGCAGGTGCCCCACAAATTTTATGCACGGGTTGCCGCGGAAAATGGCTTCGCACTGCCAGAACTGGGTCAATACGGCGTCGGGATGATCTATCTGCCCAAAGAGGCGGGCTTGCGCGCCCTCTTTGAAGAACAATTCGCGGCCATTGTGGCCGACGAAGGGCAAACGTTGCTGGGCTGGCGCACTGTGCCCACCGACAATAGCCCCATCGGCGAGACGGCCAAATCGGGTGAACCGTGTATCCGCCAAGTCTTTATTGGCTGTAATCGGGAGGCACTCACCAGCAATGATGAGTTGGCCTTCGAACGCAAACTGTATGTAATCCGCAAACAGGCGGAGCGCATGATTCGCTACGGGAACCACCCACAACGCGAGCAGTTTTACATCACCAGCCTCTCGTGCCGCACGGTTGTCTACAAAGGGATGCTCACTCCCGAACAAGTCGGCGTCTATTACCCAGAACTAAGTGACCCAGATGCTGAATCGAGTATTGCGATTGTCCACTCCCGCTTCAGCACCAATACATTCCCCAGCTGGGAACGCGCTCACCCCAACCGCTACCTGATCCACAACGGTGAGATCAACACGATCCGCGGCAACGAAAATTGGATGTATGCCCGCCAATCGAAGATCAGCTCGGAACTCTTTGGCGCGGATCTGCCCAAAGTGACGCATCAACTCATCGATCCGGATGGGTCGGATAGCGCCCGCTTTGACAATGCGCTGGAATTTCTGCATCTGGCTGGTCGTTCGCTGCCCCACGCGGTGATGATGATGATCCCCGAGCCGTGGGCCAATCACGAAACCATGAGCGACGAGAAGAAGGCCTTCTACGAATATCATGCCACCATGATGGAACCGTGGGATGGCCCGGCTTCGATCGTCTTTAGTGATGGGGCCATTGTCGGCGCGGTGCTGGATCGCAATGGCTTGCGCCCTTCGCGCTATTATGTGACCAAAGATGATATGGTCGTGATGGCGTCGGAAGTCGGCGTGCTGGGCGATGAGATTGCGCCCGAAAATGTGGCCTACAAAGCCCGCTTACAACCGGGCCGCATGTTTTTGGTCGATACTGTCGCAGGCCGCATCATCGATGATCACGAGCTGAAACATCAGATCGCCACCGAGCACCCATATCGCCAGTGGCTGCAGGAAAACCTGGTGGAATTGGATGCTTTGCCCGCGGTGCCCGCCGAGCCGATCGAAAGCCATGCCAACGTTTTGCAACATCAGCAGGCGTTTGGCTACACCTTTGAAACGTTGCGGGTCGTGATGACGCCGATGGCGAAAAGCGGTGTCGAAGCGGTGGGCGCCATGGGCGATGATACGCCGGTGGCCGTTCTGTCGGACCAGCCGCAGCTTCTGTACAATTATTTCCGCCAATTGTTCGCTCAGGTGACCAATCCCCCGCTGGATGGCATCCGCGAAGAGTTGGTGACAGCCTCCGACACCTTCATGGGCAGCGAGGGCAACATCATTGAGACCGTGCCCGAAAATTGCCGCCAGATTCGCCTCAAGTCGCCCATTTTGTCGAACGAGCAATTGCAGAAGATCCAAGGGGTGGATCTGCCCGGCTTCAAGTCGCAGGTCTTCCCCATGACCTTCCCGATTGCAGAGGGAGCCGCTGGCCTGGAAGCGGCGCTGGAAGGGATCTTCCGCTCGGCAGATCAGGCGATTCAAGCGGGGGTCAACATCCTCATCCTGTCGGACCGTGGCGTGGATGCTGAACTTGCGCCCATTCCCGCGCTGCTGGCTACGGCTGGCTTGCATCATCATTTGATCCGCAACAAAAGCCGCACGCAAGTGGCGATTATTGTGGAGTCGGGCGAGCCTCGCGAGGTGCATCATTTCTCGCTGCTGGTCGGCTATGGTGCCACCGCGATCAACCCCTATCTGGCCTATGAAACCATCGCGGATATGATCGAGCAAGGCTTGCTCACGGATACGACCGCGGCAAAGGCGCAGGCCAATTACATGAAGTCCGCGCTCAAAGGTGTGCTCAAGGTCTGCTCGAAGATGGGCATTTCGACCATTCAGAGCTATTGTGGCGCCCAGATTTTTGAGGCGCTGGGCCTGAGCCAAGCCCTGGTAGACAAATATTTCACGTGGACGCCAACCCGCATCGAAGGCATTGGGCTGGAGCAGATCTACAGCGAGATCAACGCTCGCCATGATCGGGCTTTCCCGGAACGGGCCACAGAGCCCGATGTGCTCCCGGCTGGTGGGAGCTACCAATGGCGTGCCGAGGGCGAACGGCATCTCTTCAACCCGCAGACCATCCACAAGCTGCAGTATGCTGTGCGCCAACGCAAGGATGCTGTCTGGACCAAGGGCTACAAGATCTTCAAGGAATATTCGGCCCTGGTCAATGCGCAAGAGAAAAATTTCTGCACCTTGCGCGCCCTGCTCGGCTTCAAGTTTGCGGCCACGCCGATCCCGCTGGAGGAAGTCGAACCGGCCAGCGAGATCGTCAAGCGCTTCAAGACCGGCGCCATGAGCTATGGTTCGATCAGCCAGGAAGCGCACGAGACGCTGGCGATTGCCATGAACCGCATTGGGGGCAAGAGCAATACCGGTGAGGGAGGCGAAGCGCCCGAACGCTACGAGTGGGCGAATGATCTGGGCGACTCGAAGAATAGCGCCATCAAGCAAGTGGCTTCGGCCCGCTTTGGCGTGACCAGCCAATATCTCGTGAAAGCGCGTGAATTGCAGATCAAGATGGCGCAAGGGGCCAAACCTGGCGAAGGTGGGCAATTGCCGGGGGCAAAAGTCTACCCGTGGATTGCGCGGGTACGCCACTCAACGCCCGGCGTGGGCTTGATCTCACCGCCGCCCCACCACGATATTTATTCGATCGAAGACCTGGCCGAGCTGATTCACGATCTCAAAAATGCCAACCACAATGCCCGCATCAGCGTCAAGCTGGTCTCGGAAGTGGGCGTGGGCACAATTGCGGCTGGGGTCGCCAAAGGTCACGCGGATGTCATTCTGATCAGCGGCCACGATGGTGGCACCGGCGCGTCGCCGCAGACCAGCATCAAATATGCCGGTCTCCCCTGGGAATTGGGGCTGGCCGAGACGCATCAAACGCTGGTGTTGAATGATCTGCGCAGCCGCGTGGCCGTCGAAACCGATGGTCAGCTCAAGACCGGGCGCGATGTGGCCATTGCCGCGTTGCTGGGCGCGGAGGAATTTGGCTTTGCCACCGCGCCGCTGGTCTCGCTGGGCTGCATCATGATGCGTGTCTGCCATTTGGATACCTGCCCGGTTGGGGTGGCCACGCAGAACCCAGAATTGCGCAAGAAGTTCACGGGCGAGCCCGAAGATGTGGTCAACTTTATGTTCTACATCGCCGAAGAATTGCGTGAGTATATGGCGCAGCTCGGTTTCCGCAGCCTCAACGAGATGATCGGCCGCGTGGATATGGTGGACGCTGCTCAGGCGATCGACCACTGGAAGGCCAGCGGCATCGACCTTTCGCCGCTGCTGTGGGTACCCCCGGTGGGTGAAGATGTGGGCCGCTACTGCCAGATCCCGCAGGATCACGGGTTGGACCAGGCGCTCGACCGCACCACGTTGCTCGAACTGGCCGCGCCGGCTCTGGAGCGGGGCGAAGCAGTCAAGGTGACCTTGCCGATCAAAAACACCAATCGAGTGGTTGGCACCATGCTGGGCAGCGAGATCACCCGGCGCTACGGGGCCGAAGGGCTGCCCGAAGATACAGTCTGGCTGCACTTCCAGGGCTCGGCTGGCCAAAGTTTTGGTGCCTTCATTCCGCCAGGTTTGACCCTGGAACTGGAAGGGGATGGCAACGATTATTTTGGTAAAGGATTGTCCGGCGGCAAGATCATCGCCTACCCACCCAAACAATCGACCTTTGCTGCCGACGAGAACATCATCATTGGCAATGTCGCCTTCTACGGTGCCACCGGCGGCGAGGTCTACATCCGCGGCGGTGCTGGCGAGCGTTTTGCCGTGCGCAACAGCGGGGCGCGCGCGGTGGTTGAAGGCGTCGGTGACCACGGCTGCGAATACATGACTGGTGGTACGGTGGTCGTCCTGGGCCGCACCGGGCGCAATTTCGCAGCGGGGATGTCGGGCGGGATCGCCTATGTGATTGACTGGGATGACGATTTTGCCGTTCGCTGCAATCAAGAGATGGTGTTGCTCGAAAAGCTCACCGACCCGATTGAAATCGCCGAGGTGAGGGCGTTGATCCAGCGTCATGCGGATTACACGCAGAGCGCGTTGGGCTATCGGGTCTTGCTACGCTGGGAAGAGTTGCTACCAAAGTTCGTCAAAGTCTATCCGAAAGATTACAAGCGGATGATGGAGGCGCTGGCCGAGGTGAGCGCCAAGGGCTTGAGCGGTGATGAAGCCGTGATGGCAGCCTTTGAGATCAACAAAAGCGACGTTGCACGCGTCGGGGGGAATTAACCGAGCGGTGCGTGAGCAGCTTGTTTACGCACCGAGCTTTGAGGGGACATCTGTATGGGCAAGCCAACTGGTTTTCTGGAATTTGAGCGCGAGACGCCCGCCGAACGACCACCATTAGAGCGGATCAAGGATTTTGATGAGTTTCATATTCATCTGTCCGCCAAGACATTGCAGCAACAGGGCGCGCGCTGTATGGATTGTGGCATTCCTTTTTGCCACACCGGGCAATTGATCAACGGGATGGCCGCGGGCTGCCCAGTCAACAATCTGATTCCCGAATGGAACGATCTGGTCTATCGTGGGCTCTGGCGCGAAGCGTTGGATCGGCTGCACAAGACCAACAATTTCCCGGAATTTACCGGGCGGGTTTGCCCCGCACCCTGTGAGGGCTCGTGTACGCTGGGGATCATCGAGCCGCCGGTGACCATCAAAAGTATCGAAGAGGCGATTATCGAGCGGGGCTTCGAAGAGGGGTGGGTGGTGCCTGAACCGCCCGCGGTGCGCACCGGCAAAAAGGTGGCTGTCGTTGGTTCGGGTCCTTCGGGGCTGGCGTGCGCGGCGCAGCTGAACAAAGCCGGCCACTGGGTGACTGTCTTTGAACGGGCCGACCGCGTCGGCGGCTTGCTGATGTATGGCATCCCCAACATGAAGCTGGACAAAGCCGCGGTCGTGCAGCGTCGCGTCGATCTTCTGGCGGCTGAGGGCATCAAGTTTGTCACCAATTGCGAAGTGGGCAAGACGCTTCCTGCCCAGCAGTTGCTCGACGAATTTGATGCGGTGGTGCTGTGTGGTGGGGCCACCAAACCGAACGATCTGCGCATCGAAGGCCGCGAGCTGAAGGGGATCCATTTTGCGATGGAGTTCCTCCATGGCAATACCAAGAATCTGCTCGATAGCCGTCAGGGCCTCTCGCCGAATGGTCGGTTGATTTCGGCCAAAGAGAAGGATGTGATTGTGATCGGTGGTGGCGATACCGGCACCGACTGTGTGGGTACCTCGCTGCGTCACGGCTGTAACAGCCTGGTGCAATTTGAGATTGTGCCCCAGCCGCCGCTCGAACGCACGCCGGACAATCCCTGGCCGCAATGGCCGCGCGTCTACAAGCTCGATTATGGGCAGACCGAGGCCAAAGCCCTCTATGGCCAAGACCCGCGCACCTATCAGATCTCGACCAAGCGCTTTGTCGGGGACGAGCATGGTCATGTGAAGGAACTGCACACGGTGAAGGTCAACATGAAATTCGCCGATGGCCGCATGACCTTCGAAGAGATTCCGGGCACCGAGGAAATCTATCCTGCCCAGTTGGTCTTGTTGGCGATGGGTTTCCGCGGCCCCGAAGATTTTCTGCTCGAACAGTTGGGGGTCGAGCGCGATGCCCGCAGCAACGCCAAGGCTGATTATGGCAAGTTCCAGACCAGCATCGACAAGGTCTTTGCTGCTGGCGATATGCGCCGCGGGCAGAGCTTGGTGGTCTGGGCGATCAACGAAGGCCGCGGGGCCGCCCGCGAGACCGACCGCTGGTTGATGGGCGAAACCAGCCTGCCCTGAGTGACGGGTTGCCAAAGATACGGAATGCGTCGATGAGCACTCATCGGCGCATTTTTGTTATGGTATAATGATAGCGAGCGGCTTGTGGATTGGAGGGGACGAGACCATGCAACAGATTTTGGTTCAAGTTGAAGACAAAAAAAAGGCAGAAAGTTTACGCGAACTGTTGGCTTCGTTGGATTTTGTTATCTCTGTAAAATTGTTGGAGACTCAGCCTGGTTTCGCGCATCAACAACCCCCTGAGGCCAATGATTTCTTTGCTCTGGCCGGTTTGTGGACCAATCGCGCAATTGACCAATCAATCCTGCGACAACAAGCATGGCCCAGGCAACCCCAATGATTGCTGCCACAGCAATCGAACAGAATCTGCCACTCTACACCTTAAATTTGAAGGACTTCCAATTCATTCCTGAGCTTATAGTTCATCAACCCACGACCTATTGAGCTACCAGACGACAGACGTACTTACCACCGTCTGTCGTCCATAGTTCATTGTCCAGCCCCACTACAGTGTCACTTTGACCACCCAGCCCGATGTGGCATCACAATAGAGCAGGTCGTCGCCAAAATTTGAGAGACAGTGCGGCTCTGGATTGGGTTCGGGGATCTCGATGCGGTCGAGTTCGCGGCCATCATTCACATCCAATTTGACGATGACGCGATTGGCCGTGTGCACGACCCAGACCCCATCCGCCACGCGTACGACGCCATGCGCCCGCGTGTAGGGCAGCGGCAACACATGCTGGATGCTCCAATCGCTGATGCGCACTTTGGTGAGGGTTTGATCCTTGAGCGTGGTCAGCCAGATCATGCCGGACTCGAAGCGGTCGATCTCCAGCCCGTGGGTGCCGCCTCCACCGGGCAATGGATAGCGGGCAAGGGTCGCGCCCGTTTGCGTATCCACGCGCAGGATCTCGCCCGTGTGCGCGTCGGCATCGTGTTCCCGCGCTGGCCGCCAGAGTTGCGCGCCCCCATTCGCGGCCAACCAAAGCGCGTTGCCATCCCAACTCATCCCACTGGTGTTTGAAGATTCGCTGGGAATGTCGCGAATAAATTTGCTGACGCCATAGCTTTGCGTCTGGTCACCAATTTCAACCAGCGACACTCGGTCGGTGATCTGGTCGACGATCCACAAACCATCGTCCGTTACTTGTAGCCCGTTGGGTACCGAATAGGGCGCGCGAAAGAGTTTCTCGATTGTGCGTGTCATGAGCTTTCCTGTCTGATCTCTGAGTTGCGATTGTTCAAGTCTGGGAAACCGGCAAACAGGGCACCAGGAAGTAAAGAAAAGGGTGCTCTCCCCATTTGCCGGTTTTCTTGTCTACTGGCTGTCTTGTCCACTAAGCAATTGTCGGCACAGGCACACCGACCGATTCTGCTGCTTCGAGAATATTGGCCCAGGTGCTATCCTCCAGCTCCAGCCCGGAAGCCATCCGTTTTTGCCTGGTCTCTTCTTCGATCTCGCCGGGCAGGTAAATCTTGTCGACACCGGGCAGGGTGGGCGACGATTTCACCCAGTCGATCAGGCACTGGATTTCCTTCTTGTATTCATCCACGTCGATAAAGCTTTCGACTTTGATCGCCAGCGCCAGATAGCCACTGCCCCCGCGCGTTGGCTGATCGGCGCTACACCCGGCCCACGACAAGCCACCGGCAATCGCGTCGATCATCATGCCGAGACCGTAGCCTTTGTAGCCCATTGCCCCGCCGAGTGGCAACATGGCAATTTCGCCCGATTTGAACCGACCGGGGTCGCTGACCGACTCGCCATTGGCATCCACCAAAATGCCCGGCGGCACTTGCTGATTGCGCGCATGGTAGACGTCGATCTTGCCCCCAGCGAGGATACTGGTGGTGACATCGAGCATCATCGCCGGGCCATTCGGGCCAGGCACGCTGATCGCAATCGGGTTGGGGGGAAGGCGACGTCCGCTGCCGCCAAAGGGGGCGGTAAAACGCCCCCCACCATTCAACATCAAAATACCAATACAATCCTCTTCAGCGGCCAGGGGCGGGAAGGCCCCCAAACGGCCAATATGGCTGGAGCGATGCACCGCGACCGCGCCGAGCGTATGTTGCTTGGCCTTTTCCACGGCCATCTTCATCGCGGTATAGGTCAGCACAATGCCAAAGCTGCGGTTGGCGTCGATCACCGCGGAGGTGGGCGTCTCGCGCATGATCTTGTGCTGGCCGACCGGCACAATCTCGCCCTTGAGCAGCGAGCGTGTGTAAAGGGGCAAGCGCATAATGCCGTGGGAATCATGACCCATCAAATTGGCCTCAACCAGGTGGCCAGCGGCGATCTCTGCTTGATCCGATGGTACGCCAGCGCCTTCAAAGATAGCGCGGCCAAAATCGAGCATGGTTGTATAGGGTACAACAGGCATGGACTTGGATCTCCTCGGTAGGTAGGTTGGTTATGATATACTGTTTGGGTGTCTGAAACCATTGCACCGCTGGCCGCCAGAGAGCTTGAGCGCAGCCGGCTTAGGATCGAGCAAATTTGCCGATACAGTTCGGGAAGTATCGCGATTATAACAGGTGGCCGTAGATGCTTCAAATGCACTTTGACGCGCTGACTTTGGCTTGTGTGGCCGCTGAATTGCGGCGTACCCTGCTGACTGGGCGTGTCCAACAGGTGTTGGCGCCGGATGAGCAAAGTATTGCGCTGGAAATTTATGCGCAACGCACGCGCCACTATGTGCTGATCCACGGCGGTGGCCGCGCGGCTCGCCTCCACTTGACGAGCCAAAAGTTGCGGCGGGGCGTCGAGAAACCTTCCCCGCTGATGTTGTTGCTGCGCAAATATGTGCGCGATAGCCTGGTCGAGCAGATTGTCCAGCCCGACCCCACCGAACGGGTGATACAACTCCAGTTCCGCCATGCCCAGCATGGCAGCACCACGTTGATCCTCGAAGTGCTTGGGCAGCAGAGTAATCTCATTTTGCTCAACCCTGCCGGGCGCATTTTGGATTGTTTGGTGCGGGTCTGGCCGGGCGAAGGGGTGGCGCGCCCGCTGGTGCCGGGGCAACCCTATACACCGCCAGCCGCGCAGGCCAAGTTGCCCCCGCTGGACGATGGCCGCGAGGATTATTACGAGCAACTGGCGCAGCTCTTGCGGGGATCTGGCCCGCTCTGGAAAGCGCTGGTGGCTGGCGTGGCAGGAATCAGCCCGACATTGGCGCGTGAGGTGGCCTGGCGGGCAGCCGGTTCTCTTGAGGCAGCGGCAGACGAGGTCGAACTGATGGCGGTGGTGGCTGCTTTGCAAAGCCTCTGGGCACCGGTGGAAGATGGGGAATGGCGGCCCGGTATCTGGCGGATTAACGAGCAAATCGGCGGATGTTCACCCTATGAAGCGCATGGCCGTGGTGACTTTATGCCAACCGCGTCGATGAGCGCGGCGCTGGAGCAATGCTATGGTCAGGCGGCTGCGGACTCGCCCCTTCAGGATGCGTATGCCGGTTTGCGGGCCACTGTCGCAGCCCAATTACACCGGGCCGAGCGCCGAGTCCAGCGGCAAGTAACCGCCTTGGCCGGTGATGAACCAGCCCCAGGGGCCGCCGAAAAGCTGCGTACCCAAGCCGAATGGCTATTGGCCCTGCACCAGGAGATCCAGCCCGGGCAAACCGAGCTGATTGTCCCGCTCGACGAAGCCGAGCCGGTGCGCATCCCGCTGGAGGGCACCCGCGCCCCCATCGAGCAAGCCGAGCGCATGTTCAAACAGGCGGGGCGGCTGGATCGCGCGGCGCGCTTTATTCCCGAACGGCGCAGCCAGTTACTGGCGGATCTCGAGTTTTTGGCGCAATTGCAAACCGACCTGCGTCACGCCGAAAACCAACCGGAGATTGCCGCTGTGCGCGCAGAATTGCTCGAGAGTAATCTGCTCCCACCGAGCCAGAAACCGCCCAAACGTGAACCACGCAGTGGAGCCGTGAGCCAACCTCATCGATTTTTGAGCCAAGAAGGGTATGAGATTCTGGTGGGGCGCAATGCCCGCCAAAATGAGCGGCTGACCTTTGACCTGGCCAGGCGTGGTGATCTGTGGCTGCACGTACGCGGCGCGCCGGGCTCGCATGTGATCATCCGCAGCGGCGGGCAATCGGTTCAGGAAGCGACCCTGCGCATGGCCGGGCAGCTTGCCGCCTATTACTCGAGCCAGCGCGGAGAACAGGCAGCAGTGGTCAGCTACACCCAGCGCCAAAACGTCAGCCGGGCCCCGGGCGGGCGTCCAGGCCAGGTTGTGATGCGCCACGAACGGACAATCACTGTTCCGGCGGAACTACCCTAGGTAAACCAGAAACTGCCTGGAACCCACAGATTTTCAAGACTACCCAGATTTTTGATTTGTCGTCTGGAAAATCTGCGCATTCTATGGATGGGATTTTGCAAGCGTTTTTGGATTCTGCTTAGCTGTTGATCTTGATGCTGCCGCGGCGTTGGCGACGTTGCTGTCGATCCGCATCGGTTTGCGCTTGCTGCTCGCTCTTGGCGATCATCTCGTCGAGCGCAGCGCGCAGGGCCAGCAACGTCTCGCGGCGGGCCGCATGAGCATGTTGCCAGAACGCAGCCGAAAGACCCAGATCGCTATGCCGCACTTCCTCAAACAGGCCAGTTGCCCCTTCGAGCAGCCAGGCAGTCAGATCAAATGCATTGGCGCGTTCGCTGGCTGGTTTGCGTTGCGACTCGCCAGTTGAGGTTTGATTCTCCGTTTCGGGTTGGTTGGACATGGCCTCCCTCGACATCGCTTACGCCTGGTTATAGACCAGGACACGCATTACCTGATAATCCTGGCCGCCAAACCGATATTTGTATTCCTCGTTGCCCTGCATAAAGTCAAAAACGGTGCAACCGGCAGCAATGGCATATTGAATGCTGTAGGCCAGGATCACCCAACCGGGGCTGAGCTGTGCATAGGCTTCGGGATCATACCCCGAGTTGTAGAGCCAGAAGCGCTTATCATATTCAAACGCAAAGAGGGTGGCGGCCTTTTCCCCGTTGATGGTCAGGAAGCAGAGCCGCAAATAGCCCGCATCGGCCATCACTTGGGCCGCGGCGTTGAAGAAGCGACGCATCTCCGGCGTCATAAACTCAGCCTTGTCCGCGCGACTGGCCCGCTGCAAGGCGATAAAATCATCGACCTCCGCGGCAAGATTCTGACTATCGTCCACAATCACAAAGCTGATGTCGGCCTCGCGTTCGGCGCGCCGTTGCTTGCGGCGGATCTCGTGGCGCTGCTTTTTCTCGACTTGCTCGTCCAGGTATTGATCATATTGCAGCGGGAGCCGGAATTGTGGCGCGGTATCCTCTTGCGAGACTTCCACGCGCAAGCCCATCTCTTCGCCCAGCGTGGGCATGACGTGCTGGGTGCGGCTCGCCTCGGGCAAATTGCAGAGATCCAAAACATCCCAGGCTGGCGCATCCGGCCCTTGCAGCCAGATCAGTAATTCGCGGTAGACCATCATCTCGCAGCCCTTGCGGATGATCGCATCCAGATAGTCGCTCACTTCGATGCAACCCACAAGGTTGAGCTTGCGTTGCCCAGCCAGCTTCCCACTTTTCACGGTCACCAGATAGAGTGGCACAATCCCAAGCAATTCGTCGGTTTCAGGCTGGCGGAAGGCCAGGATCCACAGATCGCCTTCGCCTTGGTAGCGCCACCAGGTGGTTTGCCATTCATGGGTTAAAAAGAAGGAATTAAATTGGCTGCGGCGGAGCAGAGGGTTCCACTCGGCGGCCAGGGCGGTAAAGCCATCCGGCGACGCGCCTGGGCCATAGACCGTGACAGTCAGCGGGCGAGCAGAGGGCACTGCTGGCGGCGTACAATTGGTACAAACGGGATCCGCGGTTTCGGCTATATCTATTTCCACGTGGGAATGAGGTGAATTCATAGGTGCTTTCGCCTTTGTCTCTGGTCAGGTCGAACGCTCGCTGGGGGAAATAAAGCGTAAAGAATAGCGCAGCGACAGGCGGCGCTATAAATAGTATAGCGCAAACCCACGCGATCAACAAGTAATCTACTGGGTAGCTTGCCAATCGCCTGTAACTACGGCGTGCGCTGAACCCGGTTGACCCGGCGGATCTGAACCAGCAAGACGATGATCAAAAGGATCAGCAGAGGGATGCTGCAAAGGATGGCCAAGGTGCCGATTTGGCGTTGCCACCACGGGCGGCCATCCTCGCCGGAGGCAGTAGAGAATGAGACTGCGGGCGCGCGTAGCGGTGGCTCGGCGTCGTCTGCTGTGGGCGTTGTGAGGATAGCCACGACCGCGCCGACCGCGCCGCTGGCCGTTGCCGTCGCTGATGCTGCCACGGGCGTTGGCGAAGGTAGTTCCGTCGCTGGCGGCAACGTAGGGGATGGAACTGGGGTCGCCGTCATGCTCGGCTCGGCCAGTTCCGCGGGTGGAAATTCTTCGGCCAGCGGAAATGCCGCGGCGTGCGCATCGCCGTAGCCAGAGGCCCCGCAAGCCCATAACTCGACATCATCGAGGATCATCCAGGTGCGAGCTTCATCGGCGTGATTAAAGACATTGAAGTAGACATACAGCCGCTGGCCGCGATAGGCCGACAGATCGAGCGAGCGCTGCTGCCAACTGCCCGCATTGCTGCGTTCGCGCGACAAAATGTCGATCACCGTGAGGTCGGGCGTGAGCAGAATCACCTCCTGGCGATCATCATACGGCCCGGCGTAGGACAAGTTGCCTTCCTGACTGTGGGGGACTTGCCACCAGCGCAGCTCAAGCGAATGCGCGTCGTGGGGCAAGGTAACTCGCTGGCGGATCGATGAATAGGTTTCGACGCTGGGGCCGCCCCCTGGTGGATTGCCCAGCAAGACGGCTCGCCCGCCACTCCGCACCGGCTCCGTCACATAGCGCGGCGGGACCGGATCTTCGCCAAAATACCAATACCGATGCTCCTCGAAGCTGCCATTATCAAGCAGGTTGATACAGCCAGGGGGCGGCGGGGACAATGTGGGCCAAACAGTCGTTGCCGCGGGCGTCGAGGTCGGCCAGGCGGGCGAACCTGTGGCCGTTGGTGAGCTGGTCGGTGACGTAGGCGGCGTGTCCGTCGCGGTGGGTTGCGCGGTATGCGTCGGCGTGATCGGGGTGTCGGCGCAGAATTCGATCTCCACATCATCGACGTACATCCACGAGCGGCCCAGTTCGCCATCGTTGCGCACCCGGAAGCGCAGGCTGATCAACTGCCCGCGGAATTGGGTCAAATCCTTTTCGACTAGCTTCCAGGTGGTGTCATTCTCTTGGGTATTGAGCAACGAAAGCGCCAATTGATCGATCTGCTGATAATAGAGATCGACTTGTTGCAGGTCGGCCCCAGGCGCGGCATCGGTGCGCGGTTGGTAGCGAAAACGCAGGATGATGCGGGTGGCGTTGAGCGGAAACTGGATGGGCAAGTAGCGGACTTCGCTCACACTTTCCAGATCGGGCAGATCAACCACGTTGCCAATGCGCATCGATTGCAAGCTGTTGTTGAAAGTGACTTCGTTGGTGTACATCGGCGGGCGCGGGCCGGGCTGGATCTGCCAGTGCGGGCTGATCATCTCGAAGCCGCCATTTTCTACCAGATTCACACATCCCGGCGCAATATCGGGCCGCGGTGCCGCGCTGAGTGACGGCAACGGCAGGCCGATCACCAGGAAAATGAGCACGCACCAACGTACGACCAGCAGGCTTGCCCTGGGCCGCAAGAGGAGAATGGGTTGCTGAGTTGCTGGGTGGCTCCGGCCAAACAACCGGTTCAAGGTGTGCCATCCTCACGGATTGCTAGTAGTCATCGCAAAGGTGATTGTGGCCCGTGCTGGCCTGGTCGGTATACCTGTGGGCCCAGAGATTTGCGATCAGTACTAATTGGATGAGTTGCCTGCATGATTGCTGGGTGATTCTAACACAGAGCCGACCAGCTCGCAATGGTGCAAGTTGGCTCTGGTTCGTCTTCCTGTTCCAGCTTTTGGTTGTACGCCGGGCTTAGCCAGCCAGGGTCATGGTGAGAATGCCCAGCACCACGATGATCGCCCCCACGGTGCGCATCAGGCCGAATGGCTCGCCGAGCCACAACCAGCCAGTCAGCGCCGCAAAGACGATGCTCAAGCCGCGCACCGCGCCCACATAGCTGATCGGCGCGATGGTCGATGCGACCAGGACCAGGCTATACGCGGCATACGTGCCCAGGCCGATCAACCCGATTTGCCACCAATTGGTGCGGCCAACGCTGAGCATCCGTTGCCAGCCATATTGCCGATAGATGACCGGGGCCATCAAGATCATGCTCAGGCCAAAGCTGAGGACCGTGTAAGCCATTGGCTCGGCTTGTTGAACCGCGGCCCCGTCGAGCACCGAATACGCGGCAATAGTCAGGGAGATGGCCAGGGGCGCAACCAGCGCCGAGCCTGCGCGCACGGAAGAAGGGCTACTCCCCTGCCAGACACCCAGGCCGATCAGGCTGATTCCCGCCACGACGATCAGCAAGCCCAAGACCCCTGCCCAGGGCAGCCGTTCGCCCAGAAAGAGCACCGACCCCAGCGCGATGAAGAGTGGGGCTGTGCCACGCGCAATTGGGTAAACAAGGGAGAAATCGCCCCGATTGTAGGCGTACCCCAAGAGCAGATAATAGAGCAATTGGAAGAACGCGCTGATGAGGGCATAGCCCCAAATGGGGATTAATTCGTGGCGGGCCGCAATGGGCAACGGCAGAAAGAGCAGCGCGCCAACAGCCAGCCCCCACCACGCAACCAGATGGCGCTCGCTGGCCTGTTTCATCAACAGATTCCAGCCCATATGCAAAAAGGCCGAGAGCACCAGGAGGCCGAGTGCAAGCCAGGACATAAATGCGCGCGACCTTATGCTTTGTTTTCGGCTTGTTCAGCGAGGATCCTGCTCAACACGTCCAGGCCATCCCAGGCCGCGGCAAACCCAGCATAGATGGCAACGTGGAAAAAAGCTTCGACCAATTCGGTCTCGGTCGCGCCATTATTCAACGCCATGCGCAGATTGAGATCCAGCGCATTGACGCGCCCCTGCGCGGCCAGCACCGCCACGCTGACCAGGCTCCGCGTCCGCAGATCCAGCCCGGGGCGTGCCCAGATCTGCCCGCCGATGATGCCCATCACCGCGCGCTCAAAGTCGGGCGAGACTTGCTGGAACCGCGCGCGCAACTGCTCGATCTGCGCCTCGCCGACCATCTGGGTAAATTGTTCGATGCCGCGCTGGTATTGCTCGTCGGTCATGGTGATTGGGCCAATAGGAAGTCAGGCTTCTGCGGGAAACCTGACTTCTCGTGTAGTGTCTTATTGCATTGCGCCGGTGGGTTGTTGTTCCAGCCCCGGTACTTTGAACATGCGTTTGTCCATCATCATCTGGGTTTCGTAGAGCGAACCACCCCGTTCGCCGGTTGGCACGGGCATCCGCACTGGCACATTCGTCACCCGGGCCACCGGAGAGGGTTCCCCACGCACAATCGTGGCGTTGAACTCATCCCAACCCTTGACCCCCATCAATGGCCAGGCGTCGATGGCGCAATATTGATAGAGCAACAGGCGACGTGGGTGTGCCGACAGATTGGGGGCCGAGCCGTGCAAGATGCGCACATGGTGGATCGAAATCCCGCCCGCTTCGAGCAGGATCGGCACCGCGCCTTCGGCGGTGAAATCGTCATCGGTCACCGCGCCCACAAAAATGCCGCGGCTCTTCGAATGATGATCCAACACGGGCCCGCGATGTGATCCTGGAATCACCAGGAGCGCGCCATTCTCCTCGGTCATCGGGTCGATGCAGACACCCACGGCCAGCAGATCGTCATTCGTGTGCGGATAGAAGGCCCAATCCTGATGCCATTCAACTGGGCTGCCAAATTCGGCATATTTCAGATTGAGCTTGTTGCCGTTGCAGCGCAAGCCATAGCCAATCAATTTGCTGACTGCATCCAAAATTTTGGGGTGATGCAGGGTCTGATGATAGATCGGGTGATGTTTGTACGGATCTTTGAGCCGTCGCAAGCGCGGATTCTCGGCTGTGTGGCCTGGTTCCAGGTCAAAGATGGCGTCGTTTGCCGTAATCTGGCGAGACTTATCAACGAACTCGGTGGTCACACGTTGCAGCTCAGCGACCTCGTCCTTGCTCAGTACACCTTCCAGACCAAGATAGCCATGTTCGTGATAAAAGTCGATCTGAGTTTGGGAGAGCACAGTTCCTTCCTTTCCACTTCATCAGTGCGTGTTTTACGAATCGCGGCAGCGCGATCCAGGAACCTGAATGGGCGATGGGATGCTGGTCAGTATACCATTTGTCAGGAACCCGACAAAACCTCAATCCAGCACCCAGAGGGAGAGATTGTCAAAGGCCACTTCCGTGCCGGCATCCTCAAAGGTTCCCGCTGCGAGGGCAATGGCCCCGCGGGCAAAGTCTGGATCTTCAAGTTGCACCACCGCTGTATCGTTGATGAGCAAGGTAAAGTGGGTGTCTTCTGCCAGGACGCCCAACCGGTTGACCGTATTCTGGCCGGGCTGGATGGCTTCACTCTCGGCCCAGGGGATCAGCTCGCTCCACTCGCCTGCGACCCGTTTCCAAACCGTGTACGACCCCACTGGGCTGACCGCAAAGAGATAAAAATTGTCCTCATCGGCCTGGCGGAAAAAGAGCCCATACTGGCCGTCTGGCCCCGCGACCTGGCTGGCATCGACTTCGACCAAAAAGTCGCTTGCAGATAGATCGCTCGTGCTGCCCGGCGTGATGTTGGCCGCGTCGACCGCAATCCGATAGGCCCCGCCGCGATAATAAAAGGTGACTGCATCATAGTCGGGCTTCTGCCACAGCCCAGTGTCGCGCCGAAAATCATCGGTGACTGTCGGCCCAGCCGTGCGGATCTCCGCCAGCCGCTCTGCCACGGCTTCGCTGTCGGGCGTGGTCACCGCGGGCGGGGGGGCGCTCACGGCCTCGACGCGGGTGTCATCCAGCGGCCAGAAGGCAAAATTGTCGAAAGCAACGGTCACGTTCGCGTCATCAAACGAACCGGCCATCAAACCGACGCTGCCAAACACGGGCGAAGCTGATGTCACTTGCTCGACGGGGTGGCCATTGAGCAGCAAGGTAATCTGGTCGCCCTGTACCAACAGCCCCAACCGGTTGCGGGTGCTCTCCCCGACGATCAAATGTTCGCTGGTGCGCCAGTCGAGCAGCGACCGCCATTCGCCCTCAACCATCTGCCAGAGCCGATACAGGCCATCCTCAGAGATTGCATAGAGATAATAATTCTCGTCATCCTGATAGTGAAAGGCCAATCCTGCTTCGATCTGGTCGGTTGTGTTTCTGTGAACGACCTCCACTTCGCTAAAAAAGTTGGGGATCGTCTGTTCGTCGAGTGCGTCATGAAAGGCAAAGGCCAACCAATTGTCGCGCTTGACTTCGATCTGATAGGTGCGATTGACGTGCGAATATTCCACATTCTGGTCAATCGTGGCTGGCCAATCGGCCTGGTCGCGCCGGAAATCGTCGCTGATCTGCGCTGGTTCGGCGCGGAGTTCATCCACCTGAGCCAGGATGGCCTCTTCGTTCAGGCTCGTTGGGGAACTGAGCGGCGCCTGGGCAACCGGCTCGTCGATCTGCAAGTCGCCAATCGCCCAGAGGGCAAAATCATCAAAGGCGACGATCACCCCGCCCACTTCGAAGCTGCCCGCGGCCAGGGCCACATAGCCGCGCGCAAAGGTGCTATCTTCAACTGTCGCCACCTGATGGCCATTGATCAGCAGCGTGAAGTGATCCTGTTCGGCCAGGACCGCCAACTGATTTTGTGCGTCGATCCCATCATTGATCGCAGCCGAGACCGTCCACGGGATCAGGTCATCCCACTCGCCATCGACCATCTTTTGCAGCGTATAATAGCCGTCGTGGCTGGCCGCGAAGAGGTAAAAGTTCTTCACATCCACATACCGGAAGACCACGCCAAATTCGTTGTCGAGTGGCCCGCTGACATGGAACGTGTCAACCTCAAGATAAAAGTCGTCGATGGTCCAGTTGGTTTGGCTCCAGCCGACAGTCTGTTCAGCCAAAATGTTGAGGCGTAATGTGCTGGTCTGCAAAAAGCGGCGCACTTCGTCATCAACGGCCAGATTCCAGCGCCCTTCGTCGCCGCGGAACGGCTCGCGCAGATCCGGCTCGCCCGCGGTCAGCGTGTTGATGCGCTCGCCAACTTCAGCATCAACCGCCTGCGTGGCGGGGCTGGCGTGGAGCGGCTGGGGTGCATAGATCAATAGCAAAGTTAAGCAATAAACCAAATAACGCCCTATGAGCACTTTCCGCAATCTCGACATAGCATCCTCCCTTTGAACCGTTAAAGAAATTACACGAGATCGATTCCCCACCAACGTTGATAGACGGCCGCGGCTCGGACCAGTTCGGCGCGAGTGACCCATTCCTCGGCCGCGTGCGCCTGGTCGATCGAGCCTGGGCCAAAGACGACTCGCTGTGTTGCCACCGGCGCATATGCCCAGGCATTGGTGCCATAAGGCGCGCTTTGCGGCGCTTCACCCGTCCACCGTGCCAACTGAGTGACCAGGCTGCCATCAGTCGGCTGGAAAAAGGCGTCGATCTCTTTCTCCACCGTCATGCGGAGCGGCAGGGGGCAGGCCCTTTGCGCCAATGTGGTCAGGTGTGCCACCACTTCGGCGGCCTTTTCGCGCTCAGTCACGCGGCGATCCAGCGAGAATGTGCATTGATCCGGCACGACGTTGATGCCAGTCCCGCCCTGCACAATGGTCACCGTGAGCGCGGCATGGCCGAGCGCGGGAACTGGCTCCCGTTGTAGCCGTTCATGTTCGGCGTGCAGCGCGGTGATCACCTGCGCGGCCGCGACCACGGCATTTTTGCCCAGGTGCGGTTGCGAGGAGTGCGCGGCCAGCCCCTGGATAGTCCCGTGCAGCCGCACCACCCCTTTATGCCCATAAATGGGCGCGCAGCCGGTTGGTTCCGCCACGATCAACTCATCGAGGTGGAAGCCATGCTGGTGCAGCCACGCGGCACTGGCTGGGGCTCCGAGCGCGCCCACTTCTTCATCCACCGTGGCCGCGATCAGCAAATTGGCTGCCGGGCGTTGCCCGCTCTCCGCCAACTGTTCGAGCAGGGCCAAAACAAGCGCCAGGGTGGCTTTGGTATCCACCGCGCCCCGGCCATAGACGCGATCATCGGCTACGCGGCCGCTAAAGGGATCGCCGATCATGCCTTCGACGCTGACGGTGTCGAGGTGAATATCGACCCCCAGCCAGCGGTCAGAATCGCTCCGCCAGATGCCAAAGGTATTGGGGCGACCGGGCTGCACTTCTTGTTGGTGGACTTCGCCGCCAAATTGGGTGAACCACTCGGCCACGGCCGCGGCCAGGCGCGCCTCGCCCGGCTCCCCGGCTCGTTCGCCCGCTTGTGCTGGCGAGACCGATGGAATCTGCACCAAACGAGTCAGCCACCTGGTGATGCGTTCGATCAAGTCGCTCTGCTTCAAGGTTCAACCTCTCACTTTGTTGTTAGTCGGGATGCCAGGGGCGAGGCAGCCAGCCTGGTGGATGTTGGGCGACGTAGGCTTGGTTGCGCGGGTCGATCAAGGGGCTAGTGACTTCGACGCCCGCGTGCAACAAAAGATACTCTGCCCAACCTGCTTGTCGTTTTTTGACCAAAAAGTGCATAAAATTGGCATCATGCGTTCGGCCATAGACATCGATGCCGTAGCGGGCCAATAAGGCTTCGATCTCCGCGCGCGAATGGTGCCCGCCCCGATCAGCATACCGCACAGTAAACTTGTGGCCAAAATCTCGATAGGCCATACCTCGTACCAGCCCTTCCAGGCGGTCGATCAGATTCATTGGGCCAAACAAATAATCATCAAGCAAGTCGAGAACGGACATGGTGAAGGCTCCTGGGATTGTAAACCAAATCGGTGTATGATGTAACAGTCAGAAGGTGATTATATCAGAACATGTGTTCTGGTGCGAGCTTGCATCATGAAACGGGTGTCTCCAGGATCCAGGCAGATCGAGCCACCCCCATTGACCATTGACCAGCAAAAGGGAGAAGATTATGAGTTCACCGTTCCAGGCCGCCGCCGCAGAAATCGCCGACGAATTAGTCGCCATTCGCCGCGATCTGCACATGCACCCCGAATTGGGCTTTCAAGAGATCCGCACCGCGCGTATTGTGGCCGAGCAACTGGGCGAATTGGGCTACGAGGTTGTGAGTGGCGTGGGTAAAACTGGCGTGGTGGGGTTGTTGCAAGGTGGTCAACCGGGCGAGCGCACAGTGCTGCTGCGCTTCGATATGGACGCGCTGCCCATCGAAGAAGAGAACGACGTGCCCTATCGCTCGCAGACCCCCGGCGTGATGCACGCGTGTGGGCACGATGCGCATGTGGCAATTGGGCTGGGCGTGGCCAAAGTATTGGCGCGCCATCGGGAAGACCTTGCGGGCAATGTGAAACTAATGTTCCAACCCGCGGAAGAAGGGTTGGGCGGCGCAATCGCCATGATCAACGACGGGGTGATCGACCGCATTGGCCCTCCCGCGGATCGTGCATTGGGGCTGCACGTTTCGTCTCAGCACCCCACCGGCACCGCGGCCATGCGCGTCGGCCCGATGATGGCGGCTGGCTCCGCGGTGACGATCACCGTGCATGGGCGGGGCGGGCACGGCGCTCACCCCAACCAAACGGTGGACGCGGTGCTGGTTGCGGCGCAGATCATCGTGGCTTTGCAGACCATTGTTTCTCGTAACGTCGATCCAGATGATACCGCCGTGGTGTCCATTGGCAGCATTGTCGCGGGCAACGCGGGCAATGTGATCGCGGAGACAGCCACCATGCGCGGCACGATCCGCAGTTTTACACCCGAGACCAAGGCTTTGTTGCGCCAGCGGGTGCCGGAGATCGCGCAAGGGGTGGCCGCGGCGCTGGGCGCGCGTGCCGAAGTTGTGATCTCCGAAGGGATCGATGCCACGGTGAACTCTGCAGAGCCCACCGCGCTGGTCGCCGATGTGGTGGCGGCGACGTTGGGGGCCGAGCGGGTGGATATGAACTATCGCACTACCGGTGGGGAAGATTTTTCAGCGGTTCTGGCACGCGTGCCGGGTAACTTCTTCTTCCTCGGCGCACGGGACGACGAGCGGGGCATCAACGCGCCGCACCACAATCCCCGCTTCGACATCGATGAGCGCTGCCTGCCCACCGGCGTTGCCATCCTCTGCGAAGCGGCCCAGCGCGTCCTCAACGGCGAGGGGTGATTATTCGTAAGGCCTGGTTTCTGAGTATGAGCTGTCAGCGGATTTGTGGAACGGATTCACGGATGCTACTCTCAGATCCGCTCAATTCGCTTCCAAAATCCGTTGACAAGCTGGTTTGCCGCGGGTTGTATTGCATGAATTAACCCTTCTACTCTCACCTCCCTTAGCTCCCAGGAGGGATCGTTGATGTCTTTCAGTGAGCATATCTTTTCGATTCCTGGCAATTGGATCGCAGCAGGTGTCTTCTTAATATTTGCATCGTTTCTACGACGATTAGCAAAAGATCAGTGGGCAGGTTGGCAAAAGGCAACTTCTTTAACGATGCGCAGTTTTGAACATAGCGATCCTGCCATTGTGGTCGTCCAGCGTGGTTGTATGGGGTTTATTGGTGCAGGCGTCTACAATTTTATCGCGTTAATTTGCTTAATGGTTGCCTTAGATCAATTCTTTTGGAAGGGCGCAGTGTTTATCATCTCAAACGAGGTGATTCAAGGGTGGATTGTTGAATTGGTAGAGCGTCTTCGTAGCAACTAACGAGCGTCTAACTCATGATACGCCAAAAAACTGCCTGAGATCTTCACTCTCCGCTCGCGGGTCCTGATAGCGCTGCGCGGTTGCCACGCCCCGTTCGATGATCGCCTGGTAGGAATCGGGATCAGCGGCCAGGTTGGTCAGCGCCTGCTCGATGGTCAGGCCCAGCGCGGGCAAGTTGCCATTTTCCACCAGCAAACAATTCTGCGCTGGCCCCTCGCCGACCATAAAATCGGCCCCGCCAATCCCGTGATAGCCAATCACCAGACAGCCACAGGCCATTGCCTCCAAAATTGAGACGTGCATGCCTTCCTGGAGCGTGGTGGTCAGGAAGATCTTGCTGGCGCGCAGGTGGGCTGCATAGTCTGCTTCGGCCAATTCCCGCAGGGCCAGCCATTGATACTGCGGCCCAGGTAAGGATTTGCGCGCAAATACGCCCTGCAGCCAGGCCCCGCTATTCTCTTTGCGGGTGAGGTAGACGATCCGCGCCTGTTTGGGCTCCGCTGGCACAAAATAGAGCCGCGCATCGATCACCTCGCGGATCAGCGTTGCGTCGATGCCCATGCTCCAGGCCAGATAGCGCTGAATGGTGGGCGATTTGGTGATCACCCGTTCGATGCCATAGTCCTGCCAGCGTTCGCCGGGCCGCAAGCGGTGATAGCTGGGCAGCCAGCTCAGGGCAAAGACAACCCGCTGGCCTCCAAAGCCCTGGGTCTGGCGGATGTAGTCGAGCATGGTTTCCGGAAAGACCAGCGTATCATCTGCCTGAAACTGGGGCCGATCCGCCAGCCAGAGCACCGGCACGTGCCAATTGTGCCACGTCAACTGGAAGGGACGCTGACTGTGGACAATCGCGGCGTCGAACCCAAGCGCGCACAACCGATGCACATGGCGATAGAGCGTTTTGGTGCCCCCAGAAGGTTGGGGAAAATCTGGGCAAAAATAGAGAATACGCGCCATAAGATCAAGTCCGTGTTACGCATCGGCCTGGGTGAAGACGGGGACGGTTGCGGCGGATTGTCGGTCGGTGACGGGTGGCGCAGATGAGCAGCAGATCACGATCCAGCGAATGCAGGCGTTGAGGCATATCAGAGGTGGCCGCGCTCCAGCGCCCGGGTGATCATCACGCCGTAAGCTTGCACCACGGGCAACAATGCCGCAAAGCGTTCGTCCTGGCTGTGACCCTGGCAATACCGATGATAGATCTGCTGGATGATGCCGGCGATCTTGAAGAGACCGTAAACGTAATAAAAGAGCGGATCGTCCACCGGTCGCCCACTGGCCGCGCTATATGCCTCGACCAATTGGCTACGGGTCAGATTGCCCGGCGCGGTGGTGATGCCAAACATCGCTTGCAAGGCTGGCGGGTCATCGGGCTCGATCCAATAACCGAGCGTGGTGCCCAAATCCATCAGCGGGTCGCCCACGGTACACATTTCCCAATCCAGCACCGCGCGGATCGTTGTTGGATCTGCCGCGGCCAGAATGACATTGTCGTATTTGTAATCGTTGTGGATCAAGGCCGCCGCGGGCTCGGCGGGCATGTGCCTGGGCAGCCAGTCGATGGCCGCCTCCACGCCTGGGATCTCGTCGGTTTGCGCGGCGCGATAGCGTTTGCTCCAGCCGCTGATCTGGCGCGCCCCATACCCGGCGGGGCGACCGAGGTCGGCCAGGCCAGCCGCGTGGATGTCGATGGCATGGATCGCGGCCAGGTTGCGGATAAAGTTGATCGATAACTGTTGGAAGATCGCGGGTGGAAAGCGTTGCTCGTGCTGTTTCTCGGCCCGCAAGATCACGCCGGAAACGCGCTGCATCACATAAAAGGGCGCGCCGATCACGCTTTCATCCGTACAATAGAGCAGGGGGCGCGGCACGCGAGGATAGACGGGCCAGAGGCCGGACAGTACTTTGTATTCGCGCCCCATGTCGTGGGCCGAGTGAATATTGACCCCAAAGGGTGGGCGACGCAATACCAATTCTTGCCCACCGAGCCGCAACAAATAAGTGAGGTTGGAATAGCCACTGGGGAATTGATCGACCTGCAAAGGCCCGTGTGCTGCGCTCAAGTGGGCCAGCAGATAGGCCTCAAGGCGAGCAACATCCAATCGTTCATCCTGGCGCACCGACCCTGCCTGATCCAACGTCGGTTGTACGGATTCAACACCATTCATCGACAACTAATCCCCATTCCCGTTGCATGCCAAACCCCAAACTTTGAACTCGCAACCTGAAGCCTCGCCCTCAGAACACCGGATCAAGATATGGACAAAAACTGGGTTCCTAGTACAATGAGGGAGCGTTTTCTGAACGGCGGTCGGAGTTCCCGCCTTACCAAAACATAGGAGCATTGTATCGTGAACATTACCAACCCAGCAAACCTGCCCGGGGCAGAGGCCGCGCCGCGTGCGCTGTCGAATGAAGTTGTGAGTCGCGTCGCTATTGCGGTGGTGGCTGGTTACATTGCGGCGCAGATGTTGGCCGACATTGCCAGTTTGAAGATCGGCCTGGTCGCGGGCCTGGCCGTTGATATGGGCACGTTCATCTACCCAATCACCTTCACCCTGCGCGATGTGGTACACAAGGTATTGGGGCGAGAAAACACCCGCTGGTTGATCATCATGGCCGCGGCGGTCAATCTGCTGATGGCGCTCTATCTGCGCTGGGCGGCCAGCGTACCGAGCGACCCCACATGGGGCTTGGGTGAGCAATTCAGCGCGATCCTGGCCCCGGTTTGGCGCATTGTGCTCGCCTCGATTGTGGCGGAGGTGGTCAGCGAGTTGCTCGACACCGAAGTCTACCACTGGTTTGTGACGCGCATCACCCGCCGCTTTCAGTGGCTGCGTGTGCTGATCAGCAACAGTGTCAGCGTGCCGGTGGATAATCTGATTTTCGCGGTTGGGGCCTTTGGCTGGGCATTACCCTGGGGGGTAGTCTGGCAGATTTTTGTTGTCAATTTGCTGGTAAAATATGGCGTGACATTGATCAGCCTGCCGTTGATCTACCTTGCGCCAGAGCGGTCAACGTCGCATACCCAGTAGGTAGTTGCGGGTATGTGTGGCAGTAGCAACAGGGATAGCGCATGGAACAAGCCTATATCGACCGATTGCGGGCGGCGGGCTACAAAATCACCCCGCCGCGCCTGGCGGTGTTACAAGTCATTGAACAAAATGGCGAGCACCTGAACACGAGTGAGATTCTTCAGCGCGCCCAGGCCATTTATCCCACAGTGGGGCGGGCTACGGTCTACCGGACACTCGAACTCTTGACTCAACTGGGGATCGTGCGCCCGATCCATCTGGGGGAGGGTGGCCCGACCTATATCTGGGCCGAAGGCGGGCATCACCATTTGGTCTGTTCGGCTTGTGGCAAGGTTGTGGATTTTCAACAATGTATTGCCGACCAAATGGTGCAGGAATTGACCGACCGCTTTGGCTTTGCCATCGAGAGCCATCTGCTCGAATTTTATGGGCTATGTGGCAATTGCAAGCTGGATTAGAGTGAGCGCCGGGCCAGGCACCCTGCTCACAGCCACTCCGTCAAGTCGGCCACGGACGTCAAAACCAGATCCGCCTCGCGCATCTCTTCGGCCACGCCCAGCCCGGTCAGGACCCCCGCGGTCGCCATCTCCATTGCCCGTGCTGCTCGCAAATTGACGTCGGTATCGCTGACCATCAGCATTTGGTTGGGTTGCAAAGCCATTCGTTCGGCAATCAGCGCTAAGCCCTCGCTGCGTGGCAGCAAATTGCGCACCTCCGCGCGGGTCAGCACCACCTCAAAGATGCCTTGATCCAACCCCGCACAGCGCAAAAAGTGGGCAACTTCCTCCGGCTCGCGCATCGAGATCAACGCACAGCGATAATCCGTGGTCAATTGGGTAAGTGTGGCTGTAACGGGCAGTGGCCGCAGAGTTGCCACGGGTGGATAGCCACGCAAGCTGTCGAGGATCGGCAGGATGCGCTGGACGCGCGCGCGTTTGTCCAGGTGAAAGCGATGCAACTGGCTGAGCAGAAAGTTGACCGCCCCTTCGAACATCACCAGCATCCGTCTGGCAATTTCCCGGCGTTGGGCCGCTGGTGCCACCCGCTCTAACCAGTAAAAATAACTGACCGCCCAGCCGGTTGCTCCCCAATCCGGGGCGGCTAGCGTGCCATCCAGCTCAAAGACCACGGCTTCGATCTTGCGTCCCCCCACCAGCCCAGGGATGCGCATTGCGGCCTGAGCCAGATGGGCCGGTTGAAAGGGCTCCTGGTCGAGCAGCTTGCGATAGATATAGGTGAAGATGATGCGCCCGCTGGCAATCACCGGGGTTGCCAGTAGCACGCCCAGAACGCCAAAAACCAGGGCCCCGGCCACCGTCCCCATAAAGGCAACGGCTGGATGAAGTTTGACTCGTCCGCCGACCAACCGCGGCACCAGATAGACATTCTCGATCTGGGCGATGATCGAATAGATCACCAGGACGATCAGCGCGAAAGCGAGGTTGTTGACTGGCAGCCACGTGGAGCCCTGAAAGAGCGCCATCATCACCGCGATGGTGCCACTGATCCCCTGGCCGATATTGGGCAGGAATTCCATCACCCCGGCCAGCAGAGCCAGCCCACCGGCATTGGGCATGCCCACAATCGCCAGCGGGATCCAGGTGATCAAGCCAAAGACCAGGGCCAGCACCGTTTGGCCACGCAAAAAGGCTTGCCACGTTTCGCCCAACTCTTCGGCCAGTTGGCGGGCATCTTCCTGATAATCGAGCGGGATCTGTTCAAAGAGGGCGCGGCGCAACTTTTGCAGATCAACCAGGAGCCAGAAATTGAGCACCAGGACATAGACGGTTTGCAGCACGCCACTGCTGACCCCGCGGAAGATCGAAAGCGGATTGGCCGTGGCCAGCAGCACATTTTGCAGACCATCGCCCACCTGTTGCAGCATGGTGTCGGGTGAAAGGTGCAGATCGCCCAGGGTGAGCAAAAACCCAGTGCTGACGCTTTGCAGGCTCTCGATCAAACTTTCGAGGGTGTCGCGCAAGGCCAGCGAAAGGCTGAGCGCGCGCGGGATGATCAACGCTGGGGCCAGCAACAAGAGGGTGAGGATCACCGCGTAGAGCGCGGCGACCGCGGTGCTACGCGCCCAGCCCGTTTGGCGCTGCAACCAGTTGACCGGGTAGCTGAGCACAAAAGCCAGCAGCAAAGCCACAATCGTCGCGGGGATCAACGCCCGAAAGGTGGCGACCAAAATCAGCGCCAGGATCGCCAGCACGACGATCACGATGACCTTGGTTGTGTTGTTCCAGCGGCGCGAACTCATAGTCGGCCTGTGGGGTGGGGAATAGGCTTGGCGTCGGGCCTGTGCATGGCACGAGCCGGCGCAGACAAGTGAGGTCCGCTACCCATGCCGGGGTGCGATGCCCAAAACGAGGCAGACCCAGCTCGCTCGGCGTAGAAGGCAGGGATAGAAGCTAAGTTGGACACCGAGCGCACGTTCATGGTCAGAGATAAGCGATCAGAAATAAGCAAATTGGTCGAGAGGCCAGTAACGCAACCAAACACGGCCCACAATTAACTTCCGGGCGATCGGGCCAAACGAGCGGCTGTCGTTGCTGTTGCCACGATTGTCGCCCAGGACAAAATACTCCATCGGTCCCAATTGAATGGGGGCCATCTCCTGAAAAGCCAAATCGTGGGCAAACGGCTCAGCCAGCGGCTGACCGTCGATCCAAACCTGGCCATCTTTGAGGGCCACGACTTCCCCGGGCAAACCCACAATGCGTTTGACCAGCATCTCTTCGATCCCCGGCAGATCCAGCACGACGATATCGTTGCGCTGGGGGGCTTGAAAACGATAGCTGATCTTGTCAATAATCAGCCGCTGGAATTGTACCAGGTTGGGCTCCATACTTTGCCCGTAAACCACGGTCGCCTGGGCCAGAAAGAGATGCACCACAAAGGCCAGGATCAGCGCAGGTGCAATGACCTGTAGCAATTCTCGTGGCCAGATCCACCAGGGTTCTTCAGGGGTTTGCTCGGTTTGAGGGAAGCGATTTGGCTCTTGATACATAAAACAACCTTCATTCTTCTGCGACGCCTGACTCAGCCCCGTTGCAGGTTTTTACAGTATAGTAAGAGAGTAGATTTTTTCCAAACCACACAGGTGGCTAGAAGTCATCTCAAAAATCGGTTGTGGCTCCTATGAACAAAGGTAGCCCAACCAGTGTGGTACAGAGATTTTTGAGATAAGTACGAGTGTTGCGCTAGCACTTGCGAAAACTCCCCCAAAGAGTTGCGCAGATTCCATAAGAGAAGCCAGCAATCTGGGGCATCTTTCGCCGTTATGGATTCTCCAGAC